>JAZNSL010000087.1:0-3001 GCA_045591225.1 Acutalibacteraceae bacterium | reverse complement strand
CTGCCCCCCGCCCATTATCTCATCTATCAGGGCGGCGCGGTGTCGGTGCACCGCTATTGGGAGCCCACCTTCACCCCCGACGAGGAGATGACGCTGGAGCAGAAGTCGGAGGCCAAGCGGTCTTAGGAAGACAAAATATCTCTCCAACTCCTTGGCCCCCAGCACGACATGGCTCCGATCCGACTTCTGCCCCCCGCCCATTATCTCATCTATCAGGGCGGCGCGGTGTCGGTGCACCGCTATTGGGAGCCCACCTTCACCCCCGACGAGGAGATGACGCTGGAGCAGGCGGTGGATGCTATTGACGACGTGTTCACCGATTCGGTGGCGGCTCACCGCATCAGCGACGTGGAGGTAGGTTGCTTCCTATCCAGCGGTGTGGATTCCTCCTACGTGGCCTCCTATTTCGGCGGTCAAAAGGCCTTTACCGTGGGCTTTGATAACGGCCAGCATTACAACGAGAGCAACTATGCCGCCGAACTGGCCCACGAGGTGGGCATCAACCATTACACCCACATCATCGGCGAAGAGGAATACTGGGAGAGCCTGCCTCTGGTGCAGTATTATCTGGACCAGCCCTTGGCGGACCCGGCCTGCGTGGCGCTGTACTTCGTGTCCAAGCTGGCCGCCGAACAGGTCAAGGTGGTGCTGTCCGGTGAGGGTGCCGACGAGTTGTTCGGCGGCTACCGTATCTACCACGAGCCTTTCTCCCTGCGGGGGTATCAGCGACTGCCCCGTTTCCTGCGCCGCGGCATCGGTGCGATGGCTTCGCTGCTGCCGGATATTAAGGGCAAATCCTTCCTTATCCGCGGTTCCAAGTCGCTGGAGGAGCGGTTTATCGGCAACGCCAATATGTTCACCAAGCAGGAAAAAGCCAAACTGCTCCGGGATATTCCCGCCACCGACCCGACGGATTACACCAAGGAATATTACGACCGCTGTCAGGGTCAGGACGACGTGACCCGTATGCAGTATCTGGACATCAACCGCTGGATGGTGGGCGACATTCTGCTGAAAGCGGATCGGATGAGTATGGCCCATTCTCTGGAGCTCCGCGTTCCCTTCTTGGACAAGAAGGTGTTCGAGGTGGCGGCCCGCATCCCGGTGAAGCACCGCATCGCCGGCGGCACCACCAAATACGCCATGCGCCAGGCGGCCAAACGGCACATCCCCGCCTCCGCCGCCAGCAAGCCCAAGCTGGGCTTCCCGGTACCCATCCGGGTGTGGTTGCGCCAGGACGCTTATTACAATAAGGTGAAAGAGGCGTTCCTGTCCGCCGCGGCCCGGCAGTTCTTTAACACCGACTATCTGGTGAAACTGCTGGATCAGCACAAGGCAGGCAAAAAGGACAACAGCCGTAAGATTTGGACGGTGTATATGTTCTTGGTCTGGTACGGCGTGTACTTTAAGGATTAAGTTATGATTTCAGGCATCCCTGCATACCATTCCTATAAGGAGTGATGCAGGGATGTTTGTAGTATCGATGAAAGCCAATCGGGGTCTGCTGGTAGCGGTGGCGGCGCTGGGGGTAGCCTTGGCGATGTTACTCACCCGTTGCGGTGAGGCCACCGCCACCGGTGCAACCGCCGCGGGGGGTGCCGCAGGCCTGTCCGAGCAAGGAGAAACCAATGGAGCGACTGGATAAATTGTTGTGTTCCCAAGGCACCCTGACCCGCAGTGAGGCAGGCCGGGTGATTCGGTGCGGTCGGGTGACGGTGGACGGGGTCGTCTGCCGTCAGGCCGCCCAAAAGGTGGACCCCACCGTCCAGACGGTGGCGGTGGACGGTAAGCCCTTGGGGTATGCCAAATTCGTATATTGGATGCTGAACAAACCGGCGGGGATACTCTGCGTATCCCGGGATAGCAAGGTGCCCACCGTGGTGGACCTGTTGCCGGCGGAGGAACGGCGCAAGGGCCTGTTCCCGGCAGGGCGGTTGGACAAGGATACCCACGGCCTGGTACTGATTACCGACGACGGCGATTTTGCCCATCAGATGCTATCTCCCCGCCACCATATCCCCAAGACCTACCACGCCGTGTTGGACAAGCCCCTCACCCAAGAGATGGCGGAGGCCTTTCGGGCGGGTCCCACTTTGGCGGACGGCACCCGCTGTCAGCCGGCTCATTTGACGGTGCTGGAGGAGGGGGACAACCCACTGGTGGAGGTGATCATCTACGAGGGCAAATACCACCAGATCAAGCGGATGTTCGCCGCGGTGGGGTGCCACGTGGAATGGCTCAAACGGGTAAAGATGGGCGGCCTTTCGCTGGACGAAAGTCTGGCGGAGGGGGAATGCCGTCCTCTGACCCCGGAAGAGAAAAACAGCATATTGACCGAAAAATAATTATTTTTTTAGGCATTGTTACGAGGGTGTATAAATTCTCTCCATAAATTGGGGTAAAAGTTTGTGCATTTTAGGTATGGTTTAATTGACAAGACCGTGGTATAGTATGTGTGTAGGAATTTGTCAGCCTGTCGGCGTTTGTGCGGCAGTCTGATGACCAATATATTATGTGGAGGTAGTTACTTATGGCAAGTCTTTCTTTGAAAAACATTTACAAGAAGTATCCCGGCGGCGTGGTTGCCGTTTCGGACTTCAACCTGGAGATTAAGGATAAAGAGTTCATCATCATGGTCGGTCCTTCCGGCTGTGGTAAGTCCACCACCCTGCGTATGATCGCCGGTCTGGAGGAGATCTCCTCCGGTGAGCTGTACATCGGTGACCGTCTGGTCAACGACGTGGCTCCCAAGGACCGTGACATCGCCATGGTGTTCCAGAACTACGCTCTGTATCCCCACATGACCGTGTTTGACAACATGGCCTTCGGTCTGAAGCTGCGCAAGACCTCTAAGGACGAGATCAAGCGCCGCGTTGAGGAGGCCGCCCGCATTCTGGATATCGCTCACCTGCTGGACCGTAAGCCCAAGGCTCTGTCCGGTGGTCAGCGTCAGCGTGTGGCTCTGGGTCGTGCCATCGTCCGTGAGCCCAAGGTCTTCCTG
>JAZNSL010000086.1:0-7928 GCA_045591225.1 Acutalibacteraceae bacterium | reverse complement strand
CGCTGGTGTCGGAACCGCCGCGGCCCAGGGTGGTGATGTCGTCATAGCGGTTGAGACCCTGGAAGCCGGCCACGATGACGATGCGGTTTTTATCCAGCTCTGCCCGGATGCGCTCCGGGTTGACCCGCTTGATGCGGGCGGCGCTGTATTTGGAGTTGGTCTCAAAGCCGGCCTGCCAGCCCAGCAGGGAGATGGCGGGATAGCCCAGAGAATCGATGGCCATAGCCAACAGAGAGATAGAGATCTGCTCGCCGGCGGACATCAGCATATCCATTTCCCGCTTACTGGCGCGGGGGTTGAGCTCTTTGGCCTTTTCGATGAGGTCGTCGGTGGTATCGCCCTGGGCGGATACCACCACCACCACGTCATTGCCCTGTTTATAGGTGTCGGTGATGATGCCGGCCACGCGCATCACGCGCTGGGCATCCGCCACCGAGCTACCTCCGAATTTTTGTACGACTAACATAGTTTTGCACCCCTTTGGTGAATTAAAATAATAAACGGATTGGTGTTCCGATTATAAACAGGATCAATACATCCGCAGACGGCGGGTGAGGGTCATACCGGTAAAGCCGGCAATCTTCTCATCCAGCAGATATTCCGGCATACAGGGGGTGATAAACGCCACCTCGTTGTCCGGGGCATCCGGGATGGACAGCATCCGCACGTCGCCAAAGGCACGGCCGATCTGCAACAGCGCACCGGCATCCTTTTCGCATTCGAAACGGAGCAATAGTTTGGTGGGGGCCAGACGGTGGTCACGGACGTGACCCTCCTCGTTGGGACCCCAGAACAGATACTTGCGGGCTTTGAGGTGTTTGACCTCATCGATGACGTCCGCCACCACTGCGCTGGCGGTGGGCAGTTTGCCGGCGCCGCGGCCCACAAACACCACGTCGCCTACGCTGTCGCCACGCACCATCACGGCGTTGAATACGTCGCTGACGTCCGCCAGCAGGTTATCCTTGGGCAGGATCATAGGCGATACCAGGCAGAACAGCTTGCCGTCTTCGGTGCGGGTGGCACGACCCACCAGCTTGATCACACCGCCACAGGCGGTGGCATACCGCACGTCCGCCTCGGTCAGGTCGGTGATGCCCTCGGTGTGTACCTCCTCCGGCAACACGTGTTTGCCGAAGGCCAGGGAAGCCAGAATGCAGATCTTACGGCAGGCGTCGTGGCCCTCCACGTCGGCGGAGGGGTCGCGCTCGGCATAGCCCAGCTTCTGGGCCAGGGCCAGGGCGCCGTCAAAGCTCATACCCTCTTTGATCATCTTGGTCAGCATAAAGTTGGTGGTACCGTTGAGGATACCCGCCACCTCGAACACCTCGTTGGCGGCCAGGCACTGGTCCATGGGACGGAGAATCGGGATACCGCCGCCCACGCTGGCCTCAAACAGGAAGTTCAGGTTGTTGTCCTTGGCGATCTGCAGCAGCTCGTCGCCCTTGGCGGCCACCAGCTCCTTGTTGGAGGTGACCACGCTCTTACCCGCCAGCAGGCTGGCCTTGACGTAGTCGTAGGCCGGGTGCAGACCGCCCATGGTCTCCACCACGATGCGGATGTCCGGGTCGTTCAGAATGTCGTCAAAGTTGGTGGTAAACAGGTCGGCGTAGGGCAGATCGGGGAAACTGCGTAGGTCCAGAATGCGGGTGACGCGGATGCGGTCGCCCGCCTTGGCGGTGATGCCCTTTTCGTTGTGCAGCAGTACTTCGGCAACGCCGGAGCCCACCACGCCGTGACCCAATATGGCAATAGAAATCATGTTGAAATCATCCTTTTCTTAGGGGTTCCTTAATCGTTGGGTTTGGTTGTTTTCGTGGTTTTCTTAGTGGTCTTTTTGGTGGTTTTGTCCTTGTCCTTCGCGTCGGTGGTGGTTCCCGTCTGGGAGCACTCGTCGCAACGGTCGGGCTTAAAGGAGTTCTTGTAATAGCCCACTTCCGTCTCTTCACAATACTTGGTGGACAGCATACCGGTCTTGAGGCAATAATGGCGCCGGTACACGCCCTCGGGGGTCTCGAAGGACTTCTTGTTCAGCCCCTCGTGCAGCACCTTCATAGCCTCGTTCCACAGACTCTTGGCATAGCCGGTCTGGGACTTGGACAGAATCTCGTTGTTGTCGTAGCCGAACCAAGAGGAGGCGCAGTAATAGGCGGTGCCGCCGGAGAAGTACACGTCCTTCTCGCTTTCGGAGGTACCGGTCTTACCGAACACCTGCCAGCCTTGCCAGTTCTGGCCCACGCCGTTCCAGGCGGTACCCTGTTCCACGACTCGGCGCAGCAGGCTGACCATAATAAAGGCACTGTCCTCGTCCATGGCAGGGGAGGATTTCTGACCGCCGGTCAACAGCGTGGTCTCATCGTCCAGGTTGCCGCGGGTCACCTTGTAGTAGGTGTAGGGCTCGTTGTAGTAACCGCCACTGCCGAACACGGCGTAGGCGGCGGTCATCTCCCGGGCGGTAACGCCGTCGGAGAAAGCGCCCAGCGCCATAGGCGACAGGTCGATATCGGTATAGAGCTTGCCGTCCACCGACTTGGACTCCACCAAGGTGGACAGACGGAAGATATTGGTGGCGTAGTCGTAACTGCGCTGAGGGGTCAGGTCCTGCACCAGACGGGCGGCGGTGGTGTTCAGGGACTTCTGCAAGGCGATGCCCAGCAGCACGTCGCCGCGGTCGGGGGTGCTGGCGGCCTCGTAGTTGTGGGGCCACTTATCGCCGTTTTTCAGCGTGATGGGGGCATCCCGCAGCATAGAGGAATAGTGTACGCGGTTCTCCACAATGGACGGACCGTAGGAGGTGATGGGCTTGATGGAAGAACCGGGGGAACGCAAGGACTGGGTGGAGCGGTTGAGTACGCGGTTGGCGGTCTTTTCGCCGCGGCCGCCGATGGTGGCGATCACCTTGCCGGTATAGTCCACCGCAAAGAAGCAGGTCTCCGGGTCTTCCTCGTCGCCCTCCCGGTGCTCCGGGAAGTTGTCCTCGTCTTCATAGACGGCCTCCACCTTGGCCTGCACATCCGGGTCCTCGGCGGAGTAGATGTTCAGACCGCCGTAATACACCAGGTTGTTGGCGTAGGTGTAGGTATAGCCGTATTCGTCCATCAGGTCGGCGATGACGTCCTCGATGACCAGGTCCACGTAATAGTCCTGGACGGTCTGACGGACGGCACTGCTTTTGAAGACCAGTTCCTGGTTCACGGCGTTGACGTATTCGTCCTCGGTGATAAAGCCGCACTCGTACATCTTGGCTAGCACCAGCTGTTGACGCTGGCGGACGTTCTCCGGGTGGGAGTAGGGGTCGTAGATGCTGGGGTTGTTGGTGATGCTGGCCAGCACCGCGCATTCTGCCAGAGTCAGGTCCTGCAGTTCCTTGCCGAAATAGGAGCGGGCGCCGATGCCCACACCGATGAGGTCACCGGTCAACGGCACGTTGTTCAGGTAACCCTCTAAGATTTCTTCCTTGGTATAGGTGGTGGCCTCCATCTCGGAGGCGGCCAGAATCTCGTTGATCTTACGCTTAACGCTGTGGTCGGTGTTCTGGGTGGTCACCTTGATCAGCTGCTGGGTGATGGTGGAGCCGCCGTATTCTGTGGAACCCAGATTAAACACGCGGTTCATAACCAAGTTCACCATAGCGCTGACGGTACGCTTCCAGTCCACGCCCTCGTGGTCCCAGAAACGCTCGTCTTCGATGGCCACCACGGCATTCTGCATGTGGATCGGGATGTCCTCCAGGTCGGTCCACACCGAGGTGCCGCCCAGCAGGTTGTGGTAGGGCTCAAAGTCGCCGTCGTCGTTTTTGACGTAGATGACCGAGCGGGTGTCCAGGGACATCTCGCCCAGAATGGGGATGAACTCCTCGGCGTCAAAGGACTTGGTGATGTAGGCCACCAGCACGCAACCCACGATGCTGACGGTGATGATGGCCACCAGCACCGCCGCCAGCAATCCGCGGAGCAGTTGTTTCCCCAAGCGACGCCGTTTTTTCTGCGCCCTTTCGGCGGAGGCCGGCGTCCCCGTCTCCTCCCGGAAATGGCGGGAGGATTTCTGGGTCAGGTCGTTCAAGGAAACGTTGTCGGTTTTCTTTTTCTTAAACGGGTTCATAAAAGGGCTCCTTTCCGGATGGGTCAACGCAAAGCGATGGCCCACAACCCAATAAGATATAGAATGGCATTTTAATTAAAATTATACATACTAAATAATATTGCAAAACACCGAAAATGTCAAATCCAAAATGCGTGATTTTTCATATTTTTCGCAATTTATTGGGATTATTCCCGTCCGAAACCGAAAAACGGCGATATTTTCGATGGTTTTGGGGCACACTTTTGGGGCAATCGCAAGAAAAGGAGGGAGCCACGTGCACGGAATGGGCAAAACCCTGTTGTGGGCGTTGGCGGTATCGCTGTTGCTGTCGGCGGTGCTGTTGTTTGTGATTTTTCAGTTCCTTTTGCCTGCCGATGGGGAAGTTGCGGAAACGCCTCGGTACACCATCGGGGAATGGGAGGGACGCTTAGCGGTATTTGAGGGAAAGGACCCCCAACCCCGGCAGATATTCGAGGTGTACGTGGACGCCCTGCCGGAGGAGTTGCGCCAACGGGTCAAGGAGGGCGTGCCTGCCCGGGACGACACCCAATTATCAGTGCTGTTGGAGGATTACACCGGGTAAAAAAAACACGGCACACTCCACGGGGAGTGTGCCGTATCCGAACAGATTAGATTAGCCCAGGAAATCCTTGGGGTCGCACTCTTCGATGACCTTCTCGTTGAAGGTGATGTTCAGCTCTTTCGCAGCCTTCTCCACTTCCTCGGTGAAGCCCTCGGATTTCAGCGCGATGATGATATTCTCGATGGAATCCTCGTACAGGCTCTTGGGGTCGTTGATGTCCAGGCGCTGGATCAGAGCGGCGGTGGGGGTGCTGCCGCCGGACTTGTACTCCACGACCTTCATCTCGCCCACCTTCAGGTTGCGGATGGCCTTGACCAGGTACTCGTCCATCTCGGTGGCGTCCACGTTCTGGCGGTTATCCTCGTCCTTGGTGGCCTCGGGAGCCTCTTCGTCCTCGCCGGTGTTATCCTTGTTGTACTGGTCCATGGCCTTCTCGAAGCCCTTTTCCTCGGCGATCTCCAGATAGCCGTTCAGCGTCTTCTTGGCGGCCTTTTTCTCCTTGGCGGTCATCTCCTCGGAGTTGCCCTCGTCGTCGGTGGTGGTCAGAGTGGTGGAGATCATCTTATAGGACAGATAGTTCTCCTTGAAATACTTCTTCAGCTCGGTCTCTTTGATCTCCTGAGTGCCGCCCTCGCCGTAACGGCTGAAGAAAGCGCCGCGCTGGTTCAGCATCACTTTCTTGTAAACGGAAGCGAAGTGCTCGTCGTTAATGCCAACGGACAGGTACAGGTTGGGCTCGGTCTCGGCCAGCTCCTCCTCGATGTCCTTCTGCTCCTCTTCCAGCCAGGACAGGCCCTCGTCCTTGATCATCTTGTCCAGCACGATCTGCTGCTTGATGGTGTCCTGGGTGATGCGCACGATGTAGTCGGCCAACAGCAGGTTCTCGGTGATCTCCTCGCCGTCCTCATCCACTTCGCCGGTCTCGTAGGGCACCATCTGCTCCCAGGGGTCCATACCGTACTGCTCGTAATAGTAGTAGTTCTGGTACACGTTGGAGAAGTTCATATACAGGTAGGCCAGGTACTCGCCGGTGGAGATCTCCTGACCGTCGCCGTAGGTGGCGGCCACGTCGCCGATACCGGGCAGGGTGGGCTTCCACAGTTCACAGCCGGTGAGCATCACCGACAGGGACAGGGTCAGCGCCAGCACGGCACTGACAATGCGAATGGTACGTTTCATAACAGTGTTCCTCCTTGAAATAGCGTGGCTGACCGGGCTCCGATCCGCCATTTTAGACACTTAATCTTTGACATTATACTGCATTATTTCGTGTTTGTCCAGTATTTTTCACACAAAAAATTGTTACATCTTTTTGAACGTGACAGAATGGGTTTTTTGTTCGTGAAAAAGAGAGGCTTTCCGCAAAAAAATCCGTGTATTTTTCACAAAATCGGCGGAGAAATATTGACATAGCCCATTAGAAAGAGTATGATTATTGGGTAAAAATTTGTGCGTTTCTACGTTACGCGAAAGGACGATTTTTTATGGCAGATTCTATGCGTTTGGTCGGTACCGTGTCCCGTGGCATCCGTTGCCCCATCATCCGTCAGGGCGATGACCTGGCCGCCATCGTGGCGGACAGCGTATTGGCGGCGGCAGACAGCGAGGGCTTTTCCCTCCGTGACCGGGATGTTATTTCCATCACCGAGTCCATCGTGGCTCGTGCACAGGGTAACTACGCCTCGGTAGAGGCGATTGCCGAGGACGTACGGCAGAAACTGGGCGGCGGCACCATCGGTGTGATGTTCCCCATCCTGTCCCGCAATCGGTTTGCCATTTGTCTTAAGGGCATCGCTATGGGTGCCAAAAAGGTGGTGCTGATGCTCAGCTATCCCTCCGACGAGGTGGGCAACCATCTGCTGACCCTGGACCAGCTGGACGAGGCGGGGATCAACCCCTACTCCGACGTGCTGAGTCTGGAGAAATACCGGGAGTTGTTTGGCGAAAACGTTCACGAGTTCACCGGTGTGGACTATGTAGATTATTACAGTAACCTCATCCGTGAGGCCGGTGCCGAGGTAGAGGTGGTGTTTGCCAACCAGCCCCGGGCCATTCTGGATTATGCCGATCATATTCTGGCCTGCGATATCCACACCCGCGCCCGCACCAAGCGGATCCTCAAGGCCGCCGGCGCCAAGGTGGTATGCGGTCTGGACGATATTCTCACCGCCTCGGTCAACGGCAGCGGCTTTAACGAGAACTACGGCCTGCTGGGCTCCAACAAGTCCACCGAGGATTCCATTAAGCTGTTCCCGCAGGAGTGCAAGGACCTGGTGCTGGATATCCAGTCCCGCATTATGGCCGCCACCGGCAAGCACGTAGAGGTTATGGTGTACGGCGACGGCGCCTTCAAGGACCCCCAGGGCAAGATTTGGGAGCTGGCCGACCCGGTGGTCTCCCCGGCCTTTACCGACGGTCTGGTGGGCACCCCCAACGAGCTGAAGCTGAAATATCTGGCGGACAACGATTTCAAGGACCTGTCCGGCGAAGAACTGAAAAAGGCCATCTCCGACAGCATTCGGCAGAAGCAGGATAACCTGGTGGGCAATATGGCCTCTCAGGGTACCACCCCCCGCCAGCTCACCGACCTGATCGGTTCGCTGTGCGACCTGACCTCCGGCTCCGGCGATAAGGGTACGCCGGTGGTGCTGGTGCAGGGCTACTTCGACAACTACACCAACTGATAATAGGAGGAATTTCAAATGATCGATTTTAACGCCAACGTTCGTCCCGAGGAAATGGAGCGCATCACCAACTTTGACCTGGCCAACGCCTTTATCGACGCTCAGGTCGAGGCCATCCGCGCTCAGGTGGGCGATAAGAAGGTGCTGCTGGCCCTGTCCGGCGGCGTGGATTCTTCCGTGGTGGCCGCCCTGCTGATCAAGGCTATCGGCAAACAGCTGGTTTGCGTTCACGTCAACCACGGCCTGATGCGTAAGGATGAGTCCGAGGGCGTGGTGAAGATGTTCCGGGACGGCTTGGATGCCAACCTGATCTACGTGGATGCCACCGACCGTTTCTTGAATCTGCTGGCCGGTGTGTCCGACCCCGAGAGCAAGCGCAAGATCATCGGCAAGGAGTTCAAAGTCGGAGGCCAAGCGGTCTTAGGAAGACAAAATATCTCTCCAACTCCTTGGCTCACAGAACGACATGGCTACGATCCGACTTGTGGATTCTTCCGTGGTGGCCGCCCTGCTGATCAAGGCTATCGGCAAACAGCTGGTTTGCGTTCACGTCAACCACGGCCTGATGCGTAAGGATG
>JAZNSL010000085.1:0-6540 GCA_045591225.1 Acutalibacteraceae bacterium | reverse complement strand
CGGCACACCGACTGGATGTACCGATGGTCATCAGCATTCTCAAAGCCGGACTGCAGGGTGTTGTGGTCGATATACGCCACGCTCCGCTCGGTGCGGACACGGGGAATGCCCATGGTCTCAAACTCCAGATAGGCCATGGTGCCGGTGGCATCTTGGGTCAGGGTCTGGTCGATCCGCAGGGCAATCTCGGTGCCGGGGATCATCTCACCGCTGACCAGGTGGTCACGAATAATTTTTTGTGCAATCGTCAGTCCCATTTGTATCGCTTCCTTTCCGTAAAGGACAAAACGTCAATTTAATTATGTATTATACACGTAAGGTTGGTGTGTGTCAACTTTTTAGCCGACAATTTTGCAAGTTTTTGTTCTCTTTCTTGCATTTTTTGGCGGATTTTTTTGAAAATTTCCCTATTTTGGGCAAATTGATGGCGGCAAGCGCCGCCACAAATGCAAAGTGAACGGGTTTTTGAACACGGGGGACGCAAAAGAAAACCGCCCGGTGGGCGGTTTTTGGCTTGTTGACTTTTTCAACGCTTTCCGCTATAATAAGTCCGTAAATCATCGGAGGACAGTACACCGTAGTGTAGGGGATCGTAAGCTGTGTGCTTGCAGGCCGCCTGTCAGATAAGATGTCGAGTGAGCTCGGTTATTACGCAAGTAATAGCCGAGTTGTTTTAGTGCTTTAGCGATAGAGCGACAGCCGTAGGCTGTTGCTCAACAACCGCCCGCTATGCGGGTGGGATTAAAGCTTAAGCAAAGGGACATTCTTTCTGCTATAATGGTGATTGTTCAAGCCACCAAAACAAAAGCAGAAAGGATGTCCCTTATGGCAAATAGTTTAGCACATACAAAATGGGTATGCAAGTACCATATAGTTTTCACTCCGAAATATCGAAGGAAAATCATCTACAATCAATTACGCAAGGATATTCAGGATATCATACGTGATTTATGTAAATGGAAAGGCGTAGAAATTATTGAAGGACATATGATGCCGGATCACGTACATTTGCTGGTGAGTATCCCTCCCAAAATGAGCGTATCATCGTTTATGGGATACCTCAAAGGGAAAAGTGCGATGATGATTTTCGAACGGCACGCAAACTTGAAATACAAGTTTGGAAATCGAAATTTTTGGGCGACGGGATATTACGTCAGCACAGTAGGAATCAATACTGCAACTGTGCAAAAATATATTCGAGAACAAGATAAACAAGATCAAATCGAAGATAGTTTAAGTCGCAAGGAGTACGAAGACCCTTTCAAGGGTAGCAAGTAATCATACCACTATGGCTTGAACGAAGTGAAACCCAGCGTCATTTAGGCGCTGGCTTTCATCATAGCCTTATAGGCTTTTTCAAGCCACCCCTCTTAGGGGTGGTCTTGACTTATTTTTAGGAGGATGTATATGAAAAGGACCCGCGTTTCCCTTGTTCCGCTGACCCCGGAGGACCGAGAACAGTTTATCTTGGATAACCAGTGGGCATTCAAATACGGCGCCTTACAGGAATTTGGCCAGCGGGACGACCACGTCGACGAGGACGGCGAAATCATCTCGCGCAAAACCATCGAGCGCTGCATCGACCACCCCCGGAATGAAACCTACCGCATTGTGGCAGAGGACAAAACGGTGGGCGGACTTATCCTCAAAATCGACCAAGAAACCCACCACAACGAATTGGAGATTCTCTTTATCTCGCCCGAAGAACACAGCAAGGGCATCGGCTATGGTGCGTGGCAAGCGGTGGAGGCCCTACACCCGGAAACCGAGGTGTGGCTCACCTGCACCCCCTATTTTGAAAAACGAAACGTCCACTTTTACGTGAACAAGTGCGGCTTTCAAATCGATCAGTTTTGGTGCGAACACTTTCAGCCGCGCGAACCTATGGTGGATGAAGAAGAGCACGACCCGGAGGAAGGCCCCGGCGAAATGTTCCGCTTTATTAAGCGGATGAGCAATTAGCCGGCGACTTATCCCAAAATCGTTGCTTTTAATTCCTCGGCGGTGTGGGTAAGGGCGGTGGGCTTCTCCGCCAGCAGGCGGCCCTCATCCTGAAAGCCCCAGGTCACCGCCGCGCACTTGACCCCCGCGGCGCGGGCGGTCTGCACGTCCTGGGCGGAATCCCCCACGTACCACACGTCCTCGGGGGATACCCCCATCTGCTCCATAGCGTATAGGAGGCTGTCGGGCGCGGGTTTGGGCGGGCGGGCTCCGTCTTGCCCCACGGCAACGTCCAAGTAATCGCCGAAGAACCGCCCGCACAGCGCCTTTACCCCCGGCGCGTGTTTGTTGCTCACCACCGCCAGCCGATAGCCGGCGGCCTTAAGGGCGATCAGCAGGTCCATCACCCCGGGATAGGGCGCGGTCCGGTCGGCGTTGTGGGCGGCATAATAGGGCAGGTAGGCCTCCAGCGCCGCCCGGCGGGTCTCTTCGTGGGTGCCGGGAGGACAAGAACGGGCGATCAGCTCCTTGACCCCATCCCCCACAAAGGTGCGCACCTCCCCCTCGGTGCGGAGAGGAAACCCGTGGGCGGTCAGGGCGTGGTTCACCGCCGCCGTCAGGTCACCCAAGGTGTTCAGCAGGGTGCCGTCCAAATCAAAAATGACAGCTTTATTCATAAGCAATCACTCCTTTAAATCAGAGAACCTAGGCCCCCTTGCCTAAAGGGGGCTGTCTGCGTAGCAGACCGGGGGATAGAACACCGCTAAAGCGGCTACACCTCATCAGTCACCTGTCGGTGACAGCTTCCCCTCAAGGGGAAGCCTTTTGCTAAATGCGCACTCATTCTACCACATTTCCCCCAAAAATGCAACCGTCCCGGGTTGACAAATCCTGGGGAAACAGGCATAATAAAAGGTAGTGTTAATAAACAGGAGGTGAGCATCGGTGTATTTGTACGAAATGCATTGTCACGCCCTGCCCTGCAGCGGCTGTGGCGGTATCCAGCCGGAGGATCTGGTCCGGGGTATGAAGGCCGAGGGCTACGCCGGTATGGTGCTCACCGACCATTTCTACCACGGCAACACCGGCATCCGCCGCACCATGCCCTGGGAGGATTTCGTGGCCGCCTATGAGCAGAGCTATCTGCGGGCAAAGGCGGAGGGCGACCGTCTGGATTTCGACGTGCTGTTCGGCATCGAAGAGGGCGTGGGAGGCGGCAAAGAGGTGCTGCTGTACGGCATCACCCCCCAGGTGCTGTACCGCCACCCCGAATTGCGGGACGGCGACCTGGCCACCATCAGCCGCGTCGTCCGACAGGCAGGCGGGCTGGTGTATCAGGCCCACCCGTTCCGGGTACGGGATTACATCGCCAAACCCTGGGAGCCGTTGCCCCCGGAGCATTTGGACGGGCTGGAGATCTACAACGCCTGCAACCCGGCGCTGAACAACGCACGGGCGGTGGCCTATGCCGACGAGATGGGATTCCCCGCCATCGCCGGCTCCGACCGCCACTATATGGGCCATTGTGAAAACTTCGGCATTCTGGTGCCCCACCGCATCCGCACCGAGGCGGAATTGGTGCAGGTTCTGCTGGAGGAAGAGTACGAGCTCAACACACCCGGAGTATAAAACGGCGGCGATATTACGCCGAGTATAATTTTTAGGAGAACAACCTATGAACAAAAAGACTTCCCATATAATAGCGATAGCCGCGGTGGCCCTGGCCTTGGTGATCGTGGTGGTGCTGGCGGTGGTGCGCCGCGTCAACACCGCCGCCGATCCCCACGCGGGTCACAACCACGGCACCACCCACCAGACCGAAGCAACCCCCGTCATCCGCAAGCCTTCCGAAAGCTATTCTGTTACCAAAAACAAAGACGGCACCTATTCCTTTGAGGTGAAAAACCCGTGGGGCGGCGCGCTGTACACCGAGGATAAGCTGTCCGAAGAGCCCGCCTTTACCGAGCTGAACGATACCACCCTGTGCATCACCGGCAAGAACGGTGCGGACAACCTTTCCACCTGGGCGGTGTACTGCGACTTTGCGTATATGCGCACCTCCCGCCGTTTCACCCGGGTGCTGGCCACCGCCGAAAATCGGGTGGCGTATGTGGAAAACCGTACCGATAAGTGGCTGGTGTTCGTCCAGGACGTTTACGACGAAACCGTCTATCTGGAGGCCACCGAGCTGACCGACCTGAAGCTGAACAACGACCATCAGCCGGATATCTCCTACAAAAAGACCAAGTCCGGCGACCTGAAGGTGACCTACACCGCCACCGACGGCGAAAAGACCGTCACTGTAAAAATGGGTAAATAAGGAGTCTGCTGTTTATGAAACGGTTCTTACTGATTTTGCTGGCTTTGGGTCTGTTGGCGGCATCCGGCTGCGGCACCGCTAACCAAAAACCGGTTACCAACGCCACCGCCGCACCGACCCGTGCCCCCGACGACTTTGTTGAAAATTGCTTCACCCTTACCGAGAACGAGAACGGCACCTATTCCTACGAGGTAACGTCCCGGGACGGCACCGTCATACTGGAGGAATACTACAAGCAATATCCCGCCGCCTTTATCCCCGTAGATAACGACCGCTTGGTGGTGTACGGGCAGAACGGAACCCGCCTGCGGGACCGCTGGGCGGTGGTCTGCGACGTAGCCACACCTACGGTATACCGGCACGTCTACAACGTGGTGGGTGTGAGCAAAACCCAGGCGGCTGTCGTGGAGGAGCGCACCGGGCAGTACTACCTGTTCGTGTGCGACGTGATGGACAGCGGCAACATCCTGGACGCCAAGCCGCTGACCGGATTAACGGTAATGGAGGGCGCAGAACCGGACATCACCGTCAAGCAAAAGAACAACCAGGTGACCGTCACCTACCCCACCGACTCCGGCAAGGAAACCGTTACGGTGGAGCTGAAATGATAAAAACAGCCGTACAACCATTTGGTTGCACGGCTGTTTTTTATTCCATAGTATCCCATTCATCCCGCCACAGGCCGCGGGATTCCAGCAGACCCCGCATATCGGCGGGGATGGGGCTGGACAGGGTGACCCGTTCCCCGGTGATGGGGTGGTTAAAGGCGGTGCGGGCACAATGCAGACCGTGACGGGGCAGGATCACCTCGTCGGTGCCGTACATGGTATCCCCCGCCAAGGGATGACCCAGCCAGCTCATATGCACCCGAATCTGGTGGGTGCGCCCGGTTTCGATCACCACCCGCACCAGGGTGACCATGCCGTCGGTGGCCAGCGCCCGCCAACGGGTCAGGCTGGGCTTGCCGCCCTCGCCCACCTCCCGGGTGATGGTGCAGCCCTCTTTCACCCGAATGGGTTGGTCGACCACCCCTTCCCCGTGCAGTTCCCCCAGCACGATGGCGTAGTACACCTTCTCCGGCTTCTGGGCCAGGGCGAAGGCCACGTGGGGGCTTTTGGCCGCCACCAGCAGGCCGCTGGTGTTGCGGTCCAGCCGGTTCACCGGGCGGAAAGACAGGGGTGTGCCCTTGCGCTCGAAATACCCCACCACCCCGTTGGCAAGGGTGGGTTCCGGCTTGCCGGCGGAGGGATGCACCGCCAGATAGGGCGGCTTATCCACCACCAGCAGGTGGTCGTCCTCATACGCCACCGACAGGGGCATCTCCACCCCCTCGATGCGCACCGCATCCTCCGGCATTTTCAGGCGGACCGTCTGCCCGGCGTTCACCCGGTCGATGGACCGCCAGGGCTTGCCGTCCAGGGTCATACCGTTCTCCACCCGCTTGAGCTTCACCACCATCCGATAGGACAGCCCGCACTCGCGGCGGAGAAAGGTCTGGAGCATCTCCCCGTCGTATTCCGGGGGGATGATATAGGTCAGGTCGGA
The DNA here is from genome assembly GCA_045591225.1 of Acutalibacteraceae bacterium. Taxonomy (GTDB): domain Bacteria; phylum Bacillota; class Clostridia; order Oscillospirales; family Acutalibacteraceae; genus UBA5905. Next base: position 734 of record JAZNSL010000085.1, on the reverse strand, counting down.
CATAAGGTCACCTCCTTTTTTGAGTTAGGAATGAGGAGTTAGGAGTTGAAGGAGTCGGCTGCGCCGACGAAATATCCACCGTGCCGCGTTGCGGCACACCTTAATTCCTAGCTCCTCACTAAAAGATTGCCGATGGCTCCATAGAGCCATCGGCAATCGCAACTTCTTATTTCATTGCCAGAACGGCCTTTACCTTTTCCGCGATGTGGGGGGCAGTGAGGCCGTACAGCTCCAACAGCTCCAGAGCCGGGCCGGAACGGCCGAAGCAGTCCTCCACGCCCACACGGAGCATAGGCGCCGGCTTGCCGCTCTCGCACAGCACCTCGGCCACGGCACTGCCCAGACCGCCGATGACGTTGTGCTCCTCGGCGGTGACGATGGCGCCGGTGTCGGCGGCGGCCTGCAGGATGATATCCTTATCAATCGGCTTAATGGTGGCCATATTGATGACGCGGACGGAGATGCCCTCCGCCTTCAGGGTCTCGGCGGCGATCATAGCCTCATTGACCTCTAAGCCGGTGGCGATGATGGTGGCGTCGGTACCCTCGGCCATCACCTTGCCCTTACCGATGACGAAATCCACGTCCTCGTCGTTAAACACCGGCACGGCCAGGCGACCCAAACGCAGGTAAACAGGACCGTCGTAATCGGCGGCGGCACGCACCGCGGCGGCGGCCTCGGGGCCGTCGGCGGGGTTGGGGATCACCATACCGGGGGTGGTACGCATAATGCCG
>JAZNSL010000084.1:0-1633 GCA_045591225.1 Acutalibacteraceae bacterium | reverse complement strand
ATTCGGGCGGAATGCTGCGTCCAGCTCCTCGGCGGTGCAGTCGGGGGAGACGAAGGTGAAGTCGATGCCCATGCGCTTCATCGTGACGGCGAAGAGATTGTAGGTGCCGCCGTAGATGGAGGAGGAGGACACGACGTGATCGCCGCAGGAGGCGATATTGAATACCGAGTAGAAGCTCGCCGCCTGACCGGAGGAGGTGAGCATCGCGGCGGTGCCGCCCTCCATCTCGCAGATCTTCGCCGCCACCGAGTCGTTGGTGGGGTTCTGCAGACGGGTGTAGAAGTAGCCGCTCGCCTCGAGGTCGAACAGCTTGCCCATATCCTCGCTGGTGGCGTATTTGAAGGTGGTGGACTGGATCACCGGGATCTGGCGGGGCTCGCCGTTTCCGGGGGTGTAGCCACCCTGCACGCATTTGGTTTCGATTTTGTAGTTGCTCATATCGGTCATCCTTTCGGGGTAGAATTGCGTAAATGTATACACAATAATTATACCCCTAAATAGGAGGGAGTGTCAAGGCTTTTTCTGTTGCACTTTTTGGCAGCGTGTGCTATAATGGGGGCATCAACAAAAAGGAGTGACCGCTATGATTCCCTCTCCTCTGTATCAGGATCCGATTTACAACGGCGCCGCCGACCCGATGATCATCCGCAAGGAAGAAAACGGTAAATACTATATGTTCTATACCCAGCGCCGTGCCAACCAGCAGGTGGTGGGGGTCTCCTTTGCCTACGGCACCGCCATCGGCGTGGCTGAGTCGGACAATGGGCGGGATTGGCACTATCGCGGTGCGCTGGATCTGGATTTTGAGTTCGGACACAATTCCTTTTGGGCGCCGGAGATCGTCTACGACGCAGAGGCGCAGCTCTATCATATGTACGTGACCTATATTCAGGGTATCTATACCCGCTGGGACGGTGTGGCCACCTTGGAGCACTATACCTCCGCCGATCTGTTCTATTGGGATCATATCGGCTCGCTGTCCTTCGGTTCCTCCCGCATCATCGACCCCGCCATCCACCGTCTGCCCGACGGCACCTGGCGGATGTGGTATAAGGATGAGCGGCAGAATTCCTGCACCTGCTATGCCGATAGCGGAGATCTGTACGCCTGGGAGTATCGGGGGATCGCCGCCGCCGACTGCTGTCAGGAGGGGCCGAACGTATTCCGGCTGGATGGCTATTATTGGATGATCGCCGACGTGTGGGACGGTCTGGCGGTGTATCGGTCCGAGGATCTGACCACCTTTACCCGGCAGGAGAGCAATCTGCTGCAGGTGAGCGGCACCCGGGAGACCGACATCGGTAACGGATCCCACGCCGACGTGTTCACCGTGGATGGGCAGGCGTATATCGTCTATTTCACCTATCCGTATCCGGACACCGATCGCTGGGTCAGCGTGGTGCAGATGGCCCGCCTGCATACGGAGGATGGGGTGCTGTGCTGCAACCGCGACGGCGATTACGAGGTGGAATGGCCTCAGGGCGCGGCCGACGGGAAATAAAAAACAACAAATTCAAAAAAACACTTGACTTTTACACGCGGTATGGGGTATACTATGTGAGCGCTGTGAGGCGCACCCATATATCGCGGGGTGGAGCAGTGGTAGCTCGTCGGGCTCATAACCCGAAGGTCG
>JAZNSL010000083.1:0-12488 GCA_045591225.1 Acutalibacteraceae bacterium | reverse complement strand
GGATTTTTTACAAATTGAAACCACCTATATGGCCAAACTTACAACAACACCCCGCCCCGGCCGGGCCTGCGTTTTTCATTCCTGCCTTATTCTTTCGCCTTTTCCCAATCCGTTACCACGTTGCCGGACAGGGTCAGGGTGACGGTGTCGCCGGCCTTCAGCAGCAGCATCTGCTCGTGGTCGGCGGCTTTGGCCTTGTAGATGCCGTTATCCTTATCCACCAGATAGAAATAGGTATCGCCGTCGATGACGATGTGGTGGATCTTGGCGATGGTGACGGTGGTGGTTTGGCTGTCACCCTCCGGCCGGGCGGGGGTGTCGATGCCCAACAGCTCCCGATAGGCGGCGATGCACTCCGCCTGGGTGGCGGCGGTGGTCACCAGGTTATACTGCTCCACGTTGACGGTGGCGTACAGTTTCACCAGCCCGCCGGAATCCTTCAGCACCATAATGTAGGTGGGCTCGCCGTCGATGTTGATGAGGGAGGGGAAGGAGGCCTGATACCGTTTTTCCTGCACCTCGCCCTCGGCGGCGGCCATGGCGGATTTTTCGTCGGCACCGGCAATGCGGTAATACCGGCTCTCGCCGGTGCGCTCGTTGGCCAGCAGGAACCCGATGTTACTGCTGTCCCCGTTGACCGAGGTGATGCCGGTGTAGATCCAGATGTCGCCGTCCTTGGCGATGTAGCCGTAGTCGGAGACGGGGGCATCGTCCTCTTCGTCCTCCTCGGCGTTTTCGCTGACGGTGTAGGTGGTCACCTGCTTGCAGTCCTTTTTGGCGAACAGGCTGTTCCAGAATCCGTTGCTGTACAGGCCGTTCCAGTTATACTGCTGGCAGATGAGGTTGCCGTCGAACACCACGTCGATCCAGCGGGGTATCTCCCCCAGGGTGTAGCGGACGGTCTCGCCGGTGACCGGGTTCAGCACCACGCACCCGCTGACGGTGCGACCGCCGAACAGGCCCACGGTCTTCTCGATGATGGAGGCCACGTAATAGGGGTTGCCCTCCTCGTCGATCTCAAAGTGGAGGTTATCCAGTATCAGGGTGGGGTATTGCATCCACAGATGGCGGGCGGCATCCTCGGCAAAATAGGCGGAGGGGATGTATTTCATACCCTCGCAGGTGCGAAAAGCCGCGGACATAGACACCGGGTCCACGGTGACGTAGCCGCCCACGCCCTTTTGGCTGTTGTTGACCCATTTGAAGAAGCCGGCGTATTCCAGGGGCGCCACCTTTACCGGCTTGCCGCCGAAATCGATCTGGGTGTAGTCCCAGGCCACGTCAAACTGGCTGACCACGTCGGACAGGGAGCCGATCTCCCGGTCGCCCAGCATCTGGGCGGAGGCGGTGTCCATCAGGGCGATGGAGTCGGTGCCCACCGATTCCGCCAGGTCGGCGGCAAAGTCGGACTCTTGGGCGTTAAGGATGGCGGCGTAGTCAGTGGCGTTGAAGACGGGACTGCCGAATAGGGCGATAAGCCCCATCACCGCCAGCACGCTGACGGGCAACAGGTACACCGCCAGCGCTTTGCCTGCGGTGGGGAAGGAGATTTCCCACTGGCCGGAGTTTTTGGAACGGCCGGATTTTTTCTTAACCGTGAAGTCCCGCCGTCCGCCGGCGGCACGGAAGGTGAAGATAAACACGAACAGCGCCAGCGCGACCAGCACCCACAGGCCGAGGCTGTGAATATTGATGGCGGGGCAGAACAGATACAGCCACGCCGCCACGAACAGGGCGGTGGTGCCGGTGGCAAGAATCCACGGGAATAAGCGGAATTTTTTCATAGAGATCCCTCCTTTTCTTTACTATACCACAGCCAAAAGGGGAACGCAAGTTACATTGTTGTCATATTTGGGCATAAAAAGAGCCGATGCGTCAGCATCGGCTCTTTGCTTTTGCCTTATTCCTCGTCCCACGTAAACGAGCCGGAGAGCAAAGTGACTGCTTCGGCGCCCACGGTCAGCAGACCGCCGTCCAGAGTGGCGCTTTTCTCCTCGTCGTCCGGCAGGTGCACCCGACAGGTGCCGGGCTGTACCGAGGTGATGAAGGGGGTATGCCCCGCCAGCACCGCCAGGTCGCCGTCGGCGCCGCGGAGATACAGGGCGTACACCTCGCCTTGGAACTGGTTGCCGTCGGGGGTGGCAATCGTCAGCTTGTAGGTGTTCATCCGGTCACCTTCTTCGCCTTTTCCACCGCCTCGTCGATGGTGCCCACGAACAGGAAGGCGGATTCCGGCAGGTCGTCGTGCTTGCCCTCGATGATCTCCTTAAAGCCGCGGACCGTCTCGCTCAGCGGTACGTAGGTACCCTCGATGCCGGTGAACTTCTCGGACACGAAGAAGGGCTGAGACAGGAATCGCTGAATCTTACGGGCGCGCTGGACCAGCAGCTTGTCCTCGTCGGAGAGTTCGTCCATACCCATAATGGCGATGATGTCCATCAATTCGTTATAGCGCTGCAGGATTCTCTGCACCTCACGGGCCACTTTATAGTGCTCTTCGCCCAACACGTCGGGGGACAGAATCCGGCTGGTGGACTCCAGCGGGTCCACGGCGGGATAGATGCCCTGAGAGGCGATGGAACGGGACAACACGGTGGTGGCGTCCAGGTGAGCAAAGGTGGTGGCGGGGGCAGGGTCGGTCAGGTCGTCCGCAGGGACGTAATCCGCCTGCACCGAGGTGATAGAGCCCTTTTTGGTGGAGGTGATACGCTCCTGCAGGGCGCCCATCTCGTTGGCCAGGGTGGGCTGATAGCCCACGGCAGAGGGCATACGGCCCAACAGAGCGGATACCTCAGAACCGGCCTGGGTGAAACGGAAGATGTTGTCGATAAACAGCAGCACGTCCTGGCCCTCGGTATCGCGGAAATACTCTGCCATGGTCAGGCCGGACAGACCTACGCGCATACGGGCTCCGGGGGGCTCGTTCATCTGGCCGTAGACCAGAGCGGTCTTTTCCAAAACGCCGGATTCCTTCATTTCGTTGTACAGGTCGTTACCCTCGCGGGTACGCTCGCCAACGCCGGTGAACACCGACAGACCGCCGTGCTGTTTGGCGATGTTGTTGATCAGCTCCATGATCAGCACGGTCTTGCCCACGCCGGCGCCGCCGAACAGACCGATCTTACCGCCCTTAGAGTAGGGGCAGATCAGGTCCACCACCTTGATGCCGGTTTCCAGAATCTCGGTGGAGGTGGACAGTTCGTCATAGGCCGGGGCGGGACGGTGAATGTCCCATTTCTCCTCGGTTTCGGGAGCGGGCAGGTTATCCACCGGCTCGCCCAAAACGTTGAAGATACGGCCCAGGGTGGCCTTACCCACCGGGACGCTGATGGGGGCACCGGTATCGGTGACCTTGGCGCCGCGTTGGAGACCGTCGGTTGAGGCCATCGCCACACAGCGCACGGTGTTGTCACCCACGTGCTGGGCCACCTCCACGGTGAGGGTAGTGTCTCCCACCGGCACGGTGAGAGCGTTATAGATGGCCGGCAGTTCGCCGTCCTCAAAGCGGACGTCGATAACGGGACCCATTACCTGGGCCACACTGCCGATGTGTTTGTCATTCATTGGTTTTCCTCCTTTTTGTTAGGTCAGAGCCAGCCAACTTACCGCTAAGCGGCGGGTTGCGGCTGTCTGGCTCCTCCCTAGGAAGTTAGGCGGTTGGTTTGACCGCCTTAGCCGCGTCAGCGGCGCGCCTCCCTTGTGCAAAGGGAGGTGGGTTTTGCGAAGCAAAACGCGGAGGGATTGTTTTTACACAGGGAGCTGTATGCGGACAATCCCCCAGTCACGGCGTTGCCGTGACAGCCCCCTTTACGCAAGGGGGCCACACCGCCTGACGGCGGTTAAAAGAAGCAACCAAAGGTTGTTTTACGCGTTGGCACCCGCCACGATCTCGGTGATCTCTTGGGTGATGCTGCCCTGACGGGCGCGGTTGTACTGCAGTTGCAGGTCGGCGATCATCTCGCTGGCGTTCTTGCCGGCGGAGTCCATAGCCATACGGCGGGCTACCACCTCGCTGGCGAAGCTCTCCCGCACGGCGGCCACGATGGCGCCGGTGACGTATTCCGGCACGGCGGTGTCCAGGATGGTGGCCTCGTCCGGCTCAAACAGGACGGCGGTGGCAGGCACCTCATCCGGCTTGGACAGGGGGAGTACCCACCGCACCTCCGGCTGTTGGCGCATCATAGACACGTAGCGGGTGTAGAGAATACCCAGTCGGGTAAATTCCCCCGCCTTGTACCGGCGGCACAGGTCGGTGGCCAGGGCATAGGCGTCGCCGCTGTCGAATTTTTCGCACAGCCGCACCTCACCGCCTAAGCGGTCGCAGGCCCGCTTGCCGATGGGGAGCATTTCCGCCCCGGCGTATTCCTTTGCCAAGCGGAACACGTTGGCGTTGTAACCGCCCGCCAGACCCCGGTCGCCGGCGATCACCACTAGCAGGGTCTTGCCATCCCGCACCTGCATATAGGGGCTGCGGGCACATTCCGGGCTGGCGGTCAGCAGGGACAGGAGCTGTCCCAGAGCATCGTCGTAGTCCCGCACGTTCAGCATCCGCTGGGTGGCCTTACGAATCTTCGAGGAGGCCACCAGGCCCATGGCGCGGGTCAGTTGCAGGGTGGAGGTAACGCTTTTGATGCGGGTGCGCAGGGATTTGATGTCGGCTCCCACGGCGCTCACCTCATCTCGGACAGGGCGGTCTCCATACGGGCCACGTCCTCGTCCTCAAAATACCCCTGCTCAAAGCGAGCCAGCAGGTCGCTGTATTTCTGCTCCAGCAGTTCGTACAGGCGCTGTTCGTAGGCGGTGACTTCGTCCACCGGCACGGTGTCCAGCCAGCCGTGGGTAACGGCGTAGATGATGGCCACCTGACAGCCCACACGGACGGGGCTGTTGCGGTGCTGACCCAGCACTTTCACGATGCGCTCGCCCAGAGCCAAACGGGCCTTGGTGTCCGCATCCAGGTCACTGCCGAACTGGGCAAAGGCCTGCAATTCGCGGTACTGGGAGTACAGCAGTTTCAGTTCGCCGGACACCTTCTTCATAGCCTTGAGCTGGGCGCTGCCGCCCACACGGCTTACCGAGATACCCGGGTTGATGGCGGGCATAATGCCGCTGTGGAACAACTCGGTCTCCAGGAAGATCTGGCCGTCGGTGATGGAGATAACGTTGGTGGGAATATAGGCGGACACGTCGCCCGCCTGGGTCTCGATGATGGGCAGGGCGGTGATGGAACCGCCGCCGTATTCGTCCGCTACGCACACCGCCCGCTCCAGCAGACGGGAATGCAGGTAGAACACGTCGCCGGGATAGGCTTCACGTCCGGGAGGACGGCGAATCAGCAGGGACAGGGCGCGGTAGGCCACCGCGTGCTTGGACAGGTCGTCGTACACGATCAATACGTCCTTGCCCTGCTCCCGGAAATACTCCGCCATGGCACAGCCCGCATAGGGGGCAATGTACTGCAGGGGCGCACTCTCGGAGGCGGAGGCGGACACCACGATGGAGTATTCCATCGCTCCGGCCTGCTGCAGCTCGTTCACAATCTGCACCACGGAGGTGCTCTTCTGACCGATGGCCACGTAGATACAGATAACACCGGTATCCTTCTGGTTGAGGATGGTGTCGATGGCGATGGTGGTTTTACCGGTCTGGCGGTCGCCGATGATCAATTCACGCTGACCGCGACCGATGGGGATCATACTGTCGATAGCCTTGATACCGGTCTGCAGAGGCACTGCCACGCTCTTGCGCTCGATGATGCCCAGGGCAGGGGTCTCAATGGGACGGGTGGCGGTGGTGGCGATGGGGCCTTTGCCATCGATGGGGGCACCCAGGGCGTTGACCACGCGACCCAGCATACCGTCGCCCACCGGTACGTTCAGCACCTTGCCGGTACGTTTGACAGCACTACCTTCGTGGATATCGTTTTGGTCGGAGAGGACGGCCACGGACACCGTTTCCTCTTCCAGGTTTTGGGCCAGACCCACACTGCCGTCCTCGAACTCCAGGAGTTCGCCGGCCATACAACCCCGCAGACCGTACACGCGGGCGATGCCGTCACCCACCAGGATAACGGTGCCGGTCTCGGTCATTTCGATGCGGGAGCGGTAGTTGCGGATTTGTTCTTTGATAATCTGGCTGATTTCAGCCGGCTTGTTGCTCACTGTTCAATCACATCCTTTACAGCTTGCAGACGGTGGCGCAGACTGCCGTCCAGCACCACACCGTCCAGCCGGACGGTGATACCGCCCAGCAGAGATTGGTCCACGTCGCACACCAGCCGGATGTGGCGACCGAATTTGTGAGCCAGCTTTTCGCGCAAGCGATCCTGCTGCTCCTCGGTCAGCGCCACGGCGCTGGTGACGTAGGCGGTGGACATCGCCACCGCCGCCTGATACAGACGGCGGAATTCCTCTACGCAGGCGGGCAGACTGCGGATCCGCCCGTGGGCGGTCAGCAGCTGTACAAAGGACAGCACCTGCTCCGGCAGGGTGCCCCCAAAGGCCTGCTCGATCAGGCCGGCGCGCTCGCCGCCGGGCACGGCGGGGGCTGCCAGCAATTCTACGTAGTCCGGATTATCGGCAAACAGGTCGTTCACCGACTCCAAGGCTTCCAGATAGGGCTTTTCCAGACCCTGTTCGGCGGCCAAGGCAAACAAGGCCTCGGCATAATCCTTACTCAGTTCTGTCATTCGGCATCACCCATTTCCTCTAAGAAGGACTGGATCATCTTCTCGTGGTCGGCGGCGCTCATTTCCCGTTCCAGCATTTTTTCAGCCAGTTGGGTGCCCACCGCGGCGATCTCCCGTTTGATGCCGGCCTCGGCCTTTTGCCGTTCCAGCACCGCCTCAGCCTCGGCCTGGCGGATGATACCGGCGGCCTTGTCCTTGGCGTCCGCCACTACCCGCTCACCGTGACGGCGGGCGGTCTCGTCGGCGGCGGCGATGCGGGCCTTGGCCTCGTCATCGGCGGTGGCCAGCTTTTCGGTCCACTGGGCCTTGTTGGCGTCCGCCTCGGCCTGGGCGGCCTCGGCATCGGCAAACTGCTTGTCCACCATCGCCTTGCGGTCGTCCATCACCTTGGTGACCGGCTTAAACAGGAATTTTTTGAGAATGAGAAAGATAACCAGCAGGTTCGCCAACGAAATCAGAATCTGCCAAAGGTTGACCGAAATGATTTCTAACGTTTGCATAGTTTATACCTCTTACTTGGGCAGATTGTTCAGCAGGATGTTCACAAACTGGTTGGGCGCCACGAAGATCAGCAGGATGGCGATAACCAGACCGTACAGACCGGTGGTCTCGGCGATGATACAACCGGTGATCATCGTGGAAGTGACGTCACCTTTGCACTCCGGCTGACGACCGATGGCCTCACAGGCCTTGGCGACGGCGTTACCTTCACCGATACCGGGGCCGATACCCGCGATCATAGCCAGGCCGGCGCCCACGGCGCAGCCACCCAAAATGATACCTAAAGCCAGTTCCAACATAATACATACCTCCGTTTTAAAAATTGTTTGGTTTGCATATTTACTCGGCTTTCGCCGTTTTTGCCTTTTTGTAACCACTGATGCAATCTTGGTCACCATTCTCGGCGGTTGTTTTTCCGCCGGAGAGGCCAAAAATGCTCGGCAATACATCCAGTATTGCCTGTGCTTTTCATCTCTCTCCGACAAAAAACCATCTTGCCGATAACGGCAACCCGATTTCGTCAGCGGTTACGATTGTGAATTTTCAAGCTTTTTCGTTTTTTTGGCTTTCCGCTTAGCGTCTCGTTTGGCCTTGCGGGCCTCGTACTCGCTCTGGGGGAAACCGCCGGACACGTACATCATGGTCAGGGTGGCGAAGATAAAGGCCTGCAGACCACCGCTGAAGATGTCGAAGTATAGGCTCAGCACACCGGGGATACCGATACGCAGAATCTGGGAATTGCCCAGCAGGTCGCCCAGCACACCCGGCAGCCAGCCCAGCACCACGTTGGTCAGACCGCCCAGGGCGGCAGCAATCAGCACCGAGATGATGGAGCCGGACAGGATGTTGCCGTAGTGACGGAACGCCATAGATACCGGGGTTGCCGCCTCGCTGATGATGTTCATGGGCAACAGGAAGGGGATGGGCTCGGCGTAGCTTTTAAAGTATAGCCACAGGCCCGCCTTGCACTTGTAGTAGGTGATGAGGGCGAACACCAGTATCGCCCAGCCCGCCACCACGTTCATATCCGAGGTGGGTGGGAACAGACCCAGCAGGCTGGACAGACTGGACAGGGCGGACAGCCCCATAATGGCGGCGATAAAGGGAGCAAAGCCGCGGAAATAGGGTCCCATATTGGTTTCCACCATACCCTTGCACTTTTCCACGATCCATTCCGCCGCCAACTGCCGCTTGGTGCCGGGCACCAGGGCGATGCCGTGGGTCAGGTAGAGGCAGGCGAACAGGATGGTGAGCATCACCGCCCAGGAGTTTACCTGCGCCTCGGTGATGGGCAGGTCCTGCAACGGCATGGGGATGGTGAAATACACCATGGCGCCGGTGATGGTGATGCCCTCGCTGGGCGGGGCGGTGAGAATCTTCAGCACCATCACCGCCACTAAGGGGAGTATCGCCCCCAGCAACAGCAGGATATCCACCGCCTTAAATCGACGGCTTTTTACGTTCATAAAATCACCTCGTTTGTGAGTTGGACGTTCGCCGGCGGCGAAGTCCGTCGAGATTTTGCGGCGATGCCCCAAATCTCGCAGAAGTTAGGACGTTTGCAGGGGTTAGTCGTCATCCTCATCCTCGTCGTCCCAGCCGGTGGCGGGGCGGTCGGGGTTGGGGTTGTTCTTAGTCCGCCAAAGTTCGCGGACGCTGACCACTACCCGGGGGACCAGCAGCGGGATGGCGGCGGTCCAGAGGTTGAACACCCCCGGCAACGCCCCGGCCAGCACCAGGATGCCGCCCTGGAACATCAGCCGACCGCCCTGGCTCAGGCGCACGGTGTTTTTGGCCTGTTTTTGGGTTTGGGTCACCGCCTTTTGCACCATCAGACCCACCATCAGGAAGTTGACGATGGCGGTGGCACTGCCCAGCAGACTGCCCCACAGCACCGGCCAATCCCACCAGCCAAGCAGCAGGAACAGCCCCTGCACCGGCAGAATGGCCACCGCCACCCACAGGGCGACAAAGGCGGTTTCTTTTTTCACCGCCGGGTCAATGCGCGCCACAGCGCCACCTCCTCTTAGGATTAGTATGGACAAAATACTTGTCCAAAATAAATACATTGTTTATAGTAACACAGTATTTCCCAAAAGTCAAAACAAACTGTGAACTTTTTGACAACTTTTTCCGCCTGTGGTATACTATCCCTAACACAAACCGAGGAGGTGCCGCCGTGACCGCCGAAAAACTGAAAACCTATCTGGAAAATCTGCCGGGCGGCGTCACCGTCACCGGGCATCCCGCCCCGGACACCGACGCGGTGATCTCCGCCCTGTTCGAGGCCTACCGCCTGACCGCCTCCGGCGTGGCGGCAACCCCCTTGGTACAGGGCTCTCTGCCCCGGGAAACCGCGTGGTTACTGGGGGATTTGGCCGCTCTGCTACCGGTGGGTGAGGTGACGGGAACCACCGCCGCAGTGGTACTCACCGACCACCACGACCTGGGGGATTACCCCTGCCAGGTGACTGCCGTTATCGACCACCATCCGGTGGCGCCGGGCACCGACCTATCCGCCGTCGACACGGAGATTTCCCCGGTGGGTGCCGCCACCACCCTGGTTGCCAACCGCCTGCGGCGGAATGGATTGACCCCCGACTCGGTCTGCGCCCGGATATTGCTGGGCGCCGTCCTGCTGGACACCGAGGGGTTATCCCCCCACAAGGCCAGGGCGAAGGACGTGGAGGTGGCCCGGTGGCTTGGTTCTCTTTGCGGAGAGGACCCCACCGCCCTGTTTGCCGCCTTACAGGCGCAGTTGCTGTCCGAGACCGACGTGACCGCGCTGTACCGCCGGGATTACCGCCGTTACACCGACGGCGTTGGAGAGCCGATTTTGGGCTGGGCGATACTGAAGGTATGGGCGGATGCCTGCCCGGATTTGGCGGCGGTGCGCCGTCTGTTGGCGGCGGATGTCAGCCCCACCCGGGTAGCCAAGATCGTGCTGAACAGCCGGGAAAACGGCACCCGCACCGAGTATTATCTGGCCGCCGGACAGGGCGCCGACCCGGTGCTGGAAACGGTGCTGACCGCCGGGGGGGAAACCGCCCGCCGGGTGTCCGCCGACACGGTATTTTTGCCGGAGACCGCCCACCATTACGGGCGCAAACGGTATGCCGACCGCCTGATAGAGTTGTTGGCGGAAAAAAGTTAAAAATTTCGCAAAATTTCCCGGAAAAAGGCTTTCTTTTTCCGGGAGTTTGTGTTATACTCCTAATGATTATGTGTGCGGGGGCTTTGCGCCTCTGCGGAAAGGGCTTTATTATGGATGCAATCACCAAAAAGCGGTTGTCTGTCATCGCCACTAAAATCCGTATGGCGATCATTGAGGGCACCTATAATGCCAAGAGCGGCCATCCCGGCGGCTCTCTGTCCATTGCGGACGATTTGGCCTATCTGTATTTTGAAGAGATGAACATCGATCCCGCCAACCCCCGGTGGGAGGAGCGGGATCGCTTGGTCCTGTCCAAGGGTCACGCCGCCCCGGCGCTGTACGGCGCGCTGGCTCACCGCGGTTTTTTCCCGCTGGAGTGGATCCCCACCCTGCGTAAGGTGAGTTCTCCTCTGCAGGGTCACCCGGATATGAAGGGTATCCCCGGCGTGGATATGTCCTCCGGCTCGTTGGGCCAGGGCATTTCCTGCGCGGTGGGTATGGCGCTGGCGGGTAAGCTGGATAACAAGGATTACCGCGTCTACACCATCCTGGGCGACGGTGAGATCGGCGAGGGTCAGGTCTGGGAGGCGGCTATGTTCGCCTCCGCCAAGGGTCTGGACAACCTGACCGTTATCGTGGATAACAACAACCTGCAGATCGACGGCTCTCTGGAAGAAGTCAACTCCTCCTATCCCATCCCGGAGAAGTGGGCGGCCTTCGGCTTCCACGTCATCGAGATCGACGGCAACGACCTGGAGCAGATCGAGGCCGCCGTACAGCAGGCCAAGACGGTAAAGGGCAAGCCCACCGCCATCATCCAGAAGACTGTCAAGGGCAAGGGTGTTTCCTTTATGGAGAACCTGTGCAACTGGCACGGCGTTGCCCCGAATAAAGAGCAGTACGATGCGGCGATGGCAGAGCTGTCTGCCCGTCTGCAGGAACAGGAGGGTTAAGCTATGGCAGAGATTAAGAGAGTCGCCACCCGCGACGCCTACGGCGCAACCCTGGTGGAGCTGGGTAACGAACGGGAGGACATCGTGGTGATGGATGCCGACCTGGCCGCCGCCACCAAAACCGGTATGTTTAAGAAAGCTCACCCCGACCGCTTTTTCAACACCGGCATCGCCGAGGGCAATATGATCAGTATCGCCGCCGGTCTGGCGGCTTCCGGTAAGACGGTGTTTGCCTCTTCTTTTGCGATGTTTCCCGCCGGTCGTGCGTTCGAGCAGATTCGCAACTCCGTGGCCTATCCCGGCCTGAATGTGAAGATTGCCGCCTCCCACGCCGGTGTATCGGTGGGCGAGGACGGCGCCACCCACCAGTGCTGTGAGGATATCGGCATTATGCGTACCCTCCCCGGTATGGTGATCCTCAACCCCGCCGACGGCCCCGAGGCCGCCGCCGCGGTCCGCGCCGCCGCCGAGCATAAGGGCCCGGTGTACCTGCGCCTGGGCCGTCTGGCTGTGCCGGTATTTAACGAGGAAACCGTGGATTTCGTCATCGGTAAGGGTCAGGAGCTGACCGCCGGTACCGACGTGACGGTGATCGCCACCGGCCTGTTGGTCAACGAGGCGCTCATCGCCGCCGAGAGCCTGAAAGCCGAGGGTATCTCGGTGCGGGTCATCAATATGGCCACCATCAAGCCCATTGATAAGGAGATCATCCTGAAGGCCGCCGCCGAGACCGGCGCCATCGTCACCGCCGAGAATCACAACGTGATCAACGGTCTGGGCTCCGCCGTGGCCGAGGTGCTGGTCAAGAATCAGCCCGTCCCCATGGAGATGATCGGCGTGCAGGATCAGTTCGGCGAAGTGGGTAATCTGGATTACCTGGCCGACCGCTTCCAGCTCACCGCCCCCTACATCGTGGAGGCCGCCAAGAAGGCCGTCGCCAGAAAGGGTTAATGGAGCGAGTACAACTCAAGCATTCCGGGAAACCGCCTGAAAGGGCGGTTTCCCTTTTTTGCTGTCCGGGATCAACCGCACAGGATCTGCGCGAAGATCTCCGTGTTCAATCCGGCAAACCAATACCCGGTATCCACGCCCTCCAGCGCGGCTATGACGGCCTCCCGCTCCAGCCGGACGCCGGTCAGCATCCCAGCCAGCTCGGCGGGGTCGCCGTTGCCGAAGTAATCTCCGTAGAAGG
>JAZNSL010000082.1:0-6620 GCA_045591225.1 Acutalibacteraceae bacterium | reverse complement strand
CATCCCTTTATGCCCTTCATCACCGAGGAGATCTGGCAGACCCTGCCCCACGCGGGGGAGAGCCTGATGATCTCCGCGTGGCCGGTCTACGACGCCGCCTACCACTTCCCCACCGAGGAGAAGGAGATGGACCGGATCATGGAGGCCATCCGTGGCATCCGCAACCGCCGTGCCGAGATGAACGTGCCCCCCTCCAAAAAGGCGGACCTGTACATCGAGACCGCCTTTGCCGACACCTTTGCCGCCGGTGTGCCCTTCCTGCAGAGATTGGCCTCTGCCGCCGACGTGCAGATCGGCGAAGCCTTTGACGTGCCCGGCGCGGTCACCATCGTCACCGCCGCCGCCACCGTGAAGATCCCTATGGATGCCCTGGTGGACAAGGCCGCCGAGCTGGCCCGTCTGGAGCGTGAGTACGGCAACGTGAAGAAGCAGTTGGACGGCGTGCTGGCACGGCTGAACAACAAGGCCTTCACCGACAAGGCCCCCGAGGCCGTGGTCAACGGCGCCCGGGAACAGGCCGCCCAGATGCAGGAGAAGCTCAACCTGCTGACCCAGTCCATGGATGCGCTGAAATAAGAAAAACGCAAAAAATCCCGCACTCGGTCGAGTGCGGGATTTTTTATTAAGGTATCGTATAGCCGGTTTGCTCGGCTACCTCCGTTTCGGTGACGGTAGGCTCGGTGGTCTCCTCCGTCGGATTTGAGATGGTGGTCTCCTCCGGCTGGGTGGAGAGGGTGGTCTCCTGGGTGACGGAGGTGGTTTCACTCACCGGCGGCGAGGTAGAAACGGTGGTGGTCGTGGTGGAAGTCACCGGCTTGGTGCGGGTGGTGGTTTTGGTCGTGGTGGACGCCGTAGCTTTCGTCGTCAACTTCGTGGTTGTCGTGGTCTTCTTCGTAGTTGTGGTGGTCGTCTTCGTAGTTGTCGTGGTCGACGTTGTGATGGTGGTCGGCGCCGTAACTTTGGTGGTTGTGGTCGGCATCGTGGTGGTCACCTTAGCGGTGGTGGCCGTGGTGGGTGCCGCCGTGGCGGTGGTAACCGGCGGCACGTAATTCTTAATGCGAATGGACAGGAAATACTGGGCCACACCCTTGGTGATCGCCTGGGCCTTTTTCCAGTTGGTCAGGTCGCTGACGATACCCCGATGATCCACCCGGCTGGACATATAGCCGTTTTCGGTGAGCACCACCGGGCAGTCCGACATCCGGGATACGAAATAATAGTGCCAACCCAAGCGGTTGTTGTTGCCCGGGGTACTGCTCTTATAGATGCCGGTATCCATGGTGGCATTGTAAATGTACTTGGCTACGGGGTAGGTATACGGCAAGGAATAGAACGACCCGAAGCCGTTGGGTTTTGAAGAAGCGTTGGCATCGTGGTGGATGGAAATGCACAGATCCGGCTTGGTCCTTTTCAGCATCAGGCATCGCTGGTCTTGGTTGAGGTTGCCGGTGGCGGTGCGGTTAAGTATCACCGTAGCACCGATGCTCTCCAGCTCCTTTTTCAGCAGAGTGGCCAGGTAGTAGTTCCGCTCCTCCTCCGGGTGGGCGGAATCCAAGCCCGAAGCACCGCCGCTGGTGTAGCTGTGACCCACGTCCAGCATAATGGTGACGCCCTTTAGGTTCGCACCATAGGCGTTGTTGGCGGTCTTGACCTGAGCCGGGTGCAGGAAATAAAACACCAGCTGTCCGTCATCGTTGTAATAGGCATCCCAGCCGTAAAAACCGCCCTGCCGTTTCAGATATAACCGCAGCACGGTATTCTTGCCGGATTTCTCTACGGTGGCTTTACTGAACAGAGGATGGTTGCTGTCAAAGGAAATGTTACCGGTCACCTTGGTGGCGTAGCAGAAGGTAATTTCCACGTACTGCGCCGTCACGCCGGTGATGCGGTAGTCCTGGGTAGACGCATTCTTATAACTCTGGGGGCGCAAATCCAGGAAGAAGGGGGCTTTCCAGTTGGTGTCAAAGGTAAGGTAGGTGGCCTTAGCCGTGACCCGCAGGCTGTCCAGCGACAGCTGGTTGGTGTCCGGCAGGATGCCGGCGTATTCCCGGGAAACCTTTACCGTTTCCTTGGGCGGTGACAATTCCTTGTAGACGTACACTCGGCGACCGCAACGGAGCAGCAGGTATTCCTTGTCGCCAAAATAGGTGTGTCCCACCACGTAGTCCACCGTACCTTTGGGGAAATAGTTGTTGGTGGGGCGGCTGTCGTCGTCGTTTTTATCCCCGTCAAAGGTTTCGGCGGAGAAAGCCACCACCTCGCCGATGACCTTAACCTCCGCCTTTTTGCAGGTGATGGTGCCGGACTGACCGGTGTTGGTGACGCCGTTGTATTTCGCCTTAAAGCCCACCGCGCCCAAATTCTTGTCGGTGGTGTTGTTTGAGGGCAGTTTAAAGGTGCCGGTGTAATTGACAAAGGTCTCGCTTTCCACCCTTTCCCCGTCTCCGCCCTGGCCGGTGACCTGGTTCAGGGTGATGGTCCTACCCTGGAAGGTGGCGGTGACGGTGCTGCCCGCCCGGGCGGACACCACCACCGAAAAACTGGCGCCGCTCTTATAACTGCGGTTGCCGGAGGGGGTATAGGAACGCATCACCACGTAATTGTATTTGACAATATAGGTGGTGGTTTTCCCTTTATGGGTAAAGGCAAACTCATTTTCGCCGGGACGGAGGGCATATTCCAAAGAAAACGCGCCGTCCTCGTCCCGCTCCACCGCCTCGCCGTTGATCTTCAGCGCGTAGCGGGGGTCGGAGGTACCGCGGAAGGTGGTGAACGCCTCGTCGGTGGTGGTGACGCCCTCTTTGTGGGAGGTCACCGACAGTTCCACCTTAGGGGCTGCCGTAGTGGTGGTGAACGCAGTAGTGGTGGTGGTTTCCTCTGTTTCGGTGGTATCTCCATCCACCGTTTGTCCCGAAACGTCGGTTACCGTAGAGGATTCGCCATCCACCGAAGACCCCAAATCTGTGGGGATGCTCTCCACGGCAGACGGATCGGTGGGTTCGGTTTCACCCAAGAGGGTGGTCTGCGCCGTAGAGGGCGTTTCTGCGGGTACGCTGTCCGGGGTATCCGGCCACAGCTGCCACAGCCCGATTACCGCCGCGGCCACCAGCACACAGGCCGCCGCCAGCAGAGCGATCCATTTCCATTTTCCTCGTATTGCGTGTTTTGCCATTGTTCGCCACCTCGCTTATTGTTACCCATTCTACCACATCCCGCCCCAAATGACAAGAAAGAAATCCCTTGATTTCCACCAAACGGAGATGTATAATTATGGAAAAGTACTGTAAAAGGGTGAGTGTATGAAAATCCGTGACCTGCTGAAACAAAATACCCTGTCCCTCTCCTTTGAGGTGTTCCCGCCCAAGACCGAGTCCGGCTTTGACAGCGTGAAGACCGCCACCGAGGAGATCGCCCGGCTGAAGCCCGCCTTTATGAGCGTCCCCTACGGTGCCGGCGGCGGCACCAGCCGGTACACCCTGGACATCGCCAAAAACATCAAGGCGCAGTACGGCGTGCCCACCTTGGCCCACCTGACCTGCGTATCCTCCACCCACCAAACGGTGGCGGAGAAGATCGCCGCTATCCGCGAGGCGGGCATCGAAAACGTGATGGCTCTGCGGGGTGACATTCCGGCGGACAAACAACAGGAGGACCGCAGTAACTGGGATTACCGCTACGCCATCGACCTGATCCGCGAATTGAAGGCGGCGGGGGATTTCTGCGTGGGCGGTGCCTGCTATCCCGAGATCCACCCCGAAAGCGAGACCCAGGCAGAGGACATCCGCTATCTGAAAGAAAAGGTGGATGCGGGCTGTGACTTCCTCACCACCCAAATGTTTTTTGATAACAATCTGCTGTACAATTTCCTCTATAAGATCCGTGAGGCGGGCATCACCGTGCCCATCATCCCCGGCATTATGCCCATCACCAACGGCAATCAGGTGGAACGGGCCATCCAGCTGTCCGGCTCTTTCGTGCCCCAGCGGTTTAAGAGCCTGGTGGACAAGTTCGGCACCAACCCCGCCGCTATGAAGCAGGCGGGCATCGCCTATGCCACCGACCAGATCATCGACCTGTACGCCAACGGCATCAAAAACGTCCACGTCTATTCTATGAACAAGCCGGACGTGGCCGCCAAGATCATGGAGAATCTGTCCGACATCATTGGAAAGTAAGGAATAGGTATGGACTTTCGACAATTTCTAAAAGAGAATATTGTGCGGCTGGACGGCGGTATGGGAACGCTGTTACAGGCGGAGGGACTCGCGCCCGGCGAACACCCGGAGCGGTGGAATCTCTCCCACCCCGCCGCCGTCACCGCCATCCACAAGGCGTATTTTGAGGCGGGCAGCCACGTGGTGTCCACCAACACCTTCGGCGCCAATCGACTGAAATTTGAGGCCGCCGAGTTGGAGCGCATAATTGCCGCCGCGGTGGACAACGCCCGCACGGCCCAGAAAACCGCCGCGGTGAGCCATCCCACCTTTGTGGCGCTGGACGTGGGTCCCACCGGGCGACTGCTGAAGCCCTTGGGAGACCTGGACTTTGAGGAGGCGGTGGAGGTGTTTGCCGCCACCATCCGTCTGGGCGTGCAATACGGGGTGGACGCCATCCTGATCGAAACCATGAACGACGCCTATGAGACCAAGGCGGCGGTGCTGGCCGCCAAGGAGAACAGCACTCTGCCGGTGCTGGTGTCCAACGCCTACGGCGAGGACGGCAAGCTGATGACCGGTGCCACGCCGGCGGCTATGGTGGCTCTGCTGGAGGGCTTGGGTGTGGACGCCATCGGCGCCAACTGTTCTCTGGGACCCCGCCAGCTCTGCGGCGTGGTGCAGGAACTGCTGGACACCGCCTCGGTGCCGGTACTGCTCAAGCCCAACGCCGGCCTGCCCAGAGTTGAGAATGGGCGCACCCTCTTTGACGTGGATGCCGAAGCCTTTGCCGACGAGGTGACGGAGCTAATGGCATCCGGTGTGCGGGTGGTGGGCGGTTGCTGCGGCACCACCCCGGCCTATATCCGCGCCCTGACCCGGTCGTCCGCCCACCTGACTCCTGTGCCGGTCACCCAAAAGCACCGCACGGCGGTGTCCTCCTACACCCACGCGGTGTGCTTTGGCGACGACCCACTGCTCATCGGCGAGCGCATCAACCCCACCGGCAAAAAGCGGTTTAAGCAAGCCCTGCTGGAGGGGGATATGGAATACATTTTGGATGAGGGCGTCCGCCAGCATCAGGCCGGCGCCCACATCCTGGACGTAAACGTAGGTCTGCCCGGCATCGACGAGCGGGGCATGCTCACCGAGGCGGTGTGCCGTCTGCAGGAGGTGTGCGACCTGCCCCTGCAGATCGATACCGCTGACCCCGTGGCTATGGAATCCGCCCTGCGCCTCTACAACGGCAAACCCCTCATCAACTCGGTGAACGGTAAGGCGGAAAGTATGGCGGCGGTGTTCCCACTGGCAAAAAAATACGGCGGTGTGATAATCGCCCTGACCCTGGACGAGGAGGGCATACCCGCCACCGCCGCAGGACGTATCGCCATCGCCGAGAAAATACTCAAAACCGCCGAGGGCTACGGCATTGACAAGAAGGACATCGTGTTCGATACCCTGACCATGACGGTCAGCGCCGACCCCGGTGCCGCCAAGACCACCCTGTCCGCCCTACGGTACATCCGCGAAGTGCTGGGTTGCCACACCTCGCTGGGTGTGTCCAACGTGTCCTTCGGACTGCCGAACCGGGAGGCGGTGAACAGCGCCTTTTTCACCCTGGCGCTGGAAAACGGATTGTCCGCCGCCATTATGAACCCCCATTCGGTGGAGATAAAAAAGGCCTATTACACCTACCGCACCCTGTCCGGCCTGGATCAAAACTGCGCCGACTATATCCGGGTGGCGGATACCTTTGCCACCGCCGTGGCAGATGCCAAAGGCGTCACCGCCGCCACCGTAGAGGGTTCTCCCCTGCAACAGGCGGTGGTACAGGGCCTGCGGGATCGGGCGGCCTCCCTCACCCGGGAAATGCTGACCACCACCCCGCCTATGGACATCATTGACCGGGAGATTATCCCCGCCCTCAACCGGGTGGGTGAAGGGTTTGAGAAAAAGACCCTGTTCCTGCCCCAGTTGCTCACCGCCGCCGAGGCCGCCTCTGCCGCCGCCGGGGTGGTGAAAGAGGCCATGAGCCAAGGGGGAAAGGCCCCCGCCAAGGGCACCTTTGTGCTGGCAACGGTGCAGGGGGATATCCACGATATCGGCAAGAACATCGTGGGGCTACTGCTGGAAAACTACGGCTTTGAGGTGATCGACCTGGGCCGTGACGTAGCCCCTGAAAGGGTGTTGGAAGCGGTACGCGCCCACCACGCGCCGCTGGTGGGGCTGTCCGCCCTGATGACCACCACCGTGCCCGCCATGGAGCGCACCATCGCCCTGCTACGGGAACAGGCGCCCGCCTGCAAGGTGATCGTGGGCGGCGCGGTGCTCACCCCGGAATACGCCCGCCAGATCGGCGCCGACGGCTATGGCAAGGACGCCATGGAAACGGTGCGCTGGGCGGAAAAGAACATCTAAACAAAGTCGGAGGCCAAGCGGTCTTAGGAAGACAAAATATCTCTCCAA
>JAZNSL010000081.1:0-11937 GCA_045591225.1 Acutalibacteraceae bacterium | reverse complement strand
GGTACATCTAAGATACATCCGAAAACCGCAGAGGCCCCGGCCCGGGCCGTGACCTCTTTGCTTTTGTGGGGAATGTGCGAATTTTTCGCAAGAAAATTTATTGCCTTTTTACATGCATTATGGTATAATAACTGTGTAATGTTGTTTTTTGGCGCATCACCCGATGCTCCCTCATTTATCATTTTTCAGAAGGAGGTTTTTCGCAATGAAAATGACCAAGAAAATCTTGGGTATTCTGCTGGCTTGCTTGATGCTGGTGAGCCTGATTCCCGCAAACGTGTTTGCCACCGCTGCCGGCACCCAGGAAAACCCCATTGACGCCAACGCCAAGTGGTTTGGCTGGGGCGTGGACTGCTTCTTGATGAACACCACGATAGAGGCAGGCGACACCGACGGCGTATGGTACCGGCTGACCGCGGATGCCGCCGGCATCCTGCAGGTGGAGCACGACACCCCGTCGGATCAATACAGCGTTTCCGAGGACGGCGAGCAGATTCCGGTGCCTTCTTTGGAGTACCAGATTACCGTCACGGTCAATGGCAAAGAGTATGTTGGCTATGAGAACGGCGTGTACAACGCTCCCATCACCACCTATCCTGTGGCTGTGGGCGACGTGGTCACCATCCACATCATTTCCCGGGATACCTCTCTGGGCGGTCTGGTGTATTGCAACGCCAAGATTGTCAGCGGCGACCAGAACAACACCATCAAGGTGAAGTCCGCCCCGGCCAAATTGCATATTGCCGCCGGTGCCACCGTCTATTATCAGGATGATTCCCTGCAGGCGGAATATGCCACCCGGTACGTCACCCTTTCCGGTGACTCTGTGGAGAACGTCACCCTGCATGCTGCCGGCGCCAACTCTGCCGGCACCATCGTCCAGCAGGCCACCTATACCGACACCGATAAGGACGGCGTCATCGAGGGTCAGCTGGGCGGCAGTCAGGCCACTACCGGTTCCCCCGCCGTCAAGCCCGCTTGGATCATCGAGAACGCCTCTGACGAGAACCGTTGCTTTATCCTGTCCGTGACGGAGGAGGCCCACGAATGCGTCTATGACGACGATGACGACATCGACTGCAACGTCTGCGGCGAGAAGCGTGGAGGAGATTGCTCCCACGATAAGCTGAACACCCGGTATGTGAGCAGCGAGGTTTCCGGTCATCACACCGTTGTGTACGATTGCTCGGAGTGCGGTGAAACCGTCAACACCGAGGACGGTCAGTGCTTTGGCGGTTCTGCTACCTGCATCAGTCCCGCCACCTGCGAAGGCTGCAAAGAGCCGTACGGCGAGGCGAACGGCGTCCATATCTTTGATGACGATGGCGACTTTATCTGCATCAACTGCGGTGAGGCGATCACCACGATTGCGATCTCTACCGATGCGGAGGCCAACGCCGGCGATGAAATCAAGGTGACTGTCAATCTGGAGAATCTGGATCGCACCCCCGGTCTGATCGGTGCCCAGATTGAGATCGGTTTTGACCCGGATGTTTTGGAACTGGTTACTTATTTCGACGAAGACGAAGAGACCTGGCTCCCCCAGATCGAAGTGGGCTCCAAGTACAACGCCTCCGGCAACAAGTACATTACGTTTGCTCCCATCGACGAGGATACCGGTGTATCCGAGAGATGTCTGGTGCAGTACCTGAGAGCTACTGCCACCGCCAATCAGGTGCGTACGGAAACTCACTTCTTCACCGCCACTTTCAAGGTCAAGGACGACGCTTATTCCGGCAGCTATGAGCTGTTCGTGAAGAATTACAGTCCCAAGAACATTATTTCCTACACCGGCAGCGGTGGTGGAGCGGCTACCAATTGCGCTATCCAGAATTGTTCTATCACCATCAACGGCATTGAGCCTCCCTGCCAGCACGAATACACCTATGCCTGTGACAAGATTTGTGCCCTGTGCGGCCAGGAGAGCAACCCCGGCGCCGCCCATAATCTGCAGCACGTTGACGCCGTGGACGCCACCTGCACCGAAAGCGGTAACGTGGAATACTGGCACTGCGACATTTGCGGCTGCACCTGGCTGGATGCCCAGTGCACCCAGAACACCGATCTGTCGGCGGTCGTTCTGCCCGCCACCGACCATATCTACGACGACGATATGGATGCTGACTGTAACGCCTGCGGCGACATCCGTCTGGTGGTGTACGAGGTGAAGACCTTCGGCGGCAATGCCATCGCCGAAGACGACGACGGCCTGTCCGGTCTGGTCTTCCGGTTTAATCTGACCGATAAGATTCAGGGGCTGCAGCTCGTCAATGGCTCCAAGTACGAGGCGGATTACAGCGCCGTCACCGTGACCCCCGATTCCACCGGCACCTATAAACTGGTGACCATGGGCGCCACGGTCACTAACGCTATAGAATCGCTGGACGTTCCCGTCCAAAAGTGGGTTCTGGACGATGACGACGACGCTCCCTACTACGCCATCCGTATCATCGACATCCCCGAGGAGCAGTACAACGCCGTCATCTCCTGCATCCCCTATTTCGTCTACGATGTGGACGGCGACCTGAACACTACGGACGATCGCGTGACTGTTTATGGTGACACCTACGCGGCTTGTGTCGCAGATTATATGGGCTGATACCCCAAGAATCCATTCCCCAACCCCCACGGCCTCAGCCGTGGGGGTTGCTTTTTGAAGATGCCCTAATGTTTACAGAAAATTCTTGTAATCCGTCACAGAGTGTGCTATACTTTCCCTATTCTGCCAAAAGGAGGTGACCGCCGTGTCCCAAACCAAACAGCCCCTTTCCCCCATCCGCAGGGTGTACATTGCCAAGCTCATCGGCCGTATTCTGATATTCATCGGGGCGGTGGCGGTGTACTTCCTGCATCCGGAATGGCTGGGCGTTTTAGAGGGGAACCGCTTCCTCTTGGAATTTTCGCCCCTGCACCTGCTGTGGGTGATCTGGGCCCTGGATATGCTGTGGCAGCTGATTCCGGTCAAGGACAGCATCCCTCTGGGGTCCCAAAAGCTGTTCCGCCAGCGGTTCCGCCCCATCACCGAGAAAATCAACCCCCAAGCCCTGAAAGACTACGTGGTGTCCACCACCAAATCCGCCTACAAAGTGCTGATTCTGTGGGGAATCCTGCTGGCCGTTCTGGGGGTGCTGTATTTCACCGACGTATTGAATGCCCAACACCTGTTTTTGGTCAGCGTGGCCTTTTACGTTTGCGACCTCATCTGCGTGCTGATCTGGTGCCCTTTTCGCCTGCTGATGCGAACCAAGTGCTGTACCACCTGCCGCATCTTCAACTGGGACCACCTGATGATGTTCACCCCCATGCTGTTTATCGGCAGCGTGTTCGCCCTGTCCCTGCTGGCTCTGGCGGTGGCGGTGTGGGCGGTATGGGAGCTATGCATCCTGCTGTACCCGGAGCGGTTCTGGGAGCAGACCAACGTGGCCCTGCGCTGCTCGGAATGCACCGATAAGCTGTGTACCCAGTATTGCCAAAAACTGCGCAAATGACCCAAAGCCTGTGGCAACCGCCACGGGCTTTTTTGCTGTCTGGGGACAAAATTTTTGCATATATGCAGAAAAGTGTATATTCTTGGCAAAAACTTGAAATTTTATGCACTTTTTATGCAAAAAGCACTTGACAAACGCCGGGTATGTATATATAATAGGCTCTGTTGTGCAAAGCACCGACGGGCGATTGCCCGCCAATCGTATAAATATGCAAATTATTAAGGAGGCTTTCCCTATGAATAAAGAAAACATCAAAAAGGTGGTACTGGCCTATTCCGGTGGCCTGGATACCTCCATCATCATCCCCTGGCTGAAAGAGAACTACAACAACTGCGAGGTTATCGCCGTGGCCGGCAACGTGGGCCAGGCGGACGAGCTGGACGGCCTGGAGGAAAAGGCGCTGAAGACCGGCGCATCCAAGCTGATCGTGGCTCAGCTCACCGACGAGATGGTGGACGAAGTGATTATCCCCTCTCTGAAGATGGGCGCCAAGTACGAGACCTATCTGCTGGGTACCGCCTTTGCCCGTCCGGTCATCGGTAAGGCTCTGGCGGAGATCGCCATCGCC
Organism: Acutalibacteraceae bacterium; assembly: GCA_045591225.1. Taxonomy (GTDB): domain Bacteria; phylum Bacillota; class Clostridia; order Oscillospirales; family Acutalibacteraceae; genus UBA5905. The sequence goes on along the minus strand of JAZNSL010000081.1, from coordinate 7,881 downwards.
GAGGGTGCCGACGCCATCTGCCACGGTTGCACCGGCAAGGGCAACGACCAGGTGCGTTTCGAGCTGGCCATCAAACGGTTTGCCCCCGATATGCCCATCATTGCCCCTTGGCGTGAGTGGGATATCAAGTCCCGTGACGAGGAGATCGACTATGCCGAAGCCCACAACGTGCCGCTGAAGATCAGCCGCGAGACCAACTATTCCAAGGATAAAAACCTGTGGCACCTCTCCCACGAGGGTCTGGATCTGGAGGATCCCTCCAACGAGCCGGACTACGACAAGCCCGGTTTCCTGGAGATGGGCATTTCCCCCTTCCAGGCTCCCGACGTGCCTACCTACGTGACCATCGACTTTGAGGCCGGTGCCCCCGTGGCCCTCAACGGTGAGAAGATGAAGGCCAGCGCCATCATCGACGGTCTGAACAAGATCGGCGGCGCCAACGGCATCGGCATCATCGACATCGTGGAGAACCGTCTGGTGGGTATGAAGGACCGCGGCGTGTACGAGACCCCCGGCGGTACCATCCTGTACTTCGCCCACGAGCAGCTGGAGATGCTGACCATGGATAAGGACACCCTGCACCTGAAGCAGAAGCTGGCGGTGGACTTTGCCGACCTGATCTACAACGGCAAGTGGTACACCCCCGCCCGGGAGGCGCTGTCCGCTTTCGCTGACGAGTCCAACAAGTACGTCACCGGCACCGTGAAGCTGAAACTGTACAAGGGCAACATCATCCCCGCCGGTATGACCTCTCCCTACACCCTGTATTCCGAGGACTTGGCTACCTTTGACGAGTCCGACTACGACCAGAAGGATTCTCAGGGCTTTATCAACCTGTGGGGTCTGCCCACCAAGGTGCAGGCTCTCCGGGAACAGGGTAGACTGAAATAAGAGAATTTTTTATGACATAGCAGGGGTAAAACCCTGCTATGTCATTACCCATTTTATTGGAGGGTAACGTTTCCTCTCAAAATCCCTCGAAAAAGGAGTTTTTCACTATGGCAAAGATGTGGGCGGGTGTCACCGACGGCAACACCGCGCAGATAGCAGACGATTTCAATTCCTCCATTCGGTTTGACAGCCGGATGTATCAGCAGGACATCACCGGCAGTATGGCCCACGCGGCGATGCTGGGTGCGAAAGGCATCATCGAAAAGGCAGAGGCCGATGCCCTCATCGACGGGCTGCAGGGCATCCTGGACGACCTGAACAGCGGCAAGCTGGACTTCGATATGACCTGCGAGGACATCCATATGTTCGTGGAGCAGGTACTCACCGAACGGCTGGGTGACGTGGGCAAAAAGCTCCACACCGCCCGTAGCCGTAACGACCAGGTGGCGCTGGACCTGCGGCTGTATCTGGCGGAGGAGATCGACACCGTTTCCGCCCTCATCAAGGAATTGCTGACCGCCATCACCGAAAAGGCGGAGCAGTACAAGGCTACCATTATGCCGGGCTACACCCACCTGCAACGGGCCCAGCCCATCACCTTCGGCCACCATCTGATGGCCTACGGGATGATGCTGCTGCGGGATCTGGACCGACTGGCGGACTGCAAGAAGCGAACTCTTTGCTCCCCCATCGGCTGTTGCGCCCTGGCCGGCACCACCTACGACACCGACCGCTATTTCGAGGCACAGCAACTGGGTATGAGCGAGATTATGCGCAACAGCCTGGACGGCGTGTCCGACCGGGATTTCTGCCTGGAACTGATGGGCGCCCTGTCCACCCTGATGATGCACCTGTCCCGCTTCTCGGAGGAGATCATCCTGTGGAGCAGTTGGGAGTTTAAGTTTGTGCAGTTGTCGGATGCCTACACCACCGGCTCTTCCATTATGCCCCAGAAGAAAAACCCCGATATGGCGGAGTTGGTGCGGGGCAAGACCGGCCGTGTGTACGGCGACCTGATGGCCCTGCTCACCACCCTCAAGGGTCTGCCTCTGGCCTATAACAAGGATATGCAGGAGGACAAAGAGGCGGTGTTCGACGCCGTGGACACGGTAAAGATGTGTCTGCAGGTGTTCACCGGTATGGTAGCTACCCTCACCGCCATCCCCGAAAATATGAAAAAAGCCGCCCAAAAGGGCTTTATCAACGCCACCGACCTGGCCGACTGGCTGGTGAAGAACGGACTGCCTTTCCGCAGTGCCTATAAGATTGCCGGACAGCTGGTGGCCCGTTGTCTGGCGGAGGGCACCGTGCTGGAGGAACTGCCTCTGGCGGTGTATAACGAGTACAGCGACCTCTTCACCGAGGACGTGTACAACGCCATCGACCTTGTCACCTGCGTGGAAAAACGCATCAGCGTCGGCGGCACCTCCATTGCTTCTGTGGAAGCCCAAATTGCCTACGTAAAGGAACAACTGGTATGACCAAGATTTTTATTGACGGCAGCGCCGGTACCACCGGTCTGCGTATCCGGGAACGGCTGAACGGACGCCCGGACATTGAGATACTCACCCTGCCGGAGGAACTGCGCAAAGACGTGGAGGCGCGGCGGGTGGCGCTGAACAGCGCGGACATCGCCTTTCTGTGTCTGCCGGACGCCGCCGCCCGGGAGGCGGTGACGCTGGTGGATAACCCCCACACCGTCATCATCGACACCTCCACCGCCCATCGCACCGCCGACGGCTGGACCTACGGATTCCCGGAGTTGACCGGCGCAGAGGCCATCCAAAACGCCAAGCGGATCGCCAACCCCGGCTGTCACGCCAGCGGTTTTGTGGCGCTGGTGGCTCCGTTGGTGAAGGCAGGCCTGATTGCAAAGGATGCCAAGCTGACCTGCTTTTCGCTGACCGGCTATTCCGGCGGCGGCAAGCCGATGATCGCTGACTATCAGTCCGAGAACCGCGACCCGCTGTTGGATGCCCCCCGCCAGTATGGGCTGGGGCAGACCCACAAGCACCTGCCGGAAATGGCTAAGGTGTGCGGTCTGGTCAACGACCCCATCTTCTGCCCCATCGTAGGGGATTTTTACAGCGGTATGGAGGTGACGGTGCCCCTGTTCGGCAGTGACCTGAAGGGCACCATAGAGGACGTCAAAACCGTCTACCGCGCCACCTACACCGGCAAGCTGGCCACCTTCTGTGACCAGGCGGACGAGGGCGGATTCCTGTCGGCGGCGGCTCTGTCCGGCAAGGACGGTATGCAGATCACCGTCACCGGCAACCCCAACCGCCTCCTGCTCACCGCCCGATTCGACAATCTGGGCAAGGGTGCCTCCGGCGCCGCCATCCAAAATATGAACATCCTGCTCGGAGTGGAGGAAACCACCGGGCTTGAGATTTGAGGTATCACCTATGATAAAGCACATTGAGGGCGGCGTCTGTGCCGCCACCGGCTTTACCGCCGGCGGTATTCATTGCGGTATCCGCAAGAACCGCAGTAAAAAAGACCTGGCGCTGATCGTCAGCGACGTCACCGCCTCTGCGGCGGCAGTATACACCAAAAACCTGGTGAAGGGTGCGCCCCTCACCGTCACCAAACACCACATCGCCGACGGCAAAGCCCGGGCCATCATCTGCAACAGCGGCAACGCCAACACCTGCAATGCCGACGGCGTACAGGTGGCGGAGGAAATGAGCCGCCTGGTAGGGGATGCGCTGGGCATCGCCGCCACCGACGTGGTGGTAGCCTCCACCGGCGTTATCGGTCAGCCCTTGGACGTGACCCCCATCCGGGAGGGCATCCCTGCGCTGGTGACCGCTCTGTCGGCGGACGGCTCGGATGCCGCCGCCGAGGGCATTATGACCACCGACACGGTGAAAAAGGAAGTGGCGGTGGAATTTACCATCGGCGGCAAGATCTGCCGTCTGGGCGGTATCGCCAAGGGCAGCGGTATGATCCACCCCAATATGGCCACCATGCTGGTGTTCATCACCACCGATGCCGCCATCAGCCCCGCCATGCTCCAAAAGGCGCTGTCGGCGGATATTGAGAACAGCTTCAATATGGTCAGCGTGGACGGCGATACCTCCACCAACGATATGGTGACGGTGCTGGCAAACGGTATGGCGGGCAACGAGGAAATCCCCGCCGAGGGCGAGGATTACACCCTCTTCTGTCAGGCTCTGGGGTCGGTCACCGCCAACCTGTGCCGGATGATCGCCGCCGACGGCGAGGGTGCCACCAAAATGCTGGAATGCATCGTCACCGGCGCCGCCGACATCCCCACCGCCAAGACGGTGGCCAAGAGCGTGGTCTGTTCCAGCCTGCTGAAAGCGGCTATGTTCGGCGCCGACGCCAACTGGGGTCGGGTGCTGTGCGCCATCGGCTACAGCGGTGCCGACCTGGACGTGAACAAGGTGGACGTATCCTTCCGCTCCGCCAAGGGCACCATCCCGGTGTGCGTAAACGGCGCGGGTATCCCCTTCTCCGAGGAGATCGCCAAGGAGATTCTGCTGGAGCCGAACATCGACATCTTGATCGAACTGAACAGCGGGTCTGCCACCGCCACCGCCTGGGGCTGTGACCTGACCTACGATTACGTAAAAATCAACGGCGACTATCGCACCTGATAAAACCAAAAGTGAGTGATTTGAGTATGAATACGGTATTTACCAACGCCCAGAGAGCCCGGGTGCTGTCCGAGGCTCTGCCCTATATCAAGCAGTACAACGGCAAGATCGTGGTCATCAAATACGGCGGCAACGCCATGGTGAACGAGGAGCTCAAGCAACAGGTGATGGAGGACATCGCCCTGCTGTGGCTCATCGGCGTCAAGGTGGTGCTGGTCCACGGCGGCGGTCCCGAAATCAGCGACGTCATGAAGAAATTCGGCAAGGAGGCCGTGTTTGTGGACGGTCTGCGGGTCACCGACAAGGAGACGGTGGACATCGTCCAGATGGTGCTGGCCGGTAAGGTGAACAAGTCCCTGGTGACCCTCTTGCAGAAAAAGGGCGGTCACGCGGTGGGCCTTTCCGGTATGGACGGCGGTCTCATCGAGGCCAAGATAAAGGACGAGCGGCTGGGCTACGTGGGCGAGATCACCAAGATCCGTCCCCAGCCCATTAACGACCTGCTGGAGAAAAACTATATCCCGGTCATCTCCACCGTAGCCAGCGACCGGGACGGTCACAGCTACAACATCAAGGGCGATACCGCCGCCGCCTATATCGCCGGTGCCCTGGGTGCCGAGCGCTTGATTATGATGACCGATATCGCCGGTATTCTGCGGGATAAGGATGACCCGGAGACCCTCATCCCCGAGCTGACCATCTCCGAGGCCCACAAGCTGTATGAGGAAGGGGTCATCTCCGGCGGTATGATCCCCAAGGTGGACTGCTGTATCGAGGCCATCCACAAGGGCGTGAAAAACGTCATCATTATGGACGGTCGCGTGCCCCACTCCATCCTGATGGAGATCCTCACCGACGAGGGTGCGGGTACCATGGTAACGGGGGATTAAGAATGAGCATCACGCAATTAGATAAACAATATGTAGCGGGCACCTATAACCGCTTTCCCGTGGAGATCGTACGGGGTAAGGGCAGTGAGTGCTGGGACGCCGCCGGTAAACGGTATATCGATATGGGCACCGGCATCGGTGTCACCGCCTTTGGCTATGCCGACGAAAGTTGGCAGGCGGCGGTGGCGGAGCAACTTTCGGCGGTGCAGCACACCTCCAACCTCTACTACACCCGGCCCTGCGCGGAGTTAGCCGAGGCCCTGTGCACCCGCACCGGGATGAGCAAGGTGTTCTTTGCCAACTCCGGCGCCGAGGCCAACGAATGCGCCATCAAGGTGGCCCGCAAATACGCCGCCCAGAAAAAGGGCGCCGACCATCACGTGATCGTCACCCTGGAAAACAGTTTCCACGGACGGACCCTCACCACCCTGGCGGCAACGGGACAGGACCACTTTCACGGGCTGTTTCGACCCCTGACCCCCGGTTTTGTCCACACCCCGGCAAACGACCTGGCGGCCTTTGAGAAGGTGCTGGACGAACACAACGTGGCGGGCGTGCTGTTTGAGTGCGTTCAGGGTGAGGGCGGTGTACTGAACCTCACCGACGAATTCGTTAAGGGTATGGCGCGGCTCTGCGCCGCCAAGGATATTCTGCTGATGGTGGACGAGGTGCAGACCGGCAACGGACGCACCGGTAAACTCTACGCCTATCAGCACTACGGCATCACCCCCGACGTGGTCACCACCGCCAAGGGACTGGGTGGCGGCTTGCCCATCGGCGCCTGTATGATGAGTGAGAAATGCCAGGCCGTCTTAGGCCACGGCGACCACGGCTCTACCTACGGCGGCAATCCCGTCTGCTGTGTCGGTGCGCTGAACGTGATCCGGCGTCTGGACGACGACCTGCTGAACGGCGTGCTGGAGCGAGAAGCCTATATCCGCCACCGTCTGGCGGGCTACACCGTCACCGGACGAGGTCTGATGCTGGGTGTCGAGACCGCCAAACCGGTGGGGGAAGTGATTGCCGCCTGCCGGGAAGACGGCGTGCTGGTGCTCTCCGCCAAAACCAAGGTGCGGTTGTTACCGCCCCTGAACATCCCGATGGAATTACTGGCCGAAGCGATGGACGTCATCGTGGAAGCCTTGAAATGAGGAATGCATTATGTTGAAATTACGTGACAAGCATTTTTTGAAACTGCTGGATTTTACTCCGGCGGAGATCGAAGGGCTCATCGACCTGGCCGCCGACTTTAAGGCCAAGAAAAAGGCCGGTATCCCCCACAAGCTGTACGAGGGCAAGAACATCGCCCTGATCTTCGAAAAGACCTCCACCCGTACCCGCTGTGCCTTTGAGGTGGCGGGCGCCGACCTGGGTATGCACCCGGTGTATCTGGACCCCTCGGGAAGCCAGATCGGTAAAAAAGAGTCCATCGCCGACACCGCCCGGGTGCTGGGTCGGATGTTCGACGGCATCGAGTACCGGGGCTACGGTCAGGAGATCGTAGAGGAACTGGCCCACTACGCCGGCGTGCCGGTGTGGAACGGCCTGACCAACGAGTTCCACCCCACCCAGATTCTGGCGGACTTCCTCACCATCCGCGAGCAGTTCGGCACTCTGAAGGGCATTAAGCTGGTGTATATGGGCGATGCCCGTTACAATATGGGTAACTCCTTGATGGTGGGTTGCGCCAAGATGGGTATGCACTTTGTGGCCTGCGCCCCCAAGGCCTATTTCCCCAATGCGGAACTGGTGGCCCAGTGTGAGGCCATCGCCGCTGAGACCGGCGCCGTGCTGGAGTTTATCGAGGACCCCATCACCGCCACCAAAGATGCCCACGTGCTGTACACCGACGTGTGGGTGTCTATGGGTGAGCCGGACGCGGTGTGGCAGGAGCGCATCGAGCAGCTTTCCCCCTACCGCATCACCAAGGCGCTGATGGACAACGCCGGTGAAAAAGCAGTGTTTATGCACTGTCTGCCCGCCTTCCACGACCTGAAGACCACCGTGGGTAAGCAGATCTACGACAAGTTCGGCATCGACTGTATGGAGGTCACCGACCAGGTGTTCGAGAGTGAGCGCTCCATCGTCTTTGACGAGGCGGAGAACCGTATGCACACCATCAAGGCCGTGATGGCGGCCACACTGGCAAGCTGATATTTTCCTGTCCCCGACAGGAAAATACCTCACGGCGCAGCCACATCACGATGCGTAGCATCGCATCACGTTTGCGCAAGCAAACACATCACTAAATCCAAAAGCCGAGGCTAACGCCTCGGCTCTTTTTTTACGGGCGGTCGAGGACGCCCGCCCCTACAAAACTCCCTCCGTCTTTTCGCCTATGGCGAAAATCCACCTCCCTCAAGAGGGAGGCTTCGCTCTGCTCCGCCACTCTGCAACGCCCCACCCCTCACCCCTCACTCCTTACCCCTCACTCCTAACTCCTAACTCCTAACTCCTAACATCTAACTTTTTTT
>JAZNSL010000080.1:0-6621 GCA_045591225.1 Acutalibacteraceae bacterium | reverse complement strand
CCGACTACGTTAAGAACATGATCACCGGTGCTGCCCAGATGGACGGCGCTATCCTGGTTGTTTCTTCCGCTGACGGCCCCATGCCCCAGACCCGTGAGCACATCCTGCTGTCCCGTCAGGTCGGCGTTCCCTACATCGTTGTTTTCATGAACAAGGTTGACCAGGTGGACGACGAGGAGCTGCTGGAGCTGGTTGAGATGGAGATCCGTGATCTGCTGTCTGAGTACGACTTCCCCGGCGACGACATCCCGATCGTTAAGGGTTCCGCTCTGGCCGCTCTGGAGTGCGCTGCTACCACTCCCGATGCTCCCGAGTATGCTCCCATCCTGGCTCTGATGGATGCCGTTGACGAGTACATCCCCTCTCCCGTCCGTGACGACGAGAAGCCCTTCCTGATGCCCGTTGAGGACGTCTTCACCATCTCCGGCCGTGGTACTGTTGCTACCGGTCGTGTGGAGCGTGGCCGTCTGAACCTGTCTGAGGAAGTTGAGATCATCGGTCTGACCGACGAGCGTAAGAAGACCGTTGTTACCGGTATCGAGATGTTCCGCAAGATGCTGGATTACGCCGAGGCCGGCGATAACATCGGCGCTCTGTTGCGTGGTGTTTCCCGTGACGAGATCGAGCGTGGCCAGGTTCTGTGTAAGGTTGGTTCTGTGAACCCCCACACCAAGTTCCATGCTAACGTTTACGTTCTGTCCAAGGACGAGGGCGGCCGTCACACCCCCTTCTTCAACAACTATCGTCCCCAGTTCTACTTCCGTACCACCGACGTTACCGGCGTCATCAACCTGCCTGCTGGTGTTGAGATGTGCATGCCCGGCGATAACGTGGAGATGGACGTTGAGCTGATCACCCCCATCGCTATCGAAGAGGGTCTGCGTTTCGCTATCCGTGAGGGTGGCCGTACCGTTGGTTCCGGCGTTGTTTCCGCCATCAACGAGTAATTCTTAACCGAATAACGCTTTTACAAGTGGCTCACCCGTTTGGGTGGGCCACTTTTCTTTTTTGTAGAGAGTAGGGTAGGGCGTAGGCTCCCTCCCGGAGGGAGGCTGACAGGGTGGTGCATAACTTGACAACTTTTAGATTAGTTGATATACTGGCGAAAAAGGTGGTGTGTTTATGAAATGTAAGGTTTGCGGGTCGGAAAGCGGAAAATATCCTTTGTGCCGCGCCTGTAATTTAAAGAAACACAACGGAGAAATCATTAAGTGTTCTGTATGCAATAACTGGCATTATGCCGCAACACCTTGTTCGGTTATTCAAGTAACCGGAAATGAGACACCCTATTTATATGAATTCCGCAGGTCGCTTATCAGCAAATCTGAACAGGACTACTATGATGCTATACAGAACGCCTTGCCTGAGGAGTTCTGTGTTTTCCCTCAAATTAATCTTGCTACATTTATTTATCGTACAGATAATGCTCGTTTCCATAATGAGTTATTTAGAAATGTAGATTTTCTAATAACCGATGGCACTTATACTCCCAAAATTGTTGTCGAAATCAATGATCAAACCCATTATTCCAACGAGCGCAAGGAGCGAGATGAAAAGGTGCAAAAAATTTGTGAAGAAGCAGGTATTCCAATTATAAGATTGTGGACGTCTTATGGTGTCAATGTGGAATACATAAAAAGAAAAATCCACGAAATTCTAAATGCTTCTTCTGTTGTGCGAATTCATCATTTTTCAGAAGCACCAACACCCATTACCGAAGCACCAACACCCATCATTGAAGTACCAACACCCATTACTGAGTATGTTCGACCTAAAGATGAGGACACTGCATATCCTCGTTCTAAGAAAAAGGTTGCTATCGTTTTGTGTCTGTTGGGTCTACTTGGCTTTGCTGGTTTACATAGGCTATATGTCGGAAAAGCTGGTAGTGGAATGATATACTTGTTGACTCTAGGTTTGTATTTTGTTGGTACACTGGTGGATTTGTTTGCGATTATTACCGGACGATTTACTGACAAGAACGGGCAACCATTAGAATAAACTGAGCACAGGGACAACTTTTTGATTGTCTCTGTGCTTTTTTATTCAGGTTGAATCCATACAAAACTTTCCACAGCTTCCTCACCTTTTGTGGACAATTTCCGGCGCAAGGCTCGACAAGTAAAAAACCTTTACAATATACCAAAAAAGGCTTGACATAAGCGGTGTTTTCGTGTATAATTGGTGTAAAGCAAAACGCTTTACATTATTACCAAAAATTCCCGAAGAACGGAGGGGTTTTATGGCAAAAAATCTGGAAATTTCCCTGCTCCTGGACTTTTACGGCGAAATGCTGACCGAAAAGCAGCGCGATATGGTGGATTATTACTATAACGACGACCTCTCTCTGTCCGAGATCGCCGAGAACGAGGGCATCACCCGTCAGGGTGTGCGGGATTCCATCAAGCGGGCCGAGGCCCAGATGCTGGAGATGGAGGAGCGCCTTGGTCTGGCTCGTCGGTTCCGCAAGATTAACGCGGATATTGAGGAGATCTACCAGCTGGCACAGACCATCCGCCAGTACAGCGCATTCCCCGGCTGCCCCAGCGAGGTGACCGAGAGTGCCGCCCGCATTATGATGCTGGCCGGTATGATGGAAAAGGCCGACTAATTTCGATAACAACCCCAACAGTGAAAGGCAGGTGACACCCCATGGCGTTTGAAGGACTCAGTGAAAAACTGGCCGCATCGTTTAAGAAGCTCCGCAACCGCGGTAAACTGACCGAGGCGGACGTAAAGGATGCCATGCGAGAGGTGCGCCTGGCTCTGCTGGAGGCGGACGTCAACTATAAGGTGGCCAAGGATTTCACCAACAAAGTGGTGGAAGAGGCGGTAGGCGCCAAGGTAATGGAGAGCCTCACCCCCCCCCAGATGGTCATCAAAATCGTCAACGAGCAACTCACCCAGCTGATGGGTGGTCAGGCGGCGCCGCTGGCCCGTTCCAACAGACCTCCCACGGTCATCTTGATGTGTGGTCTTCAGGGTTCCGGTAAGACCACACACAGCGGTAAGCTGGCCCGTATGCTCAAGAGCAAGGGACACCGTCCTCTGCTGGTGGCCTGCGACATTTACCGTCCCGCCGCTATCGACCAGTTGTGCGTGGTGGGCGAGCGCGCCGGCGTGCCGGTGTTCAAGATGGGCACCGAAAATCCGGTGACAATTTCCAAAGCCGCCATTTCCCACGCCAAGGACCACGGCAACGATTACGTGATTATCGATACCGCCGGTCGTCTGCACATCGACGAGCAGCTGATGGACGAGCTGAAGAACATCCGCTCTGCCGTGGAGCCCGCCGAGATTCTGCTGGTGGTGGACGCCATGACCGGTCAGGACGCGGTCAACGTGGCCTCCTCCTTTGACGAGGCGCTGGGCATCACCGGCGTGATCCTCACCAAGCTGGATGGCGACACCCGTGGCGGTGCGGCCCTGTCGGTCCGCGCGGTCACCGGTAAACCCATCAAGTTCGCCGGTATGGGCGAAAAGCTGGAGGACCTGGAGGTCTTCCACCCCGAGCGTATGGCCTCCCGCATCTTGGGTATGGGCGACGTGATGTCGCTGATCGAAAAGGCGGAACAGCAGATCGACGAAAAGAAAGCCGAAGAACTGGCCCGCAAGATGCAGGAGAACAAATTTGACCTCAACGACCTGCTGGATCAGCTCCGGCAGATTCAGAAGATGGGGGATATCAAGAGTATGCTGGGTATGATCCCCGGTATGGGCAAACAGCTCAAGGACGTGGACATCGATCCCCGCCAGTTCGCCCGCACCGAGGCTATTATCCTGTCCATGACCCCCGCCGAGCGGGCCAAGCCCGATTTGATGAACCCCTCCCGCAAACGGCGTATCGCCGCCGGCTGCGGTCAGCGGGTAGAGGACGTCAACCGCCTGCTCAAGCAATACCGCAGTATGCAGGATATGATGAAACAGCTCAAGCGTATGAGCAAAAAGGGCGGCCGCGGTATGGGCGGTTTCCCCGGTATGGGCGGTATGCCCGGCATGGGTGGTATGGTGCCCCCTATGGGCGGACGCCGCCGCTAAGTATGAATTCAATCCAGTCAAATGGATAGAAGATATTAAATTTTGTATTAAATTTTTGGAGGTAATTTATTATGGCAGTTAAGATTCGTCTGCGTCGTACCGGCGCCAAGAAGGCTCCTTCCTATCGTGTGGTTGTGGCGGATTCCCGCTATCCCCGTGATGGCCGCTTCATCGAGGAGCTGGGCTATTACAATCCCCTGACCGAGCCCTCTACCATCAAGATCGACCTGGAGAAGGCTAAGAACTGGATCGCCAACGGCGCCCAGCCCACCGACACCGTTAAGGTTCTGCTGAAGAAGGCTGGTCTGGAATAATCCCCGTTCTACCACAGGAGGTACCCAATGAAAGAACTTCTGATCACCATTGCCCAGGGCCTGGTGGAGAATCCTTCTGCGGTGGTCGTTGAGCAGGACGAGCCCATGGAGGACGGCACGGTGGTGTTCCACCTGCACGTTGACCCCGAGGATATGGGCCGTGTCATCGGCAAGCAGGGCCGTATTGCTAAGGCAATGCGTACCGTGATGCGTGCCGCCGCCACCCGGCAGGATGCCAAGGTCGCCGTAGAAATCGACTAAGACAAAGGATAGAGGCAGACCGTTTCGGTTTGCCTCTTTCTGTTAGGAGGAAACAATATGCCTCAAAAACCCTATTTAGAAGCCGGACAGATCGTGGGCACCCACGGCGTCCGCGGCGAGGTCCGGGTACAGCCCTGGTGCGATTCCCCGGAGCAGTTCGCCACCTTCAAGAAACTGTATTGGGACGACCGGGGCAAACAGTCGGTCAAGGTGAAAGGCCGTCCCCACAAGAATATCGCCCTGGTGGTGCTGGAGGGCGTCACCACGGTGGAACAGGCCCAGGTGCTCCGCAACAAGATGTTGTACGTGGATCGCCGTGACCTAAAACTGCCCAAGGACCGCTATCTGGTGCAGGACCTGATTGGCATCAAGATTGTGGACGTGGACACCGGCGAGGAGTATGGTACTCTCACCGACGTCAGCCAGACCGGCGCCAACCCGGTGTACCATATGCGCACCGCCAAGGGTGAGGTGCTGATCCCCGCCATCCCCGACGTGGTGGTGAGCATCGACCTGAAAAAGGACACCCTCTATCTGCGCCCGATGAAAGGATTGTTGGACGACGATGAGATTTGATATTATGACCCTGTTCCCGGATATGTTCGACCGGGTGTTTGACCAGAGCATCATCGGTCGGGCCAAGGATAAAGGGCTTTTGGAGTTGCACTGTCATCAGATTCGGGAATATACTAAGAATAAGCAGATGCAGGTGGATGACTATCCCTATGGCGGCGGTATGGGTATGGTGATGTTCCCCCAGCCCATCGCCGACTGCTTCCGCGCCGTGTGTGAGCAGACGGGGGAAAGACCCCACCTCATCTATATGTCCCCCCAGGGCAAGACCCTGACCCAGCAGCGGGCCATCGAACTGGCCCGGATGCCCAATCTGTGCATCCTGTGCGGTCACTACGAGGGTGTGGACGAGCGGGTGCTGGAGGCCATCGTGGATGAGCAGATCTCCATCGGCGATTACGTGCTCACCGGCGGTGAGATTCCCGCTATGGCGCTGGTGGACTGCGTATCCCGGATGATTCCCGGGGTGCTGGCGGACGAGGTCTGCTTCACCGATGAGAGCCATTTTGCGGGACTGTTGGAATACCCCCAGTACACCCGTCCCGCCGAATGGGAGGGCAGAGCGGTGCCGGAGATTCTGCTGTCCGGCCATCACGGCAACATCGCCAAATGGCGGCGTCAGCAGTCGCTGGAGCGTACCTATCGGCTTCGCCCCGAGATGCTGGACACCGCCGACCTCAGCGACGCCGACCGCGCCTATATCGAAAGCTTGCAGAATGAGGAACACGAGTTATCGCCCCTATAACCAAAAGTTTTCCACACGATTAGACAAAATGCACAAACGGGAAACGAAAAAAATCCGAAAATCGGTCAGTCGAACAAACTTCGACAAACCGATGAAATTCCATTGACTTGTGTGTTTTTCGTGGTATAATAGGTATGGTTAAAAGTGTTGATACTCGGCGGGCATCCCGCCTTCCAACCATTTAAGAAAAGGAGCAATCGATATGTTTGTAAAAGATGTAGTTGTTCAGAATCAGGTGGGCCTGCATGCCCGTCCCGCCACTTTCTTCATCCAGAAGGCCAACGAGTTCAAGTCCTCCATCTGGATCGAAAAGGAGGAGCGCCGTGCCAACGCCAAGTCCCTGCTGGGCGTGCTGTCCCTGGGTATCGTAAAGGGCATGACCATCACTCTGCTGGCTGACGGTACCGACGAAGCCGAAGCGCTGGACGGTCTGGCAGCTCTGATCGACACCGGTTTCGCTGAATAAGCACCGGATCCGATGGACAGGGCCTGTTTTTCTGCGGCCTGACAATATTGTAAACGATGTGAGCGATGGTGTCCTTTTCACCTTCGCTCAATTTGTTATGGGGAGTTTTTCTCCGCTGTACATAATTGCCCATGAAACCGGGACACAATGAAAACAAAAAAGGGGGAGACGGCTATGTCACAGAATCTGGAATATCTGCAGTCCAAAGCGGCCGCACTGCCCCG
>JAZNSL010000079.1:0-27478 GCA_045591225.1 Acutalibacteraceae bacterium | reverse complement strand
GCGAGAGCGGCTCGTTTACGAGCGGCAAGTAACAGTCTTACGCAGTTGGCAGATCGTACTTACGCGTTGGACGCGTAGCGAGGAACATAGGGCTATGCCCGCATAAGAAAAACCACCCGCTAGGCGGGTGGATGTTTTTTTGTATCAGCAACTGTTTGAATTACATAATAAGATAATTCACCTTCACCTTTTTCGTAGATTACTGTGGGGGAAGGCCTCATTTTACCTTCTTTGTGATGCACATAGACCCTTGTGGGTTCCCCTTGCCGTATTTCATCCGGGTTTACCAACACATCACCCATACGAGCCAGGTCGTCGCCCAACTCGTCGATGATGCCTTCCACGTTGGTAGACCGGGCCACCACCCGACCTTGTGCCGTGGTTTCCACCGCCCGCTCCAACACTTGCGCTTCACCATTCGGCATCCCATAGCCTCCCTCATCGAGGGAGGTGGATTCCGCCGTAAGCAGAAGACGGAGGGAGTTCTCCTCATCCGCCAGCGCATCCCCGGTAAACTCCGTTTCCGGCAACAGTGCAAACTGAGAATAATTCTCCCCATTCTGCATAGACTGGGTATTGACATCACTCATATTTTGTGCTATGGTGGTGTTAGAAAAGTCGTTGAAGGATACAGGCCGCGAATTATTTTCGCGCGAACTGTAATCGCCTTCGGCGACTTTTTTCATTTGGGTAATATCTTTCAGTAAACGGCCTTTTTTATTGATTTCGACATTAACCGTACCCTCGTATAATGTTCCTCCCACACTGAGTAATACCGTTGCTTTATCAAATCCCCCGACTGCTTTAGGATGATAGTGACCATCTTTTCCGTCAGCTTCATTTCGCCAGTTATAAGCGACCTTTAATAGGTCGTCTAATTCAGTTGAAACACGGGATTTTGCATCTACTACATCAGAATCTGTAATATGTTTAGCGGGATGTGCATACTCTTTTGCGGTATTACTATTCACAAATGCAGGATGCATATCATCTCCAATAACTTTTCCTGAAAACCGTTCTTTGATGACAAGTTCTGCCATCTTCAGTTTTTCGATATCGGAAAGCCCATCAAAAAGAGATTGATCTACATCTACGTTAATATAACGTTGCCCGTTTGGGAGAACAGCTATACTGTACTCCACATCCCCATCCCGGGGGCCCTGCTTATTTTTTACTGCCTGCATAAACAACCTCTCCAGCATAGCCACGTCGCTTGCGGAGGGGTTATTTTTTTGGCTCATGGTGGCACGGCGCACCCGGTCGATGGTCTGCACAAAGAGTCCGCCGGTGGTGGCGCTTTTTCTGTTCTTGCCCTTTTTCACGGGTTATGCTATAATTGTTCCATTCTAACCGGGAGGTGACTATATGCCGCAGGTAACCATCGACAATCACATAATCTCCGTGTCGGCGGGCACGGGGCTGAGCGCGTTGCTCCCCGGTGCGTCCCACCCCTGCGGGGGAAAGGGGGCTTGCGGCAAGTGCAAGGTGCGGGTACAGGGGTCTGTCAGTCCCCTTACGGCGGTAGAGCGGCGGCACCTGACCCCGCCGGAGATCGCCGACGGCATCCGCCTTTCCTGCCAAACCACGGTGCAGGGGGACTGCCGGGTGGCGACCCTGACCACCCACCCGGTTACCATTTTGGCCGCCGAAACCACGACGCCCAAGCCGCTATGCCCCGGCTTTTCCCGTTACGGCGTGGCGGTGGATATCGGCACCACCACCCTGGCTGCACGCTTGTACGCCCCTGACGGCACTCTGCTGGCGCAGACGGGGGCATCCAATCCCCAGACCGCCTACGGTGCCGACGTGCTGACCCGGGCGGAGACCGCCTTGGGCGGTCAGGCCGAGGCGTTGACCGCCGCCGTCCGTGACGGCGTGGCGGGGCTGGTCGCCCGCCTAACCGCCGATGCCGGCATAACCCCCATGGACCTGGATGGGATGGTGGTCACCGGCAACACCGTGATGCTGACCCTGCTCACCGGCGGTGACGTGACCCCCTTTGCCACAGCGCCGTTTATCGGTCACCATCGGTTTGGCTGTACCGCCGTCGGTGCTGTGATCGGTCTTACCCCTTGCCCTGACGTTCCCGTGTATTTTCCGCCTTGTGTGTCCGCCTTTATCGGTGGCGACACCGCCACAGCCCTGGTGGCCGCAGACCTGCCGGAAAACGCCTTGCTATTGGATATCGGCACCAACGGCGAGATGGTGCTGTATACGGGCGGCAGGCTGTATGCCTGCTCCACCTCCGCCGGTCCTGCCTTTGAGGGGGTGGGGATCTCCTGCGGTATGGTGGCATCCCCCGGCGCGGTTGACCGGGTGGAGCTGGTAAACGGCACCCTGCACCCTCACGTTATGGGCGGTGGTACCGCCATGGGCGTGTGCGGTAGCGGCCTAATCGATACGTTGGCCTGCCTGACCCTGTTGGGCGACCTGACCGGCCCGGTGGCGCTGACCCCGGAGGTCACCCTGACCAGCGAGGATATACAGGCTCTGCTCACTTCCAAGAGCGCCATCCGTTCCGGTATAGACACCCTGCTTTACACCGCCGGCTTGACGCCGGATGCGGTGACGGAGGTGGTTATCGCCGGTGGCTTTGGCAGTTACCTGAACGTTTCCAACGCCATCCGCGTCGGTCTGTTGCCGCCCATCCCGCCTGAGCGAATCCGCGCGGTGGGGAACGGTGCTCTGGACGGTGCGGCGCAGGTGCTGTTGAATACCTGTCTGCGGGATTCGCTGTCCCGTCTTACCGCCGCCGTGCAGGTGGTGGATCTGGCGCAAAACGACTATTTTGCCAAGCGATTTATCCAGAATATGACCCCGGGGGTGTGAGTATGAAACAGAATTGGATATGGCTGGACCCGGCGCGTTACCCCGATGCCCAGACCACGGTCTATAACGGCTGGTGTGACAAAGAACCGCACCACTATGCGGTTTGCGAGTTTGTAAAGGTGTATGACTTTACATCGAAAATTCGCAAAGCCACCCTGACTTACAGCGGCGATACCGAGTTCCGCCTTTACTGCAACGACAAATTTGTGGCCACCGGCCCGGCCAACCCCGGCGGGGACTTTTACATCAGCAACGAGGTGCCCTGGCCCACCCATTATTCCTTCACGTCGGAGGTGCTCCCGGAGGGCAACACCCTGGATTTCCACGCCTGGGTGAAGATGATGCCGGTGCGTATCAACGAGTTTTCCATGGGTCACGGCGGCTTTATGCTGTACGGTTTGGTGGAGCTGGAGGACGGCAGGGTGGAGGAGATTACCACCGACCCCACCTGGCTGTGCCGCCGGGACAACGCCTACACCGCCCCGGACTATTACGACGGCACCCAGCCGGTGGAGGATTTCCATCCGGCGGTGGAGGTTCCCAATCTCTGGCATTCCGCCCCGGCACCCATACCGCCCCGGGTGGAGCAGGAGGTGGGCCCCAACACCTTTACCGTTTTACCCCACAGCAAGGGGGAATGGGATTTTGAATACCCCTTGGTCTATTCCGGTTTTATCCACCTTAAGGTGCAGACCGCTTCCCGGCTGGATATGACCGTCCAATGCCGGGAGACCGAGGTGATTCAGGCCACCGAGCATTTCGTGTTCACCCGGGACACGGAATACGTCAGCCCCGGCATCCGCAGTGTGGGCGGCTACCACGTCATCGCCGAGAATACCGGCGATACCCCCGCCACTGTCACCCTGTCGGTGACCGAGACCCACTTCCCGGTGACCCGGTGCGCCATCACCGAGACCCCCGACGAGGACCTCAATTTGGTGCTGTCGGTGTGCCGCCACTCGCTGAAAAGCTGTATGCAGATGTTCGAGTCGGAGAGCGTGCTTCACTGCGAACCTATGGCCTGCACCGGCGACTATTACGTGGAGATGATGATGACCGCCCTGTCCTACGGCGACCTGCGGTTGGCGGAGTTTGACGTACTGCGCACCGCCGACATTCTGCGGGTGAAAAAGGGCGAAATGTTCCACGCCACCTACAGTATGATCTGGGTGATGATGCTGTACCACGCCTATCTGTTTGCTGGGCACAAAGACCTGTTGGAGAAGTGCGAGGACGCGTTGGAACTGCTGCTGGATACCTTCCACACCTATTTGGGTGAAAACGGCATTATCGAAAATCCGCCCAGCTATATGTTTGTGGACTGGGTGACGGTGGACGGCATTTCCCTCCACCATCCGCCCAAGGCGTTGGGACAGACCTTCCTCAATATGTTCTACTACGGCGGCCTGACCTACGGCGTCAAGGTATACGAGGCTTTGGGCGATACCGCCAAGGCGGAGCGTTACCGCGCCCGCGCCGCGGCGCTGAAGGCCGCCATCAACACCCATCTGTACGACCCTCAGCGGGAACTTTACTTCGAGGGCCTCAATACCCCCACCCGGGAGGATCTGCTCCAGTATTGGATGCCCCAAAACGTGGAAAAGCGGTATTACCGCCGCCATTCCAACGTGCTGGCGGCGCTGTTCGGGGTGTGCGATAACCCCGCCGACCTGCTGACCCGCACGCTGGAGGACGATTCCCTGGGCTATTTCCAGCCCTATTTTGCCCATTTCGTGTTGGAGGCTGTGCGGGTGTGCGGCCTTTGCGATAAGTTCACCCGCCGATTGCTGGAGGACTGGAAAGAGCCCATCCGTTCCTGCCCCAAGGGTCTGCCGGAGGGCTTCTACAAGCAGTCGGATTACCCCTTTGACCACAGCCACGGCTGGGGCGGTACGCCGCTGTACGCTCTGCCGATGGCCCTGTCCGGCTTAGAGATTCTGGAGCCGGGTATGACCCGGGTGCGGCTGACCCCCGACCTGCTGGGTTTCCCGTTCGCCACGGTGGAGATTCCCGTTCCCACCGGGATGATCCGCATCGCGATGCAACAGGGCAAAGCCCCGCTTATCACCGCCCCGGAGGGTGTGATTATCGAATAAAAAGACGGTGCAACCATCGGTTGCACCGTCTTTTTTTACGTCACGTATTCAGTTCACCCACCAAATCCTCTTCCATCATCCGTTTCACCGTGTCGGCGTCGTAGCCGCAGCTGAACAGATAATACAATTTGGCAACCGCCGCCTCGGTGGTCATATCATAGGCGCACACCGCACCGGCCTCTTTGAGGGCGGCGCTGGTCTCGTAGGTGCCCAGGGACACCGACCCTTTCAGGCACTGGGAGCAAATCACCAACACCGTGCCGTTTTCCCGGGCCTTGCGCACAATGGGCAGGATGGCGTCGGCACTGCCGGGGATATTGCCGGCACCGAACGCCTCCAGGACAATACCTTTCAGCGACTCGGACATGATCTCCTCAAACAGCTCAAACTGGATGCCGGGGAACACCTTGATAATGCCGATGGGAATCTTTTTCAGTTCCTGCACCCGGAAAGGTCCCTTAACCGGACGGGCGGGAATCATACTGTTGTACTGGATGGTGGTGCCGATATCCGCCAGCGCGGGATAGTTGGGGGAAGAGAACGCGTACAGGTCGGTGGCACTGGTCTTGACGCTGCGGTTACCCCGCATCAATTTACTGGAGAAGCACAGCGCCACTTCGTGAATTTTCCCTTCACCGGCGATGACCATACTGGTCAGCAGGTTGTCCAGACCGTCGTTGCGCACCTCAAACAGCGGGATCTGGGAACCGGTGATGATCACCGGCTTGTCCAGGTTTTCCAGAGAGAAGGAGAGGGCAGAGGCGGTGTAGGCCATGGTGTCGGTGCCGTGGAGAATCACAAAGCCGTCGTAGGCGTGGTAGTGCTCCTCGATGATACCGCCGATGCGGTTCCAGTCCAACACCGTCATATTGGAGGAATCCAACAGCGGGCACAGCTCCAGCAGATCCCACTTGGGCATGCTGGGGTCTTGCAGGGCGGGGATGCTCTGCAAAAAGCTTTTCAGATACCCTTCCCGGGGGGCATAGCCCGCCTCGGTGCGCACCATACCGATGGTGCCGCCGGTGTAGACCAGCAGAATCGTTTTGTCCATAATGACCCCTCCTCTTTGATAATATCCATTATACCGCACCCCGCCCACAGGTGTCAATAGAGAACCCACGCGAATAGCCCCCTTGCCTAAAGGGGGGTGCCCCGTAGGGGCGGGCGTCCTCGACCGCCCGTATAGCCCTATCACTGGCGTAGAGGTTGACATTTTTCTGTGTTTCATATATACTACCCATAGGCACTTCTGATGAGACACCATGGGACTTGCGATTTGTTAAATCGTCTTCCATACCGTCCAAGGTTGTGCCTTTTTCTTTTGTAAAATTTCCCATAAACCCATTGAAATCCCCGTCGGTTGGGTGTATAATGATCGTATAATCGAAACCAAGGAGAATGGAAATGGATAGTTTCTTTGAACAAATTATCAAGAAGAAAAAAACGGTATCGGATTGGTTGCTTACCGTCCTGATTATTTTGGCGGCCTTGGTGGTGCTGACGGCGGCCTTTTTGTTCCTGCCGGAGTTCTTTTTCATCGTGGCGGTGGGCGTCGGTTACGGTACCTGGTGGCTGATCAGCAACCAAAGCGTGGAATACGAATACTGCGTCACCAACGGCGACATTGATATCGACCAGATCACCGCCCGGCGTAAGCGTAAGCGTTTGGTAGCGGTGCCCGGTCGCAAGGTGGAGTCGCTGCAGCCCTATGACCCTTCTGCGCCTTTGGGCAAATACGACCGCCGGGTGATGACCGCCTCTTCGCTGAAAGCGGAGGGCCTGTGGTGCTTTACCTATCACAGCAAAAAGAACGGTCACACCTTTGTGGTGTTCCAGCCGGATATGCGGGTGTTGACGGCGCTGTATGCCGGTGTGCCCAAGCTGGTGCAGATGGACACCGACCGTTCTGCTCGGGCGCTGGGTATGAACCTGAAAACGCAAATCGACGATTAACCAAGGGAGAGCCATGCACTTTTGGGTGTATGGCTCCCTTTTTAGCCTTCCCCTTGAGGGGAAGGTGGATTTTCGCCGTAGGCGAAAAGACGGATGAGGTGTAGACGTCCGTAAATGGCTTTTTCATCGTATTTTTATCTAATTCCAAAGGAGGGAAAGCTATGGATTATTTCCGTGTAGAACACATCACCCCGGAGATGGTGGCGGCGCGGTTTGCCCCACGTTTGGCGGACAGCCACAAGGGCATCTACGGCCGTTTGCTGGCGGTGTGCGGTAGCTACGGTATGGCGGGTGCGGCTCTGCTTTGCGGGCGGGGCGCTCTGCGCAGCGGGGTGGGTCTGCTGACTATGGCGGTGCCGGAGCGGGTGTATCCGCTGTTGGCTTCGTCCATCCCGGAGGCTACCTTTTTGCCTCTGCCCCAAAACGATAGCGGCTGTCTGGCGGTGGAAGCGGCACCGCCGGTGATGGCGGCAATACCCGGGGCAACGGCGGTGGTGCTGGGTCCCGGCTTGGGCACCGGTACCGCCCAGTCCCATTTGGTGCGCCGTGTGTGTCGGGAGAGCACCCGCCCGGTGGTGCTGGATGCGGATGGCATAAATTCGCTGGATCCGCATATATTGAGAGAGGAAACGGTTTCGGCTCCTCTGATTTTGACCCCACACCCCGGCGAGATGGCGCGGCTGTTGGGGCGGACGGTGGACTGGGTACAGCATCACCGCTACGAGATTGCCCGTCACTTCGCGGACGAATGCGGCGTAACGCTGGTGCTCAAGGGCTACCACACCCTGGTCAGTGCCCCCGGACGTCCGGTGCTGGAAAATCCCACCGGCAACCCCGGTATGGCCACCGGCGGCAGCGGAGACGTGCTGGCGGGCATCATCGGTGCCTTGGCGGCTCAGGGGATGGACCCCTACTATGCGGCTATGTGCGGTGTGTACCTCCACGGTGCCGCCGGCGACAGGGCGGCAGAGCGTCTGTCCCAGCACAGTATGTTGCCCGGCGACCTGATTGAGGAGTTGCCGAACCTGTTTCTGCAATTTGAGAAATAGGAGCCTTGCCAATGAAAAAATGGGTATCTTCGGTCTTATCGCTGTGGATGGCGGTATGCCTTGTCGGGTGTGGGGCGGAAAAAGCCCCCGAACCGCCGGAAAACGGCTTCACCTGCCGGACCGCCGTGCAGTATCAGGATATGACGGTGGAGGGAACACTTACCTGCACCGCCGATGGAACAATGACGCTGGAATGCACCCTGCCCAAATCCCTGTACGGTGTCACTCTGGGCTATGACGGCACCGGGATGACTATGGGGTTAGGGGAGATGCAGATAGCCGTACCGGCGGAAAAGGTGCCCCAAAGTGCGCTGATCGGTTGTTTGGCGCGGGTGCTGACCGCTGACCATACCGCCGGCGAGATGACCGACGAGGGATACGTGATTTCCGGCTCGGTAGAGGAAGTGGCCTATACTCTGGTGTGCGATCCCATCACCGGTTTGCCCACTTCCTTGAGCGTTCCCGCCCAACAACTGACGGCGGTGTTTACCGAAGTAGCCTCACTGTAATCATTTCCCAAGACCCGATGCCAAACGGCATCGGGTCTTTTGTGCATAATCCCCCGCCGGACCGCCCATACTTTGGGTGAAAAGGCGGGAGGTGAAAGAGTATGACGGTACATCGAGGAGATATTTATTATGCGGATCTCAGCCCGGTGGTGGGGTCGGAGCAGGGCGGTGTGCGCCCGGTGCTGATCGTGCAGAACGACGTGGGCAATCGGTTCAGTCCCACCGTGATTGCGGCGGCCATCACCAGCCAAAAGGACAAGACTAAGCTGCCCACCCACATCCAGTTGCAGGCCACCGGCAGCGGATTGGCTAAGGATTCCATCGTTTTGTTGGAGCAGATCCGCACCTTGGATAAACGGCGGCTGGGCGAGCGTATGGGGCGGTTGGATGAGGTGTCTATGAGTCGGGTGGACCACGCCTTGCAGGTAAGCTTTGGGTTGAATAGTGAGGCATAGGACATTCCCCGCGGCACATATCTTCTACGGAAGGAGTGATGCACAATGACCCTTTGGCAAAAATACAAACCCTACATTTTGCAGGTGCTGTTGGCGTTGGCGGTGGGCGGTTTATCCGCCCTCATTTCAGGGGGTATGAACACCTACGACCGGCTGACCCGCCCGCCGTTATCACCGCCGGGCTGGGTGTTTCCGGTGGTGTGGACGGTGCTGTATATCCTGATGGGTATCGCGGCGGGCAAAATTGTCACCAGCGAGGATACCCACAGCCAAAAGGCAATGCGATGGTACTATATCCAGCTGTTTATAAACTTTTTGTGGTCGCCCATATTCTTCGGCCTGGAATGGCTGACCTTGGCGGCGGTGTGGTTGGCGCTGTTGGTGGCGGCGGTGTATATCACCTATCGGCATTTCCGCCGCATTTGCCCGGTGGCGGGATATCTGCTGATTCCGTATCTCATTTGGTGCTTGTTCGCTTTGTATCTCAATATCGGATTTGCGGTATTAAACTGACCGAAAAGCCTATCCCCTCGGGGATGGGCTTTTCTTGTTCTATTTTTGGGGACAAGACCATATACATCGGTTAGAGGTGAGGACAGGCGTGACGGATTGGACGTGTTTGGAAAACTATCTGCCGGCGGAATGGATGGCGGCGTTGACCGCCTTGCCGCCGTCGGTGACCGGGCGGGTGCAGGAACTGCGCCTGCGGGCCAACAGCCCCGTGTGTCTGTCCCTGCCGGGTGAAACCCGGCAACTGGGCTCGCCGCCGCTTGTTTGCCGACCTTTGCAGTTGGAACAGTGCTTTTTGCGGTTTTGCCAGTACGCCGTCTACGCCCACGAATGGGAACTGAGCCAAGGCTTTCTGTCGGTTGCCGGTGGTATCCGCGTGGGTGTGGCGGGGACGGCGGTGATGGAAGGGGAGGGGGTACGTACTGTGCGGGACGTGACCTCACTGTGTGTGCGGTTACCCCGCCGTATCCCCGGTTGTTCCGCCCGATTACAGGAACTGGTGACCGGGCCGGGCTATCCGGTAAGCACCCTGCTGATAGGTCCGCCCTCCGCCGGAAAAACCACCCTGTTGCGGGATTTGGCGGCGGGGCTTGCCACCCGGTATCGGGTGACGGTGGTGGACGAGCGGGGGGAACTGGCGGGGGTGGAACCCCTTGTCGGTTGCGACGTGCTGTTGGGGTATCCCAAGGCGGTGGGTCTGCGTCAGGCGGTGCGGTGCCTGGCACCGGAGGTGGTGCTGTTTGATGAACTGGGAACTCCCGCCGAGGTGGAGGCGGTCACCGCCTGCGCCCACGCCGGGGTGGCGGTGGTGGCAACCCTCCACGGGCGCAGTCCTGCCGACCTGACGGGGCAGGCATTGGCAGAGTATTTGGCCCGCCGTCGGGTGTTTGCCCGATGGGTGTTTTTGGCGGGTCGTCATACCCCGGGTGTGATAACCGGGTGCTATCAACCGGAGGTGAGGGGAAATGAACTACGTTGGACATCTGTTGATCGTGTTGGCGGGGTTGGGGATGGGTCTGCACCAATCCCATCGACTGCATGGGCAGGTGGTGTTTTTGCGGCAGACGGAACGGCTGCTGGAGACCTTGGGTCAGCAACTGGCCTATACCCCGTGTCCTATGCCGGAACTGTGGGAGCGGTTGAGGCGTATGCCGGTGTTTTCTGATTTTCCGTTGTTGACCGCCACCGCCGCACTGCTGACCGACGGGGATTTTGCCGCCGCCTTTTCCGGGGCGGTGGAGCGGTGCTGTGCCGCCGGACGGCTGACCCCCGCCGGGCGGCAGCTACTGTTGGAGTTCGGTGCCGGGTGCGGGCGGTACGACTACGTCCGTCAGCGGGAACATATTGCACAGTACAGCCACCGCATCCGCGAACTGCAGCAGGAACTGGAATCCGAAGCCGCCGTAAAAGGCCGCCTGTATCGGGTGGTGGGTGCTTCGGTGGGCGGTGGGCTGGCGTTATTGTTGTTATGAAAGGGATGAAAGACTATGGACGTGGATCTGATATTCAAGATTGCCGCCATCGGTATTATTGTATCGGTGCTCAACCAGCTATTGATCCGTTCCGGGCGGGAGGAACAGGGTATGCTGCTGACCTTGGCAGGTCTGGTGGTGGTGCTGTCTATGGTGGTGGTGCAGATCAGCGACCTGTTTACCACCGTCAAGTCGGTGTTCGGCTTATGAACGTCACCGGCTTGCTGACCACCGTGGCGGGGGTGTTGTTTTGCGCCGGGGTGCTGTCCACGGTACTGCGTACCCACCGCCCGGAACTGGCTATGGTGCTCAGTCTGTTGGCGGGGGTGCTGGTGTTGGGGGTGGTGCTGTCCCGGCTGACCCCGTTTCTCAACTCCTTAAAACAGATGCTGGCGGTGGGCGGTCTCTCCGATACTGCCTTTGGGGTGGTGCTCAAAGGGGTGGGGGTGTGCCTGCTGACCCAGTTGACGGCGGACGTGTGTCGGGATGCGGGGCAGACCGCCTTGGCTGGGAAAGCGGAACTTACCGGGCGGGTACTGCTGTTGCTGATTGCGGTGCCGCTGTATGAGCAAATACTCACCCTCATTGTGGGGCTGGTGAATGGACAGGCGGTGACGGGATGATGGGGAGGATAGTGGCGTTGCTGACCGTCCTGCTTTGCGTAATACCTCTTTCGGTATCCGCCCAGACCGACGCGCAGGACCTGTATCGGCAACAACTGGAATCCGGCGGCGTCACCGACCTGCCCGCCACCCTGCCGGAGGAGGTGCAGGACCGGCTTTCCCAAATGGGACTGGATACCTTCGACCCGGACTCGTTTGCAGACTTGAGCTTTGGCCAACTGCTGACGGCGCTCACCGACCTGATGACCACCCAATCCTCCGGCCCGTTGCAGGTGTTGGGTACGCTGTTGGGGGTGGTGCTGATGGGCGGTTTGCTCACCGGCCTGGAGGGGGTTTCGACCTCGTTGCCCCTTCGCCAGACCTTTCACGGCTTGGCGGTGGCCGGGGCGGGTGCTACATTGCTTGTGGCATTGTCCGGCCTGCTGAACACCGTAAAGCAGACGGTGGAGCAGGTGACGGTGTTCCTCACCGCCTTTGCCCCGGTGTACGCCGCGGTGATCGCCACCGGCGGTCATCCCACCGGGGCGGTGACCTACCAGGCCACCTTGTTGGGAGCCTCCCAATTATTGGTGTGGGCGGTGCAGGGGGCGGTGTTCCCGGTGCTGATGGTGTCGCTGGCCTTCGGGTGTGCCGGGTCGGTGGCGGATGGTTTTCGGCTGGACGCCTTGGGTGGGTTCCTTCATAAAGGCATTCTGTGGTTTTTGGGGCTGTTTTCTACCGTGTATTCCGGCTTGATGTCCTTACAGCAGTTGGCGGCATCGGCGGGGGATACCTTGGGCGGTCGGGTGATCCGCTTTTCCCTGTCCAGCTTTGTGCCGGTGGTGGGCGGTCTGCTCAGCGAAGCCTACAACACCGTCCGCGGTTGCGGGGATCTGCTACGCACCACGGTGGGCTGTTTCGGTATGGTGGCGGTGGTGCTGATTGTGTTGCCGCCGCTGTGCAGTTGCCTTTGCTGGAGTGTGGGTCTGCATTTGGCGGCGGCGGGAGCGGGTCTGTTTCGGCTGACCCCGGTGGAGAGACTGTGCCTTACCGCCGCCGGTGCGGTGCGGGTGCTGATTGCGCTGTTGGCGGTGTTTGCGTTGTTGATGGTGGTGTCTGCGGTGGTGGTGTCCACCGCCGGGAGGTGAGGGGATGGAAGGGCTGCGGACCTGGGCGGTGGCGGTGTGCACCGCCGCGGTGGTGTGTACGTTGCTGGATCGCCTGTTCCCGGATACCGGTGTGGGCTGGCAGGGGAGACTGTTGTTGCCCTGCGTGTTTTTGTGTGTGCTGTTATCTCCGCTTTCCGGTGGCATTTCCGCTGTAAAGTTTCCTGACTTCACAGCTGGCGAAGCCGTTGATTCCGGGGCTTTGACCGCCCGTATGCGTCAGCAGACGGTGCGGCTGGTGAATGAGAAACTCCTGCAGATGGTGAACCAATCCTTGGGCAGTTACGGCTGGTCGGCAAAAAAAGTGGTGGCGGATATGGATATTGAGGAGGATGGGAGCATAAGTATGGGACAGATCGTGCTGTACGTGGACGAGGACACCGCCCGCCGTGCCACGGCGGTCCGCCAGGTGGCGGAGAAACGGCTGGGCACGGCGGTGACGGTGGCGGTGTGGGAGGAAACGGGATGATGAAGGCGTGGTGGCAAAAGCTGCAGCAGACCGCAGGTGACCGCACCGGCAAGGTGCTGGTATGGGTGGGTATTATCGGCTTGGTGCTGATCGGGCTCACCGAGATACTGCCCCGAAAAGAGACGGGGGATACCGCCGTCTCTGCCGTCACCGAGTCCCAGGTGGAGCGGGCACTGGAAGACCGTATTTCCGAACTGCTGACGCAGGTGGAGGGGGTGGGTCGGTGCCGGGTGATGGTGACGCTGGAGAGCGGCAGTCGGTCGGTGTACGCCACCGATAGCGCGGTGACCGCCTCCGGCACCAGCGAGCAGGTGCTGACGGTGGATACCGACACCGGTCCGGTGGGGTTGTTGCTCACCCGTATTCAGCCTACGGTAAAGGGCGTGGCGGTGGTGTGTGAGGGCGGCGGTGACCCGGCGGTGGCCCAGTGTGTCACCGACCTGATTGCCACCACGTTGCACATATCCGAGCGGCGCGTATGCATAGCCAAACAAAAATAGGGGGTTACGGCGATGAAAGGCTTTTTTAGAAAGAAGAAACTGATGACCTTGGCACTGGTGGGGGCCTTGGGCCTGGCGGTGTATCTCAACGTGTATATGACCAGCGAACCCGCCCTGACGACGGGCACCGAACTGACGCCCACCGACACGGAAGAACCGGAGAATTTGGGGGATGCTACCTTTGTGGGCACCCAGCCCAGCGACCCGGAGGAGGAAACCGATCAGCCGGAGAGCGTGGATTTCTTTGACCAGGCCCGGGAAAACCGCGCCTCTGCCCGGGAAGAGGCGTTGAGCCTTATCCAGGAGGTGTTGGACAGCGCCCAGGCTTCAGCAGAGGACAAATCGGCGGCATCCCAGCAGGCCACCGCCATTGCGGAGAACGTGTTGCAGGAGAGCAACATCGAGAACCTCATTTTGGCCAAGGGGTTTGCGGACAGCGTGGTGTACATCCAGCAGGATCGGTGCAGTGTGGTGGTGAAATCCGAGGCACTGCAACAGCAGGAAAGCCTGCAAATACTGGAGATCGTGGTGTCCCAGTCGGCCATAACGCCGGAAAACGTGCAGATCATGGCATCAAAAACGTAATATATTTAATTTATTTTTATAAAAGAGGTTGCTAAATGGAAAGTTTATGGTATAATATAAAAGAATTCGTGTATGATTGCACTCTGCGAGTGCCCATACTGAAAAAGCTTAATCTTTCTTGTAAGATAAAGGAGGAACTGCTAATGGATGCAAAAGAGTTTAAAATTGCCGAGGGTAGTTGCATCATTTCCGAGGATGTGATTGCTTCCATCGCCGCCACCGCCGCTCTGGAGACTGACGGCATCGCCGCTTTGGCGAACCGTCCTGCTGACCTGCGCGGTATCATCGCCCAGGGTGTGGCCGCCCGTTCGGTGCGTGTGCTGAATAATGAGGATGAAACCGTCGTCGACGTGTACGTCATCATTAATGAGGGCGCCCGCATTCAGGAGACCGCCGTGGCATTACAGCAGAACGTCAAGATGGCGATTCAGTCCATGACCGGTAAGCCGGTGACCCGCGTCAACATCCACATCGAGGGTGTGGCCGCCGCCGTTACTGAGGTGGTAGAAGACAACTAAACCGCAGGCCCTCTGCCGTTGGGAGAGGGCTTGTTTTTCATCGCTCATTGTATAAATATACGAAAGTTGAAAACTGGGGGAATCATTATGTCCAGACGGAAATCCCGTGAGCAGGCTTTTGCCCTGCTGTTTGAAAAATCTTTTAACGATATGCCGGTGATGGACCTGGCAGAGGGCGCACAGGACGCCCGCGAGATGGTGGTAGAGCCTTTTGCGTTGCTGCTGGCCACCGGCGCGGAGGAGAAACTGGCGGATATCGATGCCCGCATCGACGCCTTTTCCCATAAATGGAGCCGCGACCGCATTTCCCGTGTGTCGCTGGCGGTGTTGCGCCTGGCTGTTTACGAGATGCTGTATGAGGAGGAAACGCCGGTGAGCGTCGCCATCAACGAGGCGGTGGAGCTGGCCAAGAAGTTCGGCGGTGACGAGGATTCTTCCTTCGTCAACGGTGTGCTGGGCGGTATCTCCCGGGAGTCGGTATGAGCGGCTACCTAGGGCTGGACACCAGTAACTACACCACCTCGGCGGCGTATCTGGCCGTCGGGGCGGACAAGCCGGTACAGGCCAAACAACTGTTGCCGGTCAAGGCGGGGGAAATGGGTCTGCGCCAGAGCGATGCGGTGTTTCACCACACCCGCCAGCTCCCCGACATCCTAGAGCAGTTGCGCGAGCCGATGCGCGGCGGTGTGGCGGCGATAGCCGCCTCCGACCGCCCTCAGCAAAAGGACGGCTCGTATATGCCTTGCTTTTTGGTGGGGGCGGGTGCGGCCCGGCAGCTGGGTGCTGTCTTGGGTGTGCCCGTCTATTTCTTTACCCACCAACAGGGTCACGTGATGGCGGCTCTGACCGGCGCGGATTGCCTGTCTTTGCGAGAAAAGCCGTTTTTGGCTTTCCACGTGTCCGGCGGCACCACCGACGCGTTGTTGGTAGAGCCGGATGAGGAGTGCATCATCCGTTGCCGGGTGGTGGGTCATTCCCTGGACCTAAAGGCCGGTCAGCTTATCGACCGGGTGGGCGGTCTGCTGGGTCTTTCCTTTCCGGCAGGACCGGCTCTGGAGCAGTTGGCGTTGCAGGCCACCGATACCTACAAGCCTAAGGCCACCCTGCGCGACACCGATTGCCACCTTTCCGGGGTGGAGAATCAATGCCGTGACCGCTTGGCAAAAGGAGAACCTCCGGCGGAGATCGCCCGTTTCTGTTTAGACAGCGTGGGTGCCGCCGTAGAGGGAATGACCGAGGCCATTCTCCGGGAATACGGCGACCTGCCGGTGGTGTATGCCGGCGGCGTGATGTCCAACAGTTTATTGAAACAGCGTTTTACCCACCGCTTCGGCGGTTATTTTGCACCGCCGGTGTATTCGGCGGATAACGCGGCGGGCATCGCCTGCCTGTGCAAACTGGCTTATGAAAAATAATCACCGCAAGGAGGGATTGGATGGAGCCCATTTCGGTAGGACAACTGAATCACTACGTGAAGACCCTGCTGGAGGGTGACCCCAACCTGGCGGCGGTGCATATACGGGGTGAGATCTCCAATTTTACCCACCACTACCAGTCCGGGCATATGTACCTGTCCCTCAAGGACGATACCGCCACCGTCCGGGCGGTGATGTTTAAATGGAGTGCCTCCAAACTGCAGTTCCGTCCTGAGGACGGTATGCGGGTGATCGTTCGGGCGCGGGTCTCGCTGTATGAGAATACCGGCTCGTTCCAGGTGTACATCGACGAGATGCAGCCGGACGGCGTAGGCGCCCTGCAGGTGGCCTTTGAACAACTGAAAAAGAAACTGGCAGGGGAGGGACTCTTTGACGAGAGCCGTAAGAAATCCTTGCCCAAATACCCCAACCGCGTGGGCGTGATCACCTCTCCCACCGGCGCGGCGGTGCGGGACATCCTCAACGTGCTGGGCCGTCGTTATCCCTTGGCACAGGTGGTGTTTTGCCCGGTGCTGGTACAGGGAGAGGGTGCCGCACCCTCCATTGTGGATGCCATCCGGCGGTTTAATGCCGCCGATGCCGCCGACCTGCTGATCGTGGGCCGCGGTGGCGGTTCTATGGAGGATCTGTGGGCCTTTAACGAGGAGATGGTGGCTCGGGCGGTGGCGGATTCCCGCATACCGGTGATTTCCGCCGTGGGTCACGAGACCGATTTTACCATCTGCGATTTTGTGGCGGATCTGCGGGCACCGACTCCCTCGGCGGCGGCGGAATTGGCGGTGCCGGATGCGGGACGGCTGTTGTCCTTTATGGACAACGTCCGTGCGCGGCTGTCCACCGCCACCCGCAACCATATCGGGGCGGCATCTTCCCGATTGGAACTGCTGAAAAACAAGCGGTGCTTGTCCGCACCGCAGTACTATACCGACGAACAGGCTATGCGTCTGGATTACCTGACCCGTCGCTTTGCGGCGGCATCCCGGAACCAGCTGAACGTGGCTGACCGTCGGCTTTCCGCCGCGGCGGCCAAGCTGGATGCCCTCAGTCCGCTGAAGGTGCTGGGTCGCGGCTACGCCATCGGCTACACCGCCGACGGCACCGTGCTGGACAGCGTCCGCCGTGTGGCGGTGGGGGATACCCTCACCCTGCGGGTGGCGGACGGCACCCTTAACTGTGAAGTAACGGAAAAACAGGAGGAATTGTGATATGGCTGAAATGACCTTTGAACAGGCGATGGCCCGTCTGGAGCAGATCGTCACCACGTTAGAGGGCGGTCGTTGCTCTCTGGATGACTCGCTGAAATTATTTGAGGAAGGCACCAAGCTGACCGCCTATTGCAGTCAGCAGATCAAGGCGGCGGAGCAGAAGATCATCAAGCTCACCGCCGTGGAATCCGGCGACACCGCCACCCTGTCCGACCGTCAAGGCGAGGATATGGGTGAAGAACTGTCCGAGTGAGGTAATTATGGCTATTTATACTGAGCAATTACAGAAGCATTGCGACCGCTTTGAGGCGGCCTTACCGGGCTATATGCCCAAAACCGGGGGCTTGCAGACGGTGGTGGCAGAGGCGATGGCCTATGCCTGTGCCGGCGGCGGCAAGCGGGTTCGTCCGGTGCTGGTGCTGGAATTTTGCCGTCTGTGCGGCGGCAACCCGGAGGAGGCGTTGCCCTTTGCGGCGGCGCTGGAGATGATCCATTCCTACTCCTTGGTTCACGACGACCTGCCCTGTATGGACAACAGCCCTATGCGCCGCGGCCGTCCTTCCACCCACACCGTATACGGCGAGACCATGGCTCTGCTGGCGGGTGACGGTCTGCTGAATCTGGCCTTTGAGACCGCCCTGAACCCCGCCCATTACGGCACCATTCCCGCCGGGCGGGTGCTGGGTGCCGCTTCCGCCCTGGCGGATGCCGCCGGCATCGAGGGTATGGTGGGCGGTCAGGTGATCGACCTGCAGAGCGAGGGCAAGGAGATCGACCTGTCGGTGCTGGAGGAACTGCAACGGGGCAAGACGGCGGCATTGCTGATCGCCGCCTGCGTGATGGGTGCCCGTTTGGCGGGCGCTACCCTGGAACAGGAGCAGTCCGCCCGTATATTTGGCGAAAACATCGGTCTGTCTTTCCAGATCGTGGACGATATTTTGGACGTTACCGCCACCGCCGAAGCGTTGGGTAAGCCGGTGGGTAGCGATACCGAAAATGAGAAGAATACCTACGTCTCTCTGCTGGGTCTGGAAGAGGCCCGCCGCTTGGCGGCACAGCGCACCGACGAGGCGCTGACCGCCTTGGACGTGTTCGGTGCCGACGCAGATTCCCTGCGTCAACTGGCAGAGGCGTTGCTTACCCGGGATCACTAAAGGGGTGTATTGACTATGAAGAGATTGGAAAACATCCATTCTCCCAAAGACGTCAAAAAAATGAATAAGGCGGAGCTTACCGCCCTGTGCGACCAGTTGCGGCAGAAGATGATCGAGACGGTGTCCCACACCGGCGGTCATCTGGCCTCTAATCTGGGCACGGTGGAATTGACGGTGGCTCTGCATCGGGTGTTCACCACCCCTCACGATGAGATCGTGTGGGACGTGGGTCACCAGTGCTATGCCCATAAACTGCTGACCGATCGGTACGAGCGGTTTAATTCTCTGCGCCAGCAGGGGGGTATCTCCGGATTCCCCAACCCGGCGGAGAGCGAGCACGATGCCTTTGTGGCGGGCCACAGCTCCACCTCCATTTCGGTGGCCAACGGCATCGCCAAGGCAAAGGCGCTCACCGGTGACGACGGCTATACCATTGCGGTTATCGGCGACGGTGCCCTCACCGGCGGTCTGGCGTACGAAGGCCTGAGCAACGCCGGCCGTAGTGAGGATCGGCTGATCGTGGTGCTCAACGACAATAAGATGTCCATCAGCCGCAACGTGGGCTTTGTGGCGCGGTATCTGTCCTCTCTGCGCAGTCGGATGAATTACCTGCGCAGCAAGGAGCGTACCAGCCGATTCCTGCGCCATATTCCGTTGGTGGGACAACCCTTGGTGTCGCTGATTCAGAATTTGAAACAGAAACTGAAACGCTCGGTGCTGTCCGGCTCCACCTTCTTCGAGGATATGGGCTTCCGTTATCTGGGCCCGGTGGACGGTCACGACCTGAGCGACCTCACCGAGGCCTTGCAGGTGGCCCGTAGCATCCGCCGTCCGGTGGTCCTGCATATCGAAACGGTAAAGGGTAAGGGCAGTACCTACGCAGAGGAAAAGCCGGATACCTACCACGGCATTTCCAAGTTCGACCCGGACACCGGCATCCCGGTGGGCGGCGGAGAAAGTTTCTCCTGCCGATTTGGTAAGGCCGTGTGCGACCTGGCGGAAAAGGATGACCGCATCGTGGCGGTGACCGCCGCTATGGTGGGCGGTACCTGCCTGGAGGAGTTTGCCCGGCGGTATCCCACCCGCTTTTTCGATACCGGCATTGCCGAGGAGCACGCGGTTACCTTCTCCGCCGGTATGGCTAAGGGTGGACTTATCCCGGTGTTTGCAGTGTATTCCACCTTCTTACAGCGCAGTTACGACCAGCTGATTAACGATACGTCCCTGATGAACAACCACGTCATCCTGGCCATCGACCGGGCGGGCGTGGTGCCGGATGACGGCGAGACCCATCAGGGCATCTACGACGTGGCGATGCTCAGCACCATCCCCAATACCACGCTGTACGCTCCCTCCACCTTTGCGGAGCTGGAGCTACATCTGGCGCAGGCAGTGTACGATACCCCCGGTATTGCCGCCGTCCGCTACCCCAAGGGTGGTGAACCCGCCGGTCTGGAGGACTACGTCCCCGACAAGGCGCCCTATACCCTTACCGCCGGTGAGGACAAGCAGGTGTTGCTGATCACCTACGGCCGCACCTATGGCGAGGTGAAGGCCTATGCCGCCAACCACCCGGTTTCGGTGCTGAAACTCAACCGGGTACTGCCCCTCACCGACGAGGTGGTAGCTCTGGCGAAGGAATACGCCTGTGTACTGGTGCTGGAAGAGACCCGTGGTGGTCTGGGCGACCTACTGGGTAGCGCGTTGCTGAAGGCGGGCTATACCGGCCGTTACGGCGTTCGCGCCATTCAGGAGACCTTGGGCGCTTGCACCACGGCACAGGGCCTGCGTCGGGTAGGCTTGGATGCCGAAGGCATCGAAACCTTTGTCAAAGCGCATACGGAGGGCTTATGAGCGAATGTAAAGGCGAACGCCTTGACACCTATTTGGTGGGTGCCGGTTACGTCACCGGACGGGAAAAGGCTAAGGAACTGCTGGCCTCTGGGCAGGTGCTGGTCAACGGCACCGTGGTGACCAAGGCATCCCGTCGGGTTACCGACGCCGACGTGGTGACCTGCCATGCTCCGGCGCAAAAATACGTGGGTCGCGGCGGCTATAAATTGGAGAAAGCGGTGGAATCGGCCCACCTTACCCTAACCGGCTTGACCGCTATGGACGTAGGTGCTTCCACCGGCGGCTTTACCGACTGTATGTTGCAGGGCGGTGCCGCCCACGTGTACGCGGTGGACGTGGGTCACGACCAGTTGCATCCCTCCCTACGGGAGGATAAGCGGGTGACGGTGCTGGAGGGCACCGACATCCGTAGCGAGGCGCTCAAACAGACCGTGCCCGCCGGCAGTGTAGATTTTTGCTCGGTGGACGTGTCCTTTGTGTCGTTATCCTACGTGTTGCCCTTCATTTTGCCGTATCTGGCGGCGGATGCCACCTTGGTGTGCTTGATAAAGCCCCAGTTTGAGGCGGGGAGATCCGCCATCGGCAAACACGGGGTGGTAAAGGACCGCAAGGCCCATATACGGGTGCTGGCGGAGCAGGTATCCCTGTTTTCGCAGCACCACCTTGTCCCGGTCTGGGTGGGGCATTCTCCCATCACCGGCGGCGAGGGTAACATAGAATATCTGGCGGTTTTGCGCCGACAGGGGGATGGGATTCTGGTGGATCCCGCCGCTGTGGTGGAGACTGCCTTTCAAGAATTAAAGTGACCAATACGATAGGAGGGAACGCTATGAAAATCGCTGTGGTTCCCAATCAATTAAAAATGCAGGACGATGCCTTGGTGCGTACCGTCTCCGGACGGTTGGCACAGCTGGGTGCCAACGTGCGGGTGGTGTGCGCGGAGAAGAGTCTGCCCACCGCCGCCCAACTGGCAGAGGCGCTGACCGGATGCGATCTGGCTGTCGCCATCGGCGGCGACGGCACCATTATGCACGTGGCAAAGGCGGCGGCCTCCATCTGCCCGGTGCTGGGCGTTAATGCCGGTCGGCTGGGCTTTTTGGCGGGTATGGAGCCGGAGGAACTGGATGCCTTGCCCGCCTTGCTCACCGGCGATTACGTGGTGGAGGATCGGGCGCTGCTGGAGATTACCGTGGAGGGAGATTCTCCGCGGACGTGGTTGGCTATGAACGAGGCGGTGCTGACCCGCGGCGGTCTGTCCCGTCTGTTGGATATACAGGTCACCGCCGGGGATAACCAGGTGTTATCCTGCCGCGGCGACGGCATTATCGTGGCTACCGCCACCGGCTCCACCGCCTATTCCTTGTCGGCGGGCGGTCCCGTGGTGGACCCGGCGGTGGATTGTCTGCTGCTGACCCCGATATGCCCCCATTCGTTGGATTCCCGGTCGCGGGTGTTGCCCACCAACGTGACCTTGCAGTTACAGGCTGCCGCCGCCGACGGCGGTGAGGTGTATTTGACGGTGGACGGCGAGCAGAGCGTTGCCCTGACCGCCACCGATAAGGTGTTTGTCCGCCGCGGCGCGGCTACCGCCCGCCTGATACGGCTGACCGATACCACCTTCTACGACGGCCTTCGTCACAAATTATCCGATAGGAGATGAGCCTATGAAAACCAGACGACACGCAAAAATTCTGGAGATCATCAACGACAAAGCGGTGGAGACCCAAGAGGACCTGCAGGCGCTGTTGGGTCAGGCGGGTTATCAGGTGACCCAGGCCACCGTATCCCGGGATATTAAGGAATTGCGCCTAATTAAGAGCCCGGTTGCGGGCGGCGGTTACCGCTACACCACCGCCAAGGGCGGCGGCGAGCATCTGTCCGCCAAGTTCCATTCCATTTTCGGCGGCTCGGTGGTCAACGTGCAGTACGCCCAGAATATGGTGGTGATTCACTGCTTGCCGGGTATGGCTCAGGCGGCTTGTGCGGCGATGGATTCTATGCACTGGAGCCAGGTCATCGGCACCTTGGCCGGGGACGATACCATCTTCTGCATTGCCACCAGCGAGCGGGATGCCGAGGATTTGGTGATTGAATTGAAGAAAATGCTGAGCGATACGGAGAGGTAAGAGAGGCTATGCTACACACCTTACATATTGAAAATGTAGCGGTGATCGAGCGCACCGACATTACCTTTTCCGGGGGACTGACCACCCTCACCGGAGAGACCGGAGCGGGTAAGTCCATCGTCATTGACGCCATCAACGCCCTGCTGGGTGAGCGCATCACCCGCGACGTGGTGCGTACCGGCGCGGAAAAGGCGTACATTGCCGGTGTGTTTGACGATCTGCCGCCGGCGGTGTTGGCGGTGTTGGAGGAGCTGGAACTGCTCCCCGAAGAGGACGGCACGTTGCTGATTCAGCGGAGCATCACCGCCGACGGAAAGGGCAGTTGCCGTGTGGGCGGCCGTCCCACCACCGTGTCGGCGTTGCGCCGCATCGGGCGGATGCTGGTGAACATTCACGGTCAGCACGAGAATCAGACCTTGCTACAGCCGGAACGCCACGTGGAATACCTGGATCGTCTGGGTGTCCCGTCCCAAGTGATCGTGGATTACGGAAGAGCCTATGGCGAGTACTGCCGCATTCGGCGGGCCATCAAGGCCGCTACGATGGACGAGCAGGAAAAGGCCTTTCGCACCGCCCAACTGGAACAGCAGATCACCGCTTTGGAAAAGGCGAATATCCAACCCGGCGAAGAGGCGGAGCTGAACGCCCGTCGGGACAGAGCCCGCTACGGCGAAAAGCTGGCAGGGGCACTGGGGCTGGTCCGTGGGGCGATGGAGGACACCGATATGGACAGCGGGGTACTGACCCGGCTGACCGATGGGGTCAATGCGCTGAAAGGCGTGGGGGGTATCGCCCCGGAACTGCAGGAACTGGCGGACCGTCTGCAAAACAGCCTGTACGAGGTGCAGGCGGTGGCGGAGGAAGCCGCCGACTTTGAGGATAGCCTGTCCTTCAGCGAGCAGGAGCTGACCGCCATCGAGGATCGTCTGGCGCTGCTTTCCCGACTGATGAAACAGCACGGCGTCACCGATGAGACCGCCCTGCTGGAAAAACTGGAAGAGTTGCAGACCGAACTGCAGGGCATCCAATCTTCCGACGAATATCTGGCGGAATTGGAACGCCAATCCGACGCGGCGCGGGATGCCACCATCACCGCCTCTCAGGCCCTGACCGAAGCCCGTAAACAGGCGGCGGTGCGGTTTGAACAGGACGTGTGCCGCCAACTGACCTATATGGATATGCCCCACGTGAAATTGGCGGTGTCGCTGGAACCCACCGCCTTAACCTCTATCGGTGGGGATAAGGTGGAGTTTCTCATCTCCTCCAACCCCGGTGAACCGCCCAAGTCCATTGCCAAGACCGCTTCCGGCGGCGAATTATCCCGCATTATGCTGGCGCTCAAGAGCGTGCTGGCCCGGGTGGACGACATCGATACCTTGGTGTTTGACGAGGTGGACAGCGGCATCAGCGGTCACGCCGCCAGTAAGGTGGGTGCGCTAATGCGGGGCATCGCCGAAAAACGGCAGGTGCTGTGCGTCACCCATCTGGCCCAGATTGCCGCCTGCGGTCACAGCCATCTGCTGGTGGCGAAATCCGTGGAGGATGGCCGCACCTATACCCGGGTGGCGGAACTGTCCGAGGAGGCGCGCTTGACCGAACTGGCCCGCATTATGGGCGGCGAGGTTACCGAAACCACCCTTTCGGCGGCAAAAGAGATGCGTTCTCGCGCAACGACTTGACAAGCCCTTGCTAATAATTGTATAATAACCCCAATTTATATAAGGAGAGATACCAATGACCGTTTACGAAGAACTGGTTGCCCGCGGCCTCATCGCCCAGGTGACCGACGAGGACCAAATCAAAGAACTGATCAACGCCGGTAAGGCGACTTTCTATATCGGTTTTGACCCCACCGCCGACAGCCTGCACGTGGGCCACTTTATGGCTCTGTGCCTGATGAAGCGTCTGCAGATGGCGGGTAACAAGCCCATCGCCCTCATCGGCGGCGGTACCGCTATGATCGGCGACCCCTCCGGCCGTACCGATATGCGGTCTATGATGACCCGGGAGACCATCCAGCACAACTGCGACTGCTTCAAGAAGCAGATGGAGCGGTTCATCGAGTTTGGCGAGGGCAAGGCCCAGATGGTGAACAACGCCGATTGGCTGCTGGACCTGAACTACGTGGAGGTTCTGCGTGAGGTGGGTGCCTGCTTCTCGGTCAACAATATGCTCCGCGCTGAGTGCTACAAACAGCGTATGGAAAAGGGACTGTCCTTCCTGGAGTTTAACTATATGATCATGCAGTCCTACGACTTCTACCGTCTGTTCCAGACCCACGGCTGTAACCTGCAGTTCGGCGGTAACGACCAGTGGAGCAATATGCTGGGCGGCACCGAGCTGATCCGCCGCAAACTGGGTAAGGATGCCCACGCCATGACCATCACCCTGCTGCTCAACTCCGAGGGCAAGAAGATGGGTAAGACCGCCAGCGGTGCGGTGTGGCTGGACCCCAACAAGACCCCGCCCTACGATTTCTACCAGTACTGGCGCAATGTGGGCGACCAGGATGTGCTGAAATGCCTGCGTATGCTGACCTTCCTGCCCATCGAGCAGATCGACGAGATGGATCAGTGGGAGGGTAGCCAGCTGAACACCGCCAAGGAGATCTTGGCCTACGAGCTGACCGCCCTGGTCCACGGCAAGGAAGAGGCCGAAAAGGCTCAGGAGGCCGCCCGTGCGCTGTTCTCCGGCGCCGGCAACACCGCCAATATGCCCACCACCGTCATTGCGGATGCCGTGGGTATGGGTATCCTGGACGTGATGGTGAATGCGGGCCTGGCCGCCAGTAAGGGCGAGGCGCGCCGTCTGGTCCAGCAGGGCGGCGTATCGGTCAACGACCAAAAGGTGACCGACCCCACCACCACCCTGTCGGATGCCGACTTCACCGATGGCGTGGCCATCATTAAAAAGGGTAAAAAGGTATATCACAAGATTTCCTTGAACTAAGATTACTCGCGCCACCTTAAAAACACACTCAAAAACCTCCGTTTTTGCAAAAAAACGGAGGTTTTTTCCATTTATCACAAATTAACACTTTACATTGTGAAAGTGTTGGTATATAATGTAGAAGCATACAATATGAATTTCAAAGGAGGCATATCCCTTGAACTCTAAAATTAAAAGCAAAGAAGTCGATTTTCTGTTTGACGTAATTCTGCATTTAAAGAACCGTGAGGAGTGCTATCAGTTCTTTGAGGACCTGTGCACCGTCAATGAGTTAAAGGCCATGTCCCAGCGTTTGGTGGTGGCTAAGATGCTTAACGAGGGTCGCGTCTACAACGATATTGTAGAGGCCACCGGTGCTTCCACCGCTACCATCAGCCGTGTTAAGCGGTCTTTGGAATACGGTTGCGATTCCTATGCCGTCCTGTTTGAGCGGATGGGGGAATAAGCGGGTATGAATGGCTATGGGGCCTTTGCGGCCTTTTACGATGCCCTCACCGATGACGTGGATTACGCCGCCTGGGCAGACTATTTGCTGGCGGCGGTGACCCGCCACGGCGGCAGTGCGGCCTCGGTGCTGGACCTGGCCTGCGGCAGCGGCAGTCTGTCGCTGGAGCTGGCACAGCGCGGTGCTGAGGTCATCGGCGTGGACGGCTCGGCGGATATGCTGGCGGTGGCCCGGGAAAAGGCCGCCGAAGAGGGGCTGGACATCCTGTTCCTGTGCCAGGATATGCGCGAGCTGGATTTGTACGGCACGGTGGATACCGCCGTGTGTATGCTGGATAGCTTGAGCCACATTTTGCATACCGAGGATTTGCGGGAGATTTTTCGCCGTCTGGGTCTGTTTATTGCCCCGGACGGTCTTCTGCTGTTTGACGTGAATACACCGTATAAGCACGCCCACGTGCTGGGGGATAACGCCTTTGTGTTCGAGCGGGAAGAGTTCCTCTGCACCTGGCGCAATCGGTATATCCCCGCCACCCATGAGGTGGAGATGCAGCTGGACTTCTTCTTGGAAGAGGGGGAGGACACCTACACCCGGTACACCGATACGGTGCGGGAGCGGGCGTATAGCCTCCAGACTTGGAAAAACCTGCTGACCGAGGCGGGCTTTGACCTGCTGGGTGTGTACGATGAACGGCGGTTCACCGCCCCAGGTGAGGATGCCCAGCGCTGGGTGCTGGTGGCGAAGAACCGCGCCATCCACCAGAAGAATGACTAACGGAGAGATAGAGAATGGGAAAACTGATTCGTTGCCTGACCCGTGATGCCACGGTGATGGCGCTGTTTTTGGATTCCACCGATATGGTGGCACGGGCGGAGCAGATTCACCAGCCCTCGGCGGTGGTGACGGCGGCCTTGGGCCGGTTGCTGACCGCCGCCTCGATGATGGGTGTGATGATGAAGGGCA
Organism: Acutalibacteraceae bacterium; assembly: GCA_045591225.1. Lineage (GTDB taxonomy): Bacteria > Bacillota > Clostridia > Oscillospirales > Acutalibacteraceae > UBA5905. The sequence continues at coordinate 633 of JAZNSL010000079.1, read as the reverse complement.
AGGACGATAGCCTGACCTTGAAATTGTCCGGTGACGGCCCTGCCGGTACCGTGATGGCGGTGGCGGACAGCTACGGCAACATCCGCGGCTATGCCCAGAATTCCATCGTGGAGATTCCGCTGAAGCCTAACGGCAAGCTGGATGTCAGCGGTGCGGTGGGCACCCAGGGTGAACTGTGGGTGTTGCGGGATAACGGCGCGCCGGAGCCTTACGTGGGTTGTACGCCCTTGGTGTCCGGCGAGATTGCTGAGGACGTCACCAGTTACTACGCCACCAGCGAGCAGACCCCCACGGTGTGTGCTCTGGGCGTGCTGGTCAATCCCGACCTGACGGTGCAGGCCGCCGGCGGTCTGCTGTTGCAGCTGTTGCCCTTCTGCCCGGAAGAGGTGATCGATAAGGTGGAGGCCAACGTGGCAAAATTGCCCTCGGTGACTTCTATGCTGTCCCGCGGTCTGACCCCGGAGGAGATCTGCGCCATTGCCCTGGACGGTATGGAATACGATGTGCTGGATACCTACGAGCCGGCGTATCGTTGCACCTGCTCTCGGGAGAAGGTACAGCGGGCGTTTTTGGCGATGCCGTCGGAGGATCTTTTGAGCCTGCCGGACGAGTCCGGCGTGGCGGAGGCCACCT
>JAZNSL010000078.1:0-34865 GCA_045591225.1 Acutalibacteraceae bacterium | reverse complement strand
CGTCTTGCCGCACTGCGGGCAGGTCTCACGGCTCGGCTCGTCCCACGTGGCGAAATCGCACTTAGGATAATTGCTGCAGCCGAAAAAGCGTCTGCCGCGCTTGGATTTTTTCGAGATGAGCTGACCGCCGCACTTCGGGCATTCGCCCTGCGCCTGTTCGACGATACGGCGGGTGTTGCGACAGGTCGGGTAGCCGGGGCACGCGAGGAACTTACCGTAGCGACCCGTTTTGATGACCATACGGCGCCCGCACAGCTCACACACCTCGTCGCTCTCCACCTCGGGAACCTTGACCTTTTCCAGGTTTTCCTCCGCCTTTTTCAGCGCCACCACAAAACCGGCGTAGAAGTTATCCAACACCTTGACCCAATTGCGCTTACCGCTTTCCACGCCGTCCAGCTGCTGTTCCATATGGGCGGTGAACTCCAGGTCTACCACTTCGGGGAACTGCTCCTTCATCAGCTGAGTGATCACCTCGCCCAAGGAGGTGGGTTTCAGGCTCTTGCCCTCCCGCTCCACATACTCGCGGTTGAGCACGGTGGACACGGTGGGAGCATAGGTAGAAGGACGGCCGATACCGTTCTCCTCCATCGCCTTGATCAAGGTCGCTTCGTTATAACGGGCAGGGGGCTGGGTGAAATGCTGGTTGCCGGTAATATCCCGGCAGAACAGCGCATCCCCCTGCTTGATGACCGGCAGAGGCTTATTCTCGTCGCTCTGCTCGTCCTTGCCCTCTACGTACAGCACGGTGTGACCCTCGAACTTGACGGTGTAACCGGAGGCTTTAAACACGTACTTGCCGGCGGTGATGTCCACCTGGCAGGTGTTCTGAATCTGGTCCGCCATCAAACTGGCCATAAACCGTTCCCAAATCAGTTTATACAGGCGATACTGGTCGCCGGTAAGAGAATCCTTTACCTGTGCAGGAGTCAGAGACGGCACCGAAGGACGGATGGCCTCGTGGGCGTCCTGGGCACTGCTCTTCTGCTTGAAGGTACGGGCCTTGGCGGGCAGATAGTCGGTGCCGAACTGCTCCTTGATGTATTCGTTACCCGCCTTACGTGCCTCATCGGAAATACGCAAAGAGTCAGTACGCATATAGGTAATCAAACCGGTGGCGCCGATGCCCGCAATCTCCACACCTTCGTACAGTTCCTGGGCCGCTTTCATGGTGCGGCGGGAAGAGAAGTTCAGCTTGCGGTTGGCCTCCTGCTGCATGGTGGAGGTGGTAAAGGGCGGTGCGGGAGCCACACGGCGGGTGCCGGTCTTGACCGATTCGGCCACGTAGGTAGCACCCTCCAGCTCTGCCAAAATGGCTTTTGCCTCCTGCTCATTGGACACCTTCAGCTTACCCTCTGCGGTGCCGAAGAACTTGGCCGGGAAGGTACGGCCCTTTTCGGTTACCGACAGGACGGCATCCAGCGTCCAGTATTCCTCGCTGACAAAGTCGCGGATCTCCTGTTCCCGATCCACCACCAGACTGACGGTGGCAGACTGGACACGACCGGCAGACAAGCCCTTACGCACCTTTTTCCACAGGAAGGGGCTGAGCTTATAACCCACGATGCGGTCCAGAATACGGCGGGCCTGTTGGGCATCCACCAGATTCATATCCAGGGTGCGGGGGTTGGACATACCGGCGGTGATACCGGTCTTGGTGATCTCGTTAAACGTCACGCGGTTGGCCTTTTCCGGTGCCACGTCCAGCATCTGTGCCAGATGCCAGGCAATGGCCTCTCCCTCGCGGTCCGGGTCGGTTGCCAGATAGATGCTGTCGCTGGCGTCCGCCATCTCTTTCAGTTGGCGGATCAGCGCCGTTTTACCGGGGATGTCCACGTAACGGGGCTTAAAGCCGTGGTCCACGTCCACACCCAACAGGGTCTTGGGCAGGTCGCGGATATGACCCATCGAGGCTACCACCTCATAGTCACCGCCCAGGTATTTCTTCACCGTTTTTGCCTTGGCGGGAGACTCCATAATCACCAATTTTGCCATAGGATCCTTCCTTTCTATATCAAGAGAACACTCATTATCAACAACGTTTATACTGTTGGCCGGCACCGTTTTCGGCACAACCGTACATTTCCAGCTCGGTCAACGCCGCCAGCAGAATCGGGATGGGCATCTCCGCTGCCAGCGCCAACTCATCCACCGGCACAAACCGGTCGGTCAGGACACCGTAAACCCGCTTGGCGGTATCCGAAGCGGTATCGGGACAACCGGCAGACGGCGGTGTAATCGGCGGCTCCGGTTGTGGGTCACGCTTCTTACCACTGCGTTTGCGGCGAGGTTTATCGGATTTCGGTTTCTTCTCCGGCGGGGATACGGCTACCCCCTCGGTTTGCCTCTGCACATTCTCGGCGGTTTCCAAATCCAGCACACCGGGAAACAGCGGAGCGTATTCCCGCAGAATGTCAGTAGCACGAATCACCAATGTGGCGCCACTCTGTATCTCCTTATGGGCACCGTCGTGCAAACGCCCGGAAAGGGCACCGGGCAATGCAAACACCTCACGGTTTTGCTCCCGGGCCAGCCGGGCGGTGATCCGCGCGCCGCTACGTGTGGGAGTCTCCGCCAAGCATACCCCTTGGCTAAGCCCCACCATCAGGCGGTTGCGGATGTGAAAATCGCATTTGTAAGGTTGGTCCGGCGGAAACTCGGAAAGCAGCAGACCGCCGCTCTCCACCACCTGCCGACGCAGGTCGCCGTTCTCTGCAGGATAATTTTCGTTCAGCGGACAGGCCATCACCACGATGGTGACACCGCCGGCCCGTAAAGCACCGCTGTGGGCAGCGGCATCGATGCCCACGGCACCGCCGCTGACCACCACCATACCGCCGGCGGCTAATCCTGCCGCTAAAACGTGAGCCTCTTGCCAGCCGCTACGGCTGGCACGACGGGTACCCACCACGGCCACTGCCGGGGTGCCGTCCAGATCCGGCATCACACCCCGGGCATACAGCGCCGCCGGGCAACCGGTCATATGCCGCAGGCACAGGGGATACAGCGCATCCTCCGGAGTCAGCACCCAATCTCCCAATTCCAGCACCCGATCCAAAATGCGGTGGGCGGTATCCAGAGATTTATCCGACAGACGTGTACACACGTCTTTGGGTATTTTGAGTTCCTTCAGCCGGTCGGGGGTTGCCTCGTATATTTTGCGGGCGTGACCAAAGACATCCAACAGCTCGCCCACCAGGGAACTGCCTGCCGGCAATGCCTGCTGTAACCATATCCAGTACAGACGGCTGTCCATAGTCCACACCCTTTCCGCTAGGTTCTGTTTGCTCACATCGCCTTATTTCGGTCGGGACATCTCCCACAGGATGATGCCCGCCGCCATAGAGGCATTGAGGGATTCGGCGCGACCGGTCATCGGAATGGTCACCGCGTGGCGGCAAGCCTCTACCGTCTCCGGCTTCAGGCCGTTGCCCTCATTACCGATCACCGCAATGGAACCGGGGCCAAACCCGGCCTCGGTGATGGGGGTTGCCTTGGCATCCACCACACAGGCGTAGGCGGTCAGCCCTTTCTCCTGCAAGGTCTTTACCGCCTGGGTCATATTCCCCACACGCATCAGCGGCATACGGAACACGCCGCCCATACTGCTGCGCAGTACCTTGGGGTTGTACACATCGCAACAACCGTCGGACAGCAACAGGCCGGATAATCCCAATGCTTCGGCGGTACGGATAATGGTTCCCAAATTACCGGGATCCTGAATATCCTCCAGACCGCTATAAATCCCTATTATATCTATTTTATCTATTATAAGCGAATTGTCAAGGGTTTTTGCAATACAAAATACACCTTGGGGATTCATCGTATCCCCCATATAGCGAGAAATCTCCGGGCTGATCTCCACCGCGGTGTCCGCCGCCGCGATCAAAGGACCCACCGTATCGGTGTAAATGGCCAAGGCGGAGGCGGTATACAGCACCGCCTTGATGGCGATGCCGGAGCGCAGAGCGTCACCGCACAAACGGGCACCCTCTACGGCAAACAGACTGCTTTCCCGCCGTTTTTTGGCAGAATCGCAAAGGCCGCGCCATTCCTTGACCCACTGATTATCCTTGCTGGTAACCGTCATAAGACTGCACCATTCCTCTCACAAAATTCTCGTAAAAACGATAAAAACCAGCAAAAACACCGAATATAAACGGGGTTTTTACTCGTTTTTCACCGTTTTAAAAAGCAAAATTGCACCCGACGGAATCCCGCCGGGTGCAACGTGTTTAATTAGTTCTCCAGAGCCTTCTTAGCCTGCTCGGTCAGAGCGGTGAAAGCAGCGGCATCCGAAACAGCCAGCTCAGCCAGCATCTTACGGTTCATAGCCACGCCGGCCTTCTTCAGGCCGTTCATGAAGGTGGAATAGTTCATGCCGTTCAGCTTGGCAGCGGCATTGATACGAGCGATCCACAAGCGGCGGAAATCGCGCTTGCGCTGACGACGGCCAATATAAGCATACTGACCGGACTTCATGACCGCTTCTTTAGCGGTTTTGAACAGCTTGGACTTGGCACCGAAGTAACCCTTAGCCAGCTTCAGAACTTTTTTTCTTCTTTTGCGCGTCATCATAGCGCCTTTAATACGAGCCATAGTAATATACCTCCGTCTCTAGCAATCAATTATTTGTAGGGAATCAGGCGCTTGATGGTGGCCAGGTTGGTCTTGTCAGCCGCCACGGTCTTGCGCAGGTTTCTCTTACGCTTGGTGGTCTTCTTGTTCAGGATGTGGGATTTGTAAGCGTGAGCACGGATGGCTTTGCCGGTCTTGCTCAGTTTGAAGCGCTTCTTCGCACCGCTGTGCGTTTTAATCTTAGGCATAGTTTTTGTCCTCCTTAATTGGTTTGTGTAAACAGGTTATCCTGTAACGCAACGAAATGTGATAACGGCTTATTTACCGTCTTTGCGGGGTACCAGGAACATCAGCATGTTCCGGCCCTCCAGTTTGGCAGCCTTCTCCACCGTGGCAAACTCCTCGCACGCCTCGGCAAACCGGGCCATAGACTCGATACCCTTTTCGGGGTGTCCCATCTCACGACCGCGGAAGCGGATGTTGACCTTGACCTTGTCGCCGTGCTGGATAAAGCGCTTTGCCTGGGATACCTTGGTGTTAAAGTCACCCACGTCGGTATTCAGACCCAAGCGAACCTCTTTGATGTCCACCACGTGCTGGTTTTTACGAGCCTCTTTCTCCTTTTTGGCCTGCTCGAACCGGTATTTGCCGTAATCCATAATGCGGCACACCGGAGGAACGGCGGTAGGAGCGATCTTGACCAGATCCAGGCCGGCCTCATCAGCCAGTTTCTGGGCATCACGGGCGGACATCACACCCAGCTGGGCGCCGTCAGCACCGATCAGACGAATCTCGTCGTCACGAATCTGCTCGTTTAACTGCATCTCCTTTTTGGCTATTGGAAACACCTCCTTGATAGCATAAAGCAACAAAAAAAGCGGACAGCCAAGCCGCCCGCATCAAACAGAAACCCACCAACACACGTGGCAGGAAACAGTCTATATCGACCCTTTGGAACAAAATCCGGGGGTGAGAGCGGGCAACGCTCTGCTTCATTCGTCCCAACGATTATAACAGCACCCCCGGAGATTGTCAAGTGGTTTTTTCAATTTTATCCGAGAAAAATGTTAAAGCCGCCAAATACCCGCACACGATCAGCAAACTCACGTTTCCTTCCCCGTGCCATACCAACAGCAATCCGGCGGTGGTAAGCAGCATCAACACACCGGCGGAAAACACCTGCACCACCCGATCCGCCCATCTCTCCATACCTAATAAGCACAAACCGCTCCGCAAGACCTGTCCCCCGTCCAGCGCCCGCGACGGCAACAGATTCAGCACCGCCAACACCAGATGGGCCACCGCCGGGGTCAGGCAGTCGCACCGCAACAACACCCCCGCCGCCAACCCGTTGGCCATAGGCCCCGCCAAGGAAATCAATATATTCTGTTTATAACCGATCTCGCAAAAAGGCATACGGATGCGTACGCCAAACGCGCTGAGGGTGCAATTCTCCGGCGGGACACCTGCCAGCACCATCGCCAGCAGGTGTCCTCCCTCATGAACCAGCGATGCCAGAATACAGGACACCGCCGGTCCGTCCGGTTGCCACAGCAAAAGCACCGTCAGCAACGCCGGAAACAGCAAACTCAACCGACAGCGGACGCCCAAAACCGCAAACTCAAGCATCGCTCAACAGCAAGGGCAATTGGCAGAAAAAAGCCTGCAACTGTGCGGTTTCGCCTGGTGTGAAGTCGTTTTCCTTTACAGCATTTTCGACGTCTTCTTCCCCACCGAGTTCCACCTCGCCATCCCACAGACGGGATAACACGCTCATCAGCTCGTTCCGCATCAGCGCATCCTGAAATCCTTGCCGAAATTCCTCATAGGCACTGCCGCCGGCAACCCGCAACAGTAGGGCCAGCGCCACCACCAGACCGCAAGCCAGGCTCTGCACCGCCAGCACCGACCACCCACCGGAACGAGGTTGGTGGGTGGTCGATTTTTCCTGTTCACGAATTATCCGTTCCTCTGCCCAGCGCTGCTCATTTTCTTGATCGTGTACTACCATACCTTAGTCCTCACACAATGATGCAAATGAGTCCGTTGCATCCCTCGTTGATGATGCGTTCCACCGTATCCTTCAGCTTCAAGCGGGCTTCGGCGGGCATATGGAGCAGTTTGTTGTGCAGACCCTCGTTTACAAGACCGTAGAGAGAGGTGCCGAACAGGTTGGATTCCCAGATTTTTTGAGGATCCTCTTCAAACTGACTCAACAGATAGCTCACCAGCTCTTCACTCTGCCGTTCGGTACCCACAATAGGGCTGATCTCGGTGTTAATCTGGGCTTTCATCATATGAATGGAAGGCGCCGCCGCCCGCAGCCGCACACCATAGCGACCGCTCTGACGGATGATCTCCGGTTCTTCCAACGTCATCTCTTCCATATCCGGCATCACGATGCCGTAGCCGGTGGCTTCCACCTGCTCCATCGCCTGACGCAGTTTTTCGTATTTTTTGCACACCGCCGCCATCTCAGTCATGGCGCTCATCAGCGCACCCTCGTCCGGAATGGACAGACCGGTGTTTTCGCTGAGAATCTGATAGAACAGTTCCGGCAACACCGTCACGGTGACGGTGGCGGTGCCGGTGCCCAAATCCAGGTCGTCCAGCACGGCACTCTCAATATAAGGGCAGGACCGCAACTGGCGGGCAATCCGCTCCGCCTGCCCTACCCTATGCACCTCGCCGCAGGCCGAGCGCACCGTATCCAGCACCCCGCACCGCACCGGGTGTTCCCCGGAAAGCCCCATCAACCATCGAGGCAGCACCAGACCCACCTGACGGATGGGGAACTGGGAGAGCAATGCCTCCAACACCTGCAGGATTTCCTGCTCGGTCATAGTCTGGCAGTTCACCGGTATCACCGGTACACCGTATTTTTCGGTGAGCTGCTCTGCCAGTCGGCGGGTTTCCGGCGTATGGGGGTCTATGGCATTGAGCAACACCGTAAAGGGTTTGTTCAGCGCCTGCAGTTCTCGCACCACCCGTTCCTCGGCGGCGGCGTATTCCTCCCGGGGGATGTCGGTGATGGTGCCGTCGGTGGTCACCACCAGACCCACGGTGGAATGGTCGGTAATCACCCGGCGGGTGCCCTCCTCCGCCGCCATATTAAAGGGAATCTCCTCCTCATACCACGGGGTCTTCACCATCCGCGGCTGGTCCTCTTCTATGTATCCCAAGGATGAGGGAACGATGTACCCCACGCAGTCCACCAACCGCACCCGCATATTGGAAACCCCGTCCAGGGTGATCTTTGCCGCCTGTTCCGGGATGAATTTCGGCTCGGTGGTCATAATGGTGCGCCCCGCCGCCGACTGGGGCAGTTCGTCGTTGGCACGCTCCCGACGGGCCGCATCCTCCATATTGGGGATGACCAACGTATCCATAAACCGCTTGATAAAGGTGGATTTTCCGGTGCGCACCGGGCCCACCACACCCAGATAAATATCCCCGCCGGTACGGGCGGCCATATCGCGATACACATTACCGGTTGTTCCCATATCCATTCCTCCGCTCATTGTGATAGTCTGTACAGCCTATGACGGATGGACGGGGATTATGACAGAGAAAAACGCCGTGACGAAAATCCGTCACGGCGTTTGTTGTTATTTAGTCTGAGAAAGGCCACCACCAGCGGTCGCGTTTACATTTCAGCTTGATCCACAGATCCTTTTGCCGTTTGATGGTGTCCGCAGGCAGGGTGACGTACACCTCGGTGTTTTGCACCACCTCAGCCGGGGGGTAAAACATCGGGTCGCCGGACACCTCCTCGGACAGCATCGCGAGTGCCTCGGTATGAGGGGTGGAATAGCAGATGTATTCCGCGTTGGCGGCTGCCACCTCGGGGTTGCACATAAAGTTGATGTACTGCTCGGCGGCCTCTTTGTTTTCACTAGTTTTCAGCACGCACATGGCATTTATAAACAGGTTGGTGCCCTGCTGAGGAACAAAATAGCCGATGTTCTCGTTGCCGTCCACCTCGTCGTACATCATAATGGCGCCGTCGCCGGAATAGTAGGGCGCTAACCAGCCCTCCTCGTTGGTCATCTTCTGGAACACCTGGTCCATAAAATAACCCTGCACCAGCGGTTTTTGCTCCGCCAGCGCCTCGTAGGCGGCCTGCCAATGGGCCGGGTCGGTGGTATTCATCGAATACCCCAGCTTTTTCAGCGCGATCATAAAGGAATCCCGGGCATTGTCGAACATAAAGATCTTGCCGGCGTATTTCTCGTTCCAGAGAATATCCCAGCCCTGAGCCAGGTCGGCCTCGTCCACATACTTCTTGTTGTAGAAAATGCCCACCGTGCCCCAGGTATAGGGCACCGAATACTGGTTGTTGGGATCGTATTCCAGACCCTTATACGCCTCGTCGATATACCGGTAATTGGGGATGTTGTCAAAGTTGAGCTTTGCCAACATATCCTCCTCTATCATCTTGCCGATCATATAGTCGGAGGGGATCACCACGTCGTATTCGGCGGCACCGCTCTCCAGCAAGGTGTACATCGACTCGTTGCTCTCATAAGTCTTGTAGTTGACCTTGATGCCGGTTTCTTCCTCAAAACGGGCGTTGACGTCCATCAGACCGTCGCTGCCGTCTGAGATGTATTCACCCCAGTTGTACACGTTCAGGGTAATGGTCTCCTCTGCGGTGTTGCAGCCACTGAGCACGCCTGCAAGCAGGCCGGTCAGAAGACAGGCAACCAACAGACAAGAAAGTTTTTTCAAGGACCTATCTCCTTTCCTTCTGCTTATCCAGTTCCCGAACCTGACGGATGTTCACCACCACCAACAACAGCAGCACCGTGCCGAACATCAGCGTGGACAACGCATTGATTTCGGGGGTAACCGGCTTTTTGGTCATAGAATAGATGGTGACCGACAGGTTCTGTGCGGTGGAACCGCTGTTAAAATAACTGATAACGAAGTCGTCCAGCGACATGGTAAACGCCATCAGCGAGCCGGTGATAACGCCGGGTATGATCTCCGGCATCACCACCTTGAAAAAAGCGGATACGGGACGGCAACCCAGATCCAGCGCCGCCTCGTACATATGCTTGTTCATCTGCCGCAGTTTGGGCATCACCTGTAACACCACGTAAGGGATGCAGAAGGTGATGTGGGACAGCAGCAAGGTGAGGAAACCGGGTTTCAGCGCCGGTACCGCCGAGCCGATAGCCACAAACATCAGCATCATAGAAATACCGGTCACGATCTCCGGGTTGACCATAGGAATGTTGTTGACACCCATCATCAAGGTGCGCAGACGCCCGTTCATACTGTATATACCCACCGCCGCCAGCGTGCCGATAACGGTGGAGACCACCGCCGCCAGCACCGCGACCTTCAGGGTCAGCATCAGCGATTCGATAATCAGGTCGTTCTGGAACAGCTCCGCATACCATTTAAAAGTGAAGCCCTCCCAGCGGACACGGCTCTTACCCTCGTTAAAGGAGAAGATGATCAGCACCACGATGGGCGCATACAGGAAGGTGAAAATGATGCCGTTGTAAATCTTGGATAGTGTCTTCATGTCATCATACCCCCGTTCTCTTTCAAACCGGGGAGTTGGTGGGCAAAGCACACCAAATCGATACATGAGCAAACGCGTCTCGCGGTTCGTACATTCTTTATGCTCATGTCATCATACCCCCTAACTCATCCTCACCGTTGTCTACACGGTGCATCAGGGACATACAGATGAGCATCAGCACCATCAGTATCAGCGACAGAGCGGCACCCACGTTGTAGTCGCAACCGTCACCAACAAACATAGTCTCGATCACGTCGCCGATCATCATCAGCTTGCTACCGCCCAACAGCTTGGAGATAACAAAGGTGGACACCGCCGGCACGAACACCATGGTCACGCCGGACACGATGCCGGGAGCGCTTAAGGGCAGAATCACCCGACGGAACACCTGCCAACCGTTGGAGCCCAAATCCTGGGCGGCCTCGATCACACGGTGGTCCATCTTTGCCATCACGGAATACAGGGGCAGGATCATAAAGGGCAGGAAGTTGTACACCATACCCAAAATCACCGCGCCGTCGGTGTTGATCATCGACAGCGACGCATCCGGGGCAATAACCCCTATCCAGCGCAACAGCTGGTTGATAAGGCCGTTGTTTTCCAACAGGCTCATCCAGGCATAGGTACGCAACAGGAAATTCATCCACATAGGCAGCATCACGATCATCACCATCGTGCGTTGCACATGCTCGCTCTTACGGGAAATGCTCAGCGCCACCGGATAGGCCAATACCAGGCACAAAACGGTGGCTAAAGCGCCCATCCAGATGGAATCCACGTAGGTACCGGAATACTGCCAGATCTTCACGATATTGTCGAGGGTGAAGGCGCCGTTTGCATCCGTAAAGGCAAACCACACCACGATAGCCAACGGCACCACGGTGAAAATACCCATCCACAGAGCAAAAGGGGTTGCAGCGGTACGACTTTTCATTCCTCTGCCTCCTCTGCCTCTGCAGCGGCCTCGGCATCGCCCAATTCGTCAAATTCCTCGGAATAAGAGCTGTAATCGCCGAACATACCGGAATAGGCGGATTTCTTCATAATGTGAATGTCCTCGGGGTTCAGCACGATACCGATAACCGAATTCTCGGGATAATAATCGGTGGTCTGAATCAGCCACTTAAAGCCCTTGAAATCTACGATGGTATCGTAGTGAACGCCCTTGAAGGTCACGTTGGTGACGGTGCCGGTTAGGTGTCCCTTTACCGGCTCCACGATGTCAATGTCCTCGGGACGGATCACCACGTCCACCGGCTCGTTCTTCTCAAAGCCGGCATCCAAACAACTGAACTTGCGGCCGAAGAACTCCACCAAGTAGTCTTCCAGCATCACGCCGTCCAGAATGTTACTCTCGCCGATAAAATCCGCCACAAAGGCATTCTGAGGCTCGTTGTAAATATCCTGAGGCGTACCGATCTGCTGAATCTCACCGCTGTCCATTACCACCACGGTATCCGACATAGACAGGGCCTCTTCCTGGTCGTGGGTAACGTAGATAAAGCTGATACCCAGGCTCTTCTGAATATTCTTCAGCTCGGTCTGCATATCCTTACGCAGTTTGAGATCCAGAGCCGCCAAAGGCTCGTCCAGCAACAATACGCGAGGATTGTTGGCCAACGCACGGGCGATGGCCACCCGCTGCTGCTGACCGCCGGACAATTTGGCAACCGCCCGCTTTTCAAAGCCCTTGAGGTTGACCAGCTCCAGCATCTTGGTGACGGTCTCCTCGATTTCCTCCTTGGACTTCTTCTGTACCCGCATACCGAAGGCCACGTTTTCATATACATTCAAGTGGGGGAACAAAGCGTAGCGCTGAAAAATGGTGTTCACCGTCCGCTTATACGGAGGCACGTCGTTCACCCGTTTGCCGTCAAAAAAGACATCACCGTTATCCGGAGTGATGAAACCGGCAATGATCCGCAGGGTGGTGGTCTTTCCACAGCCGGAAGGGCCCAGCAGGGTGACAAACTCACCATCGGAAATGCTCAAATTCAAATGCTTGAGCACCGGTTCTCCATCAAAAGATACGGCAATGTCCTTGAGTTCAATAATCTTCTTTTCGTTCATAGGTTGCATCCCCCTTTGCGGTAATTGAGTCTGTTGCACGGCAACAGCGCATCCGCTGTGGCAACGTCCCCGCAAAGGGTTTTTCACAGCCTGTCCCCGCGGAAAGGCTGCGACGTGTTTGGCGGATACAAAAAACTTTGCTTAGATGCATCATTAAAGTAATAGATGACAAATAACAATATAGGGTTTTTATCCGGAAATGTCAATAGATTTTGCAAAAAACCACAAATTATGTCGCCGAAACCGGTGACCAATCCCGGGAGGAATGTTGTATGGAGCAAAAAAAGTCAGTCCCCTCGCCTACTTTGGTGGAGCAATACCGCCGACAGATGCTGGAAATGCGGCCCAAATCACCGCCGTCCACCGAAAACTGGCTGGACCAACGCTTCCCCGAGCCGGATTTTCGCCGTGACCGGGAAACTATGGCGGTGCCGGCGCAAACCCTACCCGCCGAAGACCCCGAACCTGTCCCCGACGTAGCGGTGCCGGAAAGCCCCTTTGTAGGGTATCTGCGGGTGTTTGCGTTTACCGCCGACGGAGCGGAGCCCTTGGAAAATGCCCGGGTGGTGGTGGAGCGGGAGGACACGGTCTACGCCAATGTCACCACCGATCGGGACGGTTTTACCCCGGTACTTCCCTTGTCCTCGGTGGACCCGGCGCTGACCCTAACCCCGGGCAACGCCACCCCCTATACCGCCTACGACGTGTCCGTTACCGCCGACGGCTATCAGGGGGTACGGCACCAAGACCTGCCGGTCTACGGTAACAACTACGTCACCCTGCCCGCTCCGCTGAATCCGCTGTTGCCCGGGGGAAACCCGGACGCGATGCAGGATTTCCGCTCCGGCGGACCCGCCAATCTGTGAGAGAGGAGGTCGGAATATGGTTGGAACACCCTTTATCCCCAACACCATCGTGGTACATTTGGGAACGCCCTCCTCCTCCGCCCAAAACGTGTACGTTCCCTTCCCGGATTACATCAAAAACGTTGCCTCCAGCGAGGTATACCCCACCTGGCCGGAGGCCGCCCTGCGAGCCAACATCTACGCCCAGATCTCCTATGCCCTCAACCGCTATTACACCGAGTGGTACCGCAGCCAAGGCTACGATTTTGACATCACCAATTCCACCCAGTTTGATCAGTCTTACGTCCCCGGTCGGGAGATCTACGATTCCATCAACGAGATCGTAGACGATATTTTCAATTCCTACGTGGTGAAACGCGGTAGCGTAGAGCCCTATTTCACCCAGTATTGTAACGGAACCACCTCCACCTGCGACGGGCTGAGTCAATGGGGTACGGTGCCCTTGGCCCAAGAGGGATTGGGTCCCTACGAGATACTCACCCGCTTTTACGGCGACGACATCGACATCGTTTCCGATGTGCCGGTGCGCAACGGGCAACCCTCTTATCCCGGGCGGCCTTTACGGCTGGGGGATTCCGGCAACGACGTCCAGCAGATCCAAATTCGGCTCAACCGTATTTCCACCAACTACCCCGGCATCCCCAAGATCAACCCTGCCGACGGCAATTTCGGGGTGGATACCGAAGAGGCGGTAAAGGCCTTCCAGCGGATATTCCGGCTGACCCAGGACGGCATCGTGGGCAACGCCACCTGGTACCGCATCACCTATCTGTTCAACGCGGTGAAACGGCTCAGCGAGCTGGATTCGGAGGGCATCCGATTGGAGGAGCTGCCCCGACGGTACGAGGGACAGCTATCCTTTGGTAGTTCCGGCGACAGCGTACGGGTGATACAGTATTACTTGGACGTGATCTCCGCCTACTACGATACCGTGCCACCCATCACCATCAACGGGGAATTCGACCAAGATACCGACCGGGCGGTGCGGGCCTTTCAGCAGACATTTGGGCTGGCAGAGGACGGCATCGTAGGACGGCAGACCTGGCAGAAAATGGAGGACGTGTACGAAAGCATCCGCACCTCCACCGACCTCATCGACGGCGGGGTGGTGCTGTTCCCCGGTCGGGTTCTGCAAACGGGGTTTCAGGGCGAGGACGTAGCCACCATACAGGAATACCTGGCCTACATCGCCACGGTGTACACCGCCATCCCCGCCCCGGCGGTCACCGGGGTGTACGGGCTGGAGACGGTGCAGGCGGTGGAGGCATTCCAGCGGGAGTTTGGATTGCCGGAGACCGGCACGGTGGGGGTTACCACTTGGGACGCCATCGCCTCGCTGTACTCCGACCTGCGCACCGGCAACGCCCAACGGCTGGGGCAGTACCCCGGCACCGACCTTAGCATAGAGGAGGGAGACCAATGAGCCTGTGGGACAACGACATCACCACCGACCACCGCCCTTACGTGATGGAACTGCAAAGCTATCTGCGGACCATCCAGCGGGAACGTTACGGCGCCACCACCGTGCCGCTGGACGGCTTTTTCGGTGCCGCCACCGCCGCCGGAGTCAGCCAATTCCAAACCGCTGAGGGAATCCCCCGCACCGGCACCGTTGACCGGGAGACCTGGGAGGCGCTGTTTCGAGTCAACCAAAACGTTACCGCCCAACAAGCACCGCCGCTGCTTATCCGCGGATTACGGGTTCCTCTCCTACAACCCGGTGACGGCGGTGACGGCGTTATCTTCCTAAACGTGATGCTGGGTACACTCGGCAACGTCTACACTACCGCCACCGAAGAGGCGGTGCGGCGCATCCAGAAGACCGCCCTGTTGCCCGTCACCGGCAACACCGACAAGGATACCTGGGACGCGGTGGTACGACTGTATAACCGCGGTGATGCCGGTGAATAAACGAAAATTCTACCTCAACACCGCGGTGATGACCGGTTGTTCGCTGGTATTGCGGTTAATGGGTATCGTGTTTCGCATCTTTATCTCCAACCGCGTGGGCGCCGAAGGCATGGGTCTGTATCAGTTGGTGCTGTCCATACACATTTTGGGCAGTACCTTTGCCACCGGCGGGCTGACCACCGCCATCACCCGCCTGGTCGGAGAACGGTTGGTACACGGCGATACCAAAGGGATCGGAAAACTCCTGAAGACCGGCAACATCCTTTCCTTAGTCTGCGGTGGGCTTTCCGCCCTACTGCTCTTGCTCGGCGCACCGCTCATCGGCGTGTGGCTGGGCGACAGCCGTGCCGCTCCGGCGGTGGCTGTGTGTGGCTTGGGATTGCCCTTTTTGGGGGTTTCTTGTTGTCTGCAAGGCTATTTTCTGGCCCGCCGAAAAGCCGGTCCGCCGTGCTTGGCACAGTTGACCGAACAAATCGTCCGTATCGCCGCTATCGGCGGGATGCTCACCACCCTCTGGGACGGCAGTCTGGAACAGGCCTGCGTGATCATCATACTGGGAGATGGATTAGCAGAGGCGGTGAATTGTCTGTTTTTGATGTGCGCCTATCGGCGGGAACGGACGGCGGACAAAAACGGCTCGACACCGTCCCAAAAAGCCCTCAAACCGCTACTGAATATCGCCGTTCCGCTGACCGGCAGTCGGTACGTAGCCACCGGTTTGCGCACCATCGAAAATACTCTGGTCCCGACCAGACTTGCCCTATGCACCGGGTCTAACGCCCTGGCGTTAGCGGGGTTTGGTGCTGTAAAGGGGATGGCCTTGCCACTCATTTTCTTCCCCTCCGCCCTACTGATGACCCTCACGGGACTGCTGGTGCCGGAATTATCCGATGCCCACGCCCTGGGGCAACGCAGGCAGGTATCCCGATTGGTGGAACAGGCCCTGCACGTCATCCTGCCGGCGGCTATTTTAATAGGTGGTATGTTCACGCTGTTGGGAAAGGAACTGGGGCGATTTCTGTACAGCGACGATTTGGTGGGGTTGCTACTACAAGTGCTGGGGCCGTTGACCCCCGTGATGTATCTGGATAGCGTGGCAACCGGTATGCTGAAAGGGTTGGGACAGCAGGTACACGCCTTTTGGTACAGCGTCGCCGACTCGGTGGTGCGCATCGCGCTTATCTGGTGGCTACTTCCCCTTTACGGGTTAGCGGGGTTTCTGTTTGTCATGCTGGTGAGCAACCTGCTGACCTGCCTGCTCAATACCGGGCGGTTACTGGAGGTCAGCGGCGCCCGTCTGCGGTGGGGTTGCTGGCTGTTGCGACCGCTTTTGGCGGCAGTTGCCGCCGGTGGGCTATGCAGGATGCTCCCGCTGACCGGGTTACCCTACGTTTTGAGCGGGGGATTGCTGTTCGCCGGGGTGTACGTCCCGCTTATTTGGCTGTTTCGGTGTTTCACCAAAGAGGATTGGCAGACCCTCACAACCCGAAAAGTGTACAAAAAAACCGCTGTCGGATGACAGCGGTTTTTAGCGTTTCAGCGTCTTGAGATAATCCTTACGCTCCGGTGATATTCGATAACTCTCCCGAGCTTTTTGAATGGTTTTGTTGTGGGCCCACAGAGGTAGACGGTGATTCTCAATATACACAACCGCATCCTCATACTGCTTTGCTAAGGCGGTGGCAAAATACCACGCCACCATCATCCGGACATAATACTCTTCCCCATCGACCGCCGCCACCCATGCCAAATAATCCGGGCAAAACCGATCATCCAGAAAGTGGCGTTGCATCATACCTATACCGAAACGCACGGTATACGGGCGGTCAGAGGCCATCCACTCCCGAATCTTGCACAGCAGTTCCTCCGGATGACGTTTCAGCACCTTGGGTGACCAGCCGTCGCAGGTAGACCAGTTATCCACATAAGGCAAAAAGCTGTCGATAGCGGCGATACAGGCCTCATAATCCTTTATCTGCTCCACCAAAAAGGCGTGGAGATTGTTTTCCTCATAATAGGTATGGGGCAGTTCCCGCAAAAAGGCCTCGCCCTCTGCTGTGCCAGCCAACTCCTTAGCCAGTTTCCGCACAACAGGGGTGCGCACACCGATGACCCTGGCCGGGTCTACGGTAGGCATCAAGGGAATCTGAAACTGCCGATAACCCTCGTCGGCCAAAGAAAGCAACCGTTCGGTAATGGCGCTCATTTCTTAATATCCTTCCAATAGGCGGCAAAGGCCTGTTCGGTCTTATTATCACCGGGGGTGTAGTAGGTGATGTCCTTAATGGCGTCCGGCAGGTACTGCTGATCCACCCAATGACCGGGGAAATCGTGGGGATACCGGTAGAACTGCCCTTTATTCTGCACCTCATCCCCATCGTAGTGCTTGTTCTGCAACTGACGGGGTACCGCACCGCTCTTACCGGTTCGCACGTCTGCCATCGCCTGATTGATGGCGTTGTACACCGCATTGGATTTGGGAGCCTGGCACACCAGCACCACCGCATTGGCCAGAGGGATCCGCGCCTCCGGCAGACCCACCTGCAGAGCGGTATCCACCGCCGCCTTGACAATGGGTATAATCTGGGGATAGGCCAAGCCCACGTCCTCATTGGCGCACACCAACAGGCGGCGGCAGGCCGAGGGCAGGTCACCGGCCTCTAACAGCCGCGCCAGATAATGAAGGGCGGCATCCGGGTCGGAGCCACGCATAGACTTTTGATAAGCGGAGATAACGTCGTAGTGCTCGTCACCCTCCCGGTCATACCGCATGGCGCTGCGCTGAGCCAATTGCCGGGCGGTGCCCAGGGACACGTACACGCCGCCGTCAGGGGTGGTCTCCCCGGCTAAGGTGCAGAGTTCTACGGCATTGAGAGATTTGCGCACGTCGCCGCCGCTGGAGCGGGCAATATGGGCGCAGACCCCCTCCTCCACCGTGACCGAACTGCCGCTCTCCTCTTGGAGAAAGCGGAAGCCACGCTCCACCGCCTTTTCGATGTCGGCGTTGTCCACCGGCTTAAACTCAAACACGGTGGAACGGCTGAGAATGGCGTTGTAGACGTAGAAATAGGGATTTTCGGTGGTGGAGGCAATCAGGGTGATCTGTCCGTTTTCGATGTACTCCAACAAGGTCTGCTGTTGCCGTTTGTTAAAATACTGAATCTCATCCAGATACAACAGAATGCCGTTCATACCGGTAAATGTGTCCAACTCTTCCACCACCGCCTTAATATCGGCGGTGGTAGCGGTGGTGCCGTTAAGCTTATGCAGGCGCATATCCGTCTGCTGGGCAATGATGCGGGCCACCGTGGTCTTACCCACTCCGGAAGGACCGTAGAAGATCAGGTTGGGAATACGCCCGGATTCCATAATGTTCCGCAGGGCTTTTCCTTCGCCCAAAATGTGCTGTTGACCCACCACCTCGGAAAGCGAGGACGGGCGGATGCGGTCAGCCAACGGTTTGTTCACGGGGTATCCCTCCTTTATTGCCATATCCTTATTATTGTACAAAGAAAACGCCTCTCTGTCAAGATATTCCTTCCGTTGACAGCGGTTTTCGGGTGTGGTATGATAGAGGGCGAAAAACCACGAAAGGAAGTGCCGGAATGACCAAAAAGCAACGGGCAATTGCCGCCGTAGAGGGGCTCAAGACCGTGTATCCCGATGCGGTGTGTTCCCTCACCGCCGATAACCCTCTGCAACTGCTGATCGCCACCCGGTTATCCGCCCAGTGCACCGACGCGAGGGTGAATCTGGTGACACCGGCGCTGTTTGCCCGATTCCCCACCCTGGAGGATTTTGCGAACGCCGACCCGGAAGAGGTGGGCGCATACATCCGCTCCTGCGGATTGTACAAAACAAAGGCCAAGGACATTGTGGCTATGTGCCGGATGCTGAAAGAAGTATACGGCGGCGAGATACCCGACACGGTGGTGGAACTGGTAAAGCTCCCCGGTGTGGGACGCAAAACCGCCAACCTGGTGTGCGGCGACGTGTACGGCAAACCGGCGGTGGTGGCGGACACCCACTGCATCCGCATCACCGGGCGATTAGGCCTAACCGACGGCAGCAAAGACCCTTACAAGGCGGAAATGCAGCTACGAAAAGTGCTCCCGCCGGAGGAAAGCAACGATTTTTGCCACCGGCTGGTGCTGTTCGGGCGGGATACCTGCTCCGCCAGAGCGCCCAAATGTGAGGAATGCCCGCTGGGAGAGATTTGCCCCGGCAAGGGAAAGTGAAATCCGCAGACAAATTCCCCTTGATTTTTCTAATTTATTGTGATATACTGTGCCTTGTTCCGAATGCAGGGTTGGTATATCGGTATTACAGCGGCTTCCCAAGCCGTTAAGGCGGGTTCGACTCCCGTACCCTGCTCCAAAAACAAAAACGGTCACCTCTAGGTGGCCGTTTTGTTTTTAGTGTGGTATATGGAGGAGAATGCGAGAGTTTGTCGCTAGACAAACTCAAGGAGATGCGGCGTCAGCCGAATCTCCAGGGTTCTGACTCCCGTACCCTGCTCCAAAAAAGGCAAGGTCACATTAGTGGCCTTGTCTTTTTTTGCAGTGGTACACGGAGAAGAGCACGAGAGTTTGCCGCAAGGCAAACTCAAGGAGATGCGGCGATAGCCGAATCTCCGGGGTTCTGACTCCCGTACCCTGCTCCAAAAAAGGCAAAGGCAGTCGCCAAATGGGTGACTGCCTTTTCATTTATCACTCTTTCGCGAACTCCTCATACTGCTCCCGCAGCCAGTCTTCGGTGGCGGCAAGGCCGTCCACATCCAGCGGGAACTGGGCGGTGGCCCGCATCTCGGACAACTCGCTGCACTTTTCCCCTGTCCAGACGCAAACGTCAAAATGGGCGGGAATGTCCTCCTCCGCTTTGGCTTTCACCGGGTCTACCCGGTAATTGAGCCCTTTATAACTGCCGGAAAAGGGATTGCCGCTAGTGAAATACAAAATCTTCGGCAAAGGAAAATCGCGTAATGCCATAATCATAACCTCCTAAATGTGCGGGCGGTCGAGGACGCCCGTCCCTACGTATTCGTTCTAAGTGTTTTAAAAAACTACCCCTCCGTCAAAACCTACGGTTTTGCCACCTCCCCTAACAAGAGGAGGCAGGTTAAGGTAAGCAATTAAACATCATTCCAACGGGAACTGAATCTGCTGGACGGTCTCCTCGGCAATCTCCAAGGTTTGCGGATGAATGTACACGATCCGCCGCTGCTGACCACGGGCATACCGCACCGTAGCGGCTGTACCGGTACGGCTCTCCGGCAGATCAATCTCACATACTGCCAACACCACCCCGGACCGATCCACCATCCAGCGATTACGTCGACGATAACAAGCGGACGGATCGGTAGTAGCCGCGGTTTCATCAAACAAAACCTCTACCCGGTCACACTCCACCAGCAACCGGTGGTATTCCTTTTGCAACGGGATGGACCAGCGGCTCTCCTGCCCCGCAAAGGGCACCGCCGCTATCAACTCCACCGCCGGGTGGGTGCGGCGCAGAGCCAGCACCTCGGCGGCCGCCCACATATCCACCCCGGCGCTCATACCGGAAATGAAGGTGCGGACACCCTCATCGTACAAACGGCGTATCTGCTGACCCAAAGCCTCCTGCACCTGTTCCGGCCGCAGGCCGTCCGGGGAAAAGGCAAAACGATGAGGACGAAAGCCGGTAAAACAGCAGGTCTTATCCATCGTATTCCCTCCCCTTTCGGTTAATGGATATAGTATAGCACATCTCTGCCGATTTGACTAGACCGAAAATGAAAAAGTCGGGACAAAGCCCGACTTTTTTACAACCGCTCCAATATGTAGTTGACCACCTGGGACTGGGGAATACCCAATACCATTGAAAACTCCTCATCGATAAGACGCATACACTCCTGCAGGGTAGCCTCGTCCATAGTGGACAGCCGTTTGCCCTGTTCCTGACGCTGGTGCTTTTTACGGAAAAGAGAGCAGATCAGCCGAATCAGCAACCGGCGGTCATTCCCGCCCATCACGGTGCGGTAAAAAGCCATCCGCTGGGTGCGGTCGTCGATCCATTCCAACCGCTCGCTGTCCGCCACCGATAAAAGGGCGTCGATCTCCTCCCGGGTCATCAGCGGACACATTTTAGCCACCAACGCCTCGTTCCCGCAAGGGACGAACACCGACGAGCGACCGTCACTTAACGGACTGAGCACGTAATAGTCGTTGGTCTCCTTACCCATAGCGATGCTGGTCTTTTCCTCTACGCGGCAAACACCGGTTTTCCCATACAGCACGTAACTGCCAATCTCGACAGTCTGGCCCATCTGCGGTCACTCCTCTCCTCAATTCTAAAACATGCGATTATTATAGCATAATCCGTCGAAAATTTCAAAGGGCAAAATGCACAAAAATCAGCCGGTTTTTCACCACTAACGAAAAGGCAAAAAGCGCACAAAAACAGCCATAAAGCCAGACGGCCTTATGGCTGTTTTGCGCGTATTAATTGGTTACATTGTCAGACAGCCGATAGGCAAAACTGCCCAAATCGTACACCTTGGAGAAGGAGGCGGAATACTCCAGCGCCTTTCCGGCGCCGATGGCCACGCACAGGGCGGGATTCTCCGCCACCCTGCAAGGCACACCCACCGCCTGCTGTAACAATTCCGGCAACCGGCGAAGCTGGGCCATCCCGCCGGTCAGGTGCATACCTTCCTCAAAAATGTCGCCCGCCAACTCTGGCGGTGTGGTCTCCAACACGCGGCCGATCATATCCAGCAGTTCGGTCAACTGCTCGCGGATAGCCTCGCAAAGCTCGTCGGAATTCACCGTCACCACCCGGGGCAGACCGGTCATGGAATCCCGCCCCTTTGCCGTGGCGGTGAGCATCGGCTCCACCGGCAGGGCGCAACCCGCCTGCATCTTCATCCGCTGGGCCATCGGCTCGCTGATGATCAAACCATACTGGTTACGCATATAGCGGACGATGGCGTCGTCCATCGCCTCACCCGCCACGCGGATGGAGGAGGAAACCGCCTCGCCTTTCAGCGACAGCACCGACACGTCCACCGTGCCGCCGCCCACGTTCACCAGCAATTGGCCCTTGGGCAGGCTCACGTCCACGCCGGCACCGATGGCCGCCGCCACCGTCTCCGGCACCAGCGTCACCCGACGGGCACCGGCAGAGATGACCGCCTCAATGAAAGAGCGGCGCTCCACCTCAGTAAGCTGTTCGGTAACGCTCACCGCCACACAGGGCTTGACGATGCGGTTGGAGCAGACCTGCGCCAGACAGCAACGGAGCAATTTCTCCGCCAAATCGTAGGCGGCGATGACCCCTTTTTGTACCGGGCGCACCACTACAATCGAATCCGGGGCACGCCCCAGCATCTGCTCGGCCTCCTCGCCAAAGGCCACCACGTGACCGTCGGATTTTGCCACCGCTATCACGGCAGGTTGGTCCAGCACCACCGCGTCCCGGGCGGGATCGTATATAACGATGCGGGAAGTTCCCATATCGATTCCTAAATTCATAGACAAAACTCCTTGATACTACCCTTGATTCTACCTTTTGGGGTATTATACATCATTCTTCGCACCTTTGCAAGTGGGCCGCTGCCGCCGTCACTGCATACACCTCTTCGGCACCGAAAATCTTCAGCATTTTGGCGCATTCCTCCAGGGTACTGCCGGTGGTGGTGACGTCGTCCACCAAGAGGATGGTTTGTCCCGCCACGTGGGCGGTCACGTCGAACACACCCAGCAGGTTGCCCTGCCGCCGTACGGCGGACAGTTCCTTTTGGGGTTCGGTGTGCTGTAACTTGGTCAAGGTTGGCTTATACGGCACTCCCATCACTGTGGACAACGCCTGTGCCAAATGGGCGGTCTGGTCAAAACCCCGCAAGCGGAAATCCTTGCGGTGCATAGGTACGGCGGTGATGCAGTCAAAGGTGATGCCGCCGTATTCCCGCCGCACCATCTCCGCCATTTCGCTGGCAAAGCCGTCGGTAACCACCCTGTAATTGTCGTTTTTGAGGGATTGGATGCCGCTCTTTACCACCCCTTTGTGGTAAAAGGGACTGACACACCGTTTATAGGAACGGCGGTGTCCCCGACAGGTGCAATCCCCCGTGTGGCGACCGCAATGCTCACATAGCGGCGGCAGGATATACGGCGCGGTACGGACACAATCCTCGCACAGCCGTTGCCGCGGCAAAATCACCTCTCCGCACAGAAAGCAGTGGTGAGGAAACAGGATGGTCAGCAACGCTTCTCCCAACCGCTTCATAATCCCACCACCCCGGTCTGTAATAGGAAAGTGCGTAAGCCGGTGTACCGCAAAGTTTTGCGATTATTGTCAATCATCTGCTGTAAAGTATCTCTACTTCCCACCAGAATCAGTAGGTTTTTTGCACGGGTAACGGCGGTGTATAGCAGATGGCGGTAACACAAATGAGGTGTACCCCGCAGAACCGGCATCACCACCGCATCAAACTCACTACCCTGGCTCTTATGTACCGTGATGGCATAGGCCAGTTCCAAATCCTGGGCATCCTGGCGGGTATAGGTAGCCACCCGGTCATCGTAACGCACGGTGAGAATATCCTCCCGCAGGCGTACTTCCTCCAGTACACCGATGTCCCCGTTGAAAATGCCGCTGCCGTTCTCGCCATCGTCCCGCATCCACGGAATATCGTAGTTATTACGGTTGTGCATCACCTTATCCCCCACCCGCAGAGTGACACCCTCCACGGTGAGTTCCGCCTTTTTCTTGTCCGCCGGGTTGAGTGCCTCCTGCAGACGGCGGTTGACCTCGGCGGTGCCGATATCCCCTTTCCGTCCGGCGCACAGCACCTGTAACCCGTTAAGGTGGGTATAGCCGTAGGCCGCCGGCAACCGCTGACAGCACAGTTCAAGCACCGTGCGGTTGACCTCTGCCGCCGAGGAGCGAGGCATAAAGAAGCAATCCCCCTTATTGTCCAGCTCCATAGGCTCTCCGGCAACGATACGGTGGGCATTGTACACGATACGGCTCTCCAATGCCTGGCGGAACACCTGGGTCAGGCAGACCACCGGCACCACGCCGCTGTCCATCAGATCCTGCAGCACACAGCCGGGGCCCACCGCCGGTAACTGGTCGGTATCCCCCACCAAAATCAGCCGGCAACCTGTTTTCACCGCCCGTAAAAGGCTCTCAAACAGCGGCACGTCCACCATCGACATCTCATCCACCACCACCGCGTCCGCATCCAGCGGATTCTTTTCATTGCGGTCAAACACCGGACTGTCGCTGTCATCCCACTTCACCTCCAACAGGCGGTGAATGGTTTTGGCTTCATGACCGGTGAGCTGGGATATCCGTTTGGCGGCACGACCGGTGGGCGCGGCAATCGCCACCGTCTCTCCCATACTCTCCAGCAGGGTGATGATACCCCGCAGGGTGGTGGTCTTACCGGTACCGGGACCGCCGGTGAGTATCAGCGCACCGGTAGCGATGGCCTCCACCATCGCCCGTCGCTGTTGTTCCTCATAGATGATGTGGAAATTCCGCTCCATAGCGTCGATACGCAGTTCAATGTCCTCGGCGGACACCTCCTGGACACCGCACATCAGCCGCATCCGCACCGCGATAAACGCCTCTGCCTCAAACATACGGGGCAGAAACAGAAACGCGCGGTCATCCAAATCCTGTTGGCGAAGCTGGAAACTGCCCACCATACGGTCAACGGCAACCTCCACCGTTTCCGCAGACACATCCAACAGGGATGCCGCCGCCGGCACCACCTTATCCCGCGGCAGGCAGGTGTGACCGTTGGTGAGGTTGTGGCGCAGAACATACTGAACACCCGCCTCCAGACGGTGGGGGTCCAGGGTATCGCCGTTCAGCGACAGCGCCAACCGATCCGCCCGCTCAAAGCCGATGCGCAGACCGGAAGAACACAGCAGATAGGGGTTTTCCTTGATTTTAGTCAAGGTGGAAGGTCCGAACAGTTTCCAGCATCGGAGCGCCTCGTTGGCGGAAAAGCCGTAGCCGGAGAAGGTCATCACCACCTCCCGCAGACCGAACTGGGAGCAAAAACTCTGCCCCATTTCCCGGGCCTTGGACAGGGAAATCCCCTTGATCTTAGCCAGTTCCTGGGGTTCTTCCTCCAGTATCCGCAGGGCATCCGCCCCAAAGGTGTCCACGATCCGTGCGGCGGTGGCAGGGCCGATACCCTTCACCGCGCCGGAAGCCAAATACCGCAGAATGGCGGTCTCGTCGGTAGGCAACGTACTCTCGCAGGCGGCGGCCTTAAACTGCCGTCCAAAAGAGGGATGCTCAGTCCAGCCACCCTGCAGACGCAGACTCTCGCCCACCTGCACCCGGGGCAGAACGCCCACCACCGTTTCAATGGTGTCGCCGGTGTCCAGTTCCAGCACCGTCCAACCGTTATCGTCGTTGCAAAACACAATGTGATCCACCGTGCCGGTCAGCAAGGTTTGGTCGTCTTTTCGTTTTTCTTCGGTCACGGGAATCACTCCTTTTCATTCCTGTTTTATCCACATTCCTGCATCAGCAGGTCCAACATTTCCATTAATTGCGTGACGGTTACCGGCACCACCGCCGGGGCTTGACTGACGGCCTTTTCCATTTCCGACCCGGCTATCGCCACACTCTCCGGCAACAGCACCAAGGTCTGGCGGCATTCCGTCGGGTCATCCCACATGGTCTGGCTCTGCAGACACCGCAACAGCGGTGTAAGCGCCGCTTGTCCCCGCGGCACCGCCAGCCGACAGCAAAAGCACAGCCCGGAGCATCGGGTAAACCACAGACACAACCGCCGTATCAGCGCCGCACACCCGTACAAGGCCAACAACGCCACCAACACACCCGCTATCCATTCTCCACCAGTCATAGGCATCCTCCTTTTTCAACGGATTCAGCCCATCCTATGCAAAGGACAACCTCAGTGTGTCTGTCCCCGTCCGGCATTATGCCGACTGATGGGTTGGCGGAACAGCAGGCGGCACAGCGCCCTGCCGTTAAAGGGGATCACCGGGTAGAGGTATTGCCCGTCCAGCGCGGTACGGGTGGTCACCAGAACGGTGAGCATAATCCCCATCCCCAACAGCAGTCCCCAGCCGTGAAGCAGCCAGGTGCACACCAAAAAGAGGATGCGGAACAATTTAAAAGCATAGGTCAGCTCGTGGCTGGGCTGGGTAAAGGAAGCCACCGCCACGAACGCCATATACGCCAGCAACTCCGAGGAGAAAATACCGGCACCCACCGCGAACTCGCCGAATATCAGCGCCCCCACCAAGCTCAGGGCGTTGCTCAGGGACGAGGGGGTATTCAGCGCCGCCAGTTTGATGGCGTCGATCAGCAATTCCACCAGCAGTAACTGCACGATCAGCGGGATTGGACCCACCTTGTCGATACGGATAAATTCCAGCGCCGGCGGGATGCGCTCCGGGTTCTGCATCAGCCAGAACCAAACTGGAGTAAGGAACAGGGTCGCCACGAAGATCAGACCCCGCACCAATCGCAGATAACTGCCCACAATGGGCGGGAAATAGTAATCGTTGGTGTCCTGTGAAAAGTCGAAAATCGAGGTGGGCAACAGCATCGCCGCCGGGGAATTATCCACCAGCAGTACGATCTGCCCCTCCGCCAAGGCGGCCGCCGCCGCATCCGGGCGTTCGGTGTACCGCACCCGGGGAAACGGGTTGTACCACTGTCCTCTCAGCAGACATTCCGCCAGGCTCTCCTGCCCCATCGTCAGGGCAGGAATGGTGATGTTCTTTAGGTGGTCTTGTAATTTTTTGAGGTAGTTCTTGTTGACCCTATCCGCCATATAGCAGACGCACACGTCGGTGGCGGAAATACTGCCCACCGAGGTAACCTCCAGGGTCAGTGCCGGGTCACGGAGCCGACGGCGGATAAGCGCCGCATTAAACACCAGGGTTTCCACCAAACCGTCCCGACTGCCCCGCAGCACCCGATCGCTTTCCGGCTCCTGGACGCTGCGCACCGGGTAGGTGCGGGAATCAATGAGAATCACCCGCTCGATGCCCTCCACCACCAAGGCGGTGGCGCCGGACAGCACCATGGTCACCACCCGCTCCAAATCGGCGGTATGGTCCACCTCGATATAGGTGACAAAACGGGTCACAAACCCTTCGGCATCCGTAATGGAAGCCATATCCTTCGGCTTAATCTCCGCCATATACTGGAGCATCTTCTCCAACACCTCGTCCTTGGTAAGGCCATCCACAAAAAACAAAGTGCCCGGGCGACCGCCCACCGTCACCGGGCGGCTGAGCAGGTCAAAACTGGAGTCCACCCGCAACTTGCGTTTCAGGTGCTCCACCATTTCTTTATAGGTCATTGCATACACCCCTTTTGGGAGTTAGTATGCACCGATTAGTCTTCAGAAATTCCGATAAACGCCGCCAAACTGCCCCGGGTATCCCCGGTGATGCGATGAGACCAGAACACGTCCGGATGGCATTTGGTACACAGGTCGGTGACCGTGATGTTTTCCGGCTTGACGCCTACGTTCAGCAGGTGGCGGCGGTTTACCTCCCACAAGTCGATGTAGAATTTATCGTTAGGATACGGGGTAAAACAGCCGTCGTCAAACACCGGCACCTTGCAAAAGGCATCAAACACCGGGGCATCCACCTCGAAACAGCATTTGCCGATGGAGGGCGCGATGCCCGCCAAGATGTCCTCGCGGCGGCAACCGTAATCGCTGACCATCCGCTCCACCGTTACGGCGCCGATACCAGCCGCCGTGCCCCGCCACCCGGCGTGGGAGGTAGCCACCACCCGCCGCACCGGGTCTGCAAAAAACAACGGCACACAATCGGCATACTGGGTACACAGCACCACGCCCGGCTCATCGGTGATCAAGCCGTCGACATCGGTATAGCCCCGTTCACGGATGATGCCCCGCCCGCAATCGGCACGGGTAGCATTATACACGTTGTCGGTATGGGTCTGGGCAGACACCACCACCTGCTCCGGTTTCACCCCCATAGCGGTGCAAAACCGACGGAAATTCTCGCTCACCGCCGCCGGGTCATCCCCTCGGGTGAAGGACAGGTTCATAGAAGCGAAGGTACCCTCGCTCACACCGCCCAAACGGGTGGAAAAGCCGTGGCGCACAAAGCCCAGGCGGTCAAAGGACGGAAAGGTATAATACAGCAAGTCCCCGGATAAATGGGGTTGCAGGGTTTGCGTTTGGGGAAGGGTCATAAAAAACGACTCCTTTCGAAAAATATACCCCTATATTATACGAAATTCGCCGACAAAGTGCAAGGGAAAACGAAAAATACAAACATTTTTTCGCAGGATGGGAGAAATAGTGAATTTCCCCTTTACATTTGCGCAAAAATACCATATAATATAGTATGAAATAATAGGAAAGTTTGCGCAGATTGGAGAGAATAGTATGCTGCAATACGAAGAATTACGACTGAAACTGGAGGGTATGCTTCCCGGTATCGAGGACCTGGCCGGCGCCATCGGTCTGGACCAGCTCCGCCGAGAAGCCGAAGAGCTGGACGCTCAGGCGGCTGCCCCCGGTTTTTGGGATAATATGGAGTTCGCCCAGAAGGTGACCCAAAAGGCCGCCGGTGTCAAGGGCAAAATCGAAGCCTATGAAAAACTGCAGGCGGATTATCAGGACACCCTGACCCTGATCGAGCTGGCAGACGAGGCGGAAGACCCGGACCTGCTGGACGAGTGCAAGACCGGCGTGGAGAACATCCGGCAGTCCATGGAGACCCAGCGTCTGGCCACCCTTCTGAGCGGTGAATACGACAACAACAACGTCATCCTCACCTTCCAGGCCGGTACCGGCGGTACCGAGGCCCAGGACTGGACCGAGATGCTGTACCGCCTGTACACCCGCTGGGCGGAGCGCCACGGCTATAAGTACAACATCCTGGACTACCAGGACGGTGACGAAGCCGGCATCAAGAGCGCTTCCATCGAAATCCTGGGCGAAAACGCCTACGGTTATCTGAAAAGTGAAAACGGCGTCCACCGTCTGGTGCGCATCTCCCCCTTTGCCTCCTCCGGACGCCGTCAGACCTCGTTTGCCGCGCTGGAGGTCATCCCCCAGCTGGACAACAACACCGACGTGGAGATCCGCCCCGAGGATATTAAAATGGACGTGTTCCGCTCCTCCGGTGCCGGCGGTCAGCACATCAACAAGACCTCTTCCGCTGTGCGTCTGACCCACATCCCCACCGGTATCGTGGTGGCCTGCCAGAACGAGCGCAGCCAGTTCCAGAACCGCGACAAGTGTATGGAAATGCTGAAATCCAAACTGGTGAAGATCAAAGAGCAGGAGCACCTGGATAAGCTCAGCGATATCAAGGGTAACCAGGCACAGATCGCTTGGGGCAGCCAGATCCGTTCCTACGTGTTTATGCCTTACACCCTGGCCAAAGATACCCGCACCGGATTCGAGAGCGGCAACATCCAGGCCGTGATGGACGGCGAAATTGATGGGTTTATCAACGCCTATCTTCAGGCGTTGGCAAATGGTACATTGGGCAAAGCCTCGTCCGCAGAAGATTGAGTTTAACAAACTCGCGTAAAACAACCGGTGAGGAATCGGTTGTCGAGATAAGGAGGTAACCACCATGGAAACTAAACCCCTGTCACCGTATCGCTTTTTATCGTTGATCTTATCGGTAGTCCTGCTTGTGACCGCCCTGGCCCTGCCGGTCAGTGCCGCACCGAAAAAGGACAAAAGCCCCGCCAAAGACGTATCCAAATTCACCATCACCGGCACGGCCGACTACAAAATGGCCGCCGAGGTGCTGAAGCTGGTGAATGCCGAGCGTAAAAAGCTGGGCAGACCCGCCCTGGTGATGGACAAAGAAACCACCGAGGCCGCCATGCAGCGCGCCGCGGAGATCGCGGTTTCTTACAGCAATGACCACACCCGTCCCGACGGCTCATTCTGTTATTCCGTAGTGAATTGGCAATATTGCTTCGGCGAGAACATTGCCGCCGGCCAAAGCTCAGCCAAGGAAGTAATGGCCGACTGGATGGCTTCTCCCGGTCACAAGGCCAACATCATTGATTCCCCCTACTACGATACCAAACAGAGTTGGCATCCCTACTCCTCCATCGGTATCGGTGTATTCGAGGTGGACGGTATCTATTTTTGGGTACAGACCTTCAATGGCGCCAGCAAAAAGGCCGATCCGCCCAAAAAGGCGGTAACCAAAACCTTTACCATTGAGGCAAAGGCCAAGAATCTGCATCTTACCATCGACCACAAATCCCTTTCCTTGGATAAAGGAAAAACCGACACCCTTCACGTGTATAACGAAAACAAGGGATTCTATGATTCCCAAGTTTTGCTGAAGGCCAGCGGTCTGAAGTACACCTCTTCCAACACCAAGGTGGCCACCGTATCCTCCTCCGGCAAGGTGACCGCCAAAGCAACCGGCAGCACCAAGATCACCGTCAAATGCCAGAACGGACGGACCCTGTTCACCGTTCCGGTGACGGTGAAAAACGAAAAGGTAGAAGCCACCATTGCCACCACCTCTAAGGGTGTCAAAATCAGTTGGGGCAAGGTGACCGGCGCCACCACCTACAAGGTGTACAAGAGCCTGTACAAAAACGGCAAGTGGCAAAAGGCCACGTTGGCCGCCAGCACCAAGTCTCTCTCCTACTCCGACAACAAACTGGAATCCGGCGAAAAGGCCAAGTACACCGTGTATGCCTACGCCGGTAAGAAAAAGTTTAAGAGTAGCGACACCGTGACCGGTATGTACCTGGCCCAACCCAAGTTGAAGGTGGCTAAGGCCTCTACCGGCGCTAAGGTAAGCTGGGGCAAGGTGACCGGCGCCACTACTTACAAGGTGTATCGCAGTACCTATTCCAAGGGCAAGTGGTCGGAATACAAGATCTATACCACCACCAAGAAGACCTCTTATACCGATAAGAAGGTCAAAGCTGGGCAAAAAGTGCGGTATACGGTGTATGCCGTATCCGGCTCCTACAAGAGTGCCGAAAAGACCGGCGTTACCTTTAAGCGATAAAAGCGATACAACGTGAAAAAAGAGCCATCCGCAACCGCGGATGGCTCTTTCTTTAGTTCTGTCTGCGCACGATACGGTATTCATCCCGCACCCGATAATACGGGCAACGGCGGCGGCCGGACAACAAAAACCGCTCGTATTCATCCATATCCAAATTCATCAGGCACTCATAGGCGTCGGTCTCTTCATCGTAATCGTAGTTATCGCAATCTTCGCAACGAATATCCTGCATAACGCTCACCTCATTCGTCGTAGGTCAGGTATTCCTTGGCGATATAAATGGGACGGTGCTTGCCCTGAATGTAAATGCGGGCAATGTATTCGCCGATAATACCCAAGGTAATGAGCTGGAGACCGCCGATCAGCAAGATCAGCACAATAATGGTGGGATAACCGTTGGGGAACGCCATACCGAAGACATACTTCTGCACCACCACTATGATGGTGTAAATCAATGACAACAGCGCCATCAGGCTACCCACACCGGTGGCGATCTTCAGCGGGAAGGTGGTGTAGGAAATGATGCCGTTGATGGCGTATTTCATCAAACTCCAGAAAGACCAGGCAGACTCGCCATGCTGGCGCTCCTGCACGGTATACGGAATGAAATGGGTGTTAAAGCCCACCCAAGAGAAGATACCCTTGGAAAAGCGGTGGCACTCGGTCACGTCCAGCAGGGACAAGGCCACCGTCCGACGGAAGGTGCGGAAATCGCTGGCGCCCTCGTGGAGGCTGATATCGCAAATGCGGTCCATCACCTGATAAAATTTGTGCTTGCACCAGGTGATAAACTTGCCCTCGATGCGGTTCTCCTGATAGGCCGCCACGCTGTCGTAGTCCGGGTTGGCATCCAAAAAGGCCACCATATCCATCACGATATCCGGGCTCTGCTGCAGATCGGCATCCAGCAGGGTCACATAATCCCCCACCGCCTTTTGCAGACCGGCATACATAGCCGATTCCTTACCGAAATTGCGGGAAAGGTTGATGATCTTAACCGGGCATTTTCCCTCGGCATGCAGGGCCTTCAGCGCCTTCCAGGTGCCGTCACGGCTGCCGTCGTTGACAAAGATCAGCTCATACGCATCCACCCGTCCGGCAAAGGCTTTCATACAAGCCTCCTGCAAGGGAGCCACGTTTTTTTCTTCATTAAAGCAAGGGATTACCACCGATAGCTTCATAGTTTTTCTCTCCTTGAGAATGGATTTTCTGCTGATTTAATGATTTATTCTAACACAATTTTGGCGTAAATGCAATACAGAATCGCGAAAATACCGGATATGGTGAAAGGCATTGTCGATATTCCGCGCCTGTGTTTCATTCTGCAAACAGCAAACCCCCGACCGCCGGTCGAGGGTTTGCCGGGTTTATTTGGTTTTTTTGTACTTCACAGCAGACCAGCCGGAATAGTATCTTACGCCGTTTACGACCTTGTAGGTGCGCACACGGACGTAGTAAGTCTTTTTGGCAGACAAGCCGGACAGGGTCAGAGCCGTTTTCTTGTAGCCGGTCAGGGTCTTGGTCTTGTAGGACTTGAACGATTTCGAGGTGGAATACTGAACCTGATAACCGCTCACTTGAGGAGCTTTTTTGTTAATGGCTACCTTCAGGGATTTCTTGGCGGCTGTCAGTGACTTCACCGAGGTCTTGACGGGGTTGATCTTGAAGTACAGGGTCTTGGTGCCGGAGTAGTTGCCCTTGAACTTGACCGTCACCTTGTAGGTGCCTACGGTCTTACGACCGCTGGCGTAGGTGACGGTATAGTTGGAAGAAGCAATCTTATTACCCTTGCTATCTTTCACTGTGAGTGTGGGTTTCTTCACTTTACCATCATAAGTGTAGGTGGTTTTAGACAGAGAAACCTTGCTTGCTTTGTAGACAGTAGTCACCTTACTGGCGGTGTAGTCACATCGGGTACACACATTCTTGATCTTGCCGTTGGCGGTGGTGGTGGCCTTGGTCACCACCTTTTTGTAGGTGTGCCCCAGTTTACTACCACTAGTCTTGCCGCACACCTTACAGGTCTTGGCCTTGGTGCAGGTGGCGGCCTTGTAATCGTGCTTGATCATACGCGTATAACTGCAGCGGTTACAAAATTTATCGCAGGCATTGGTGAATTTGTGACCCAATGCTTCACCCTCGGTGGCACCGCACTCTATGCAGGTCTTCGGATCGGTACAGGTGGCAGAGGCATACTCGTGGGTGTGGTTATCCGACGGCATCGGTGTCTCCACATACTCGTCACTGGTGGCGGTCACCCTACGAGAGGAGGCATATTCCAACGTATTGGGCTGGGCGTGATACCCCTCTTGGGAATAATCGGGGTGCCATACGCCTTTGGATTTCAGATTATGTATGCCGTACTGTTCCTTTAAAAAATTGATATTACCGTCATAGCGGGTGATGATCACCTCGTTGCCCCGAATACGGAATACGCTCATGGTGACGGTGGCGTCACAGGTGGGCTCGGTGGTGCTGTAATACCCGATGTAGCCGGCATTCATATAGGTAAACTTCAGGGTGCGGGTGGTATGCTCCTTCTTTTGACCGGTGCACACCTCGATCTGGTCGCCCTTCTTAAAATATACCGCACTGCCGCCGATAAAATCGGCAATACCGCCGGAGTGGTCATGACCGTACAGGAAGATGATGTTCAGGCCCTTTTCACCGGCCTCGTTCAGCACGTCCACCAGCAGGTCGCCGTGGATGGCACTGCCCTCTTTGATGGTGCGGTTGCCCCAATGCAGACCCACGTGGCTGAGAATGAAAATGGGTTTATCCCAGCCGCTGTCCGCCTTGGCATCCAGGTATTCCTTAAGTCTGGCGGCGGTTTGCTCCACCACGCCGAGGCTGTAATCCCAGTTGTACTGGAGATATTCGTCCTCGTGGATGACGTACACGCCGTATTTGCCGGAGGCGGGATCGTTGTTACCGGAATGGCTCAAGCCCACGGTGTCCGCCGGGTCGTGGTTGCCCTGAACAAAGGTCGTATTATCTCCCACGATGGGGTTAAACAGGTCTTTCAGCACCTGTAAGCCGGCAGAGCTCTGGCCGTTGTTGTTGTCGCAGGAGTTCAGGGTATAATCGCCGCAGAAGAAAGCGCCGTCCGCCTTGGTGATACCGTGAATTTCCAGTGTACCCAGTATCGCCTCTATTCGAGAGGTGTTGTGGCCGGACACCTGAAAATCCGAACCGGCCAGCAAGATAGTTTCGCTCTCCGTAGTCGCCGATACAGCCGTGGGCATAGATGCCACCAGACAAACCAGCAGAATTAGGCAAGATAGTATCGCTAAAATGCGTTTCATAACATCCCCTCCAAAGTAGGTATAGGTTTAGTATAGCATATTTTGACATAGGTTGCAACCGAGAAAATAAGAAGAGTGATGGTTTGGAGGTTTAGTCACCGACCGAGCATACCACGACTTCAATTTCTATCAATCATCGCAAGGGACGTTGAACCGGTTTTGCGGCATGGAAATATATGAACAAAGCCGAACCTACGGTTCGGGGGACTTGAACCCTGGTTTTGACCGAAGATATGCTGTGATAGATGTCATAAGATAGTGCGCGGTCAAAACCTATAGTTTGCGCTAAAGCGCAAACTAAGGGGGCAAGTCCTCATCTCCCTCGCACCACGCAAAAAGGGTCGCCCAATCGGGCGACCCTTTTTGCGTGGAAAGGTAGAATAAAATAGATGCTCTATCCATATTGGTGTGAACTCACGAGGTATTAACGGGGACTTTGAACCCCGGTTTTGCGGCACATTTGTACTCGTCGTAATTACTACACGCAAAACCTGTGAAACGGCAAAGCCGTTTCGGGGGTTCAGTCCACGACCGAGTACGAAAAAGAGAGGGTAGGCGAATGCCT
>JAZNSL010000077.1:0-19637 GCA_045591225.1 Acutalibacteraceae bacterium | reverse complement strand
GCTCATTCTTTGTTAAAATACTCGCCAATACGGCAGTATTGGCTGCGTTTTTGCCGCGACTGAACAAAAATCCGTTCTTTTCAAAATCTTTGACCGCAAGGCGAGGAGATTTTGAGGGATTTTTGTTTCGATCGGGCGAAGTAATGCTGTCGCCTTGCGAGAACGAGCGAGGCAAAAAGCACCGAAATATTCCGCTTTGCGGCGGGTTCGGGCTTTGCTGTTCACCCTAATCCTCGTATTGGGTGAGATGACCCTGTGTCCGCATACCGGGGTATCCCCACTGGCGGAGCACCTCAAAGGCGCCCACCGCCACGGCATTGGACAGGTTGAGAGAGCGGGCGGAATCCTTGTCGATCATCGGCAGCCGCACGCAGGATTCCGGGTTATCGTGGAGCAACCACTCCGGGAGTCCCTTGGTCTCTTTGCCAAACACCAAATACGCTCCGTCGGGATACTCCACGTCGGAATGGATGTGCTTGGCCTTGGTGGAGAAATAAAAGAACGGGCCGGGATTCTTGGCGAAGAAATCCTCTAAATCCTTGTAATAGGTAATATCCAGCAGATGCCAGTAATCCAGCCCCGCCCGTTTGAGTTTTTTGTCGTCGATCTTAAACCCCATCGGCTCTACGATGTGCAGCCGCGCACCGGTGGCGGCGCAGGTGCGGCTGATGTTGCCGGTGTTTTGGGGGATTTCCGGCTCTACCAGCACGATGTTCAACGTGGGCATACGACCACCTCCTAGCGTTTCTCCCATTGTACCGCACAAATTCCCCCTTGGCAAGTGATAATTTACCTTTTCCGGGAAACACTAGCCCCGAAAGGAGGCGGTATGTATGACCCGCAGTATGGAGAAATTTCTGAAAGGTATGGGTATGGGTGTCGCGGTGGGTTGCGTCACCGGCGTGATGGGTGCCTGTATGCTGAAGCGGAGCAAAAAAGGCCTCAAGGCCACTGCCGGTAAGGCCCTGCATTCCATGGGCGACCTGTTGGAGAATATGCTGTAAGGAAAAAAGCAGGACGACGGTCCTGCTTTTTCCCAGTTTTTTGACAATTACACCTTTACAATGGGGTTTGTTTCGTGTAAAATAATAAAGATTGGGACCATTAACTGTTTAGGAGATTTTTCTATGAGCAACAAAAAGGACAACAACCTCCTCAACCAAGAGGAATTTGAAATTTTCGGCGAACACAAAACCAGAGAGCAGATCATCGCCGAGGAAAAGGCCCGTAAAGCCGCCGAG
Source organism: Acutalibacteraceae bacterium (assembly GCA_045591225.1). Classification (GTDB taxonomy): domain Bacteria; phylum Bacillota; class Clostridia; order Oscillospirales; family Acutalibacteraceae; genus UBA5905. The sequence goes on along the minus strand of JAZNSL010000077.1, from coordinate 18,396 downwards.
CGCAAGGCGATGGCCCAGGTGGTCAAGGCCCGCCGGGAGGCGGCCAAAACCGCCGCAGGCACCAAAAGCCGCGGTGACGTGCTGAACGTGGTGCTGGTGCTGGGTATTCTGGTGGCGCTGTGCGTGGGTATGCTGGGCTTCCAGATTTATAGAGAGGAAAAGAACAACCGCTTCAACCGGGATGAGGACCACGCGGGCTACTACTTGGATGAGACCGCCGAGCCGGAGATGTCGGAGGAAGGCATCAAGAGCGCGGTGCGAGAGATCTACTACACCAAGGGCGGTCACATTGCGGTGCATCTGATTCTCAGCAACGGTACTGACCAGCATCTGCGTATGGTGGATATTGAGGTCAAGCTGGAGAAGCAGGACGGCACCCTCATTGCCGGCGGTTACGCCCAGGTGAAAAACGAGGTGGTCATCCTCACCAACGATACCACCGATTACACCTTCTACATTGCCCCGGAGCACATCCACGAGTCGGTGGATGTCTTCACCAACATCAACTGCACCATCACCGCCAGCGGTGAGCCTACCGCCGAAACCACCGAGTAAAGAGGAATACCTATGCTAGAACTGAAAAACATTACCTATACCGTGGAGACCGAGTCCGGCGACCGGCTGGACATCCTCCACGACATCAACTTAAAGATTGACGAGCGCTTTGTGGCCGTCACCGGCCCCAACGGCGGCGGTAAATCCACCTTGGCTAAGGTGATTGCCGGTATCATCACCCCCACGTCCGGTCAGATTCTGCTGGATGGGGAGGACATCACCGGCCTGTCCATCACCCAGCGCGCGCAAAAGGGCGTGTCCTTTGCTTTCCAGCAGCCGGTGCGCTTTAAGGGTCTCACCGTGCAGGACCTCATCACCCTGGCGGCGGGCCGCCCGATCTCCATTTCCGAGGCCTGCGGCTATCTGTCCGAGGTGGGTCTGTGCGCCCGGGAATACATCCATCGGGAGATCAACGCCAGCCTGTCCGGCGGCGAGCTCAAGCGCATCGAGATTGCTATGATTATGGCCCGTGGCACCAAACTGTCCATTTTTGACGAGCCGGAGGCAGGCATCGACCTGTGGAGCTTTAACAACCTGATTCAGGTGTTTGAGAAGATGCACGAGAAACTGGGCGGCAGCATTATGATCATCTCCCATCAGGAGCGGATTCTCAACATTGCCGACCGGGTGATCGTGGTGGCCAACGGACAGATCCGCAACGAGGGCAGCCGCGAGGAGATCCTGCCCGACCTGCTGGCGGCCAGTGCGCCTTGTTCCGTCCTGACGGACAAGCTGTAAGGGGGTGGCAATGATGGACAACATTCAGAAACAGCTGTTAGAGCAGATTGCCGACCTGCATGAAGTACCCCAAGGCGCCTACAACATCCGCGCCAATGGTGAGATGGCCGGACGCAATACCACCGAGAACATCGACATCGTCACCAAGACGGATAAGCCCGGCATTGATATCATCATCAAACCCGGCACCAAAAACGAGAGCGTCCATATCCCGGTGATTCTCAGCCAGACCGGTCACACCGAGATGGTGTATAACGATTTTTATGTGGGAGAGGGCGCCGACGTCACCATCGTGGCGGGTTGCGGCATCCACAATGCCGGTGATGAGGAGAGCCGTCACGACGGCATCCACGCCTTCCATCTGGCGGCGGGCGCCCGGCTGAAATACGTGGAGAAACACTACGGCGACGGCGATGGCAACGGCAAGCGGGTGATGAACCCTACCACCGTGATGGATTTGGCAGAGGATGCCTATATGGAGATGGAGTCCACCCAGATTAAGGGTGTCACCTCCACCATCCGCGAGACCCAGGCTACTCTGGCCGCCGGTGCCACCCTGATTGTTCGTGAGAAGATTATGACCCACGGTCAGCAGTTGGCCGAGACCAACTTTAAGGTAGACCTCAACGGCGAGGATTCCTCCGCCCAGCTGGTATCCCGCTCGGTGGCTAAGGGCGAATCTAAGCAGGTGTTCCGTTCCCAGATCAACGGCAATGCCAAGTGCTCCGCCCATTCCGAGTGCGATGCCATCATTATGGATCACGCCTCGGTCAGCGCCATCCCGGAGGTTACCGCCAATCATCTGGACGCGGCTCTCATCCACGAGGCCGCCATCGGCAAGATTGCCGGCGAGCAACTGATCAAGCTGATGACCCTGGGCCTCACCGAGCAGGAGGCCGAAGAGCAGATCGTCAGCGGCTTTTTGAAGTAAGAATGGCGTGTTCTAAAATCGAACGTTAGACTAAAAAACAGCACCGATTATTCGGTGCTGTTTTTATGTTACGCAGAAACCTCGTAAGCCTCCCTTGTGTAAAGGGAGGTGTCTGTGGCGACAGCCACAGACGGAGGGATTGTAGCCTTCCCCTCGAGGTGGATTCCCCCGATAGCGGGGGAAAATGTCGGCGAAGCCGACAAAAGGGGGGGCTGTCTCGCGGCGAGCGAAAAGGGGGACCGCCGAACGGCGGTGGATGAGATGGTTATTTTATTCGAGTAAAATAGGCTTCCTGTGGGCCGATGTCGGAGCTCGGAACAGTTAAATTTACCTGGTATTTTAGACCGTCGAATATAATGAAGAATTGGAAAGAGGTTCCGTAATCCATAAACTCGTAATCGCCGGAAGTGGCAATGTAGGTCAAATACGTTTGATCCTTTTGGCCGGTCTTCAGTTTGTACTGTTTCTGGACCTCTCCGACGTAGGTTTTGCTATAATTCCAGTTGTACGAAAAATGGTTATCATAGCCATAGCCGTTGGTAAACACCTTGGCGGAGAATTGCTTAAAATCCCAGGCTTCAGACGAATAATACTCAATAAAGGTGTCGCCTAAAGAGGGATCGTTCAATAGGGAAAAGCCTAGGCCAGAGGCATCTTGTATCCGTATCTCTTTATAGTTTGTATAGCGTTTTTGGCTGCAGGGGGTTGTTTGGAATTTGAGGTATTTAGCAGGATCCAAAGTGCGGCGGTTTACCACCACCTTGCAGGTGTCCGACTTGCTACCTACTTTGAGGGTGATGGTGGCGGTGCCTAGAGAGATCGGTGTGATCTTTCCTTTACTGTTGACCTTGACAATCGAGGTGTCGGAACTGGTCCATTTTGGGGTGCCGTAATATTTGTCAGGAGATATTTCATAATTCAGAGTGGCGGTCTCTTTGAGCGAGAGGGTGATCTTGGATTCGGTGATGTTCACCTTTGTTGGAGAGGGATAGCGCACCGTCACGGCGCAGGTATCCTTTTTGCCGTTGGCGGTTTTGACCGTTATGGTGGCTTTGCCTGGCGCTATCGGTGTGATTTTTCCCTTGCTGTTGACCTTAGCCACTTTGGTGTTGCTACTGCTCCAGGTGACGTTAGCACGGGCCTTGGTGGAATTGAAAGTGTGTTTGAGGGTGTAGGTTTTGTTGGTGGCTAGGGTGAGAGAGCTCTTGTTTAGCGTTACCTTAGTGGGGTAGGGTGCCACCGTAATTTTGCAGGTTGCCTTGATTTTAGAGTTCACTTTGGCGGTGATGGTGACGGTGCCGGCTTTGATTCCTTTGACGGTACCGGCAGCGGTGACAGTAGCAATTTTTTTGTTGCTGGTGGTGTAGGTCACCTTTCCGTATGCTTGGGTGGGGTTGTAGGTGTGAGAGAGTTTTAGAGTCTTACCGATACCTAAGGTAGCGGAGGCTTTGTTTAATTTGATGCTCTTAAGGGCCGGTCGTTTGATGGTCACCTTGCATTTGGCGGACAGACCGCCGGCAGATTTTGCCGTGATGGTGACGGTACCGGCTTTTTTGGGGGTCACAGTGCCGTCGGAACTTACGGTTGCTACGGATTTGTTGGAAGAAGAGAATTTAACGTTGGAGGCGTAGAAAGAATACACACTGTTAGGGGTATACGTAGCCTTTAACTTAACGGTCTTTCCTAATGTAACTGATTGGGTCTTCGGCAGTTTAAGGGTCTTGATGGGCTTAACTACGTGAAATTTATAGGTTTCCTGGGTGTAGCGCTCATCGTAAACTTTATTAAAGCGGTAATAAGTGGTACACCATCCGGTAACGGTGGCGTATCCCTCTTTGCGGGCGGTGATCCGGCAATAATCGAAATCGGCAGACATTCCAAGAACACGGGAGTTTCCATTGCTCCAACCGGCATCCAAATAATTGTCGTAAACACCGACGATATACATATCCCGTTTGCTGCCGAGAGCAATCAGTTGATACCCTTTTGCATCGATCCAGGCACCGTTTTTAAAGGTTGCTTTTTCGGTGGCGGCTGAAACGGACAGCGGAGCCACTGCAATGCATCCGACGAGAAGCAATAGGGATAAAACAACGGACACAGTTTTCTTTAGAAAGAACATTCCAATCACCTTTCCTTTTCGACAAAATAGAGGAGTGTTCAGGACAGGATGCGATTCGCTTACCTATTATCATAATGTACCATTATGAGAGATTTGTCAAGAGCTCGCCTTTTGGGTTAGAAGTTTACTCCACCCCCCGTTTATACAATCCTCTCGTAATGGCTGCGGGGGGCTTGCCGCCGCCTGTATAGGCGGCTATCACCGCGGCACAGCGGGCTGCGTCCTCTACGGTGAAATGGTACAGGTGGAAATCCACCGCCGGCAACTCCGTCAGTTTATCCCCCCACCAGAGAGGGACGCTGTTGAGCACCTCGGAGCAACCGCTCTCGCACACCACCGGGAAGGCGGTGCCGGTGCGGTCGGTGATGCCCTGCCCGGCACATCCCTTACAAGACCCCGCCGCGCATTTCCGGGGGCAATTCCGGGTGAGCATCAGGGGCTGATGGCCGTACACCATCACACCCAACGGCAGGGGAGCGGGAATCAGCCGCTTCATCTGCCCGACGGTCAGCTCCATAGACAGGGTGGCCATCTTCAGACCTCGCTCGGCGTAGAAACTCAAGGCCTCGCGGTTGGTGAGGTTCAGACCAAAGCCACCCATCGGCACCAGCCCGGCCTCTTTCGCCAAGGGCAAGGCCCCCACGTTGCCGCACAGGACCAGCTTTGCCCCTGCCTTTTTGGCGGCGGCCAATCGCCGGCGGATGGTGTCTTCCTGCCCGAACATCCCCCGGGGGATCTCTACACCCACCACCGTCTGTTTGGCGATGGCGGAGAGGGTTTCTGTCGGGGTGGAAAGGGGCAGTATCACCATATCCGCTCCCAGTTTTTCGCTGTATTGGGCGGCATTTTGCAGCCGCGCCACAATGCGGGTGTTGCCCGGTGCAAACACCGGGAGTTTCTCGGAAACCGCACCATTGTCGCAATTGATGGGTGTAAAGTGCTTTCGCTTTACGGTCAATTTCTCGATAGCCTCCCGCCGCAGGCCGTTGAGCACCGCCATCGGCAGGGTAAGTCCCTGGTCCAGGGCTACCGAAACCGTGTTCGCTCTGTACGGCGTGCCGCCGGTCTTGCTGAGCTGCTCCCGCACGCGGCTTTTATCCAGCGGTCGGTTGAGGGCGGGTTCACCCCCTTGTCCCACGGCGGTGGCGAGGTGCACTCCGTCGGTGACGGTCAGCACACTTTCGGCTTCGGTAAGGGAGAACGTCATGTCCACCTCCACCAGCGGCACCTCTTTGTCGTATAGCCGCGCCAGTTCTTTCAGCACCGGGGCGGCGGCGGTCACGTCCTCGTGACGGCGCACGCCGAACATCTCACCGCCCCGACGGTCGGCGTAGTACCCGTCGGTAAACCTGGAGCGGGAGAATACACTGCGCAGGCGTTCCAACTCGGCAGGGGAGGGAATCTCCCCGCGCACCGCCCCGGCATAGACGGCGGTGGCGGCGGCCACGTATTCCGGGCGCTTCATCCGCCCTTCGATCTTCAGCGAGGCGATGCCGAGATCCGCCAGTTCTTTCACATACTCAATAAGGCAGTTGTCCTTTAGGCTCAGCGCCGCCTTGTCCGGGGGACAGGGGCGGGGACGTTCTCCGGTGGGCTCAAAGGGCAGGCGGCAGGTCTGGGCGCAGGCGCCCCGGTTGCCGCTGCGACCGCCCAACATGGCGGAGAAATAGCACTGCCCCGACACGCTCATACACAGCGCCCCGTGGACGAACACCTCCAGCTCTACACCCAAATCGGCACAGGCGGCCATTTCCGCTTTGGTCATTTCCCGGGCCAGCACCACCCGGCAAAAGCCCGCATCCCGCAGGAATTTGACTCCCTCGGGGGTGTGGCAACTGAGCTGGGTGGAGGCGTGGAGCGGCATATCCGGCATCACGGCAGAGAGCCGTCTTGCCAGACCCACGTCCTGCAGTATGAGGGCATCCACCCCACAACGGGCGGCGTTGACGGCGGTGTCCACCGCCTTGTCCATCTCATCCTCACGGATGAGGGTGTTGAGGGTGAGATACACCTTTACCCCCCGGGCACGGCAAAAAGCCACCGCCTCTTTCAGAGAGTCGGTGGTAAAGTTGTGGGCAGATCGGCGGGCATTAAACCCCTCTACACCTAAATAAACGGCGGCGGCACCGCATCGTACCGCCGCCGTCAGGCATTCCGGGCTACCCACCGGTGCTAATACTTCCGGCAGGGGATGGTTCATCGCATAGCCAACTTTCTTTCCAGTTCTTCCTTCTCTTTGCGGAGCTGGGCAACCTCGCGGCGGAGAGACTCGCTCTCGATGCGGGTGCGGTTGTTGTCGTCAAAGAAGGTCTTCAGCTGTTTGCGCAGGTTGTCGGCGGACTGAGCCGCCTTTTTGGCCTCGTCAGCCTGCATCAGCGCGGTCATCACGGTGGCCATCACCAGACTGGTGCGGTCGTTGACGTTCATCATATTGCGGATGCGGGCATCCAGCTGGGCGGCCAGCTCCTGCATATAGCCGGGGGTCTCATCGGTGGTGACCACGTAATCGGTGCCACAGATGTTAAGGGTTACTTTATTCATCATCTCCATAATTGGGTTCCTCCCTGTCGAGATTTGTTTTTTCTTATTATACCTTGAAAAATTCTGTCGGTCAAGGGGTCATTTCGCCGATTTACCTTGCTATAAATTGTAATATATGTTAAAATAACAAAAAATTAGCAGGGAGATGAGGAAAATGCAAACGGTCGGTCTGTACGTCCATACCCCTTTTTGCGTGTCCAAATGTCCCTATTGCGATTTTTATTCTTTGCCCGTGACCGACGAAGAACAGCTGGATGCCTACACCGCCGGGGTGATTTCCTCGATGGAGCGGTGGGCACAGCACCACCCCTTCACCGCCGATACGCTGTACTTCGGCGGCGGCACACCGGCCCTGCTGGGCGGTGACCGCTTGGGGGCGATCATCCGTCGGGCAGACCACCTGTTCAGCCTGCTGAGTAACGACCCGGAGATCACCCTGGAGGCCAATCCCGCCGACAACCTGGCAGAGACCCTGTCCGCCTTTGCCGCCGCCGGCGGCAACCGTTTGAGCCTGGGTATGCAGTCCGCCATCCCGGAGGAACTGGCTCTGCTTGGTCGCCGCCATACCCCGGCGGACGTAGAGCGGACTGTGGCGGATGCACGCCGCGCCGGAATCGAGAATATCTCGCTGGACGTGATGTTGGGCATCTCCGGTCAGACCGAACACTCCGCTCTTATCAGCGTGGAGCGGGCGGCAGAACTGGGTGCCACCCACGTTTCCGCCTACCTGCTGAAGATCGAGCCGGATACCCCATACGGCTGTTGCCCTCCGCCCTTGCCGGAGGAGGATGCCACCGCTGACCTGTATCTGGCGGCGATGGGGCGGTTGGATGAATGGGGGTATCGGCAGTACGAGATCTCCAACACCGCCAGACTCGGCTGTGAGAGTCGGCATAATTTGAAATACTGGGACAGCTTGCCGTATTTGGGGCTGGGCCCTGCCGCCAGCTCCTGCTTTGGCGGGCGGCGGTTCACCTATCCCCGGGATACCGCCTATTTCCTGTCCGGCGGCGCGCCGGTGGACGACCCGGCGGAGGGTGCGGCGGTAGGCAGCCCGGAGGAATACGCCCTGCTCCGCTTACGTCTGACCGACGGCCTGACCGCCACCGGCTTTGCACGGCGCTTTGGTGTCGACTTGCCCACCGCGTGGGTGGAGAACGCCCGCCGCTTACCCCGCGATCTGGTGACGGTGAGTGAGGACGGCATCCGTCTCACCCGCGAGGGCTTTTTGCTGTCGAATTCATTAATTTGTCACATTTTGGCTAAATAATTAAATTTCTGTTCATACATCCGTGACCACAGTTGTGGTAAACTGGATACACTACAAGGTGAGCATTTGCGAGTATATTAACGAAGTGTGAGTGAAAATCCGCCTCTTAAAAACAGGTTCGGATTACTCGCGTCACCTTAAGACAAGGAGGCCGTAACGATGGTTGACATTAAAATTCTGGTCGTGGACGACGACAGCAACATCTGCGAACTGCTGCGCCTCTATTTGGAGAAGGAAGGCTTCACTGCGGTGACCGCCGCAGACGGCGAACAGGCCCTGGCTGTGTTTGAGGCGGAAAAGCCGGATCTGATCCTGCTGGACGTGATGATGCCCCGTCTGGACGGCTGGCAGGTGTGCCGGGAGATTCGCAAGACGTCCCGGTGCCCCATCATTATGATCACCGCCAAGGGCGAATTGTTCGACCGGGTGTTGGGTCTGGAACTGGGCGCGGACGACTACGTGGTCAAGCCCTTTGAGACCAAAGAGGTGATCGCCCGTATTCGGGCGGTGCTCCGCCGCTGTGACATCGGCGACGGGCAAAAGAGCCGTACCGTGGAATACGACGGTCTGTCCATCAATATGGAAAACTACGAACTTCGCGTTAATGGCAAGGTGGTGGATACCCCGCCCAAGGAGATGGAGCTGATCTTCCACCTGGCCAGCAACCCCAACCGGGTGTACACCCGTGACCAGCTGCTGGACGAGGTGTGGGGCTTTGAATATTTCGGCGACAGCCGTACCGTGGACGTCCACGTCAAGCGCCTGCGCGAAAAGCTGGACGGCGTTTCGGAAAAATGGAATCTCAAGACGGTATGGGGCGTGGGCTATAAATTCGAGGTCGTCAACGGCTAAACGGAGGTCACCGTTATGTATAAAAGCGTATTTTCCAAATACCTTTCGGTGATCTCGCTGGTGGTGGTGTTGGGCTTTTTGTCCATGACGCTGTTGCAGATATTCCTTACCGCCGATGCCTTGGCAAAGGAGAAAAAAACACTGCTCCAAAACAACGCCGAGAACATCGCCGGCTATACCGCTATGTCCGCCACCATCTCCGAGATACGGGATAATAACGTCACCTACCGCCTGAACGAACTGCAGTTGCGGCCCATCCTTAACCTGTTGCCGGAGGCCATCGGCGCCACGGTGCTGGTGACCGATGCCCGGGGTCATATTTTGATGAGCGCCGGTGAGATGGGTGAGTTTTACCGGGTGGGGGATACCTCCCTGGGCGAGATCATCCCTAAAATCGGGGAGGGGTACTACGAGGTAGGCACCTTAAACGGTCTGTATAAGGAACGCCAGTATACCGCCGCCGTGCCGGTTATCATCAACCAGCGCACGGTGCTGGGCTACGTGTTTGCTTCCTCACCGGCGGATGCCCTGTCCACAACGGTTCGGGATAACTTCCGCATTTACCTGTTGGCGGTGCTGGGTGCCTTGCTGTTTTCCTTTGGCGTGGTGTGGGTGATTACCGATCGGTTTGTCCGCCCGCTGCGCCAGATGGCCGCCGCCACCCGGCGGTTTGCCGAGGGGGATTTCACCGCGCGGGTCGCGGTCCGCGGTAAAGACGAGGTGGCCGAGCTGGGCGATGCCCTCAACAATATGGCGGTGTCCCTGTCCTCGGTGGAGATGATGCGCCGCAGTTTCATCGCCAACGTATCCCACGAGCTGCGTACCCCCATGACCAGCATTGCCGGTTTCCTGGACGGTATGCTGGACGGCACCATCCCCCGGGAAAAACAAGGGTATTATATGAAGATCGTGTCCGACGAGGTCAAGCGGTTATCCCGCCTGGTCCAGTCGATGTTGAATCTCAGCCGTATCGACAGCGGTGAACTGAAGATGAACACCGCCCGCCTGAACCTCACCGACGTGGTGTGCAGTGTGTTGGTGGCTTCGGAACAGCGGATTGAAAACAAACGCCTGCGCATCACCGGCATAGACGAATGCGAACGGCTGGAAATCGTTGGTGACTACGACCTGATGAATCAGGTGCTGTATAATCTGCTGGATAACGCCATAAAATTCACCGATGAGGGCGGTTACATCGACATCCGCTTGCAAAAGGTGAACGAGCGTGCCTACGTGACCATCCGCAACAGCGGCGCCGGTATCCCCGCCAGCGAAATGCCGCGGATTTTCGAGCGATTTTACAAGAGCGACCGTTCCCGCGGTCTGGATAAAAACGGTGTGGGTTTAGGCCTGTACATCGTGCAGACGGTGGTTTCTCTCCACGGCGGCGAGGTGGCGGTTCGCTCGGTAGAGGGCGAGTTTACCGAGTTCTCCTTCTGGATCCCCGCCAATTAAAGCCTATTAAGTTTTGCAAATGAACTCCCTTGATGGGGGTAAGCCAATAGAAAGGTTGTGACCATTATGTCCGACAACTGGAACATTCCTAACAACGAGGGTACCCAAACCCCTCCCACCGTGCCGGTAGAACCGATAAAGCCCGTAGAGCCGGTAAAGCCTGTACAGCCTGTACAGCCGGTATCTCCCGTGCAACCGGTGAAACCTGTAGAGCCGGTACAGCCGGTGACCCCGCCGGTGCGCCCGGTTACGGCCACACCGCCGGTACAGCCCACCACGGTGGTACCCCCAGTGCGTCCCGCCAACCCCACCCCCAAGCCGGTGTGGAACGGCGACGGCACCTATCGGTACGTGCCTCCGGCAGCTCCCGCCAATAACCAGCCTACCGGTGCTTATCCCCAGTACCCCCAGACCAATCAACCGATGCAGCCCCCGATGCCCCAGCCGCCCAAGAAGAAGCGCAACGGCTTTACTACTTTGCTGGTGGTGCTGGCCGTGTTGGCTACGGTGGGTGTGTTCGTGGCGGGTTGCATCCTGCTGGCGGACGGCCTGCGGGAGGGCAACACCAAGCTCCCGGATACCCCCGGCGCCACCGACTCCAACAACGATGCGCCTTCGCTGGAGGTCAACACTTGGGACGCCGATGACGGCGGCCTGAGCACCGAGGAGATCGTCAAACGCAATATGGATTCCACGGTGGTGCTGACTATGTACAGCCGTAGCAATAATTTCTACTTTGGTGAGAGCAACCTGTCCGAGGCGGGTGCCGCCTCCGGTATCGTGATGACCGCCGACGGCTATATCATCACCAACCGCCATTGCGCCATCAACGAGTATACCGGTCAGAAATACGACCGCATCGACGTGACCACCTATGACGGCACCGTGTATGAGGATGCCGAGGTGGTGGGCGTGGACGAGGCCACCGACCTGGCGGTGATCAAGGTGGATGCCACCGATCTGTCCCCCGCCAAGTTCGGCGACAGCGACGAGCTGGAGGTGGGTGCCCGCGTAGTGGCGCTGGGCAATGCCGCCGGTCTGTCCTGGACTGCTACCCAGGGCATTATCTCCGCCAAGGCCCGTGACGTCTACGACGACACCGGCTACGCCATCAAGTGCCTGCAGGTGGATGCCGCCATCAACAGCGGTAACTCCGGCGGTCCTCTACTGAATAAGCAGGGCCTGGTGGTGGGCATCAACTCCGCCAAGATTGCCGCCAGCGGCTACGAGGGTCTGGGCTTTGCCATCCCCATCAACGAGGCCAAGGCGGTGATCGATTCCCTGCTGGCAAACGGCTACGTCAGCGGCCGTGTGGCGCTGGGCATCACCGGTCAGACCATCGATTCCGGTATATATAAGGGCTTTATCATCGTCACCATTGAAGAGGGCTCCTGCCTGGAGGGCACCGAGGCCAAGGTCAACGACCTGATTGTAGAGGTGGATGGCGTTGCCGTTACCGATTACGGCACCCTGCGTTCTGAATTGGCTAAACACAAGGTGGGCGATAAGGTGAAGCTGAAACTGTTGCGCTCCGACCAGCGCACCGGCGAGGTGACTTCCTTGACCGTCACCGTGACCTTAAACGAGCAAAAAGGCGAATAATTTCCCAAAAGCCTCCGGGTTAGCCGGAGGCTTTTGAGGGTTTTTAATGCGACGTTTTTCCAGAGGATGTGAATGTGTGAGTGAACGAAACAGCGGCTTGATCCCGGCCCAGCGCGCCGCCAAACGGCGCCGGCTGTGGAAGAAGTATTTTTGGCGTCGGGTGGCGATTTTGGGGCTGTTGGCGGCAATGGCGATCACCTTGGTTACCATTGGCGTTCAGCTGATTATCCCGGATGCGCCGCCGGCTGTGGTGGAGCCGGAACTGCCGAAACTACCGGAGGAACTGGAAGAACCGTCTGTCGAGGTGCCGTATCCCACCGCCGATGAAGGCACGGTGGTGTTGGGTGCGGAGGTGGACGCGGCGTATGCGGTGCTGGTGGATGTGACCACCGGCCGCATTGTGGCGCAGAAGGGCGCCGACGTGCGGGCTTACCCGGCCTCCATTACCAAGATGATGACCCTGCTGGTGGCGGTGGAAACCGCCGAGGACCTGGACGCTACTTACGAGATGCCCTTTGAATTGCTGAACGACCTGTATATCCAAGAGGCTTCGGTGGCGGGCTTTGCCACCGGTGAAAAGGTGACGGTTACGGATATGCTGTACGGGTGTATCCTGCCCTCGGGTGCGGATGCCACCATCGGCCTTGCCAATCTGTTGGCGGGGGATGAGCCGTCCTTTGCCAAACTGATGAACGACCGGGCCAAGTCCTTGGGTCTTAAGGACACCCATTTCACCAACACCAGCGGCCTCCACGATAGGGAGCATTACACCACCGTAACGGATATGGCGGTGATTTTAATGGCGGCGATGCAGAATCCTTTGTGTAAAGAGGTGCTGTCCACCTACCACTATACCACCGCCAAGACCCCCCAGAACCCCAACGGATTGGAACTGTACAGCACCCTGTTCAGCCGTATGTACGGCACCGAGCCGGAGGGTGCCACCGTCATCGCGGGTAAGACCGGCTACACCACCGAGGCGGGCCATACCATGGCCAGTTACGCCACCGGGGATGATGGCCACGATTACGTGTTTGTCACCATGGGCGGTACCAACCGGTGGAAAGCCACCTACGACTGCATCAACGTACTGACGGACTTTTTTGGCGGCGAGACCGCCGATAGCGAACCCACCGGCGAGACCGATGCTACCGACCCCACAACTGAAGAGTGATAAAAAAAGACTCATCCCCCGGGATGAGTCTTTTTACAGTATATTCCATATCGTAGGGTCGTCCACACGGCGCAGATAGTCTAACTGTTCCCGCAGGCGGGCCAGTTCCATTTTTAGTTCCTCCTCACCGCCCTGACGGAGCAGTGCCGGGAGCATCACCACCGTTTCTTGGCTGTCCGCCAGGTCGCCGTGGGCCACAAAGCAGTACAGCACCCGGCTCACCTTGGCGTAATCGTCCACCACCTGCTGAGCCAGTTGCCCGGCTTTGGGATAATCCCCCAGGGCATAGGCGGATTCCAGTTCATCCAACGTGCCCAACAGCTTGTCAATTTGGCGGTGCTGGTACAGGGTGGTGGCGACGCACAGCCCCACCACTACCACCAGTAATGCCGCCGCGATCCAAAGTCGTTTCATTGTCCACCGCCTTTGACGTCAGCCCGGGTCAATAGGTGGTGCTGGCCGCCGCGGGTGGCGGTCATCAGGAACACGTCCTGCTGGCGGCATTTCCGCTTGCGGAGGATTCCTGCCAGTTTTTCCTCGGTGAGACCGCATAGATTCAGCCCCCAGGGGCAGAGGTTGCCGTCGCTGACCACCACCACCGGCATTTCGTCTGAGAGGTCGTCGGTCACCTGCCGGGCGGTGGCGGGCTGGAAGGCGGGGTAGAGATACACGCTGATATGCCCGTTGGTTTCCACGATGGCGTATTGCACCTGACGGATGTCGAATACGTTTTGTTGGCGCAGGGATTCCAGCAGATCGTCCACCGTCAGCCGCAGGCGGTTCATGGTTTGGCTGTCCACCTTACCGTCCCGGATGAGGGGCAGGGGAGAGCCGGAAACCAGGCGGGCGATTTTGGGGGATTTGAGCATAGCCCCGGAGATGAGCAGTTCCAGCGATACCAGCACCACGATGGGGAGGACGCCGTTGAGCAGAGGCAAGCCGTTTTCCTGCATCGGTACCGCCGCCAGGTTGGACAGCAACAGGGTCACCACCAATTCGGTGGGTTGCAGTTCTCCCAACTGCCGTTTCCCCATTAGGCGCATGGCCGCCACCAGCAGGAGATAGAGTATGGCGGTTCGTAGGATCGTTATGGTCACACCATCACCACCCGTGTCAGAATTGTGTGTAGTGTTCCCAAAGATAGGGCGGATATGTGTGGGTCGGGGTTGTCATAAAATTTTTTATTTTTTTCATAATACCTATTGACAAAACAAGGAATTATGAGTATAATACAATGCGTTGTCAGCGAGACAATATGCGCTCGTAGCTCAGCTGGATAGAGTGCTTGACTACGAATCAAGAGGTCAGGGGTTCGAGTCCCTTCGGGCGCGCCATAGAGAAAACCTTGAAACCATCACGGTTTCGAGGTTTTTCTTTTTTATGCCCTTATCTTGAATCGGTGCTTTTCTAACACCTTTTCTAACACTAATCCCAAAGGCGGCTCAAATTGTCTGCCATACTCTGTTTTCGTGTAGTGCCCAGATGTCCGTAAATGTTTGCGGTCATCGTAATGTCGGCGTGTCCCATCCACTCCTGCACGTCTTTTAACGTATAGCCGTTATTCAGCAACAGACTGGCGCAACTATGACGCAATTCGTGAAAACGAATTATCGGCAGGTTGTTTCGTTCCAATAGTAGGCGGAAATGTTGGGTAACATAATCGGGCGCAAAGGGCTGACCGTTCGGCCATTTGAACACATAATCATTCTGGTGGTACTCTCTACCAAACAGTTTCTTGTTTTCCACCTCTTGTTGCTTGGCATCTTTAAAGATGACCGCGGCACCAGACGTGAGAGGAAACGACCGATGACTGCTTGCATTCTTGGTCTTGTCTTTGGCAACCGCTTGTGTGACCTTGGAAACGGTATGCTTGATGGTAAGCGTTTCTGTTTCAAAGTCGATACTATCCCATTTCAGACCGAGCAATTCACTCCGCCGCAGACCGTATAAAGCAGTAATCTGCACAAGGGGAGCGAGAGGGTCTCCTTGTATGGCGTCGAACAGGGTTTGCAACTGCTGAGCCGTATAAAAATGCGATTCGTACCGCTCCAATTTTGGCAAGATAACAAACTGGCAGGGATTGTTCGGTAATAGACCGTTTTTAACCGCTTCATTCAAAGGCTGATTTATGAGGTTTTTCAATCGTCGCAACGATGCAGGGGACAAACCGCCTTTGCCATCTACGCGCCCGTTTACGGCCTTTTTATCGAAAAAAGATTGCAGAACATCTGCGGTGATTTCTCGCAATTTAAGGCGGCTAGAATCAAAATACGGTAGTATGTGCTTGTTGATAAGCACCTCATATCCTTGGTATGTTACGGCATCCACTTTACGAACGACTACCGTCATCCATTGTCTGACACATTCCGAAAACAGCATATCGGCGGACGGTTTCTGCGGCTCAAAGGATAACAAAGTTTCGCGCAGCATTTGTTCTGCTTTTCGCTTATTGCCTTTGACCTCTAACCCTGTGGACATCCATTTGGTTTTGCGTTTGCCATTGTCATAGGTGTTGAGCACCATATAGTATTTTCCGTTTTTAACTTGCAGACTACCTGTCATATTAAACTCCTTTCGTGACAGTTAGATTTGTCTGCGATTACACTTTGACTGTATACATAGAGGATCGAACGTAGTTGATAAGGCAGATTTTCGGGATTAAGATCTTGCGGCCTATACGTTTACACCCGATGGTGTGTGTATTTACAAGTTGGTAAATCGAGTTTACGCAAACACCAAGAGCTTCGGCGGCCTGCTTGGGGGTTAAAATGTCGGGATATTCTTTGAACATCATTCCGCCCCCTTAACCTAACATTTCTTCAACGAAATGGATACGCCTCAAAAAAGCATTGTAAGTTTCAGGCTCATTATATTGGGTACTTTTGTACTGCTGTTCAATGGGGATATTGCTCAAAATGAACACCGTTTCATAACAAGCGACCTTGTTCGAATAGCGACAAGGTAACGTTGTCGGATAACCGTCCAGTAGAATCAACATCTTCTCAATGGGGATGCTGGAACGGAACTCCTCAAACACGATTACATTCTGTCCGCGATAATCGTCGAAGGGATGAACGTAGTCGGTTACACGAAAAACATTCTCATAACCATATGTTTCCATAACGCTCCGTGTTTTTCCTGTACCAGTAGCGCCAAACATATAGGTGACAGTCAACGAGCGCCATTTGTTTTTGTACTCTTCTTCCAGTAGGGTTTGGCGTGTTTGTTCAATATGGTTTAGTCGGGTCATAGCGGTGGGGAATTCGTGTAGAATCTCGGCGTTAGACGCACCATTAACCACCATATCCATAATGGCCTCGGCTTGATTTTTACGGCGGTCATTCTCCGGCGGCAATTCTCCGCTTTCCTCGAATGTGTCCGGAAGATTCGTTTCGTGTTTGGCATCGTTCAACCACTTTCCCTCTTTGCGGATATAGTCTCGATTCTCTTGATGAGTGCCAAGGGCCTTTTCGATATGAGCACCGTAAAAATGCTCTTGTATCATCGAGAATTCCGCGCCGTTTTTGAAAGCCAAGTATATGTGGGTGTGGTATGTACCTTGCTCACCAATTTCGTCACACATACACCAGTAAATGCAGGATTTTATGGACTGTAAAGTGGTGCGCAGAACATCGTGGTCAAAACCGTGTTCAGCAGGATTGTTAACTGTTAATTGGTATTTGCGAAACGCTTGGTTTCTTGCCATAAATTACTCCTTTCAATGTTAGTGCTACCATCTCCTTTCATATTTTCTTCGAGTATTCTCATTCAAACTCGACCTAGTTTGTTCTATATTCGATGGTTGAGCGCAACTTCTAATTTGTGTGTACACAATACACCGTGTTGCACAGGGTAATACTAACCCTGTGCAACGATGCGCGTCCAGTTGCTAATACAACTTCCGCGCATTGTGCTATCCGCACGGCCGCTACGCGGCTATGCCAATAGGGCAGTTAGTTTTTGCGATGTTTTTCTTCTAGCGCCGATTTTAGCACGCGATTCCCCTCAACAGACAACGCCGAAATCTCTTCGGCAGATAAGGCAAGATAAGCCTTGGTAAGCAATTTTGACTGCTCTATACTACGTAACTGTTGGACTATCAATTGCAAACAAGCGCTGGCATCATTTGAGATACCGTTCTCATCCTTGTATTGTTGTAATTGCTCGTAAATAACATCGGGAACGGTAAGGTTAATTCGTTTCTTGGTTGATGGCATATCAACACCTCCTTGTGACTAATATACTACAAAATCAAGAGAGTGTCAAGGAGTACTTTGGAGTAACTCTTCCTTGGAAATGAATAGCGGCACGCATACATGGCGTGCCGCTATTCATCAGTCTTTTGTATAATCGCAGATTTTTCTAACACTTTTCTAACACTTTGTTGAATGATTGTGGATGTTGTAAATACTGGGATTGTTCAAACAACCCTGTGAAACTCCTTGAAATACAAGGGTTTCTATGGTGTTTGGTGTTGCTGTGTGGTGCTAAATGAAACGAACCATTATTCCCTACGAATCAAGAGGTCAGGGGTTCGAGTCCCTTCGGGCGCGCCAAGAAAAACACCCACCACTTTTGTGGTGGGTGTTTTTGTTTTATGTGCCTAATGGAGCCGAAGAAGATCTGTTAGTTTGTCGCCAGACAAACTATATGAGTTCGGCGAAGACGAACTCACGGGTTCAGAGTCCCTTCGGGCGCGCCGAGTAAAACACCTGCTCCGGCACGTCGGAGGCATCCTCGATCACCCGATTAAGGTTACTAAGGATTTCCTCTCGGGTCAGATAGGTGCCCTCGGTGGCGGCAAGGTCATCCGCCAAGGAGTTTACCGGTTCCTCGCGGCTCACAGTGACATTAGCCTTAACTTGATTCTCTCCCTGTGCTACAATACTTACAGGAGTTCCAGCGACTTCGGTTTTGGCCGTGTCTCCGGGGGTGTTACCATCGGCGGATCGCTGGTCTCCTGTTTTTTACATCCTGGTTTCCCAACGAACGCTGTTACTACAAACAGCGTTTTTTTGTAATACGAAAACCACGCGTTAGACGCGTGGTTCGGTAAGAATTACATAGTTGAAAATGACATAAAAACTCCCTTTGTGTATAATGGAATTGCGGTCTGCCAACTGCAATTAGAATACACAAAGGGAGGTCATTCAAAA
>JAZNSL010000076.1:0-148943 GCA_045591225.1 Acutalibacteraceae bacterium | reverse complement strand
AAGGAATATCTGTCCAAGAAGTCCGTGTGGATCTTCGGTGGCGACGGCTGGGCCTACGATATCGGCTTCGGCGGTGTTGACCACGTGCTCGCTTCCGGTGAAGACGTGAACATCATGGTGTTCGATACCGAAGTGTACTCCAACACCGGTGGTCAGGCTTCCAAGGCTTCGCAGATCGGTCAGGTGGCACAGTTTGCCGCTGCCGGTAAGGCGATCGCCAAGAAGAGCCTTGCCGAGATCGCCATGTCCTACGGCTACGTGTACGTTGCCCAGATCGCTATGGGTGCCGACATGAACCAGACCATCAAGGCCATCGCGGAAGCCGAAGCCTATCCGGGTCCGTCCCTGATCATCGGCTACGCTCCCTGCGAGATGCACAGCATCAAAGGCGGTATGGTCAACTGCCAGGCCGAGATGAAGAAGGCTGTGGATTGCGGTTACTGGAATATGTTCCGCTTCAACCCCGCTGCGGACAAGAAATTTGTCATCGACAGCAAGGCTCCCACCACCAGCTATCGCGACTTCATCCTGAACGAGGCCCGCTACGCCTCTCTGACTCGCTCCTTCCCCGAGCGTGCCGAGGAGCTGTTCCAGAAGGCCGAGGATACCGCCATGGCTCGTTACGAGCATCTGGTGCGTCTGGGTGATCTGTACGCTCAGAATGTGCAGTAATCCAAACAGGATAGCCTAATCCAATAAGGAAAGCCCTCTGCTGACATTGCAGCAGAGGGCTTTTTCTGTACTTTATTTAGACTTTTCTTTGTGTTCCGCTATCATTTTCTTGTTTTCGTTGATGCGGTGTTTATATCCCCAAAATCCGCCCAGCAAAAAGGCGGGGATGGTTATCAGTGTATCGCAGATTATGGTGGTAATAAGGTCGCACAGCACGCTGTCCTCATTTAGAAATTCGAAAGAAACGGCAGGAAAGAGAAGCGGTGAGAAGAAGGTCGCGCCGCCGGTGACCCAAAAGGCGGCTTTTCCATCGGTGATGTACCATATAAACCAGCGAATTACGCAGACCGTAATAGCAGGAAGCACCACGGTGGTAATGGAAAACTTTCGATTTTCGTATACATCGCGATGCATAAGAAATAGGAGAATACTTACAGTGAATAGATAGCATCCCACGCCATATACCAGATAGCTTTGAGTAGTGTAAGCATCCATTTCAAATACCGCACGCAAAATGATAGCGGGAATACTCGTTAATAATTCTCCTGCGAAGATGGCAAGCGTATTGTATGCGTAGAATAGGAAGGTTCGCTTTAAATATAATTTCATTTCATCACCCCAAAATTACCTTATCCGCCGTCATAAACACGTAATCACCGCTGCGGAGCAATCTCACCAGGTCTTTTTCATCCTTGGGCATCTCGGCAAAGCAGGTGAACAGACTGCCCTCGTGGTCGCGGTGGTGGAAGTCGGTGCCGCCGGTGACCACGCCGCCGTTACGGGCGTGGAGCTTGGCCGCCACCGCCACCCGGGAATTGTGACCGGGGTGCAGATTAAACACCTCGTAACCGTCTACACAATCTCTGTCCATTTCCATCATCTTGTCGCGCTCGGGATGGGCTTGGATCATCAACACGTCCTCGCCGCGGAAGGTTTCGTAGAATTCCTTGGCGGTCTTGTCCATCCAGTCATACACCGTGGGAATGAAATCCTCTCCAAAGCCGAACACCAAATAATCGTTATCGCTGTCCATAAAGTGGATTTCAAAACCAAGCAGAGCAGTTAAACCCAGTTTCTGAGCGGCTTCTTTGGTTTCTTGAAAGTCTTTAAGATAGCGCGCACACCATTCCTCTTTTGGCGTTTCCTTCATCCACCACACCGCGTGGTTGGTCAGCACCAGACCGCTGGCACCGGCGCTTTTGCACCGCTCTACCAACTCGGCAGGGGGAAGGTCGGAACAGCCACTGGCGGGATTAGAATGGGCGTGAAGCTCAAACTTATAGGGATACGCTGTGATCAGTTGCTGTTTCAATTCTTGTATTTTGCCCATAGAAAACCCTCCAAACGGCTGTGTTTTATTCATTGTACTACAACTTTTGTAAAATTACAAGTTAGGACTAGCCAAAAGCCGAAAAATCGTGTATACTGTACACGATTTTGTATGCGAGGTGATACGGTTGCGTATCGGAAATGTAGAGATCACCGGAAAGGCCGCTCTGGCACCTATGGCGGGTGTAGCGGACCGAGCCTTTCGTAAAATATGCATGGATTTCGGTGCCGCCTGTGTGGTTGGTGAGATGGTCAGTGCCAAAGGCTTTACCTACGGCGACCGCAAAAGTGCGGAACTATTGGAACTGGACGAGGATATCCGTCCCGCCGCTATCCAGTTATTTGGAGATGATCCGAAGATAATGGCAGATGCAGCCAAACAGGCTTTGGAATACAAACCCGACTGGATCGACATCAATTTCGGCTGTCCTGCACCGAAAATCGCCGGTAATCACTGCGGCAGTGCCCTGATGCGGGAGCCGGAGCTGTGCCGACGGCTGGTACAGGCGGTGAAGGATGCCGTCCCGGTGCCGGTGACGGCGAAAATCCGCAAAGGCTATGGCAAGGATGAGGTGAACGCCGTGGAGGTGGCCTTAGCCTGTGAGGCAGGTGGCGCCGATGCCATCACCGTCCACGGACGTACCAGAGACCAGATGTATGCACCCCCGGTGGATTGGGACATCATCCGCCAGGTGAAGCACGCTGTCGGCGTGCCGGTCATCGGCAACGGCGATGTGGTGGATGCCAAATCTGCCGCTGCGCTGTACGAGCAAACCGACTGCGATTTGATAATGGTAGGTCGCGGAGCTCTGGGCAAGCCTTGGATCTTCCAGCAAATAGAGGCCTACCTCAACCACGAAGTCATTCTCCCTGACCCGGGTATGGCTCAGCGAATGGCAACCCTGATGCGTCAGGTGCAGCTCACCGTTCAGTACAAAGGGGAACGGGTTGCGCTGTTAGAGGCGCGTAAGCACGCCGCGTGGTATCTAAGCGGTATGCGTGGCGCGGCACAGCTTCGCCGTCAGGCTGGTTGTTTGTCCTCTATGGATGACTTGGCGCAGCTATGCGCTGAGGTGATCCGTTTGGATGAGGAGGGATTGCTGTGACGTTATCCAAACCGCTGATTTTGGCCTCCCAATCTCCGCGCCGTCAAGAGATCTTGACTCTCGCGGG
The DNA here is from genome assembly GCA_045591225.1 of Acutalibacteraceae bacterium. Lineage (GTDB taxonomy): Bacteria > Bacillota > Clostridia > Oscillospirales > Acutalibacteraceae > UBA5905. The sequence goes on along the minus strand of JAZNSL010000076.1, from coordinate 145,769 downwards.
ATTGGAATTTTCTGTTCATCCGGCAGAGGATGAGTACGCCCCGGGCGGACTATCTCCGTATGAGAGGGTGTGTGCCTTAGCACGGAGCAAGGCCGAACAAATTGCACCTCGTCATCCCAATAGCATTATCCTTGGATCGGACACGATGGTTGTGCTGGATGACGTTGCCCTTGGCAAGCCTGTAGATGAGCAGGACGCAGTCCGCATGCTCTTATCTCTGCAAGATCGCACCCATCAGGTGATGACCGGTGTGTGGGTTTTGGAGACAAACGGGCAAGGTGAGGCCGTAAAGTCGTCTGGCTTTACAGACGTAACAGAGGTTGATTTCTGGGACTTTTCTCGGGATGAGGCCGCCGAATACGTGGCAACCGGCGAGCCTATGGACAAGGCAGGAAGCTACGGTATCCAAGGAAAGGGTATGCGGTTTGTCAAGGGGATTCGCGGCGATTATTTCACCGTTATGGGCCTTCCGGGCAGTCGTTTGCTTCGGTTTCTTTTCGAATTCATCAAGGGTTAAGAAAATTTATGGAAAAATTCGGATAATTTTTAAAATTTCTTATTGTGATTTTCACATTTTGGGTATATAATAAGTTTAATATGTTGCAAATTTCTTTTGCATCTTTTGAAATCTTAAAAACGAGGAGATGTTTGTATGTTTTTTAATCGCGATATCGGTATCGATCTGGGTACTGCGAATACGTTGGTTTATGTCCGCGGTAAAGGTATTGTGATGCGCGAGCCTTCCGTTGTGGCAGTTGATGTCCGCAAGGATGAGGTTATGGCCGTCGGTAGTGAAGCGAAAGAGATGATCGGCCGTACTCCCGGCTCTATTTCTGCTGTTCGTCCCTTGAAGGACGGCGTTATCGCGGATTTCGAGGTTACTTCCGCTATGCTGCGCTATTTCATCAAGCGCGCTGTCAAGAACAGCCTTTTCAGCCGTCCTCGCCTGATCGTGTGCATCCCCTCCGGTGTTACCGAGGTTGAGCGCCGCGCCGTTAATGAGGCTGCCCGCAATGCCGGTGCCCGTGAGGTTGAGCTGATTACCGAACCGATGGCGGCTGCTATCGGCGCCGGTCTGGACGTTTCCGACGCTTCCGGCTGTATGATCGTGGACATCGGCGGCGGTACCTCTGAAGTGGCGGTTATTTCTCTGGGCGATATTGTGACCGCCCAGTCTGTGCGCGTGGCCGGTGACGATTTTGACGAGGCCATCATCTCTTACATCAAGAAGAAATTCAATTTGCTCATCGGTGAGCGTACCGCTGAGGAACTGAAGATTAAACTGGGTTCCGCTTTCCCGTATGAGGACGAGACCACAATGGACGTCAAGGGCCGTAACCTGGTGGATGGCCTGCCCAAGAACATCGTCATCACCTCCGAAGAGGTGCGCGAGGCTCTGGCGGATCCCGTCGGCGCTATCGTGGATGCGGTCAAATCCACTCTGGAGCGGACTCCTCCCGAGTTGTCTGCCGATATTATCGATAACGGCATTATGCTGACCGGCGGCGGCGCTCTGCTCCGCGGTCTGGATACCCTGATCAACCGCGAGACCGGTATGCCCGTTCACGTGGCAGAGGATCCGCTGGATTGCGTGGTTAACGGTACCGGCAAGTGCTTAGACTTGGGTATGACCAGCAATTTCCGTTCTAATCGCAGATAATTGGAGAATAGCGGAGGACGGATACGTCTTCCGCTTTCCCATTTTTAGGTTTTTGTAAGTAGGTGAGATTGATTGAAACAGTTTTTTAAAAGCGCATTGGCAAAAATACTGGGTGTTGTTGCTTTGGCTTTGGTGGGCGTGATGATCTACAGCGCCACTAGCGGCGGTTTTGCTACATTGCCGGAGACCCTGACCGGTATTTTTGTGACACCTTTTCAGTCGCTGACCACCTCGATATCCAACAGTGTATCGGACTTCTTTGGCGGCCTGGGTGGCGGTTCTGCGTTGCGGGCTGAACTGGAACAACTTAAAGAAGAAAACGCCCAGTTGCGTGAGCAATTGGTGGACTATGACGAAATCAAGCAGACCAACGACTGGTACAGCGAGATTTTGGGTCTGCACGAGGAAAACCCGGAATACACCTTTGCCTCCGGTCGTGTGATCGGCCGTGACCCGGCCGATATTTACGGCAACTTCACCATTTCCGCCGGACAAAACGCCGGTATTGAAGTCAATGACCCGGTTGTGGCAACTGACGGCTCGTTGGTGGGTGTTGTGGAGGAGGTTGGCTTAACCTATGCCAAGGTGCGTAGCATTTTGAGCCCCTCAATCAAGGTGGCTTCTCAGGTCAGCCGTACCGGTGATACCGCCTATACGGCAGGCAGTACAGTGGATATGGCGCGAGACAACTCCCTGCGTATGACCACGCTGGAGCGTTCTTCCGGCGCGGCGGTGGGGGATTACGTCGTTACCTCAGGTATCGGCGGTGTGTACCCCAGAGGTCTTTTGATCGGTTCGATTACGGATATTAGCAGTGCCACCGACGGAATGACCCTTAATGCTCAGGTGGAATTGTTTGCGGACATTCATAATCTTAAACAGGTGATGGTGATCACCTATTTCGCCGGACAAGGCGGCAAATAACAGACGGACGGAAAGGAGTCGGTCAGAATGAAAACCAAACAATCCACCGGCTTCTTTTGGCTGCAGAATTATTTGTCTTGGATAATTTACGGCCTGGCGGCCTGGTTTCTGATGATGATGCAGACTGCACCGCGGTTCTTCCCGGTGATTGGTTTTGCGAGGCCGACTCCGTTAATCTTATTTGTTATCTGCGTGGCTATGTTTGAGGGACCGCGTATCGGTGCGGTCATCGGTGTTTTCGCCGGTCTGTTGTGGGATTTATACGCCTTTCACCTGTTCGGTCTTAATGCGCTTTTATTGTTGGCGATTACGCTGACAGTTGGATTGCTGGTGCAGTTAATTCTCCGTACCAATTTCTTGTCCGGTATGGTTTTGTGTGTATCTGGTGTGTTGATTCACACGATATTGGAATGGTTGATTTGCTATGCTTTGTTTATGCACGAAGAGACTTGGATCGTACTCTATAAAGTATACCTGCCCAACGCCTTATATACGGTGTTGTTATCGCCGTTGATGTACTGGCTTGTGTTGGGACTGGCCCGATTCATACGCCGCAAGCAAAATGGGTAAACTAAGATAGCTAACTGAAAGGAGGTGGCATGGATGCTGAGAGAACCGAATACTCCCAATTTGAGCCTTCGTCGGATATTGGCACTGTTTCTGATAATCGCTGTGGTGCTGAGTATCTACTCGGTGCGCTTGTTCCAGATACAGATCGTTCAAGGCGAGGAATACTCCAAACTGGCAGACGAGAGTTATAAAACATCCGTTTCCATTGCCGCTTCCCGCGGCGAGATCGTGGATTGCAATCAGATCCCGCTGGTATCCAACCGCACCAGCTATGCCGTGATTCTGGATTACAACTATTTCCCGCGCGGAAACAGTTCGGAAAAACTCAAGGAACAGAACGATTGCCTGCTGAATCTAGTGAAATTGATGCAGACAAATAAAGAGGAATGGAACGATTCCCTTCCGATTTCGAAGAAAAGCCCTTATACGTTTGAGGAAGACCGCGAGAGCGGTATTCAGCGACTGAAGGATTCTTTGCGTATGGCTTCCTACGCCACGGCAGAGCAGTGTCTGCAACAAATGGTGGAACTGTATGAGTTGCAGAATTACACCGAGTCGGAACAACGGACCTTAGCCGGTATTCATTACGAGATGGATACCGCCGGTTTCTCGGCAAAAGTTTCCTACACCTTTGCCAGCGACGTTTCCAGTACGGCAATGTACCAGATACTGGAAAACAGCGTGCGATTCCCCGGTGTGGACGTGATCACCGTTCCGGTGCGTGAATACGTGAGCGGTACCACCGCCTGCCATATCATTGGCACCGTTGGACCTATATATGCCGAGGAATATGCCGAACTGAAGGAAAAAGGCTATTCTTATAACGATATTCTGGGCAAAAGCGGCATTGAGGCTGCTGCAGAAGACTATCTGCGTGGTACGCCCGGAAAACGGGTGCTGTCCAAAACCGCACAAGGTGTGGTTACCTCCGAGGTGGAGGAATTAGCTCCGCAACCCGGACAGACGGTGGTGCTGGCGCTTGATTCGGTGGTACAGCAAGCCGCCCAGGAAGCGCTGGCGGAAAAAATCACCGACCTGCGCGAGAATGGGGAAGAGGACAAAGGCAAAGACGCCAAGAGTGGTTCGGTGGTCATTTTGGACGTAAAAACCGGTGGCGTTATCACCTGCGCATCTTGGCCGGATTACGATTTGTCCACGTATAGTGAAAACTACAACGAATTGCTGGCAGACGAGGACAATCCACTGTTTAACCGCGCTTTAAACGGTTCTTTCCCGTGCGGTTCTACTTTTAAGCCTGGTGTGGCCCTGGCGGCCATCACCAACGGCATTGTCAGCCCGTCTGAAACCATAAATTGTACCTATGCGTATCAGTATTATGCACCCAGCTACGTGCCCAAGTGTATGTCCCGTCACAGTCACCTGAACGTGGTAACTGCCATTGAGAAATCCTGTAACTACTATTTCTACGAAGTAGGTCGGTTAATGAGCAGCAGCTTGTTCGACTATCTCAAGGCGTATGGCTTTGGACAAAAAACGGGCGTAGAGATCGGCGAATCCTCCGGCGTTCAGCACACACCCGAGAGCCTGCGTGCCGCCGGCGGTACGTGGGTAGGCGGTGACTATCTGCAGCTGGCCATCGGCCAGCGCGGCTCGTACACCCCCATTCAGTTGGCGGCCTACACGATGATGATCGCCAACGGTGGAACCCGTTACAAGACTCATTTCATCAAATCCGTGCGCAGTTATGACGGCGCCACCGAGCAGGTGATACCCAGCGAAGTGGCGGCACAGGTAGAGTGGAACGACGCGGCAATGGAAGCCGTAAAAGCGGGAATGCTCGCTGTCGGCAAGACCGGCACGGCCCGTGCGTCCTTCGCTAACGCGCCTTACACCCTTGCCTCTAAGACCGGCACGGCACAGACGGGTGTTGCGGGGCAATCCGACCACGGAACGTTTATCGCTTATGCTCCGGCGGATAACCCGGAGATCGCTATTGCCGTGGTTGTGGAGAACGGTACGTCGTCGGCTTCTGCCGCCGTAGCGCGTAAAGTTCTGGATGCCTATTTTGAAAATAAGGACGCCGGAGAAGAACCCACCCCCGAAGGTGTACTGTTACCGTAATTTTCAACGAAATTTCACAAATTCTGTCTTCATTAGGGTTTACTTTTCGAAATAATCGTGTTATAATACACTCTAATATTTGGATTGCGAGGTGAGATAGGGTATGAGTGAGATATGCGTCGTAACATCCGGTAAGGGCGGTGCAGGCAAATCTACGGTTACGGCCGGTTTGGGTTATGCGCTGTCTCGCCACAATGGCCGGGTGCTGTTGATCGATGCGGATGCCGGGTTGCGCAGTCTGGATCTGATGTTGGGTGTCAGCGGCACCACTATGTACGATCTGTCGGATGTGTTTGCCGGCAATTGCGAGCCGGCGCGGGCCATTTATTCCTCGCCGGTATTTCAAAACGTGTTTGTGTTACCCGCACCCATTCGGTTAGAGGAGATGTGCTCTCCTCAAGAGATGCGTGCGTTGTGCCGTAGTTTGGTTTCGTATTACGACCAGGTGATAATCGACTGTCCCGCCGGATTGGGGCCAGGTTTTGAAACGGCTATTGCGGCGGCGGACCGTGCTCTGGTGGTTTCCACACCGGATATGGTGTGTGCCCGCGATGCCCAGATTCTGGGACACATTCTGGAAGAACGCCAGATGAAATCTCATTTGATTATTAACCGTCTGCGACCCAACAAGGTGATGGACGGTTCTATGCCGGACGTTGACGAAATTATCGACACCGCCGGTATTCAGCTTCTGGGTATCATCCCGGAGGATGAAGAGGTAGCGGTTGCCTGTGCCAACGCACGGCCGTTGCCGTCCGCCTGTAATGCCGCCATATGTTTTGGTAATATTGCACGGCGTTATATGGGCGAGAGCGTACCCCTTGCCCGTTTGGAAAAGATGTAAATTTAAAGATACAGAGGAGGTTGTAAGTCTATGAATATAGCTTTGATTGCACACGATGCGAAAAAGGAATTGATGGTTCAGTTCTGCATTGCTTATTGCGGTATTTTGAGTCGTCATACGCTTTGCGCCACCGGCACCACCGGCAAACTGGTGTCCGAGGCTACCGGTCTGGACATCGTCCGCTATATGAGCGGTGCTCAGGGCGGAGATCAGCAGATCACTGCCCGTATCGCCTGCGATGAGATCGACCTGCTTCTGTTTTTCCGTGACCCTATGACCGCCAAGGCCAACGAGCCCAACGACTTGGATATGTTGCGTCTGTGCGACATTCGCGGTATCCCGGTGGCAACCAACATCGCTACCGCCGAGGTGCTGATTCACGGTCTGGAGCGCGGTGACCTGGATTGGCGTAACATCGTCAATCCCAGCAATCGTTAATTTGGGTAAAAGGGGTACACGTCCGTGTGCCCTTTTGCCTTGTATTTTCCCAAGAATGGAGAGTTAATTATGGCTTTGATTACACAAGCACCCCGCGGCACCCAGGACGTGTTGCCGCAGGATAGCTATAAGTGGCAGTATGTGGAGCAAACCGCTCTGGCTATCGCCCGGGATTTCGGTTTTCACGAGATCCGTACCCCCGTTTTTGAACATACCAACCTGTTTCAGCGGTCGGTAGGCGAGACCACCGACGTGGTACAGAAGGAAATGTACACCTTTGAAGACAAAGGCGGTCGTTCCATTACTTTGCGCCCCGAAGGCACCGCCGGTGCCGCCCGTGCCGTGCTGGAGCACGGTCTGTTGGCAGGAGCGTTGCCTGTAAAGGTTTCTTACCTTACGTCCTGTTATCGGTATGAAAAGAGCCAGAAAGGCCGTTATCGTGAGTTCCACCAGTTTGGTGTGGAGTGTTTTGGCGCCTCGGCACCTCAGGCAGATGCCGAAGTCATCTCTCTGGCCAGTATGATCATCCGTACCTTGGGTCTTAATAACGTTGCGCTGCACATCAATTCTATCGGCTGCCCTACCTGCCGCGCTCGTTACACCGAGGCGCTGAAAACCTATTTTGCAGAGCGTAAAGACGATCTGTGCGGTACCTGTCTCAGCCGTCTGGAGCGCAATCCCATGCGTATTTTGGATTGCAAATCCCCGGTTTGCCACGAGATTGCCGCCGACGCACCGGTGATGCTCAATTACCTTTGTGAGGATTGCGCCGCTCATTTTGAGGCGGTTAAAGGCTGTCTGCAGGTTGCGGAGATTCCCTATGTAATTGACGAGCATATCGTCCGCGGTTTGGATTACTACACCCGCACTGTGTTTGAACTGGTCGCCGATAACGGCTTGGTCGTTGCCGGCGGCGGTCGCTATGACGGTCTGATTTCCGAACTGGGCGGTGCTCAGCAACCCGGCCTCGGTTTTGGTATGGGTATCGAGCGACTGCTGATGACGATGGAAGAGCAAGAGGTTCGATTCCCGGATGCACCCGCTTGTGACTTGTACCTTGTGTCTATGGGTCAGGCGGCGGCCCAGAAATGCTTTGCGCTTACCTCGGCTATGCGTGAGGGCGGTGCCGCTGTGGAGTGCGACATTGTGGGTCGTTCGCTGAAGGCGCAGATGAAATACGCCGATAAATTGGGCGCTAAATACACCGTTGTGGTAGGCGACAATGAGTTGGAAACCGGCTGCGCTCAGCTGAAGGATATGGAATCGGGCACTACCGAGGAAATCACTTTGGATGACGGTCTATACAACGTTCTTCGCCAGAAATTGTTGGACCGCGAGTTGTCCGGTATGGCGGATTTGTTTGGCGAAGTCGCCGATTTTGTGTAATATTACTATTCTTCATAGAAAAGAGGAGTTTGTATGGCAGAAACGATTAAGGGTTTGCGGCGCACCGATTATTGCGGCAATTTCCGCGAGGAGCACGCCGGACAGGAAGTGACGGTTTTCGGCTGGGTACAGCGTCAGCGCGACTTAGGTCAGTTGATTTTTGTGGATCTGCGTGACCGCACCGGTATTGTACAGTTGGCGTTTGACCAGGATACCAATAAGGAAGTCTTTGAAAAAGCGTTTACTCTGCGTAGTGAATACGTAGTGGCCGCCCGTGGTGTGGTGCGTGTGCGCTCTTCCCGCAATAAAGATATCCCCACCGGCGATATCGAGATTGCCGTTGAGGAACTGCGTATCCTCAACAAGGCGGAGACGCCTCCCTTTGAGATTGTGGAGAATTGCTCCACTGCAGAAGCTACCCGTCTCAAGTACCGCTATTTAGATCTGCGCCGTCCCGACCTGCAGAACAATATTCTGATGCGCCATCGCATCACTAAGGTAATTCGGGATTTCTTTGACAAGAACGGCTTCATCGAGCTGGAGACTCCCATGCTCATTAAGTCCACCCCCGAAGGCGCCCGTGACTTCTTGGTGCCCAGCCGTTTGCATCCCGGTGAGTTTTACGCATTGCCCCAGTCTCCTCAGCTGTACAAGCAGTTGAGCATGGTTGCCGGTTTCGATCGGTACGTACAGTTGGCCCGTTGCTTCCGCGACGAGGATCTGCGCGCTGACCGTCAGCCGGAGTTCACCCAGATCGACCTGGAGATGTCCTTCGTGGATGTAGAGGACGTATTGGCAGTGGGCGAGGACTTTATGCGCACCTTGTTCAAAGAGGTGCTGGACGTTAACCTGCCGGACGCTCTGCCCAGACTGAAATACAACGACGCTATGGAGCGTTACGGCTCGGATAAGCCGGATACCCGCTTCGGTATGGAGATTATCGACCTGACCGATGCTGTCAAGGATTGCGGCTTTGGTGTGTTCTCCTCGGCTGTTCAGGGTGGTGGTACCGTCCGTTGCCTGACCGCTAAGGGTGCCGCCGGCACCTTGTCTCGTAAGGAGATTGACAAGCTCACCGAGTTTGTCCGCGGTATCGGTGCTAAGGGGCTGGCCTGGGTACGTTGGGTCGAGGATGCTCCTGCATCCTCCTTCGGCAAGTTCCTGACCGAAGAGGAGATGACCGCCCTGTTGACCGCCGCCGGTGCCGAAAAGGGTGACGTGGTTCTGGTGGTGGCTGATACCATCAAGAAGCACGTATTGACCACTCTGGGTGCTCTGCGTTTGGAGTTGGCGAACAAGCTGGACATTCCTCGTGAGGGCTTTAACCTGTTGTGGATCACCGAGTTCCCCTTCTTCGAATGGGACGAGGAGAGCCAGACTTGGGTGGCTATGCACCATCCCTTTACCTCTCCGCTGGACGAGAGCATTCCTTATTTGGATACCGACCCGGACAAGGTGTATGCTAAGGCTTACGACCTGGTGCTCAACGGCATTGAGCTGGCCTCCGGCTCTATTCGTATCACCGACCCCGACCTGCAGAATCACATGTTCCGCGCGCTGGGTCTGTCTCAGGAAGAGGCACAGCAGAAGTTCGGCTTCCTGCTGGATGCCTTCCGTTACGGCGCACCGCCTCACGGTGGTATGGGCATCGGCCTGGACCGCTTGGTGATGCAGATGCTGGGTGCTACCACATTGCGTGATGTAATTGCCTTCCCCAAGGTGCAGAATATGACCGAGCCGATGACCGATTGTCCTTCTATCGTAGACGATCAGCAGTTGGTGGACTTGGGTATCGCGCTGTTACCTCAGGAATAATTGTAGTCAAAATCCCGTACCATCTTTTGATGGTGCGGGATTTTTAATTTTTTAATGATTTTCTGTAAAACATTGTTGAATATTTGAAACAGAATTGGTATAATAATAGGTAATTTAGAAATAAAGGAGGGATTTTTATGCAGATTCGACGCTGGGACGAGTCAAAACCGGATACAACGTTAGCGGCAGAACTGGCCGAAGCCTGCGAAATCCATCCTTTTTTGGCTTTGATGCTTACCGCACAGGGACTAAATACCCCTGAACAGATTTACGAGTACATCACCGGGTACGAGGAAGAGGTAGATCCGTTCTCCTTTGCGGATATGCAAGCGGCGGTGGATGAAATAAAGAATGCTATCGCGTGTGGCAAAAAGATCCTGGTGTATGGCGATTATGACGTGGATGGTATCACTTCTACCGTACTGCTTTACGATTATTTCAAAAAACAGGGTGCCGACGTGCTCTACCACATTCCCACGCGAAACGAAGGGTACGGTGTGCATAGGGACACCGTGCGGTGGGCCGCCAAACAAGGGGTTAGCTTGATCGTAACGGTGGATACCGGCATAGCCGCCGTTGAAGAAGTACAATGCGCTAAAGAATTCGGTATTGACTTTGTTATCACCGACCATCATCAGCCGGGCAATCAACTGCCGGATGCGCTGGCGGTGGTAGACCCCCATCGGGAAGATTGCGAGAGCGAATTTAAGGATTTTGCCGGCGTGGGCGTTGCGTTTATGCTATTGTGCGCCTTATCCGGTGACAGTGAAGCGGTATTTAAGGATTACGGCGATCTGTTGGCGCTGGGTACCTTGGCGGATATGATGCCGTTGCAGGGCTTTAACCGCGATTTGATGCGCCGTTGTATCACCTTACTGGACGAGAGCACGCGACCCGGCCTGCTGGCTCTGCGGCAGGTTGCCGGACTGGCGGATAAATCTCTGTCGGTGTCCGGCGTCTCCTTTGGCCTGGCACCCAGACTTAATGCCTCCGGTCGTATGGCTGATCCCGATATTTCTTTGCTTCTTTTGCTGTCGGACGACCAGCAGGAGGCCAATTGTCTGGCTCAAGAAATTCAGACGCTGAACCTGCATCGTCAACAGGCTACCAACGAGATTTTGCAACAGGTGGAGGAACAGCTGGAGCAACACCCCGAGTGGCTGTATGATCGGGTATTGGTGGTCGGCGGAGATAACTGGCACAGTGGCCTGCTGGGTCTGGTGGCGGCTCGTTTGGCGGATCGTTACGGTAAACCCGCCATCGCTTTAAGTTTAGGGGATGACGGCGTTGCCCACGGCTCCTGCCGAAGCATTGAGGGATTCCCTATGTTTGATGCGCTGACAGCTTGTGGCGAAATAATGACCCAGTTTGGCGGTCACGAACAGGCTGCCGGCGTTACTCTGCCCATCGATAGGGTGGATACACTACGTGCATCCATAAACGAATACGCCCGGACCGTGTGTCCCATAATGCCGGTTTCTTCCTTGCGGATAGCCGTGCGGTTGCGCCCGGACCAAATCAGTACGGAAAAACTGATTTTGTTGCAGGTTATGGAGCCTTTTGGCTGCGGTAATCCCGCACCGTTGTTTGGTTTGTTCCGTATGCAACTGGATAACATCACGGCCGTCGGCAACGGAAAACATACCCGTCTGTCTTTAAGCCGTGACGGGGTGCGTATCAGCGCCATGATGTTCCAAATTACCCCCGAGGAATTCCCGATTCCTTGCGGTTCCGTTGTGAACTGTGTGGTAAGCCTGGAGAAGAACGAGTACCGCGGCAACACCACCGTCAACGTGCGCATTCGGGACATCTCCTTTGCGGATACAGACAGAGATGAACTGCAACGGGAAATTGCCAAATTCGGTCGGTTATTGCGCCGTGAATGGCAACCCAAATCGGCAGAAGTAATGCCCAGTCGTGAAAATTTGGCCCACTTATATAACCTGCTACATGCTTGCCGTGAATGGAATGGTACGGTGGAGCAGTTGCACCACGCCTTGGGTGAGCGTGCTCCGGGTTACTTACCGATGCTGATTAGCCTGCAGTTGTGGCAAGAGGCCGGTCTGATTCGGTGGTACGACCGCGGAGAACGGATTTCGGTTCGGTTGTTGCCCGCAGAGGGTAAGGCGGATTTGACCGCGACACCTCTATGGAAATATATTGCGGAAGGAGATGAGCGGAATGGCTGATACCAAGAAGTTTGAGTTAAAAGAAACGGTTATCCAACAACTGGACAACTTGATCGAGAACAGCGATAAAATCTATGATGTTGAGCGCATTCACGATGCCATCAACGTTGCTGTTGAATCCCACGACGGCCAATTCCGCAAATCCGGTGAGGAATACGTGTGCCACCCCTTACACGTTGCCTGTATTCTGGTGGAGATCGGTATGGATACCGACGCCATCGTGGCGGCACTGCTCCACGACGTGGTAGAAGACACCGAATTGGAGCTATCCGACATCGTCCGTCGCTTCGGGCAGGGTGTTGCTGACCTAGTAGACGGCGTCACCAAAATCACCAAGATGGAGTTTTCTACCCGGGAGGAACAACAGGCGGAGAACGTTCGCAAAATGCTGCTGGCAATGTCCAAGGACGTCCGCGTTATGATTATCAAGCTGGCGGACCGTCTGCACAATATGCGCACCAGCGAAGGCTGGAAACCGCAAAAACAGCGGGATAAAGCCCGCGAAACCATGGACATCTACGCGCCTTTGGCTCATCGTCTGGGTATTTGTACCATCAAGGAAGAGTTAGAGGACCTATGTTTACAGATTCTGGACCCGGTGGCCTACAAAGAGATCGAAGAGAATCTGGCTCTCCACGCCGGTGAGCGTATTGCCTTTTTGAACGGTATTCAGGAACGTATTCAGGAGAAATTGTCCGAGTTTGGCTTAAAAGCGCACATTTTCGGTCGCGTTAAGAGCTTCGCCGGTATCTATCGTAAGATGTATATGCGCGGTCGTGCCTTTGACGAGATTTTCGACGTGTACGCCGTGCGTGTTATCGTGGACAGTGTCAACGACTGCTACAACGTGTTGGGTATTGTTCACGAGATGTTTACGCCGTTACCGAATCGATTCAAGGATTACATTTCCACACCCAAGCCCAATATGTATCAATCCTTGCATACCACGGTGGTCAGCAAGGAAAAGATTGCCTTTGAGGTGCAGATTCGCACCTGGGATATGCACTATACCGCGGAATACGGCATCGCCGCGCATTGGAAGTACAAGGTAGGTATCCAGAAAAAGGATAAGCTGGAGGAACGCCTTGCCTGGATTCGCCAGTTTATTGAGAATCAGCAGGACGTAGACGATGCCGAGGATATTGTGCGCAGCATCAAGACCGATTTGGACATTGACGACGTATTTGTTTTCACTCCCAAGGGCGACGTGGTGACGTTGCCGATGGGCAGTACGGTCATCGACTTTGCGTATAACATTCACACGGCGGTTGGTAATCGCATGGTGGGCGCCAAGGTCAACGGTCGTATCGTACCGCTGGATTATAAGGTGAAAACCGGTGAGATCGTCGAGGTACTGACCACCTCGGATACCACCCACGGACCCAGCCGCGATTGGCTGAACATTGTCCATACCAGCGAAGCACGCAATAAGATTCGCGGTTGGTTCAAAAAGGAACGACGTGAGGAGAACATCCAACAGGGTAGGGCAGATCTGGAACGCGAACTGTCCCGCAACCTGATTCGTTTGCCGGAGGAACGGATGGAGCAGTTCTTGGCAAATCAGGCCAAAAAACAACATTGCGCCAGTATTGACGATTTTTACGCGGCCATCGGTTATGGCGGTGTTATGTTGTCCCGCTTGATTCCGCGCATCAAAGAGGAATACAACCGTATGCAGCGGGAGGAGCAGATCGCGGCGTCACCGCTGACACCGGTTACTCCGGCACCGCGCCGCCGCACCGGTATGGGCGGTGTCATCATCGACCAGTTGGACGATTGTCTGGTGAAATTTGCCCAGTGCTGCAACCCGGTTCCGGGCGATTTGATTATCGGCTTTATCACCCGTGGTTACGGCGTTTCCATCCATCGCCGAGATTGCACCAACGTACCCAAGGATATTTCTTCCGCCCCCAATAAAGAGCGTTGGGTATCGGTACAGTGGGAACAGTCTCTTGATACAGAATTCAATGCGAATCTGCATATCATTGCTCACGATCAAGTTAACCTACTGTTGAAACTGGCTACCACGCTGTCCAATCTGCACATCCCTGTGCATTCCATCAATGCCCGCGATCAGGAGAACGGTGCCGTGGTTTCTATGACCATAGCGGTGAACAGCGTAGAGCATCTGCAATACGTGATTCAAAAACTGCGTGCCGTTCCCGGTGTGGACGAAGTACAACGTACCGGAATGTAAGGAGAAAACCAATGAAAGCGGTATTTCAGCGGGTAACGGAAGCCTCTGTTACCATTGACGGAAAACAGATTTCTGCCATCGGCAACGGTATTTTGCTGTTGGTGGGTGTTTGCGAAGGCGATACCCCCGATGAAGCGGCGCTGCTGGCAAAGAAGGTGGCAGAGCTTCGGGTTTTCTGCGATGAAAACGATAAGATGAATCTCTCGGTTTTGGATATCGGCGGCAGCATTTTGGCGGTATCGCAGTTTACGTTGTGCGCCAATACCGCCCGTGGCCGTCGCCCGGATTTTATGGCGGCAGCTAAACCGGACGTGGCACTACCGCTGTTCGATACGTTCGTGTCCTGCTTACGTCAAAACGGCGTACAGGACGTACAAACGGGAGAGTTTGGCGCGGATATGCAGGTGCGCCTGTTAAACGACGGTCCGGTCACCATTTTACTGGACACCGATACGTGGAAACGAGGGAAGTAATATGAAGATAACCTGCCTGGTTCTGGGCGAACTGGAAACCAACTGTTATCTGGTATCTGCCGAAAACGGCGACGGCATCATTATTGACCCCGCCGACGATGCAGAGGCTATTCTGAAGGCCGTGAACGAAGCCAACATCACCGTAAAAGCGGTGGTGTTGACCCACGCCCATGTCGACCATATGCTGGCGGCAGAGGCTGTCTGCGCCGCCACCGGCGCACCGCTGTATGTAGGGGCAGGGGATAGGGAACACCTTTCCAACCCCAAACACAACCTTTCCGTTTGGTTTTCTGCCCCGTGCTCGTTATCCATTGCGGATGAAAACTTATTGCACGATGGAGATACCATCACCATTGGTGAGGAAACGCTGACGGTTATGGAAACCCCCGGACATACACCGGGTTGTATCTGTCTATACACAAAAGGCACCCTATTTTCCGGTGATACGCTGTTTTACAACAGCATTGGTCGTCTGACCTTTCCCGGCGGCAATCCCGAAGCAATGACTCTGTCGCTGCAGCGGTTGATGAAGTTACCGGAAGATACCAAGGTGTATTCCGGTCACGGACCGGTCACCGCCATCGGTACGGAAATCGAAACCAATCCGTTTTTATCTTAAAGGAGATACTCTATGCATGTATACCTAAGGGGACACGATTTTCATTTTGAACTGGAAAACGTGTGTCGGTTGTTCTTACCTCTCGAAAAAATCATAACCCACCACGAGGAAACACCGGATAATCCCGAGGGACTGACGGTGGAATGCACCCTATCCGAGGGTGACGGAGAAAGTCACCTTTCCTGCCGTGTGCGCCTGGATGACTTTGATGAAACAATGTGTACCACCGTTTCGGCGGAAGCCGTTGATTTCACAGATACCTGCGAACTGGAGCTATGTACGTTACTGTATCATTTGCTTGTAAAGCTGTTGGGCTTTACGCACGGTTGGGGCCTCATTACCGGTGTTCGTCCGGTGAAACTACTCCGTCGATTGACCCGTGAGATGGGCAGGGAAGAGGCACTGGCTTATTTTCGGGATAAACTGTTGGTGGGCGATGAAAAACGTGCGTTGTGCGAGACGACGTTGGTTGCAGAAAACAAGTTGTTATCCTTATCGCAACCTCGCTCGTTCAGTTTGTACGTGTCCATTCCGTTCTGTCCCACTCGTTGCGACTACTGTTCATTTGTGTCTCAAACGGTGGTTCAGGCCAAGAAACTGATTCCCATTTACGTGGAGCAACTGTGCAAAGAGATTGCCTACACCGGAAAACTGGCGAAAGAACTGGGGCTTCGTTTAGAAACGGTGTATTTCGGTGGCGGAACCCCCACCACACTTTCTCCTGAGCAGTTAACTGCTCTGTTTCGCGCCGTAGAGAGCGCTTTTGACCTTTCCACCGTGCGGGAATACACGGTGGAGGCGGGACGTCCCGATACCGTAACTCCCGAGAAGATGGCGGCCATTT
Source organism: Acutalibacteraceae bacterium (assembly GCA_045591225.1). Classification (GTDB taxonomy): domain Bacteria; phylum Bacillota; class Clostridia; order Oscillospirales; family Acutalibacteraceae; genus UBA5905. The sequence goes on along the minus strand of JAZNSL010000076.1, from coordinate 129,728 downwards.
ATGCCGCCGGTGTAGGTCGCGTCAGCATCAATCCCCAGACTCTGCAACCGGAGGTATTGGCGGGAATCGGGCGAAAACATACGGTGGATCAGTTTTACGAAGCTTTTAATATGGCGCGTAAGGCGGGCTTTACCAACATCAACACCGACCTGATCGCCGGTCTGCCCGGTGATGATTTTGACGGTTTCTCGGATACGCTGGACAAAATCCTTGATTTGTCTCCCGAGAGTGTCACCGTGCACACCCTCTCGATGAAACGCGCCTCCAACATTATGCTGCAGCACCGCCCGGATTTCGGCGTTGAGGACGATGCGGTAAGAATGGTGCGTCTGTCGGCACAGCGGCTGCCCGACGCCGGTTATGCGCCGTATTACCTCTATCGCCAGAGCCGTACGGTGGGCAACCAAGAGAACGTCGGCTGGGCAAAACCCGGGTATGAGGGACTATACAACGTCTATATTATGGACGAGACCCACACCATTTTGGGTTGCGGAGCCGGTGCGGTCAGTAAACTGAAACAGCCCGGCACCGATTATTTGGAGCGCATTTTTAATTATAAATTCCCCTATGAGTACAACACTGGTTTGGAAGAAATGCTTTCCCGTAAGGATGCCGTACCGGCGTTTTACGAAAAATATGGTAATCTGGATTAAGGGATTGCCAAAATTGCAATAATCACATATAATGAATGTTGTAAATACAATAAGGAGTGAAAGTTATGGCTATTTGGGAAGATGTCGTCTATTCTGCAAGTGAATTGATCTCTACAGCCGGTCGAAAGGTAAACGACGTGGCGAGCATCACCAAGCAAAAATTCAAGCTGGCAGAAAACGAGCGTGCCATCGGCGGCGCACTGGAGGCATTGGGCCATCTGGTGTATGAAAACCGCCGTAAGGACGTGGAACTGGACGAATCCTTGGTGGAGGAACTGCTCAATCAAGTGGACGATCTGATTGCCGCTAACAGGAATATTCAGGCAGAACTGGACCTGTATTATGAACGGGCAACCTGCTCTTGCGGGGCGGTGAACCCCCACGGTGCGGCCTACTGCAACTCCTGCGGCAAGGCGCTGTAAATAACGTTATATAGCAAAAGGCAGAGAGATGTCCATCTCTCTGCCTTTTCTTTATCTTCGTCTTTTGAAGCCAAAAGCAAATAGGATTCCGGCTATCAGCACCGCTAGACTGACACCTATGGTTACAAATGAGGTGTTTGTTAGGGGGCTATCTTGCGGTTTTTCAGCATTACCGGGCGCGTTCCCGTCCTCAGGGCGTTGCATTTGACCGCCGCCGAATCCATTTGGCATATCGCCAAAACTCGGCCAGTCACCGGGCGTCTCGCCGCCCGGCATTTGCGGGATTGCGCCACCAACGGCGTCGTCATTTTCCGTGCTATCGGAATCTTTCTGAGGGTTACCCATCCCGTTACCGTTATTGCGGTCACCGCCCATGGTGTTACCCATAGACCCCATATCGCTGATCTGCAGGGTACCGGCATCCACCAGCGTGCCGGAATACTGGGTCTCGGTGGTGGAGCCGATGGTGCCGACCAGCTGACCGCGCACACTTTCGGCACGAAGCAAACAGAACTGCTTAAGGGTGGCTATACCGGTTTGGAATTGCTCATAGGTGCAGAATTTCGTAGGATCTTTCTCCACGTACGGCGATAGCATAGCCGTAACCGTATCCATCATTTCTGCGAAATGACCGCTTTCAAAATAGGTGGATATAAACTCAGAGAAAATCTCGTGATACCGTTCGGTGTATTGCTCATTGGCAAATATCCAAGAGATCATCGGCCGCTGTGAGGTATCGCCGCCGGATACAGGGGAATCGATGGGGTAGTTCACTAAGCTGGTTGCACCGCCCATGGACATAAACCCGCCAAAAGCCAGATTATAATCCCAGGGGATCATCTGCATTTGCCCGTCGATCTCATAGAGGTAATAATTGTGGATCATCGACCCGGTATAGCTGTCAAAATTCACCACAAAATTGTGCACGACGAAATACCGAATCACCGCATCAATGTCCACGGTATTCTCCAGTTCTTCTCCGTTGCTTAATTTTTTCAATGCAGCAATCAGGCGTGTTTTATCCGCGTCGGTAATATCGGTTTTGGCATTATCAAAAATATTGGAGTAACTGTCGGCGTTATCGTCAATATATTTCAGCAAAACATCGTCGTTGCCGCTTTTCATACCTCCGAAGAAATCGCCGCCGGAAAAACCGCTTTGCATATCGTCGGGTTTTCCGTTTTGTTGGTTGTCACCGGTATCTTCTTCGGTTCCGGGCGGAACCATTTCTCCCGGAAAATTTTCCCAGAAATTGCCGCCATCCCCGTCGGGCGGGGTCATGCCATCCGGCATTTGCGGGGGAGAGAATGCATTGGTTGTGTTGCCTTTCGGTTGCGGGAAATTCCCAAAATCCCAGTTGGGCATTTCTGTTTGCTCGCCGCTATTATCATCGGATTCGGAGTCACCGAAAAACTCGTTGATATCAAAGTCTTTGCCGTTGCCGCGACCACCGCCGAAACTCATACTGTCCGGTTTATACAGTTCACCGTAACCTTTGCCGTAGTTGCGCTGCAAAAAGGATTCTTCCACGCCTTCCACCGCCAGATACAAGCCCCAATCTTCACCGTTCACCGTGATATACACGTAACTGCAAAGGGGAGCAGCAACGCCCATTTCGTTCATCATCTGATAGGTCAAATAATCCTTCATATAGGTATTATCCTGAATGATGTTGTTGAGGCACAGCTTATCCAGACCGTAGTAAGTGTTGGTGCTGTCATAATGGTCAAATTCAATCTTATAACTGTAGCGGTCGTTATTCACCTGACTAAGGGACGTGTTTCCCTTACCGCGAATGGCTACGTTTTTATAAGCTTCGTTGTCGATGACCACCGAACAGGTATAATACTCTTCATTTTTACAGTTGGCAGTAAATTCATCCCAATTCTCCATAACAATGTCTATGGTATGAACTCTTGACGTATCAAACAGCGTCTTTTCATATCCCATTACGGAGGACGCCTTTTTGACACCCAGCTGTTCCGCATTGACAAACAGCACCGATATAACCAGAGCAAGGGCAAGAACAACACAACAAATCTTGTCAATAGGCTTGTGTGTTGACATCGTCTACCTCCTTAGCCCATATACTCGCCGTTATAGCTGACGAGAACCGCGCTGTTGATGCCGGGGGTGACGGCCAGCGAGTTGATAAAGTCGGTGTTGTCATTTGCCAGGCGCACTTCCAAGTTCAGTTCGATCAAGCCGTTAGTGGCGCTTTTGCTTTTGATCACGCACTTCTGCACGTTGGCTTTCAGATAATCCAGAGCCAGCTTCTCCGTAGCGGAATCCACGCAAGACAGGACCACGATATAGGGATTGTAGTGAGCTTTTTTGTTGACAAACACCAACAGAATAACGCCAATGACCACACTGCCGATAACTGCCAGCGGAATCATACCGGCAGCCAAAACGATGCCCACGGCGATGGACCAGAACAGGAATGCGATATCCAAAGGCTCCTTGATGGCGGTGCGGAAACGCACGATAGACAGAGCACCCACCATACCAAGAGACAGGACCACGTTAGAGGTTACCGCCAGAATAACCACGGTGGTGATCATGGTCAGCGCAATAAGGGTGGTTCCGAAGCTGGAGGAATACATCACACCCTGATAGGTTTTCTTATAGACCAAGAAGATGAACAAACCGATAGCGAATGCCAAAACCAAGGCAACCACCATATCCAAAACACTCACGCTGGTAATGTTCTCCAGAAAACTGGATTTAAAAATGTCATTGAAAGTCATACTATATACTCCTTAATTAATGAATTATTTTAGCCGTAGGTTCTGCATACGGCATACTTGGAAAAGGCGCCTGCGCGGCAATTAGGTAACTGTACGGCGTCCCGAACAATATCGGGAAGGAATTCGTCCCATTTTACTTCGAGAATTTTGGTGGATTCTCCTACCGGGAGCGTTACGCATTGGGGATTTAAGAAATCCAAGCAATTAACGCCGGTACGAATGTTATAGTCTAAAGTCACTCTAACATTGCCGGGAGTAAACACAAAGGGCTCGCGTTCGTAATCCACAATGGTTTTCGGTCGAAGCCCTTGACTCATCATTTTACTGTACAATTCTTGTATCAGCGGTATTCCGCTGTCCATCATCCATTCGTAATCGCCGGAGAGGATCCTTTGAACTTGCTCGGACGATAGGGGAGTGCTTTCCTTTAGGCATAATCCGTTTATCTTGCTTTTTTTCTCTAAGTGAATGTTGGATAAATCCCCGTTATAGTAGCGGATACGGAATTTCTCGCGGATGTTGACACCGTCGATCTTCTCGCGCAAGGCTTTATCCGTCCTATTGTCAAAATACAAACTGCGGATGGTGTATTTGCCGTCAATTGCGTGAACGTCCCGTTTCAAAACCGCCGCCAAGCGCTGGCGGAGAACCAACAGATCCGTATAACTGATTTCGTGTTTCCATTCGTGACGGTATTTCACTGGTGACTCCTTTCCCAGTTGGCATACAACTGTATTTGATTACGCATTAACCTTTCATAGCATATCACAAGAAATGGAAAAAAGTTGGATAAAACTTAAATAATTATTGAACAAATTGAAAACACGACAACGCAATGATGATAACGCTGTCGTGTTTTGATATCATTCGCCGTAATCGTCCAAAAAGGACGTGTACTGTTCGCCTTTGTGGTAGCTGATAATGGTTTCCAGATTCACGTTTTCCACACTGCGGAAGATATTGATGTCGATCTGGTTGTTGACCTTCCGCAAATTCTCCAACAGTGCCTTAATTTCAGCCCGTTTGGAGCCGTGCTCCTCCTCGTTACGATCGGTAACCGAGCAAGCACACCGAACGAACTCAAGGCTATTGTATCGTGCCCACGCCATAATATCCTTTTCCTTTACCAAATACAGCGGTCGGATCAGTTCCATACCGGGATAGTTCAGGCTGTGCAGTTTGGGCATCATAGTGCGCATTTCCGCCGCATAGAACATACTCATCACAATGGTCTCGATAACGTCGTCAAAGTGATGTCCCAGCGCAATTTTATTGCATCCCAAACTTTTGGCGTATTTGTAGAGATAGCCGCGGCGCATCCGGGCGCACAAATAGCACGGGGAGGTATCTTGTTTTTCCACCACCGTAAAAATGGGGCTTTCAAAGATGTGCGCCGGTATCTGCAGCTCTTCCAGCAGTTCCTCAATGCGCCGGCGGTTCTCCGGTCGATAACCGGGATCCATCACGATAAATTCCAGTTCAAAAGGCACTTCACTGCCGTGGCGTTGCAATTCCTGCAAGCATTTTGCCAGCAGAAAAGAATCTTTTCCGCCGGAGATACACACCGCGATTTTATCGCCTGCCTGTATCATCTGATAATCCTTTAATCCGCCGATGAATTGATTCCAGATAGGCTTTCGGTACTTTTTAATGATACTGCGTTCAATTTGTTGACAACGTTCCATTATTGGCCTCCCTTACGGCCGGAGATCACCTGACGGACGCTATCCAGCACCAAACGGAAGTTAATAACCAACACCAAACCAAATAAAACAGGGACGATGTACGCCCAGCCGGGAACCTCAAACACCATAATGATGGCTTGGGCAAAAACCAGAATCAGGTTGGCGAAGAAGCGGGGGAGGTTCCAGTGGATGGGGATAAACTTGCGGGTATGGAACGCACGCAGCAGGAACACAATTCCGTAACTGGAAGCGGTAGCCAACGCCGCACCGTGAGCGCCATTTTGTCCCATTAGGGGGATAAGAATAAAGTTACCTGCCAGGTTCACCGCGGTACCGATAACGGTGGTGACCAGCGAGCTTTTGCTCTTCTTTTCCACTACGTAGATGGTACCCAGGAACGTAACAAAACAGGACATAGCGGTGGCAATCACCAAGGTGGGGATATACTGCCAAGAGGGATAATAATCCTGGTTCTGGATCATAATGCGGGTCACGATTTTCGCGCACATAATCAGTCCGGCGGCACCCACAAAGATGATGGACTGATACATAGCAAACACGTTGGAGAAGAATTTCTGCCGCTCCAAGCGGCTCTTTTCGTCCAACACGGACATCTGCCAAGCATCCATAAAGATGCCGCACACCATAATCAGCATATTGGGCAGGCGGTAGGCGAGGGAGTACAGACCGTTGGCGGATTCGCCAATATACAACGTCACCATATACCGGTCGGAATAGTCGGTGATCCACCACAACGCCGAATTGGGAATCAGCGGTACGGAATACCGTAGCATTGCCTTGGTAATGGGCTTTTTCAGTTTATCAAACCGGATCAATTTCCAAAGCTTCGCCGAAAGAATGAGAATCACTGAACAAATAAGGTCGCTGAGGGCGATAGCGAGAATATATCCCACAATGCCCATATCCCACACGGCCAAGAACAAGATATCCAGCACCACCGTAATGGCGGTGCCAATAATCACACAGATGGTAAAGAGTTTTGCTCTTTGCATACTCTTGACACAATAGGCAAACAGGTAATGGGTAATAGAGCAGAAAATAAACAGATAAATGAGCAGAGAATACTTGCCAAAAGCAGGAATCAACCGCACCAGAGGATAGAACAAGGCAAAGATGCCGAAACCCGCCAAATTGACCGCTAAACCGGCGGTCAGCACCGAGCCTCTGTCGGTTTCACCATCCATACCAAACCGTAGCACTGCCTGGTTAATGCCCAGCGATACCAGCGGCATCAGCAGGTTAGCGGTCTGCACCACCAATTCCACGATACCGAATTCTTCGGTGGACAGGGTTTTTGTATATAAAGGGGTTAGCACCACATAGGTCATCAGCTTGGAGATAATGGTACCAATGCTTAGGATGATGGTAAACGAAAACAGTTTTTTATAGCGGTCTTTTGCCATATGCAGCGCCTCCTTTCTTATCATTACAATTAGTCATATTACCATATCCTTACGGAAAATACAAGTCCGCTTGACAATTCTTTTTGGATTTCGTACAATGAGGTCGAGGTGATAGGCTTGTTCTGGAGAAAAAAGAAACCCGAAATCAGCGAAACTGCCCTTCGATTAGACGGAAAAGAGCTGACGCTGGTGGCTCGCCGGTATATCGACGAAAGTGGTAGCCCCCGAGAAGAGGGCCTGGGCAGAGGCGGACGCATCAACACCGCCAACGGACACGTGATACTAACCACCGAAAAGGGCGAGGTGTTTGTCAACCAGGACATTGCGGCCGTTGAGTGCGGCGAGCTGATGTCCAAGGGTGGCGCCTTGTTCACCGGATACAACGAACTGAACGGGAAAACCGAGAGCATCATCTGCTATTACACGAAAAGACAGTGAAAAAGACCTGCTTTATAGCAGGTCTTTTATCGTTAAAGTTTGGATTTGTAACACCTCGTCTTGTTGACAGCATAGACTGACGGGGTATTCCCATCGAACGAAATGCCACCAGCAGTTATTAACGGTATCGTAACCATCAACAGGAGGAGTGGTTAACTCAATGTCAATCGCCGGTAGCGATAACCCACTACCGATCAACTTCATATAGGCTTCTTTCATGGTCCACAGACGGATGAAACGCTCCCGATTATCGCCGATCCATTCCTGCTCTGTTTCGGTAAAGCAACGGCGCAACACCGCCGGGCGGAGAGCCGCGTTGGTTTCTACATCTATGCCCACCTCGGCATCGGAAACGGCACAGACGACGTATCGACCGCTGTGGGAAATATTAAAATGCAGGTCTTCACGATTGGCAAGACACGGTTTTCCGTTTGCGCCGTAGATGTAATCGGCATCGCCAAACAGGTGGCGTAGCAGCAGACCCGCACCGGCAGACTGCGCCTTTTTTTCGGCAACCCGCATACGTTCGGTTTTGCTCCGCCGCGCCTCATCCAACAGCGGCAGGGCACGTGCCAATTCCTGTTCATCCAACAACGGCGAGCAATCCAACAAATACAGCGTAATCACACGCACCCTCCTCCCATAAGTTTTGGTTATTATACCATAAAAAGTCTACGCCGTCAATTGACACCGCCCGCCAAAATTGGTATAATATCTGCATTATGCGTTAAGGAGTACAATATGGATATTTTGCAAACCCTCGTAGGGGAATTTCACCTGAAACAACAACACGTGGAGAACGTGATCGCACTGCTGGATGACGGCAATACCATTCCGTTTATTGCCCGCTATCGTAAGGAGCAGACCGGCTCTTTGGACGATCAGGTGCTCCGTGAGTTGGCGGACCGCCTGACCTATCTGCGGAATCTGAATGAAACCCGAGAAAAATACCGCGCCACCATCGAGGAGCAGGGTGCTCTCACCGAGGAATTGGCGGCGGCATTGGATGCGGCGGTGACTATGACCGAGTTGGATGACCTGTACCGTCCGTATCGGCCCAAGCGCCGCACCCGCGCCACCATCGCCAAGGAACGGGGACTCCAGCCTCTGGCGGACGCCCTGTATGCCCAAGAACCGAATGGGGAAGACCCCTACGTTTTGGCAGAGGGCTATATCACCGAGGACGTACCCACTGCCGAGGATGCTCTTGCCGGTGCCCGGGACATCATAGCCGAGCTGATCGCCGACGATGCCAACGTCCGTAAACGGTTGCGTGTCGTGTGCTTCGCCAACGGTTATTTGACCTCCAAGGCGGCCAAGGATGAGGACAGCGTTTATGCCAATTACTATGAGTTCCGCGAACCGCTGAATAAGGTGCCGGGACATCGTGTGCTGGCCATCAACCGCGGTGAGCGGGAGGAGTTCCTTAAGGTTCACGTTGAGTTTGATACCGCCCACGCCCTGCGCATCGTGTATTCCGAGCATTTGATGGCGGATTGCCCCGCCACCGCTCAGGTGCAGATGGCGGCAGAAGACTCCTATGACCGTCTGATCTTCCCGTCGCTGGAACGGGAAATGCGCAATCTGCTCTCCGATACCGCCAGTGAAAATGCCATCAAAGTATTCGGCGTGAATCTGCGCCAGTTGCTGATGCAGCCCCCGGTAAAGGGTAAGGTCACTTTGGGACTGGACCCCGGCTACCAGCACGGCTGTAAATGTGCCGTTATCGACCCCACAGGCAAGGTGCTGGATACCGGTATCATTTACCCCGTCCCGCAGTTTAAGCGCATGGAACAGGCCCAGAAAACGGTGCTGGGCTTTATCAAGAAGCATCACGTGGAAGTGATTGCCATCGGCAACGGCACCGCTACCCACGAAACCGAGGTATTTACCGCCGATTTGATTCGTGAGAACAACCTCACCGGTGTTGCCTATATGGTGGTCAACGAGGCCGGCGCTTCGGTGTATTCCGCCTCCAAACTGGCGGCGCAGGAATTCCCGGATTTTGACGTGAATCTCCGTTCCGCCGTTTCCATCGCCCGCCGTCTGCAAGACCCCTTGGCGGAGCTGGTGAAAATTGACCCCAAAGCCATTGGTGTGGGACAGTATCAGCACGATATGCCCCAATCCCAGCTGTCCGAAACCCTGAACGGCGTGGTGGAATCCTGCGTTAACGCGGTGGGCGTAGATCTGAATACCGCTTCGGCGCCGTTGTTGTCGCAGGTTGCGGGTATCAACGCCGCGGTTGCTAAAAACATTGTAACCTACCGCGAAGAGAATGGTCAGTTCACCTCCCGTGCGGCACTGAAAAAGGTGCCGAAACTGGGCCCCAAAGCCTTTGAGCAGTGCGCCGGTTTCCTGCGTGTGCCGGAGAGCAAGAATTTACTGGACCATACCGCTGTCCACCCGGAGAGTTATCCGGTTGCCAAGGAACTGCTGGATGTTTGCGGCGTTACCGCCAAGGACGTGTCCGGGCTGCAGGAAAAGGTGGATGCCTTCGGTATTGCCAATTTGGCGGATAAGCTGAATGTGGGCATACCCACCCTGACCGATATTATTGCTGAGCTTCAGCACCCCGGCCGCGACCCCCGTGACGAGCTGCCGGCTCCCTTGCTCCGCACCGATATTTTGGGTATCGAATCCCTCAAGCCCGGTATGGAGCTCACCGGCACGGTGCGTAATGTCATTGACTTTGGTGCTTTTGTAGATATTGGCGTCCACCAAGACGGTCTGGTGCACATTTCCCAGATCACCAACCGTTTTATTAAGCATCCCGGCGAGGTGCTGAAGGTGGGGGATATCGTCAAGGTGTGGGTGCTGTCGGTGGATATTTCCAAAAAACGCATCGGTCTGACTATGAAACAGCCGAAGAACACTTGACAAATCGCCCTAAAAAGGCTATGATATGGGTCGTGGTTTCTGCCACGACCCATCTATGCCGCTGTGGTGGAATAGGCAGACACAAGGGACTTAAAATCCCTCGGTAGAAATACCGTACCGGTTCGACCCCGGTCAGCGGCACCAAGAATACCCGGCGCACATCCGTGCGTCGGGTATTCTTTTTGTCGTGGACTGCTGTGAAGAAGCGGTCTAGTTTGCGCAAGCAAACTATGGGAGATTTGCGAAACAATTCTCCACGGTTCAGACCCCGGTCAGCCTTTCAATTTGACATCATACCGGAACTGCGCTATAATCTCACCAAACTCTACCGTCAGTTGAGCGTGTTCAACCTCTCGTTCATTGTTATTCTGTGCTCATCTTGTTATACTCAATCACGAAAGGAGCGATGCTTATGGATAACATCAATACCGTTTTAGCGGGGAACATCCAAAAATTTCGTAAAGAGAACAAAATGACCCAAGAGGAATTGGCTATAGAACTGGGAGTAACCTACCAAGCCGTCTCAAAATGGGAGAATGCTAAATCCGCACCGGACATTGCCTTTTTGCCGATGCTGGCGGATGTGTTTAATTGTTCAATTGACACACTGTTTTCCCGAAACGAACACGCAAATAGCAAAACCGAAAAAACCGTGAAATACGATGCCGTTTGCACAGCATTACCTTGGAATGATGACGATGTTCTCCGGGGTGTGGTTTGCCACGGTCAAAGAATACTCCAAGTAACGGACGGCCTGACCGATAAGTTTACTTTTGAAATCATTGGTGATACGAAAAAGGTTAAAAGTGAGTGCAACATTTCGGTCAACGGCTCTGTGAACGGCGGATGCAACGCAAAGAAGTCAATAGATATTAAAGGTGATTCCACCGGTGGTATAAATTGCGGCGCGTATGTAAATGTTGGTGGTAGCCATACCGGAGGTATCAATTGCGGTGCCTACGTATCGTGCGGAGGAAATATCGACGGCGGCATCAACTGCGGTGCGGCGGTCAGCTGCCATAACCTCACGGCGAGAGCCATTAATTGCGGCAGTACCATCTCTGCCGCCGGCAACATCGAAGCAGATACCATTAAGATTAAAAGCGGAAAGATTATTTGCGAATCTTTTAAATGCGATACCCTCAAAGGAAACGTTAAAGTAAAAACAAAAGAATAATCGCTATACCCGGCACCCAGCGTGTCGGGTATATTTTTACACTTTTTTCACTTCACACCTTGAAATCCTTTCCAACTATGCTATAATATCCATAATAACCTTTGGAGGTGCAAATTATGAAACTGTCTGAAAAAGCAAAATCTCTCGGCATTCGTCAGGATATGCTGGACACCGCTCTGGTATCTGCCGGCAATGCCGCTAAAATCGCTGCCGTAATGCGCAAGGCCGCTGCCGGTCAGCGTATCACCATCGGCGTTATCGGCGGTAGCGTCACCCACGGCGCTTCTGCCACCGTAAAGGAAAACAGCTACGCCGGTATTCTGCGTAAGTGGTGGGAGCACACCTTCCCGGCATCCACCATTTCCTACATCAATGCCGGTTACAGCGGCACCTCCAGTCTGCTGGGTGTCCACCGCGTCAACGAGTTCCTGCTGGACCACAACCCCGATTTCGTACTGGTGGAGTTCGCGGTCAACGACATCATTCAGGAGTTCCAGGCCGAGTGCTATGCCAGCCTGGTACATAAGATTCTGACCGCTCCCTGCGCTCCTGCCGTGATGACCCTGTTCGTGATGAACAACGGCGGCATCAATGCTCAGGCCGATCAGCAGCCCATCTGCGCTCACTATGATCTGCCGATGATCAGCTATCGTGACGCGGTATGGCCGGAGGTCAAGACCGAGCAGAACCCCGACGGTCAGTATCTGTGGGAAGACATCTGCGCCGACTGGGTGCATCCCCCCGATAAGGGTCACGCCATCGTTGGCGAGCTGGTGACCACCTATCTGAACGACGTGTATGAGGCGCTGGACACCATTTCCACCGACATTCCCGCTATCCCGGAGCCCTATCAGCCCTATGTGTACGAGAATGCCAAGTGGTATCACTGCGAGAACACCGAGCCGGTGTCTATGGGTAGCTTCAAGGTGTTCACCAAAGAGTGCTGTTCCTGGCAGAACGAGGGCGAAGAGCCGTTGGTCCTCAAGGCTACCGGTAAGCGAATCATCCTGCCCATCTGCACGCCGTATTCCGACGATCTGAAAATGACCGTCAAAGTGGACGGCGTGGAGAAACCCCTGCCGGAATACGTTATCCGCGGTGGTATTTTCACCAACTTCATCATCTTGGACGACGCCGAGGCCGGTGAGCACGTTGTGGAGATCATTCCCAACGGCGATACCGTCTGGTGCGGCGGTCTGCTGGTATCTTAATTACAAAAAGCGGTGTATCGGCAACGGTACACCGCTTTTGGATATACTTATCGGTTTGGAGGAAAGACCATGGTTTCCAAAGAAATGTTAGCACTGGGCAAGAAAAGCTCGGTGATTCGTGAGATTTTCGAATACGCAAAGGTGCGTCGAGAGGAAATCGGCGCTGAAAACGTGTACGATTTCAGTCTGGGAAATCCCAGCATTCCCGCACCGGCTGTGGTGGGGGAAACGATGCAAAAGCTGCTGGCGGAAACTGACCCGGTTCTGCTCCACGGCTACACATCCGCACCCGGCGACCTGGGTGTTCGCCAGACCATCGCCGCCCACGTCAAAGAACGGTTTGGGCTGGATGCTGACCCGAATCTTATCTATATGACCTGTGGTGCGGCGGCATCCTTGACCATCTCCTTGCGGGCGCTTTGCTCTCAAGGTGACGAGGTGATTTTGCTGGCTCCCTTCTTCCCGGAATACCAGGTGTTTGTCCGCAATGCCGATGCGGTGCCGGTAATCGTACCGGGCAGGGAAGGGGTCTTTGATATTGATTTTGAGGCTCTTGCGGCGGCTATCACGCCGAATACCCGGGCGATAATCATCAATTCTCCCAATAACCCCTCCGGTGTAGTGCTGAACGAGGATTGCATCCGCCGTCTGTCGGCACTTCTCACCGAAAAATCGGCCGAAATCGGCCGTCCTATCGCCATTATTGCCGATGAGCCTTACCGCGAATTGGTGTACGGTGGCGTAGAAGTTCCGTACATTCCCAATTATTACGATAACACCCTGGTTTGCTATTCTTACAGCAAGTCCCTGTCCTTACCGGGTGAACGTATCGGTTACATTCTGGTGCCGCCGGCTATGACCGTGGCAGGGGATGTGTTCGCCGCCATTTGCGGTGCAGGTCGTAGTTTGGGCTTCGTGTGCGCGCCCAGTCTGCTACAGTTGACGGTGGCGGCTTGCGACGGCACCCCGCCGGATCTGTCCGCCTACGACGATAACCGCACCTTGCTCTACAATTCTTTAACCGAGATCGGGTACGAAGCCATTCGTCCCGATGGCGCATTCTATCTGTTTGTGAAGGCCTTGGAAGAAGATGCCTTCACTTTCTATGAGAAAGCAAAAGAACACGAGCTGTTGCTGGTACCCAGCGATAGTTTTGGCGTTCCCGGTTACGTGCGCATCGCCTACTGCGTCAGCAATGACCAGATCCGCCGTTCCATCCCTGCATTTAAGGCATTGTACGAGGAATACAACAAATAATAACTGAAAATCGGCGCATTTTGTCTGTAAAGCAATTATACTTGTCACCATTCAAACCGCACCGTTGTGGGATTTGTAGCTAATTGTCCAGAAACGTCAGAGTACTTCCTGTTCTTTGAAAGGGTAGCATAACATATTCACTCTTATTACTTGCCAAAATCGACAAAAAGAGAATAGTGAAAAGTGAAGAGTGAAAAGTGAAAAAGTAAAATCGACAAGCTTCTGTCGAAACTTGTCGATTTTGGCTGGGCTAGATGGAGTCGTAACCATTGGAGATTGGCTTTGCCAATCTCCCTGTAGTTTGCTCATTCTTCGCAAACTAACGCTGTTTCTCCTAGCACCTTACCCAAATAAAAACAGGGAACACCCTGACGGGTACTCCCTGTTTTTGGCTGGGCTAGATGGAGTCGAACCATCACGGCGTGAGTCAAAGTCACGTGTCCTACCGCTAGACTATAGCCCAATATTTGGGTCGCTTGCGGTATTTTACCCTATTTTGCCTTGCTTGTCAAGAGAAATGCAAAGAAAAACCTCTGACCCAGTCAGAGGTTTTTGTTTTAGTTGGTGATCACAATGGACTGACTTCCCATTTCCCGATATCGTTTTTCGGCCAACCACTTTGCATAGGATTTGACTCGTCCGGTATAGGGGTCGTTAAAATAATAGTTTTGCTCGTCGTACCCAACTAACACCATACAATGCTCGTTTGCCGGCCACTCCACCTTTGTTCCGTCTTCAGCATACCATTGGTCACTGATATAGGCATCAATCATACCGATAGTTACCCATAGCAACACGGGTATGTCATTGTTAACATAGGTGTCACACAATTCTTGCATCGAAGTACCGGTTGTGTTAACCACACACGTATCGGTGCCAAAATAGCTAACCAGTGCTTTTTCGATCACGGGAGCCATACATCCATAAGATTGCGTCGAGCGCGGATTACCCACGAACACTACGCAGGGATCCGGGCCGTAACAAGTCCCATCGTTCCAATAGAAACGACCGCTCATTGGCAGATGATTATCAATAAAAGCATCGGCAGTAACCGATTCACCCCAATAATTCAGTACCATTATCGTGCTGATCGTTTCACAGCCGGTGGGATAATCCGGCCTTTGATGCATCACAGGAACTCCGTTGATTTGATGGCCGGATAATGGTCTTCCCGTGGTAGTGGAGGTTGGTTTGGAGAAAGAGGCCGTAGTCGTTGTCGTCGCAGTCCACGATGTCGTAGTCTGCGTTGTCGTTGTCGTCTGCTTTGTAGAAGTTATTGTTGTGCTTGATGTGCTAGTAACGACGTTTTGTTCGGGATCCGCGCACCCAACAAACAGCAGCGGGAGGCTCGTAACGCAAACGAAAACAGCTACAAGTGTTCTATTGAATTTGTTCTGCATAAACGTCCCTCCTAGTTTTGGGTATTATATTCCAGAATAGCCCCAATGTCAAGTAAAAAGCCCTCTGGCACATTTTGTGTCAGAGGGCATAAGATACCATTAAATTCCGGCGGCTTCCCGCAGATCCTGCACCTTATCGGTACGCTCCCACACCACGTTCAAATCTTCACGACCGATATGGCCGTAGGCCGCCAACTGGCGATAGATGGGGCGGCGCAACTGCAGGGTATCGATGATGGCGGCGGGGCGGAAATCAAACACCGCTTTGACCGCCTCGGTGATCTGGCTGTCCGGCACCACACCAGTGCCAAAGGTATCCACCAAAACGGACATGGGATGGGCAACGCCGATGGCATAGGCCAGCTGAATCTCACAACGATCTGCCAGACCGGCGGCCACTACGTTCTTGGCGGCATAGCGAGCCATATAGCAGGCAGAACGGTCCACCTTGGTGGGGTCCTTACCGGAGAAGGCACCGCCGCCGTGACGAGCATAGCCGCCGTAGGTATCCACAATGATCTTACGGCCGGTCAGACCGGTATCGCCCTGGGGACCGCCCACGACAAAACGACCGGTAGGGTTAACGTAAATCTTGGTGTCGGCATCCAGCAGATTTTCGGGAATGATGGGATAGATCACCTGCTCGATAATATCCTGACGGATGGTGTCCAAGGAAACCGAAGCGCTGTGCTGGGTGGAAACCACCACCGCATCAATGCGGGCAGGCTTGTTATCCACGTACTCCACCGTCACCTGGGCCTTTCCGTCAGGGCGCAGATAGGGGAGAGTGCCATCCTTGCGCAGTTTGGTCAACTGCTTGCACAGGGCGTGGGACAAGGAAATGGGCAGCGGCATCAGCTCAGGGGTTTCGGTACAGGCATAACCAAACATCAGGCCCTGGTCACCGGCGCCGATCTTATCGTAGGCATCCTCAGACTCTTCACGGCTCTCAATGGCCTCGTTAACACCCATGGCAATATCGGGGGACTGCTCGTCAATGGCGGTCATCACGGCGCAGGTGTTGCTGTCAAAGTTGCCCTCTTCGCCGTTATAGCCGATCTCTTTCACCACAGAGCGGGCAATAGAGGGGATGTCCACGTAGCAGGAAGTGGTGATTTCACCCATCACCATCACCATGCCGGTGGTACAGGCGGTCTCACATGCTACGTGGGCATTGGGGTCCTGGGCAATAATGGCATCCAAAACGGCATCTGAGATCTGGTCACACACTTTGTCGGGATGCCCCTCGGTTACGGACTCGGAAGAAAAATAATGTTTGTCGTTCATATTGAATAACCTCCTTTTTACATCAAAAAACGCTCGGCAAAACCGAGCGTTTGAGAAATCCTCATCTTTCGGTTAAACCGCAGGATTTAGCACCTTATGTTACCACAGGTTGCCGGACATCAACGGGCCTGATCCCTCCGTCACTCTTGATAAGGTATGAATTTGTCGAGTTGTATTATATGGCAGGGTTCGGAATTTGTCAATAGTTAAATTATCCCTTTCCACAGGAGCATAATCAGCACCAACGTCGCCAGCACAAACAGAGCAATAGGCCAGACGGGAAACGCGGACTTTTTGCCGGAATCTTGGGTAGGGGGAAGCAACCGCGCAGAACGCAAGCCTTTGGAAACACCTTTGTACAAAACCATCGTCAGGGTGGCATTGATGCCGCCTTTCAGCAAGTTAAACGGCGCAAAGGCGGTCAGCAGCATACCTGCAACCACGCCACGCGGAACGTCCATATACAGCGGGGAGATCAGATAATTCCACAGTACCATACCGGCCGTCATACACAATGCACCGGCAACCAAGCCGATAACAGCGCCGGACAAGGTGCGCTTGTGCCGATAAATCAGCGAGGAAACACCAACAAACAGGCCGGAGGACACAATATTCATTATCAGACCGATAACGCCGGTGGTGCTGATGGTTACCAGCTCCAGCAGAGCCACCACAGCCGCCATAGAAATACCGGCGATAGGGCCGAACAAAAAGGCACCGATGGTTAAAAATACGTCTTTAGGCTCATAGCTGAGGAACAACACAACCGGAATGCGGACCAAGGCCACAGAAGCAAAGGACAAGGCAACCAGCATCGCCATCGTGGTCAGACGGCGTAACCGCCAATCGGAATCTTTCATTATTATCATCCTTTCAAAAAATAACGCCTTACGATAAAATCGCAAGGCGTTACACAATACCGTGTTTTCTTCTTTCATCCGGACTATCACCGTCGGTACCGGAATTTCACCGGTTCGGCACTCATAAGAGTGTTAGCGGACTGTCACCGCCGGTGGGGAATCGCACCCCGCCTCGAAGATTACTTATTATGATACTAAAAATATTCTGTTTGTCAAGTGGGTCAAGACAAATTGTTGTAGTATCCCACCGCCAACTGGTCGCACCGCTCGTTCTCGGGATGCCCTTGGTGGCCTTTTACCCAGACAAACTCCACTTGATGCCGTTCTAATAGAGGGAGTAGCTGTTTCCACAGATCCACATTTAGCGCCGGCTTTTTATCCGCCTTACGCCAACCGTTTTTTTGCCATCCGTAAACCCACTCTTTAGTAATGGCATCAATGACGTATTTGGAATCGCTGGTCAAACGTACCCGGCAAGGCTCTTTGAGGGCACCTAACGCACGGATAACCGCCGTTAGTTCCATTCGATTGTTGGTGGTTTCCATTTCACCGCCACAGAGTTCTTTTTCGTGGCCCTCATAACGGAGTATAGCGCCCCAGCCACCTTTTCCCGGGTTGCCGGAGCAGGCACCGTCGGTAAAAATTTCCACAAATTTCATAATTAGCCTCCGAATTGCGGATATAATTTATTGTGTCATCGTCAGTATAACAAAAAAGGTGATGTTTCGCAATACTAAAATCCATATTCTGTGCCTATAATATTCTTGTTCGATGATGGCAAACTCTTGACAATCCAAATATAGTAAGTTATTATATAAATACTGTTACGTGAACGGATTTGTCGGTTATTGCCGACGATTGCCCCTAGGTTTTATGTGTGCGGAAATCGATAGGTGCGGAGCCTATCACGCCGAAATACTTTCGGTCTTAATCACCCTTACAGACACCCACGGACAGCCTCACCCTTTGGTGGGGCTGATTGCCGTTATCACAAATACGAAAAGGAGGAATACGATGTCTGAAACGAATAAAAACTCCAATAACAAAAAAAACGACAAAAAGAAAAACAACGGACAGCCCAATCGTTGGGGCAAAAAACAGACGGAGAACAGAAACCCGTCCCAAAACCAAAAGAAAAAGCCGATGACCGCTTCTCAAGCGGCCTCCCACAATTCCGCTATGCAGGCGGAAAAGGCTCCCCGCACCAACAAAAAAACGTACCATAAACCCAAGAATACCGCTCCCAAAACGCCGGCTTTACCCGTCCACTTCACTGTGTTGGGCGGTCTGAATGAGATCGGCAAAAATATGGCTGTTCTGGAATATGGCGATGATGCCATCATCATCGACTGCGGTATGTCTTTCCCGGATGAGGATTTGCTGGGCGTTGACGTGGTGCTCCCGGATTTTACCTACGTGAACAAAATCAAGGATAAAATCCGTGGTATTTTCATCACCCACGGCCACGAAGACCATATCGGTGCCCTTCCGTATCTACTCAAGCAGATGGACATTCCGGTGTACGCCGGTCGTCTGACGGTGGCTTTGATTGACTCTAAACTCAAGGAACATGGCTTGGCGGGTAAAATGCGGTTGCACGTGGTGGAGGCCGGCGGCGTCATCCACATCGGCAACCACCTTACCGTGGAATTCGTGGCAGTCAACCACTCCATCCCGGATGCTATGGCCTTGGCCATTAAAACCCCTCAGGGTTACATTGTGCACACCGGCGACTTTAAGGTGGATTTCACCCCGGTTATGAGTTCTACCATCGACCTGCAACGTTTCGGTGAGCTGGGTCGCGAGGGCGTTTTGGCTCTGCTGGCGGATTCCACCAACGCCGAGCGTTCCGGCTATACCCCCAGCGAACGTGTGGTGGGTGAGAGCTACGGCAATTTGTTCCGCAAGGCAGAGAAAAAGCGGATCATTGTCGCCACATTCTCCTCCAACCTTTCTCGAATCCAACAAATTATGACCGCCTCCGCTCTGGACGGTCGTAAGGTGGCCCTTTCCGGTCGCAGTATGATCAACTTTGTCAATATTGCGCAGGAATTGGGGTATTTGCATATTCCCGAGGGTCTGTTGATCGACATTGATGCCATCAACCATTACCCCAAAGAAAAAATCACTCTGATCACCACCGGCAGCCAGGGCGAACCGATGTCCGCGCTGACCCGTATGGCCTTTTCTGACCACCGCAAGGTGGAGGTAGGACCTGATGATTACATCATCATTTCCGCCACACCCATCCCCGGTAACGAGAAGACGGTCAGCAAGGTCGTTAACGAGCTGATGCGCCGCGGTTGCATCGTGGTTTACGAAAAGATGTACGACGTTCACGTTTCCGGACACGCCTGCCAGGAGGAACTGAAGATCATTCACACCTTGACCAAACCCAAGTTCTTTATCCCGGTACATGGCGAACAAAAGCACCTGTACAAGCACGCCCTTTTGGCGCAGAGTATGGGTATGCCGGCAAGCAACGTACTGGTTACCGAAATCGGTAAGACCATCGCCCTGACCGCCGAAAAGATGGCTGTTGTCGGCTCTGTGCCTGCCGGTCGTGTACTGGTAGACGGCTTGGGAGTTGGTGACGTCGGCAGCATCGTGCTTCGCGACCGCAAGCATCTGGCTGAGGACGGCCTGATCGTGGTGGTTGCCACGGTGGATAGCGCCACCGGTGAACTGGTATCCGGCCCGGATATCGTCACCCGCGGTTTCGTCTACGTACGTGAGGCAGAAACGCTAATTGACGAAATACGGGAGATCGCCCGCAGAGGTCTGGAGGACTGTTGCCGCAACCCCCGTTGCGATTGGAACACTATGAAGACCCGCGTGCGGGACGACCTGTCCCGGACCTTGTTCCAGAAGACCAAGCGCAGTCCCATGATACTTCCCATCATTATGGAGATTTGATGAGTTAATAATTTTCGGAGGTTCGAAATATGAAAGTACTGTTAAAACAAGACGTAAAAGGGCAGGGTAAGGCCGGTCAGATCGTCAACGTATCCGATGGCTACGCCCGCAATTTCCTGTTTCCCCGCCAGTTGGCAGTAGAGGCCGATGCGGCGGCGGTAAACGAGGTGCGCACCAAGAATGAAGCCGCCCAGTACCACGCCAAGGTGGAAAAGGACAACGCTCTCGAGGCGGCCAACACCCTGAAAGATAAAATTGTCGAAATCAAGGCCAAAGCCGGTAACGGTGGTCGTCTGTTCGGCTCTGTCACCACCAAAGAAGTATCTCTGGAACTGGACAAACAGTTCGGCATCAAGGTGGATAAGCGCAAAATTTCTATGGACGATATCAAGGCTTTCGGCAGTTACACCGCCGAAATCAAGCTGCCCCAGGGCGTTCTGGCAAAGGTGACGGTCAAAGTCACGGAATAATTAAAGTCAACGGAAAGGTGGTTGTCCCTATGGCGGAAGAAAAGACCACACAAGTGAATGATGGATTGGGCTTGCCTTACAGCTTGGAAGCGGAGCAGTCCGTTCTGGGTGCCATTTTGGTGGACCCGGACCAGGTCAATGAGGTAGCCGACGTTTTAAAACCGGAATATTTCTATTTGCCGGAGCATCAGATGATCTTCAACGTGATGATGCAAAAAATGGTTCGCAACGAACGCATCGACTTTGTCACGGTGCTGGAATCGCTGAAATCCACCGGCTTTTTCTCCTCGGAGGATGGCAAGGCCTATTTGCTGAAATTGGCAAACGTGGTGCCCTTTCTGTCCAATCTGCAGAACTACGCCAAGATCGTTCGAGAGAAATATGAAGCACGTTCTTTGATCAGCGCCTCCCGCAAAATCATCGAACTGGCAATGGACCCGGCAACCGAACCGGATAAACTGCTGGATATGTCGGAAGAAAAAATCTACAACATCCGGCAGGGAAGACAAGCCGGCGGTTTGATGCCTATTCAGGACGTTTTGGCCAGCAACTACGAAATGTTCCGCAAGCTGACATCCGACGAGCGGGATCAGTATATCGGTATCCCCACCGGCATCTCGGCATTGGATGAGGTCACCAGCGGTCTGAACCGTTCCGACCTGATCATTGTCGGCGCCCGTCCCGGTATGGGTAAAACCAGTTTCGCCTTGAACGTGGCCCGCAACGTAGCCATTATGCAAAAGCGCGTAGTCGCTATTTTCAACCTGGAGATGTCCCGTGAGCAGATGGTCAACCGTCTGCTGTCCTCTGAGGCGCGGGTATCCAGCCAGAAACTGCGTACCGGCAACTTGACCCCGGAGGAGTGGAGCCGCATTTCGGCGGCCTCCAGCGTGCTGTGCCAGGCCCCGATTTATTTGGACGATACCGCCAGCATCACCGTCCCGGAGATGAAGGCCCGTCTGCGCCGTATTCCTAACCTTGGCTTTGTAGTCATCGACTATCTGCAGTTGATGCACGCCGCCAAGAGAACCGACAACCGCGTACAAGAAGTTAGTGAAATCACCCGAAGTCTGAAGATCTTAGCCAAGGAACTGAACGTGCCGGTTATGGTGGCGGCTCAGCTGTCCCGTGGCACCGAGAAACAGGCCAACCACCGCCCCGCCTTGGCGGACCTGCGTGAATCCGGCTCTATCGAGCAGGATGCCGACCAGGTACTGTTCCTGTACCGTCCGGAATACTACGGCAACAACGACCAAGACCCCACCGCGGCACCTGCCGCCAGCATTGCCGAGGTCATCGTTGCCAAGAACCGTCACGGCGAACTGCGGACCGTGGAACTGGCTTGGGCCGGTGAATTTACCCAGTTTACCTCCTTGGATGGTCAAAGAAATGAATATGGCGGTTGATTTTGCTGCAAAGGTTTTTGCCTTTACAGAGGAAAACACCTTGTTTTCCGCACCTTGCCACGTATTGGTAGGCGCTTCCGGTGGCGCGGATTCTATGGCTCTGCTCCACATAATGACCCACTGGCCTACTCCCGGAATCCGCGTTTCTGCCGTGCATATCCACCACGGTTTACGTGGGGAAACCGCCGATAGAGACGAGACGTTTGTCCGTTGCTATTGTGAGGAGAACGGAATCGATTTAACGGTTTATCGCGAAGATGTTTCCGGCTATGCGGCATCGAAAGGGCTTACCTTGGAAGAGGCCGGTCGGCAAATCCGCTATGCAGATTTCGAGAAATGCTGCCAAGCGGTTGGTGCAGACTACGTTCTAACCGCTCACACCGCTTCCGACCAAGCCGAAACGGTGCTGATGCGGATTATCCGTGGTACCGGTGTGGATGGTCTGGTGGGAATCTCACCCGCCTACGACACCATTCGGCGGCCTTTACTTGGATGCAGCCGCGCCGAGGTTGAAGCCTATTGTCAAGAGCACCGCATTCCTTTCGTCAACGACGAAACCAACACCGATGTCACCTTTACCCGCAACCGTATTCGCCACGAAATTCTTCCGCTTTTGCGACAACTAAATCCGGCTGTTGATGAGGCTATCTTGCGTT
This sequence comes from Acutalibacteraceae bacterium, assembly GCA_045591225.1. Classification (GTDB taxonomy): domain Bacteria; phylum Bacillota; class Clostridia; order Oscillospirales; family Acutalibacteraceae; genus UBA5905. Next base: position 106,836 of record JAZNSL010000076.1, on the reverse strand, counting down.
TAAGCAACCACGCGACAGTGGACGCAGCCTATTTCCGCGAACGGATAAAGGACGTGCTGGCAGGCGGCAATCCGTGTTCGGTTTCCGACTTGAATGCATTGGCAAAGCCTGTGCGCTCTCGCATTATCGGCCAATTGTTCTGTAATGCCGGTATAACTTCTTACGACCAGTGTCATATTCAGGCGGTGGAAACCCTTATCGCTAAAGGATACGGCTCGGTATGCTTACCCGGTGGAACGTCTGCCGTCATCACAGCAAACCAACTGCTGTTTGTACCATCCCACGGACAGCCAGTAGAGCTAACGCCAATCTCGGTGGAAGAATTCCCTTTCACCTTTTCAGTTAACGGGTGTGATTACACAATAGCTGTCACCGATACGTCCCCAGACGAAAATGTTCATAATTTGTTCTCCACTAGCGCGGTGGACTATGATAGAATACAAGGCAAGTTGCTTGTAAGGAGCCGTAGGGAAGGGGATACCATCCACCCTGCGGGCCGGGGTATCGGAAAAAGCGTCAAGAAACTGATGAACGAGTGCCAAGTCCCTGTTGTTCAGCGAGACGTTATGCCCCTTGTCTGCGATGAGCAGGGTGTGGTATGGATTCCCGGTATGACTTGCGACGAAAGAGTACGCATTACAGAAGATACCAAACATTTTCTTGTATGGCAGGAGCAATCGGTGCAAGGCTAACGTAGATTATATTTCACGATTAGGAGTGAAAAGATGGAACCTAAAAACAACAAACCCGGCAAGGTAATATGGAAAGTGCTGTTGCTGATCGGTATACCGATTGCCATTTTCTTTGCATTTTCCTCAATGCTGACCGGTAAAACGGACACCAAAAAGGAAGAGCCGGTGTACTCGGATTACGTCCAGTACATTTACGATAACCAGGTGGAAGAAATCACCCTGGACATCAGCACCGGCAAGCTGGAGATGACCCTGCGCGAAGCGTATCGCACCGATCGTAACAAGGATGGTAAGGTAACCGAAAAAGACTACGTCATTACCTATACTGTGCCTAACGTAGGTCTCTTCTTAGAGCGCGTTGACCCGATCTTGACCCAACGGCAGCTGGACGACGATCCGGACAACGACATCAAATACAACGAAATCAAGCAGGCGGATATGTCCTGGATCAGCACCTGGTTGCCCATTATTTTGATGGGTGTGCTGATGGCATTTTTGTTCCTGTCTTTGCGGCGGTCGCTGGGCTCTATGGACGGCGGCCCCGGCAAAATGATGGGCTTTGGCAAGGCCAAGATCAAACAGGTTACCGACGACAAGCGCAAAACCACCTTTGACGACGTGGCCGGCGCGGACGAGGAAAAAGAAGAACTACGCGAAGTGGTGGAATTCCTGAAGGATCCCCGCCGCTTCACCGAATTGGGTGCTCGCGTACCCAAGGGCGTACTGTTGGTAGGCCCTCCCGGTACCGGTAAAACCCTGCTGGCCCGTGCTGTTGCCGGTGAGGCAGGCGTTCCTTTCTTCTCTATGTCCGGCTCGGATTTCGTAGAGATGTACGTGGGTGTGGGTGCTTCCCGTGTCCGTGACCTGTTCGACCAAGCCAAAAAGAACGCCCCTTGCATCATCTTTATTGATGAGATCGATGCCGTGGGCCGCCAGCGCGGCGCCGGTCTTGGCGGCGGTCACGACGAGCGTGAACAAACCCTTAACCAGTTACTGGTGGAGATGGACGGTTTCAGTGGAAACGAGGGCATCATTATGATTGCCGCCACCAACCGTCCCGACGTACTGGACCACGCCTTGATGCGTCCCGGCCGTTTCGACCGCCAGGTGGTGGTGAACACCCCCGACCTCACCGGGCGTGAGGCTATCTTGAGAGTACACGCGAAAGGCAAGCCGTTGGCTCCGGACGTAGACCTGTCCGTGGTTGCCAAGTCCACCGCCGGATTCACCGGTGCGGATTTGGAAAACCTGCTGAACGAGGCCGCTTTGCTGGCCGCCCGCCGCGACCTGCGCGCCATCACCATGGACGAAATCGGCGAGGCCACCGTTAAAGTGGTTGTGGGTACCGAAAAACGCAGCCACGTGATGACCGAGAAGGAAAAGAAGCTGACCGCTTACCACGAGGCCGGTCACGCTGTGGTCACCTATTTCTGCGAAACCCAAGACCCGGTGCATCAGATTTCCATCATCCCGCGGGGTATGGCCGGTGGCTATACCATGAGCCTGCCTCAGCAGGACCGCTCCTACAAGTGTCGCGGCGAGATGCTGGAGGATATCCAGGTTCTGCTGGGCGGTCGGGTTGCCGAGGCGCTGACACTGGAGGACATCTCCACCGGCGCATCCAACGACATTGAGCGCGCCACCGAGATCGCCCGCCGCATGGTTACCAAATTCGGTATGAGCGATAAGCTGGGTCCCATTTGCTACGCTTCTTCGGATAGCGATGAGGTGTTCTTGGGCCGTGATTTCGGTCATACCCGCAGCCATTCTGAGGAGGTTGCCGCACAGATCGATGCCGAGGTCCATAAGATGCTGACCGAGGGCTATGCCGAAACCGAAAAGATTTTACGTGACCATATGGATAAACTGATTGCCGTCGCCGAACAACTGATGGTTTCTGAAAAAATGGACGGCGAGGAATTCCGCCGCGTTATGGAGAACGCCGAATAAATATTTGACTTTCTCCGTAAAATACGCTATACTGATAGAAATAGAAATTTGTAGGAGGTTCGCTTATGTTTAACAAGAAGTCTAACGTGATTTGGGTAGCCGTCGTTGCGGCTGCGGTTGCCGCGATTACCACCATCGTCCTGCTGGCTCTGCGTGCCCGTAAAAAGGCCAACGAGGTCACCGAGGAGGATTTTGTGGATTGCGATTACGATTGCGACTGCCTGTACGTGGATGACGAAATCGAGCCCCTGATCAACGACGAATTCGATTCTGTCGAAGAGTAAAAACGAAAAGACCCGTCCACCGATCGGTGAACGGGTCTTTTTATGTCTATAGTCGTGTTAATCCATTGCCTTTTCGTGTTCGCTCGGAATAGGATACGCTCAGTGCCAGACCAATTCCTAAATACAAAGTAGCTACCGAACTACCACCATCGCTAAAGAAGGGCAGGGTAATACCGATAACCGGCAGAACCCGCAGGTTCATACCCAGATTGATAAGCGACTGGAAACCTATCAACGCCATCATGCCAACGCACAAATACGTTCCCAGAGAATCTTGGGATTTTTTAGCACAGCGATATAACTCGTACACCAGCAAGCCAATAACCAGAAACAGTAAAATACCGCCCAGGAAGCCAAATTCCTCCGCCGCCACAATGAATATCAGGTCGTTATTCCGCGCAAACAACGTGGGGTTTGTGCCCTGCAAATAGCCCACACCGGTCAATTGTCCGGAGCCAATGGATTTCAGCGCCTCAAACTGTTGCCAACCAATACCCTCTAAATATTTCTCTACGTAGGGGGGAAGAATGCATAAGAACCGCGACTTTTTCTCTTCATTCATAAAGAAGGTCCAAAGGATCGGTACCACAGCGCACACACCGGCAAATCCCAGAATGTAATAGATGAGGTTAATACCGCTAACCAGCAGCATACATAGGAAGACGGAGATGAACACCAACGCCGTACCATCATCACCCTGCAAGAACACCAAAAAGATATGAATACCGCCGTGAAGGCACAGACCTAACACCGTACTAAAACGGTGAATATGCTCTTGGACACGGTTTAGGTGCATTGAAAACGAAATAATGAAACTGATTTTCATCAACTCCGCCGGTTGGAACGTGATGGGACCAATGGCCAGCCAGGCAGTATCGTCGGTACCGGTAGCATTCAGACCCAGCGGGGTAAAGGTGAGAAGCACCAGCAAAATGGAAATGCCGCTCCAAACAGGCCACAGCGAGCATATATCCTCATAGTCGGCGCGTGAAATGAACAAGGCGACGGCAATGCCGCCCACAGAGGCGATGATCTGCATCAAGGCACCGCCCCAGCCTTCACCGATGCCATAGGCCGCAGAATAGACCAATATACATCCATATATCGATGCCGACAAACATAGAAACAATAATCGAAGATTGGTGTATCGGAAGAATGAAATCACTTGATCCACAAACCGCTTGTTACCGTAATGCATTATTTTCGCCTCCTTAAATTGTTTTCTCATATATTATAGCCGACTTTTTCAAATGTTGCAAGATTTCTCTTTCATTATTTAAAAAGTTGTGCTATAATAATCAAAATCAAACATAAAATGACAGGTGGTGAGTGGGTGAGCAATCTATTTCGTTCGGAATCGGTATCTATGACCGAGGAATACGGCCGTGAATTGGCCAAAGAATTAAATAGCGGTTCGGTCGTTGCCTTTTTCGGCGGTATGGGAATGGGGAAGACCGCTATGGTACGCGGCATTGCCGCCGGATTAGGGCTAAACGCCGAGGTTTCCAGCCCCACCTTTGCTCTGGTCCACGATTATGGTGGACAACCGCCGCTGGTCCATTTCGATATGTATCGCGTCTCCGGCTGGGAGGATCTGTATTCCACCGGCTTCTTTGACTATTTGGATGCCGGCGCCATTTTGGTGGTGGAATGGAGCGAAAACATCGAAAATGCACTGCCGGAGGATGCTATCCGTCTGCGCATGCAGCGAATAGACGATACCACCAGATTGATCGAAAGAGAGTGACGTAATGGCTTTAATATTGGCTATTGATACATCGGCAAAACCCGTTTCTTGCGCCTTGGTGCAGGATGACCGTTTGTTGGGAAGCTTTTACTCCAACACAGGCCTGACCCATAGCCAGACCTTGATGCCGATGATTAGAAATTTGCTGGGCATTTCCGGAATTACCCCGGACAAGCTGGATGCCGTGGCGGTAAATGCCGGGCCCGGCTCCTTTACCGGCGTCCGCATTGGCGTTTCCGCCGTAAAGGGGATTGCCTTTACGGATAATATTCCTTGCATTTCCGTCTCCACATTAGAGAGTATGGCTCATCAAGTGGCTGTTCCGAGCGACACCGTTATTTGCTGTACGATGGATGCCCGTTGTCAGCAGGTGTATTCTGCGTTGTTTACCAAAAACGAGGCAGGAGAAACCCTTCGTTTGTCCGATGACGAGGCTATCTCGCTAGCCGATCTAAAAGAAAAGCTGTTATCCGTCCAAAAACCCGTTGTTTTTGTTGGCGACGGCAGTGATTTGTGTTATAATGCTTACAGAGATACCGTTCCGCTACTGCATTTAGCACCTGCCGCCGTACGGTATCAAAACGCTGCTGCTACGGCGGCGGTGGCCCATCGTATGTTCGAGGCGGGGCAGACCATATCGGCAGAGGAACTATTGCCGGTGTACTTGCGACTTCCTCAGGCAGAGAGAGAATTAAATAACCGACTGAACAAATAATTATGCGGTATCCGCATCAATGGAGGTAATGTATTATGGCAAAGGCACCCTTTATCGCAGATCACCCTCTGGTACAGCATAAGGTCAGTATGCTGCGCGACGTAAACACCCCATCCAATCAATTCCGTGGCCTTATCAAGGAGATCACCGAACTGATGGTGTACGAGGCAACCCGCGACCTGCCCACCTGCGAGGTGGATATCCAAACCCCTCTCCAGGTTGCTAAATGCAAGGTTATTGCCGGTCGTAAATTGGCCTTTGTGCCCATTCTCCGCGCCGGTTTAGGTATGGTGGATGGCGGCCTTGAACTGGTGCCCTCCGCCCGTGTGGGACATATCGGTATGTACCGCGACGAGGAGACCTTGATTCCTCATCCCTATTACTGCAAACTGCCCAAGGATATCAACGAGCGCGACGTCATCGTTTTGGATCCGATGCTGGCAACCGGCGGTTCTGCGGTGGATGCCATATCTCAGATCAAAACCAAGAATCCCCGCTCCATCAAGTTTATGTGCATCATTGCCGCTCCGGAGGGCCTGAAATTCCTCAACGATAACCATCCCGATGTGCAGGTGTATTGCGCTTGCCTTGACGAGCGTTTGAACGAAAACGGCTATATTCTGCCTGGTCTTGGCGATGCCGGTGACCGTATCTTTGGTACAAAATAATGTTTTGACCGCCTTTGTCGATTTTTTTGACAAAGGCGGTTATTTTATGGTTGTCTTTTAGAATGTTCTGTGTTATAGTAATATCTATATGAGTGTCAAAGTGGGGGAGGTGTCGTTTTGTGAACGCTGAGCGGATTTCTAGCCAGCTCCTCTCTTGGTATGCCTCTCGTTTTCGGCCGCTTCCTTGGCGTTCCGAACCGACGCCGTATCACGTTTGGATTTCCGAAATTATGCTGCAACAAACCCGCATTGAAGCGGCGTTGCCTTACTACAATCGTTTTATCACCGCCTTACCGGACATCCACGCATTGGCAGAAACTCCGCAAGAGGTTTTATTAAAGCTCTGGGAAGGATTAGGTTACTATTCCCGGGCCCGAAACCTGCAGAAATCGGCACAAATTTTGATGCAGGAATATAACGGACAGATGCCTGCGGACTACGAACGGCTATTGGCACTACCCGGTATCGGCCCCTACACCGCCGGAGCCATTGCCTCCATCGCCTTTAACGTCCCGGTTCCCGCTGTGGACGGAAACGTTATGCGGGTGCTTTCCCGCCTTACCGGGGATGATACCGATGTTCTTTCCACAGCCGGCAAAAAGCGATTCACCGACCTGGCGTGGCAGCTGATACCGGAACGGGAGCCAGGACGCTTTAACCAAGCGTTGATGGAATTGGGCGAACGCATCTGTTTGCCCAACACAACTCCAAAATGTGCGTTGTGCCCTTTGCGGGAGGATTGTGTTGCTTATCGCGAGGGAACCGCCACCGCACTGCCTGTGCGTATCAAGAAAACCAAGCGCCGTGTGGAAGAAAGGCAAGTGGTTGTTGCAATTACCGACGAGGATACACCTCGGCTTTTGATTCACCGCCGGGAGGCTTCCGGTCTGTTAGCCGGGTTGTGGGAATTACCCAACACGTTATCGGACGATCCATTGGAAGCGTTACCCACTGAACTGCAACAAAGATGTACGTCTATTGAGAAACTACCCAACGCCAAACACCTGTTTTCTCACATCGAATGGCAGATGAGCGGAACGCTGTACCGATTGGATTGTCCGGATTCTTTGCCGGATCATTTCGCGCTGGCGGATTTCACCGCCCTACAAAAAGGTTATCCTTTGCCGGGGGCTTTCCGGCAATTTACCAAGCTATTCCCAAAACTGTTAAACAAGGAGCAAACGTAATGGACCAGAGAAAAGATTATCTTAGCTGGGACGCCTATTTTATGGGCATCGCCCTGCTTTCCGCCCAGAGAAGTAAAGACCCCGGCACCCAGGTCGGCGCCTGCATCGTAGGCCCGGACAATAAGATTATGTCGGTGGGTTACAACGGTATGCCTACCGGTTGCTCGGACGAGGTTATGCCCTGGGCCCGCGAAGGTGCTCCTATGGACACCAAATACCTCTACGTCTGCCATGCGGAGCTGAACGCCATCCTCAACTACGGAGGCGGCAACATCCGCGGCGCCACGGTGTACACCACGCTGTTCCCCTGTAACGAGTGCGCCAAAGCATTGATTCAGGCCGGCGTTAAGCGGGTGGTGTACCTGTCCGACAAATACGGCGACAGCGATTCCGTTCAGGCTTCCAAGCTGATGTTCAAGATGACCGGTGTTGACTTTGACCGCTATGAAATGACCGGTAACACCTTTACCGCGGAGCTGTAACGATGGCGAAGGTAGCATTAGTAACGGGAGCATCCCGGGGAATTGGGCGGGCCATCGCCCGCAAACTGGCACGGGATGGGTATGTCATAGCCGTTGGGTACTGCCAATCCGCCGATTTAGCGGAGGAGCTGTGCCGTGAGATTCGCGCCTCTGGCGGTAAAGCCGCCGCCTTTGCCTGCGATATGGCTGACGGTGCCAATGTGCGCAAAATGATAACCGACATCAATGCGAAGTTGGGCACCATATCCGTACTGGTGAACAATGCCGGTATTGCCCAGCAGAAGCTGTTCACCGAAATCAGCGATGACGAATGGCATCGGATGATGGCGGTGCACGTTGACGGTGCATTTTATGCCTGTCGTGCCGTACTACCGGATATGATCTATAATCACGACGGCGTTATCGTAAACGTGTCTTCTATGTGGGGGCAAACCGGCGGGTCCTGCGAGGTGCATTATTCCACCGCCAAGGCGGCGCTGATCGGTATGACAAAGGCGCTGGCAAAAGAGGTAGGACCCTCCGGCATTCGGGTCAACTGCGTTGCGCCCGGCGTGATCGCCACCGATATGCTGGCGGATTTTGACCAGCAAACACTGGACGAATTGGCAAACGAAGCGCCGCTGTGCCGCTTGGGCACACCCGAGGACGTAGCTAATGCGGTTTCTTTTTTGGTTTCGGATAAAGCCGGATTTATCACCGGACAAGTGTTGGCGCCTAACGGCGGCATCGTAATTTAATTTTGGAGGTAAAAACAATGATTGCTATCGCTTGTGACCACGCCGCTTTGGAGATGAAAGCAGAAGTGATTAAAATTTTGGAGGAGCGCGGTCTGGAGTACGAGGATTTCGGCACTTACACCCCGGACAGTTGCCACTATCCCATTTTCGGCGCTCGTGCCGCCAATGCCGTTGCCAGCGGCAAATGCGACCGCGGCATCCTGATTTGCGGTACCGGTATCGGTATGTCTTTGGTAGCCAATAAAGTGAAGGGTATCCGTTGCTCCCTGTGCAGCGATTCCTACTCCGCCAAGATGACCCGCGCCCACAACGATTCCAATATGCTGGCCATGGGCGCCCGCGTTATCGGCATCGAGGTTGCTAAGGAAATCGTTGCCGCTTGGCTGGACACCCCCTTTGAGGGTGGTCGTCACCAGACCCGCGTGGATATGATCACCGCCATTGAAAACGGAGAATCCATAGAGTAATTGAGGACAAGAAATGAATAAAAGAGCTAAAAAAACACTGAGCGTTGCTGTAAAACTGTTCATCCGCCTTTTGGTGGCAACCGTGCTGTGCGCTATCCTGTACGTTTCTATGAACGTGATTACCACGGCATTTTTGAGCGACGTAGTAGGCTATCAGGTATATGAGCAGAACGAGGACGGCGAAGTCTCCCAGGTAGGGGAGGACTATTATTTCAAGGCCGGTGAAGAACACGCCACCGCAGAGAGTCTGAAGCTGAAGGATAATCAGATGATGACCTCCATCCGTGTGGTACCCGCAGGTAAACAAACCGCTATGAACGTGATTACACAGGTTCTTCTGCTGGTGTTGTTCGGCATTTTCCCGTACCACATTCTCTGGGCCTTCGGTAATCGCGACGACACCAACACCCGCTACCGCGGTCAGCGCACCGATTCCCTGCGTGGTTTCAAGGTCGGTTTACTGGCCACCGCACCTTTTGCATTGGTTTGGCTGCTGTTGCTGATTTCCAAGTTGGGTGTTTTCCCCGAGATGATGATGCAGGCCTATCGCATCACGGCGTTCCCGTTCTATCCTTACGTTAACTGGGTTTTAGGTGCCGCCAAATCCACCTTGGACGTATCTTGGGTGCAGATCATTCTGTTGCTTCCCACCTTCCTCTTCGTTCCGCTGATCAGCGGCATTTCCTACCGTTTGGGCGGAAATCGTTTCTCTTTTGCTGAGTTTATCACCTTTAAGAAAACCGCCGCCGAGGACGAGGACGAAATCTAATCATACCGCCCATTTGTTGCACATACACTACTGTTGGTGATGTGTTTATGCAAAAACTATCGGTTATCCTGTGTTGCTTATTATTGCTGTGCGGTTGTGCATCCACCGCACCGACCCTTTCGGATAAACCCGCCCATTTTGTGCTGATCGACCCCGGTCACGGCGGATTCGATGGGGGAACGGTAGCTGAGGATGGCACAGTGGAAAAGCACGTCAATCTGGCGGTTTCCTTGTTGTTACGTGATATGCTCACCGTCTGTGGCGTGCCGATCGTAATGACCCGCACCACCGACGTCGGCTTGATTGACGGCACGGAAGATACCATCCGTCAAAAAAAAGTAGCCGACTTGCAAACTCGTCTGGCACTGTATAATCAGGCCGATTTGGTAATATCGGTTCACCAAAACCATTTTTCCGTGGCAAAATACAACGGCACACAAACCTTTTATTCACCCAATCATCCCGACAGCCAACGGCTGGCCGCGTGTATTCAGACCGCCGTTCGAGAATGTATACAACCGGACAACGACCGGGAAATCAAACCCTCATCCGACGGCATTTTCCTGCTGCACCACACCACCACGCCGACGGCGTTGGTGGAATGCGGTTTTCTGTCCAACCCCGAAGAACAACAGCGGTTGCTGTCTGAGACCTACCGCCAACAACTGGCCTTTGCGATTACGATCGGTTATTTTCAATTTTCATCAGAGAAATGAGGGATTCTATGGCACCGAAAAACAAATCCATTTACGCTTGCACCGAGTGCGGTGCCGAATCCGCCAAGTGGTACGGTTGCTGTCCCGCCTGCGGTGCGTGGAACACGCTGGAGGAACAGATCCAGGCACAGGCAACCGCCAACGTGCGGGTGAGCGCTGCTCCGGTACAATCTATTGCCCACATCACCCCCAACGACAAACAGCGCTACCACACCGGCATGCGGGAACTGGACCGCGTTCTGGGAGGCGGCATTGTGCGCGGCGGGCTGATGCTGATCGGCGGCGATCCCGGTATCGGTAAGTCCACGTTATTGTTGCAGATCTGTCAGCACCTCGGCTCCGACAACCGCATTTTGTACGTCTCCGGCGAGGAATCCGAAGGGCAAATCAAACTGCGCGCTGACCGCTTAGGTGTTACCTGCGAAAATCTGTACATCCTCTGCGAAAACGATATGGACGCCGTGTTACTGTCCATGCAGGAGGAAAAGCCGGACATCGTTATCGTGGATTCCATTCAGACCATGAACCTGTCCCGGGTGGCCTCTGCCTCCGGCAGCGTTACCCAGGTGCGGGAATGCACCTCTGCCATCATGCGGGTAGCCAAGCGGATGGACATACCGGTGTTTATTGTGGGCCACGTAAACAAGGACGGTGCCATCGCCGGACCCAAGGTTATGGAGCACATTGTCGACTGCGTGCTGTACTTCGAGGGCGATCGCCATTCCAGTTACCGCCTGCTCCGGTGCGTGAAAAACCGCTACGGTTCCACCAACGAGATTGGTGTATTCGAAATGGCGGATAAAGGCCTTATCGAGGTAGAAAACCCCTCGCTGATGCTGTTGTCCGGACGCCCGCTAAACGTCAGCGGCTCTTGCGTAGCCTGTACCATTGAGGGCACACGCCCAATGCTGGCTGAGGTGCAGGGATTGGTTTCACCCACCGGCTTTGGTAACCCGCGCCGTATGGCGACCGGTTTTGATTACAACCGCCTTTCCTTGATTTTGGCGGTGCTGGAAAAACGCGCCGGGTATTTGTTCTCCAACCTAGACACCTACGTCAATGTGGTGGGCGGTCTTTGGTTGGACGAGCCTGCCGTTGATTTGCCGGTGGCCTTGGCTTTGATCTCTGGGCTAAAAGACGTTGCCGTCCCATCGGATGCCATCGCATTCGGAGAAATCGGCCTTACGGGAGAGATCCGTGCCGTATCCAATGCAGACCTACGCATTGGCGAAGCCGCCAGAATGGGCTTTAAAAAGGCCATTATTCCGCACCATAATCTAAAGAACGTTACCCCCAGAAACGATATCGAGATCATCGGGGTTAAGACGGTGCGCGAAGCTTTTGAAGCGCTTTAAGGTTAAGGTGATACCGTGAAATTTGAGAAAAAAGATATTACCGGTTTGGTGTTGGTCATTGTGTCTACCGCGGCGGTATTCTTTACCGCCGGTGCGTTCTTTGCGGATTTTTTGGAGACCACCCGGCTGGATACCACGGTGATTGAGTACGTGCCGGCTACGTCACCGCCGACAAAAGCCACAACATCGGCTACTACGGAACCACTCGCCACGACAGTCGCTACCACGACTACCGTAGCAGAAGCAACCATCGCCAAAACCGCAACGTCCGTTTCCGCAAAAATCAACCTCAATACCGCCACCAAAGAAGAACTGATGACCGTCTCCGGCATCGGCGAGGTGTATGCCACCCGCATTATTGCATATCGGGATTTGATTGGCTACTTCACCAATTTGGAGGAATTACTGGAAGTAGAAGGTATCGGTGAAAAACGGTTAGCACAATGGGAGCCGTTTTTGACCGTATGATATACATAACCGAAAGGAGGAATTGCTATGTCTGTGTCTGTTTCTTTGTTTGACCGTTTACAAGATGGTCGCGAAATACACAAAATAACCCTGAGCAATAAGGTGGGCACTTCGGTATCCCTTTTAACCCTTGGTGCTACCATTCAGGCATTTTGTTTTGCTGATAAAGACATTGTCCTGGGCTTTGACAAAGCCGCGTGCTATTTTCAATCCGGCGCCTATATCGGCGCTACGGTCGGTCGCGTTTGCAACCGCACCGCCGACGGTCGTTTCACTTTAAACGGTACCACCTACGAGTTGGCCTGTAACGAGGTGGATCGTCACGTCCACCTGCACGGCGGCATGGTGGGTTTTGATAAAAAGGTTTGGGACTACACCATTCTCCGAGAAGGGAAATATCCCTGCGTGGCCTTTTCCGCTTTTAGCGCGGATGGGGAAGAGGGCTATCCCGGAAACCTGCTGTTGCAATTGACTTATACCCTCACCGAAGAAAACGAGCTGATGCTGGATTATCGAGTAAAGACCGATAAAGATACCCCCGTCAATCTCACCAACCATTCTTATTTCAATCTGAATGGTTGCGATGGTGAAACGGTGCATAACACGCTGCTGAGAATCGCCGCCGAGGAATACACCCCGGTCACCGAGCGCTTGATTCCCACCGGAGAATACGCTCCGGTAGCCGGTACCGCCATTGATTTCCGCACCGCCAAACCCATTGGCGATGCCCTGAACAACGAGGACGCCTCTATGGCCTATACCGGCGGCGTGGATCACAACTTTGTGCTGTCTTACGAGACGCAACCGGTACGGGAGGTAGTTACGGCCTACAGTCCGGCAACCGGTATTCAGCTTCGTTGCCTGACCGACCTGCCCGGTGTTCAGGTCTATACCGGCAACTTCCTTGGCGAGCCCGGTGGCAAATACGGACTCAAATGGGGCCCGCATCAGGGCTTCTGTCTGGAAACCCAATTCTTTGCCAACAGCATCAATCAGCCCAACTTCCCGTCCATCGTGCTGAAAGCAGGGGAGACTTTCTGCTCCCGCACAGTCTATGCGGTGGACAAGGCCGAGGGGGTGTAACGTATGCGTGTGATTACCGGTTCTGCCCGTGGCAGAAGATTGGAAACCCTACCCGGTGATGCCACCAGACCCACCGGTGAAAAGGTCAAAGAGAGCCTATTTTCCGCCATTCAGTTTGATATCGAAGGACGCCGTGTGCTGGATTTGTTTGCCGGTTCCGGTCAGTTAGGCATCGAGGCGCTCAGCCGTGGCGCCTCCGGCTGTGTGTTTGTGGACAAAAACACCGAAGCGGTGAAGATCATCAAACAAAACTTACAGCATACCGGCCTGATGGAGAAATCCCAAGTCTTGGGTACCGATGCCTTGGCGTATTTGACCCGGCCCGGTGACCGCTTTGACCTGGTGTTCCTGGACCCGCCTTACGCATCCGAGTTGCTGTGCCCTGTCTTGGAGAAGGTAGAACCCCTGGTCAATGACGGCGGCATCATCATTTGCGAGACCGACGATACCGTCACGTTGCCGGAAACGCTTGGTCGTTTCGCCGTGGCGAAAACCTATCGTTTCGGTCACACCTATGTGTGGCTGTACCGCTACCACGCCTGAAGGGAGGAGATTAAATGAAAATTGCCATTTGTCCCGGCAGTTTTGACCCGGTGACATTGGGTCATCTGGACATCATTACCCGAGCATCCAAGTTGTTTGATAAAGTGATCGTGGTGGTGATGACCAATGCATCCAAATCTCCTTTGTTCTCTCAGGTGGAACGTATGGATCTGCTCCGGCGTGTAATCGATAACGCCGGTATTGACAACGTCATGGTGGATTGCTACGACGGTCTGCTGGCAGATTACGCCAAACTACGTAACGCCACCGCCATTGTCAAGGGTTTGCGGGCTCTGTCCGACTTTGAGTACGAGTTTCAGATGGCGCTGACCAACCGCAAATTGTACCCCGAGGCAGAAACGGTGTTTCTAACCACCGCTGCCGATAATATGTATCTATCATCCAGTCTGGTAAAGCAGGTTGCCCGCTTTGGCGGCAAAATCGACGATTTTGTCCCCGCGTGCATTCTGCCCGATATAACAGAAAAGTTTAGAAAGGAAAGAGAATTATGAGCAAGAATATTGACGATATCCTGGAGCAGTTGGACGATATGTTGGATGCCGCATGGGCAATGCCCCTGTCCGGCGGTAAGATTGTGGTAGACGGTGAGAAGATCCGCGACATGATTGACGATATCCGCGCCAACCTGCCCTCTGAGATTCGCCAGGCCAAGGCCATCGTGGCGGATCGCACCGACATTGTGAACACCGCTAAGAAAGAGGCTGAGGGTATTATCCGTAATGCCGAGGAGCGCCGCAACCAGATTCTGTCCCACGAGGAGATCGTGGTGCAGGCACAGGAGCGTGCCAACGAGATTCAGGCCCAGACCCAAAAACGCGCCCGCGAAATGCGCCGCACCGCCCAGGAATTCACCGAGGATATCCTGCGCCGCACCGAGGAGACTCTGGCCCAGCAGGTCAGTCAGGTCCGCCAGGCCCGCGTATCTCTGCGCTCCAACAATAAGCAGGCTGAAACCCCCGCAGAATAATTGAGCAACGCAAAAGGGAAGACACCAAACGCCCACACCCCATAAGGCGGTATTTCCTTTTAAAAAGAAACTTTTGGCACAATAATGCGTCAAAAAGCCTCGATATGCGTCAGCATTATCGAGGCTTTTCTCCTTTTCTTGTACTCAAAATTTACTTTTTAAGGTGCTTCACAGTTTTGTAGAACAATAAAATTTCCTGTAACTAAGCCGAAAATGCAGCAAGGCTGGCGCCTTGCGAGGCTTTCGACAACGGTACGGGGAATTTTTGTTCGAAAAACAAATACTGCCTTATGGGGTGTGGGCGAAAGGTGTCTTCCCTTTGTTGTTTAATCGAATGCGGGGTTAAAGGCATAGAAGTTCTTGCTATCTAGGCGGTCTTGTACGAGACGTAAGCCTTCGCCAAACCGCTGCAAGTGGACGATCTCCCGTTCACGCAGGAACTTTAAGGGCTCCAAGACATCCGGGTCATCCACCAAACGGATCAGGTTATCGTAGGTGGTGCGGGCTTTCTGCTCGGCAGCCAAATCTTCGTGCAGGTCGGTGATGGGATCGCCCTTGGACGCAAAGGACATGGCATCGTAAGGCGTGCCGGCCGCGGCAACGGGGTAGACCCCCACCGTGTGATCGGTGTAATAGGGCGCAAAACCGCTGTCTTTGATCTGCTGCTCGGTGAGATTACGGGTCAGCTGATGTACCATTGCACCAACCATTTCCAGATGGGCCAGTTCCTCAGTGCCCACGTCGGTCAAGATGGCTTTCAGCTCCGGATAGGGCATACTGTACCGCTGACTCAGATACCGCAGGGATGCGCCGATTTCACCATCCGGACCGCCATACTGGCTGATGATGACCTGTGCCAGCTTGGGATTGGGATTCTTGATGTTTACCGGGTACTGCAACCGCTTTTCATATTGCCACACAACGCCCATCTCCTCTCATACCGTCCCACGGCCACGGGTCCTTGACCCACTCCGACCAATTGTCGCACACATCCGCCATGGTTACCACATAGTTGCCATAGTGTTGCTCATATTCGTCAATGAGCTGAGCAAGGCGCTCCTTGTAGACGCCGCGGAGCTGCATGGCCTTTTGGTCACAGGGGTGGGAATCCAGATACAAACCCAGGTCATACAACGCAAACTTGTAGGCGTTGATGCGCTTTTCAACGGCATTTTTGCATACCATAGCGAGCCCTCCTTCCGTAGAAAGGCTTGTCAAGCTCAGGGAACAGCGTCCCCTGCGCCAGTGCCTTTTCCGGCTCATAAACATCGCACAGATTCTGCCACCGCACATAGGCGATGGCCAAAGCCGGGTCTTCGGGAAATGGTGTTTTCGCCGATTGATTCATTCTACCATACTCCTTTCATCGTGATGTATGTCCCGTTATCAGTGTATGTCCTACTTACAAATAGGTGCTAAAAAAGGAGTGACCCGACGATCACTCCTTTTTCTTACGCTGTTCGTTTTGTTTCAGAATGTGTTTATACAGCAGATACCCAACACAGCTTATGATACCGGTTATGGCGTACACAACAACGCTTAACCAATAGTTTTGCTCCATCATCAGGTGACCGCACACGGTAGACGTAACGATGGAGGGTATGCGCGCAATCGTCGTGATTACTAGAAACTCCCGTAAGGACAGTTTGGTTAATCCTACAAAATAGGTGAGGGCATCCTTGGGTGTGCCGGGGATAAAAAACAGCAGAAACACCAACCACTTCAGTTTTTTCTCATCACTCAGAAACTGCAATTTTCCCATTTTCTCTTGGGGTAAAAACCATTCCACTAGCGGAGTACCAAACCGTTTTACCAGCAAAAAAATGCCGGAAGAGCATATTGCGACGCTCGTTAAACAGAGAAGCGTGCCCTCAACGACACCGTAGGCATAACCGGCAACAAACTCAATCACTTCGCCGGGAATTAGCGCAAATATCACCTGTAAGCATTGGATTCCTAAAAGGATAAAGCGCCCTTTCCAGCCAAACTGCTCTAAAAACAGTTTAAACTCCTCCGATGAAGATAGGTATGGGGACAGAAGTTTCACAAAGACAACGGTCAACGCAACCAGTATCAGCAATACCAGCAACGAAACGGCTACGTAACCTCTTCTTTTTTGTTTTTCAGAAAATTGCTTCATAACAACTCCGTCTGGTTACAAAATCAGCACACCCAAAAGGATGTGCTGATTTTGAGTAAACCATTATTTTTCGTTCAGAGCGCGTTCCAGCCAGATGCTGCCAATATCCATGGCATTGTACAGTCCGTTCTTTTCGCTCTTTTTGGCGATGCGGTCTTTCATCCGCACCTCAGGGTCGGTGAGCATCAGCTGGATCTGAATCTTGTCCGCCATCTGCATACCGTTCTCTTCCTTAGTGGAAAGAACCTGCATCACGATAACGTATTTCTCAGCCATACTACCGTAATAAAGAACGTTGCCGGAGCGAACCAGCGGACGTCCCTTATACATCAGAAAAGGGGTATTCTCAGCCATAAAATGACCTCCTTAGTTATTGAGATAAGATTTCACCAGGGCCCGCATCAGCTCGTCACGGTCCACCTTGCGAATCAGGGCGCGGGCGTTATTGTGGGTGGTGATGTAGGTCGGGTCCTCAGACAGGAGGTAGCCGACCAGTTGGTTAATGGGATTATAGCCCTTTTCTTTCAACGCATCATAAACAGTGGTCATAATCACCTTCATAGCCTGTTCTTTATCATCGCCAAGAGAAAAGGTCATCGTACGATCCAACATAGTTCTGTCCTCCATTCAAGTTCATTTTATAGTATTATACTACAAACTTTAGCGCTTTACAAGGGGTTAAGAGCGAAGAATGCAATCATTTTCCTTCAGTTTTTCAAAAATTTTGTTCAAAACCGGGTCAATATCCTCATCAGACAGGGTGCGGTCCAGCACGCGGAACTTCAAACTGTAGGCCACGCTCTTCTTACCGGCCTCGATCTGAGCGCCCTGGTACACGTCAAACAATTCTACACTCTCCAGCATTTTGCCGCCGGCCTTACGAATGATCTTCTCGATAGAAGCCACCGGCATATCGGCATCACACAGCAGAGCCAGGTCACGCTCAACGGCAGGGAAGCGGGGGAGAGCCTTATACAGTACGCGAGGACGCTCTACTGCAAACAGGGCTTGCAGGTCCACCTCAGCCACGTAAACACGCACAGGCATCTCGTACTGAGCCGACACGTCGGGATGCACCTCACCAAAGGTGGCAACCACCTTATCTTCGATAGAGATGTTGGCCTGGCGACCGGGATGCAGATACGGCTCGGAGGAAGCGGCGTACTCCGTCTCAGCGCCAAACACGTCCATCAGGCTCTCCAGAACACCCTTCAGGGTGAAGAAATCTTCATTCTCACCATACAGACCAATGGCCAGGGTGGGGATTTCGGCAGGCTGTTCGGTAACCGGCAGAGCCTTGGGTACAAAGCGCTTGCTCACCTCAAACAGACGCACCGCTTTGGTCTTGCGGTTGTAGTTGGTGGACAGAACGGTCAGCATACTGGTCAACAGCTGGGTCCGCATGGTAGAGTATTCCTCACCCAAGGGATTCAGCAGGGTGACCGCCTGACGGCGGACGTCGTCCTGAGCCAAGTTCAGCGTTTCAATAGCCTTACTACCAATGAAGGAATAGGTGGAGATCTCCCGCATACGGTTAGCCACCAGCACGTTCTTGATCTTATCGGTCATCACCCGCTCCGGCAGCTTACGGCCACGGATGATATCGCCACGGATGGGGGTGGAAACGATATGCTCACAGCCATAGATACGCATAACCTCTTCCGCCAGATCGGCACAACCCTCAATGTCGTCGCGGTTAGCGGGAATCTGACAAGAGAGTACACCCTCGTTCAGATCGGTGACAATACCCAAGCTGTTCAGAATATCCACGATGGTGTCAAAGGCCACCTCAATACCCAGCAAATCGTTGATTTTCTGAGCAGGAACGGTCAGGGTACGGGGAGCGGGCAGACCGTTATGGCAGTCAATCACGCCGGACACGATGTCACCGGCATCCAAATCGCTGATTAACTGCAAGGCACGCTCCATAGCGTATTCCACGCCGATGGTATCCACGCCGCGCTCAAAGCGGGCGCTGGACTCGGTACGGACGCCCAGGGTACGGGCGGTACGGCGGACAGAGTCACGGCGGAACTTGGCACACTCAAACAGCAGGTCGGTGGTGTCCTCTTTGATCTCACTGTTCAGACCGCCGATGATACCCGCCAGGCAGGAAGGCTCCTCGGCATCGGCAATCACCAGCATATTGTCTGTCAAGGTGTGTGCCTTGTCATCCAAAGCGGTGAACGGCTCGCCGTTTTTAGCGCGGCGGACGATGATCTGGCCACCCTTAACGTCGCGCAGATCAAAGGCGTGCATGGGATGGCCGGTCTCCAGCATCACGTAGTTGGTAATATCCACGATGTTGTTGATGGGACGCATTCCGGCGGCGCGCAGACACTGCTTCATCCAATCCGGAGATTCCTTGATACGGAGATTCTTAACAACACGACCCATATAGCGGTGGCACAGGTCGTAGTCCTCAACGTCGATCTTAATATGCTCGTTGATGTCACCGCCCATTTCGTTGTAAGAGGGGACAGGAGCCTTAAACTCTTTACCCAAGGCAACGGCAGCCTCACGGGCAACGCCCAGCACACAGTTGCAATCGGGACGGTTGGCGGTGATCTTGAAGTCGATGATATAATCGTCCAACTTCAAAACCTCCCGCATATCGGTACCGGCGGGATAGCTGTCATCCATAATCATAATGCCGTTGACTTCCGCGTTGGGGAAATCGCCGGCCTTTAGGTTCAGTTCCTCACCGGAGCAGAGCATACCGTTGGAGGGAACACCACGCAGCTTGCCCTTGGTGATATGCATACCGTTGGGCAGGTCGGATTTGTGCAGAGCCGCAGGAACGTAAGCACCCACAAACACGTTCTGGGCACCGGTGACGATCTGCACCGGCTCATCCTGAGCTACGTCAATCTGGCAGATCCACAGGTGATCGGAATCGGGGTGTTTCTCCATCTCCAGAACCTTTCCCACCACGACGTTATTCATGGTCTTGGACAGATCCTGCAAATCCTCCACCTCGAAACCGATGTGAATCATTTTTTCGCAGAGTTCTTCTACGGATACGTCAATGTCAACATACTGTTTGAGCCAACTCAAAGAAATATACATAACTCAAACCCTCCTTTAATTGTCGAACTGCTCGAGGAAACGCACGTCATTCTCGAACAGCAGACGAATATCGCTAATCTTATAACGGGTGGTGGTCAAGCGATCCAGACCGATACCGAAGGCAAAACCGGTGTAAACCTCCGGATCGATTCCACCGGCGCGGAGCACGTTAGGATGCACCATACCGGCACCCAGAATCTCAATCCAGCCGGCACCCTTACAGACGCGGCAACCCTTACCGCCGCACTCGGAGCAGGTGACGTCCACCTCTACGCTGGGCTCGGTGAAGGGGAAGAAGGACGGACGGAAACGCACCTTGGTATCCTCACCGTAGATCTCCTGAGCAAACTGCTCCAAAACGCCCTTCAGGTCGCACATCGTGATGCCCTTATCGATAACCAAGCCCTCAATCTGATGGAAGACGGGGGAGTGGGTAGCATCCACCTCATCGGCGCGGTACACGCGACCGGGGCACAGAATGCGGATAGGAGGCTTGCGCTCTTCCATAGTCCGAGCCTGTGCCGCGGAGGTCTGGGTGCGGAGCAACAGACCCTCTGCCAAATAGAAGGTATCCTGCATATCACGGGCAGGATGGTCCTCCGGCACGTTCAGCGCCTGGAAGTTGTAATAGTCGGTCTCCACCTCGGGACCGTCCACAATATCAAAGCCCATAGACTGGAAAATATCAATGATGTCCTCCAACACCACGTTCAGGGGATGGAGTCCGCCCTTATTCTCTTTCTTGCCGGGCATGGTAACATCCAGCTTTTCTGCCGCCAATTTCTCTTTCTGCAGAGCTTCCTGAATGGTCTGGGATTTGGCGGAGACCGCCTCTTCCAGTTCCTGACGGAGCTGGTTCACCATCTGACCCACAATGGGACGCTCCTCAGCGGAGAGAGCACCCATACCTTTCAGCAGAGCGGTAACCGAGCCTTTTTTGCCCATATACCGTACGCGGAAATCCTCCAGCTGCTTGGGGTCGTTCAGCCCCTGCAGTTCCTCCAGCGCCGTCTGGCGCAGAGATGCTAATTGTTCCTTCATATTTTGTTCCACCTTTCTCGTGAATGGTTTGTAAAAATAAACAAGCCCCCGTCCCGCAAAGGGACGAAGACAAATTATCTCCGTGGTACCACCCTAATTTTTGCCGAAAGCAAACACTTTGGTGTCCGGTAACGGGGACGGGCCGTTCAAGCCTACTGATCGGTTCAGCCTGACCGCTCACGAGTGAACTTCGGCATCCATCAACCGTAGATGACTCACAGCAACGTCATCCTCTCTGCAACGGTGAAATCGGACACTTACTCTCTCGATCAACGCATTTACCAACTTATTATAGCATCATTTTTGCAAAAATCAAGCAAAAAATGAGAATTATTATTGTAATTAATAATTAATACTGTTATAATGAGAGGAAAAGGGGATGATTGTATGAAAGTATCGCTCATTGCTCACACCAATCTGCCGGAAAAATTGGTTGCCGCTTCGGCAAAGCTTTGTTATTCCGCCGCTACCATCGACACGGTGATGGAGGGCTTGACAGAAGAAAAGACCGCCAACTTTGTGGATATGCTGGCGGACATCGGCCACGAGAGCCCCATTGAACACGCCAGCTTCACCTTTGGCATTGAGGGGGTTTCCCGCGCATTACTGGCTCAGATCACCCGCCATCGTATGGCCTCTTACAGCGTACAGAGCCAGCGGTACGTCACCGCCAATCAGTTTGAATACATTCTTCCTCCCGAGATCGCGTCCATCCCTGAGGCGGCGGAAGAATACCGCAAGGCGATGGAAGAGGACCAGGCCCACTACGATAGCCTGACCGCCATCTTGAAAGAGAAACACTTAAAAACCAATATCGCCTCCGGCATGGAAGAGAAGGCGGCAGCCCGTGCCGCTGAAAAACAGGCCATTGAGGACGCCCGTTTCGTGTTGCCCAATGCCTGCACCACCAAGATTATGATGACGATGAACGCCCGTTCTTTACATAACTTTTTCCGTCACCGCTGTTGCAACCGTGCCCAGTGGGAGATTCGGGACCTGGCGGAGCAGATGTATCGTCTGTGCGTAGAGGTAGCGCCGCACCTGTTTAAGCATGCCGGTCCACCTTGCGCCTACGGCGCTTGCCCGGAGGGCAAGATGTCCTGCGGCAAGGCCGCGGAAATGCGCGCCCATTATCGGGCAATTTTGGATAAAAAGGAGAACTGATTGTGGGTAAACTAATGGTCATTGACGGTCTTGACGGTTGCGGTAAATCCACCCAGCTGGAATGGCTGGATAAAGCGCTGACCGAGCGCGGAGAATCCTATCGCCAGATCAGTTTTCCCGATTATGAGCAACCCTCCTCCGCATTGGTGAAGATGTATCTCGGCGGTGACCTGGGCGGTTCTCCCGCCGCGGTTAACGCCTATGCCGCATCTTCCTTCTATGCCGTGGACCGCTATGCCAGCTATAAATGCTTTTGGCAACAGGATTACGAGGCCGGTGTTCCCATCGTGGCGGCCCGGTATACCACCTCTAACGCTATCCATCAGATGACCAAATGCCCTGAAAGCGAATGGGACAAGTATCTGGAATGGTTAGAGGATTACGAGTACCGTCTGTTAGGGTTTCCCAAACCGGATAAGGTGCTGTTCTTGGATATGCCTCTTGAGGTTTCCCAGAAATTGTTGGAAAAACGATACGACGGCGACGCAGAGAAGAAAGATATCCACGAACGGGATACCGCGTATTTGCAGAACTGCCGTCGTGCGGCGTTGTATGCTGCCGAAAAATTAGGCTGGACCGTGATTGCCTGCAGTCGCAACGGAGAGCCGTTACCTATACAGGAGATTCACAACGAAATTCTGGCGTGTTACAATCAATTATGAAAGGAGTGTGCCCTATGATTGCTGTGTTTTTAGCAGATGGCTTTGAAGAAATTGAAGCTTTGGCTACGGTGGATATTCTCCGTCGTGCCGGCCTTGCCGTGTCCACGGTGGGTGTTGCTACGCAGAATCCTACCGGCGCACACAGTATGCAGATTTTGGCAGATTTGTCGGAAGAGGAACTGGACATTTCCACCACTAGCGCGGTGATTCTGCCCGGTGGTATGCCCGGCACCTTGAATTTGGAGAAATCCGCCGTGGTGCAGAAGGCACTGCGCCACGCTATGGACAACAATCTGCCGGTGGGTGCCATCTGCGCCGCTCCGTCCATTTTGGGTCACGCAGGCTATTTAAATGGCAAAAAGGCAACCTGCTATCCCGGGTTTGAGAGTGAACTGACCGGTGCCGTCTGCGTGGACAACGTGGTGACCGACGGTAACGTAACCACCGGTTGCGGTCCCGGCGTTGCCGTGGATTTTGCATTGGAGCTGGTGCGTGTATTGGTTGGCACCGAAAAAGCAGAAGAGATTCGGCGAGGTATGCAATGTCGATAGTGGATATTCGGCCGATTAAAACCGAACTTCGGCAAAAATATCGCAGCCTTCGGCAATCAATGCCGCAGGAAATAAAGGACGAAAAAGACGAGGCCATTGCCGCTCAAGTCCGCCGCTTATGGCAGTATCAGAGTAACCGGATATTGCTGGTGTACGTATCCACCGCTATTGAGGTGGATACCTTCCGCATTATCCGCCAGGCTCTGGAGGATGGCAAGCAGGTGGCGGTTCCCCGTTGCGTGCCGGACACCCGGAATATGGAGTTTTACTATATCCGCTCCACAGACGAGTTAAAGCCGGGTATGTTTGGCGTGCTGGAGCCCGAACCCAACCCCGACAACCTGTATCACGAAAGGGATGGCGGTCTGTGTCTGGTTCCCGCGTTCAGCTACGATTGGAACGGCTATCGTCTGGGATACGGCAAGGGGTATTACGACCGCTTCTTATCCCGATTCCAAGGGAATATCGTGGGTATCTGTTACAGTGACTGCGTCCAGAGAACGCTGCCCCACGGACGTTTTGATCGTCCGGTGGAACTGTTGGTGACCGAAAAGTATTTGCGCCGCACGGTCAGAGTGAGATAAAATGAGGTGAACAGCCGTGGATGAAAAACGTACAAACCCGGAAATAGAACAAGAAATCCTAGAAGAAATTGCCACTCGCAGAAGTGAAAAAATTCACAGATTTCAAATGAGGTTCGGCATTGAGGATATCGACGATATTCCGGATGTAGAAATCCATTACGACCAGCCGGAGGAAGCACCGGTTTTCACTGAGCCGGAGGAAGAGGAATTACCGGTCAAGGAAAAAGCAAAGAAAAAGAAAGAAAAGAAAGTGAAGAAACCAAGAGAAAAAGCGGCACCTACCGGGGTGGAAAAATTTCTCCGTTCCATCATTTCTTTCTTGCTGATTTTGGCCGTTTCCGGTTTTTTGGCAATGATCCTGCTGATTTTCGTACTGGATTCTATGGCCATTAACCGCACCGCCGATAACGTGGATTTGGAAATCCCCAAGGGCAGTACCACCGTCGAAATTGCCGATTTGTTGGTGGAGAGAGGTCTGATAGACAACGCCCTTTGCTTCCGCATCTACTCCCGTATTTCCGGCTCGGACGGCAAATGGCAGGTTGGCGCCTTTACCGTGTCTCCCGATATGGGCTATGCGGCTCTGGTGGAAATCCTGCAGACGATGACCCCTCGTGAAACGGTGACGGTAACCATCCCGGAGGGCTTCACAGTTGAGGAAATTGGCGAATTATTGGAAAAGAAAGGCGTTTGCACTTGGGATGAACTGAGAAACGCCATTAACCACGGCGAGTACGATTACGATTTCGTTCACGAGATTCCCACCGCCGCCGACGGCGTGGAGCATGCCGGTCGTGTGTATCGATTGGAGGGGTATCTGTTCCCGGATACCTACAATTTCTACGTTGGCAGTTCCGGCGAAACGGTGGTTTCCCGTATGCTGGAGAACTTTGATAAGAAACTCACTCCCAAGATTCGCAAGCAGATTACCGCCCGCGGATGGACCATCGACGAGGCCATCATCGTTGCCTCCTTGGTGGAGGGTGAAGCCGCCAGCAAAGAGGATATGGAAAAGGTTTCCAGAGTGTTGGCAAACCGTATGGAACCGGATTCCGGTTATCCTAAACTGCAGTTGTGCTCCACCAAAGATTATGTGAAAGATATTCTGCCCAGCCTGGATGGAGAAGGTGTGCGGAACATTTCTTACAACACCTACGAGCGTGAAGGCCTCCCGGTTGGCGCTATCAACAACCCCGGCCTGCAGGCCTTGACCGCCGCTTTAAATCCGTCCGATGACGAAAGTGTTGAAAACTGTTATTTCTTCGCCACCGATTACGATACTGAGACCACGTATTTCTCTGACACCTATGAGGAACACGAGTGGATTTGCCGCAAATACGGCATCGGTATGTACGGATAACATTCCCGAAAAAGCCGGAGCAAGGCGCCCCGGCTTTTTCTTTTGTAAGAGGAGATTATATGAATGAACAACTGATTCCAGAGGTGTTGGTTCCTGCCGGTGATGAAGAGCGTCTGGAATACGCGCTCCAATACGGTGCGGATGCCGTTTATCTGTCCGGCGAGGCTTTCGGAATGCGTATGGCCTGTGCCAATTTCGACCGTGAAGCCTTGATCCGTGCCGTGGAAAAGACCCACAAGGTCGGAAAGAAACTGTACGTTACCTGCAACGTCTTACCCAGAAACAACGACATTGACGCCTTACCAGAGTATTTTTCGTTCCTTGACCAAATCGGCGTGGATGCGCTGATCATCAGCGATATCGGCACCATGGAACTGGCAAAACAATACGCCCCTGGTTGTGCGCTTCACGTTTCCACCCAGTTTGGCGTGGTGAACTACGCCACCACCACCGCCCTCTATCGTATGGGTGCCAAACGTGTGGTTTTGGCGCGAGAGTTGTCTATGGACGAAATTCGCACCATTCGTGCCAACACCCCGGCAGAATTGGAGCTGGAGGCCTTTGTTCACGGTGCTATTTGTATGTCCTTTTCCGGTCGTTGCGTCATTTCCAACTACCTTACCAACCGCGACGCCAACCACGGTGAATGTTCTCAGCCCTGTCGTTGGAAATACACCGTGGTGGAGGAAACCCGCCCGGATCTGCCCATGACCCTGGAGCAGGACGAAACCGGCAGTTATCTGTTCAATTCTAACGATATGAACATGATTGCCCACGTGGCGGAACTGGCCCGGGCCGGTGTTTCTTCTTTCAAGATTGAGGGACGCGCCAAATCCTTTTATTACACCGCGGTCACCGCCAACGCCTATCGCAAAGCGGTGGACGGTTACGTGGCATCCGGATTCTCTGCTGAGTATGTGCCGGAGGATTGGGTGCTGGAAGAAATGAACAAAATCAGCCATCGCCCTTATGGTACCGGATTCTACTACGGTATGCCGGCACAGCACCTAAAACAGGGCGGTTACATCCGCGCCTACGAGGTGGCGGCGGTGGTGGAGGGCTGGGAGGACGGCTATTTGGTTACCACCCAACGAAACCGCTTTTTCCCGGGAAACGAACTGGAAGTATTAGACCCGGACAACGTACCCTTTACGTTCATTCCCACGGTACTTTTGGATAAGGAAAAGCAACCGCTGGACTCTGCAAACCATCCCATGATGCGGGTGTATATCCCCTTTGAGAGGCCTTTGAAAAAAGGAACTCTGCTGCGATTTAATAAACAGAAATAATACATAATCCCGTCTCCGTGTCGTACACTACCGCTAGGGTGATGCTATGAAACGGAGAACGGGATTTGTTTTTACCATATTGCTATTATCGTTTTTAACAGTACTCATACGCATTGGGACTCTGTCAACAAACCGGCGGGTGTTAGCGGTGGGCCAATCGCAAGGAGCCAAAACACTAACGGTTTCCACGGTCAGAGGAACCATCTACGACCGCAACGGTAAAAATCTTGTGAATGACGACTATGGGTATGTGGCTGCACTTATGCCGGAACACGCCTCGCTGACGGCCATCAAGCCTGCCGTTTCACAGGATGTCTATCGGCAGTTGTTGGATAAAGCAAAAGATCGCTTACCGCTATCCGTAAAGCTGAATAACGCCGTTACCGCATCCGATGGTGTACAGGTGTTCCGTGTACCTATCCGCTATCAACCCAACCTGTGCTCGCACCTTATTGGTTACCTGGACGGTAGCGGTAAAGGGGTATCCGGTATTGAAAAAGCGTTTGAATCTGTACTCAGCAACAACACCGGCAAACTAACGGTTACCTTTCCGGTCAATGGTGCCGGGGACTGGCTCTCGGAGGAACAAAACGCGGTAAAGGACACCACCGCCATTAGCCGAGGTGGGGTAATGCTGACCATAAACAAAGAGATACAGCAAATGGTGGACACAGTTGCCGATAACACCATAAGTAAAGGTGCAGTAGTGGTGTTGAATAGCAACGGAGATATTCTGGCGCTTACCAGCCGTCCGGATTTCGATCCGGAAAATGTGGAAGAGGCTTTACAAAGCGAGGATAGCCCACTGATTAATCGCACGCTTTCCGGCTACGACTGCGGATCGGTATTCAAAATCGTCACCACTGCGGCGGCGCTGGAATACGGCATTTCCGAAAACCAAGGATATTTATGCGAGGGTAGCCTAACTGTAGAAAACACCACGTTCCATTGCCATAATCGTCAGGGGCATGGTCTGATGAATATGGAACAAGCCTTTGCCCAATCCTGCAACCTTTATTATATTCAACTAGCTTATGCCGTTGGCGGGGAACGCCTGTTGCAAATGGCTGAAATACTAGGTCTAAATGATACCGTTATACTGGCGGAAGGCTTGGTTGCAAACCCTGCGGTTTTGCCAACTGCAGAGGCCTTGCAAACCCCTGCGGCCCTGGCAAATCTGTCATTCGGGCAGGGCAATTTGCTGGTTTCACCCTTGCACATCGCCCGTATGACCGCACTATTCACCGCCAACGGAACACTACCGAAAATCCGTGCGGTTATGGGGACGGTTTCCCAAGATGGTACGCTCACTGAAAATGAGGTCGGGGCAGGGGAGACGGTCATTTCTGCCGCAAACACGCAAAAACTGTGCCGGATGATGGAACAGGTGGTCCTGACCGGCACCGGTTCCGCGGCAAACCCTGGCTACACCACCGCCGCCGGTAAAACCGGCACCGCCGAAACCGGGCAACTGGATGAAAACGGTGTTCCCATAACGCAAAGTTGGTTTACCGGCTACTTTCCGGCAGATAACCCACGTTACATCGTAACAGTACTGGTTGAAGACGCCGGAAACAGCCAATACACCGCCGCAGAAGTGTTTTGTGAAATTTCTAACAAACTAGAACAGAGCCGACGAAATGGGGAATAGGCAGTAAAAGACGCCGTTATGTACCAGCTACATAACGGCGTCTTTATAAATCCTATACAAACTCTTAATCGTTTTCTTCCGCTTTCTTTTTCGTGGGCTTGACGTTTGCCAACGGATTGGCGGCAGCAGCCCGGCGAAGCTGTTCGTTTGACGTGTGAGTGTAAATCTCAGTGGTACCAAGATTCTTATGACCCAACATTTCTTTCAGCACCAGCAGGTCCACACCGCCTTGCTGATACATCAGCGTCGCCGCCGTATGACGCAGTTTGTGGGCGGAAAACTCCTCCGCACCGCCAACTTGTTTAAGGTAACCCTTAACGATATAATGAACACCCTGCAGGCTGATGCGATCCTTGGTATGGCCATAAAACAGGGCCTTTTTATCCTTGGTTCCTTCCAGTGGACGCTTCGGCAGATACGCCGCCAAAGCCTGTTGACAGGCCTCGTTCAGATACAAAATACGCTCTTTATTACCTTTACCGATAACACGTAACGTGTTATCATCTCGAACATCTGTTCGATTTAATCCGGCAAGCTCTGCACGGCGCAAACCGCAGTTGAGCAGTAAGGTAAGAATACAGTAATCCCGTTCGGCGTATTTGCCTTCACCGGCCAGTTTCAGCAACTGAATGGACTGGTCGTAGGTTAGATGCTTCGGCATACGGGATGGCAGTTTTGGTGAACTTAAATTCTTTGCGGGATTTTCTTCCAATCTGTGCGTAACCTCGGTCAGATAATGAAAAAACTGACGAAGGCTGGAAACCTTACGGGCTCTGGTAACGTTGGAATTTTCTCGTTGGCTCTTGGAATAATTCATAAACTCAAACAGGTCAGCCAACGTAACAGATTTTAAAAGATCTAACGTAACCAACTGAATGTCCGGAAAGGAATCCGAAGATTCCTTACAAACACCGCGTTGAATCAAAAGAAAACGAAAGAAGGTGCGCAAATCAATAAAATACCCGTTAACGGTATTGGCAGAGCGGCCTTTAACCGTTTCCATATAACCGAGATATTCCCTTAAAATCGGTGGACATTCCGCCAAATACTTAGAATTCACGTTTTTTCCTCCCCTCAACTGCATTAAATATTAATTTAGTATAGTTTTGCCACGAATTCAGGGGATGCTGATTAGAGATGGTTGTCCGCTCCCCTTATGTATAGGAATATAATTAAATGGCCAGATAACCCTTATCCAGCATAGACTGTGCGGCTAACAATACACCGATTTTACCACTGTGATAGTTCAGGCCACCCTGCATATACGCCGCAAAGGGCTCACGCAACGGCGCATCGGCAGATAACTCAATCGATGCACCCATCGTGAACGCGCCGGCGGCCATAATCACCGGGCTGGTATAACCGGGCATATCCCAAGGCTCCGGAACTACAAAGGCATCCACCGGTGCGCCGGCCTGCATTCCTTGACAGAACGCCACCAGATTGTCCGCATTCTCCAGCAAAACGGTTTGGATGATATCTGCCCGAGGTTCATCCACAGCGGGAGAAACTCGATAGCCCAGTTCACTGAACAAGGAAGATGCATAAATCGCTGTTTTCAGCGCCTCCCCTACCACGTGGGGCGCCTGGAACAGGCCCATATACAGCGACCGGTTATGCCCCAGAGAAGCGCCCACCTCACGGCCAAGGCCCGGTGTGGTCATACGATAAGAACACAATTCGATGCATTCCTTAGTACCACAAAGATAACCGCCGTTTTCGGCAATGCCGCCGCCGGGATTCTTGATAAGAGAACCGGCAATCAGATCGGCACCCACCTCGTTCGGCTCCCGGGTCTCCACAAACTCGCCATAGCAGTTGTCCACAAAAATAACTACATCTTCACGAATGGCCTTGACCGCCTTGCATATCCGCTCGATCCAGTCAATAGACAAGCTGGGACGGGTATTGTAACCCCTAGAGCGCTGAATATGTACCATTTTCACGCTATCGTCAGCCTTAAGAGCAGCCTCAATAGCCGGAATATCCGGCAATTCTTGGTCATTTAACTCCACTTGGCTGTATTTCACGCCATACTCCACCAAAGAACCGGCGGAAGACTCTTTGTGACCGATCACCTTTTCCAGCGTATCGTACGGAGCACCGGTCACAGCCAGCAAGGTATCGCCCGGCCGCAGAATACCGAACAGCGCAATGGTGATGGCGTGGGTACCGGACACGATGCTGTGACGGATCAGAGCATCTTCAGCGCCCATAATGTCTGCCAAAATCTCATCCAAAGCATCTCTGCCCCGATCGCCGTAGCCATAGCCGGTGGTCGGCACAAAATGGGTCTCACTCACTTGGTGGCGGATATACGCGGAAAGCACTTTTTGCTGATTGTATTCCGTAATGGAATCCACAACCGCAAAAGCCTGTTTTGCCTTTTCTTCCGCCTTATTGGAGATGGTTAAAAGTCGGGGATCAACCCGAAAAAACGACTGATTCATACGAAAAATAGCTCCTTTTAGGTTCGCTGTAGTTCTGCCCAACCGCCGCAAATAATAAATCCTAGTTTTTGATACAAACGTTGGGCATTTTCGTTCAGCGGCAATATGTAAAGTTCTTTGCCTTTACATTGAAAAATCGTTGATATTATACACTTTGCGGCCATTCCCTGCCGTCGAAAATCCGGGTGAGTGGCAATTTGTCCCAGCACAGCGGACGTAGCCGTTTCCGCTACGGTCATAGCCGTACTGACCACTTTTTCGGCATCCAAAACCACAGAAATGCGACAATTCCCGTGACGAACACGGTGGGAAACATCGGGATACCAGAAATTGAAAGGAGAAATGCCCGGAAAATGCTCTTTCAGCAGGTCGTAAACCGCCGGTAAATTCGGGTAAATACAGACGCTTTCGTCCAAAGAGGGTGGCATCGCACCCTCAAACCGCATCACGTCCCCTACCCTGCCCTTCCACCGGTTTGTGGAAAGGAGTACATTGCCGATTTCATGGTTACAATGAACAACGGCAATATCGGGATTCATAGCAAGGAACACCTGCCATTCTTCGGTGAGCGAAGCAAGATGAAGTACGGCAACACCATCCATAAGGGACATCAGACCGCCCTCACCGTCCGCAAAATACTGAATGAAGGATACGTCAGGACCATAGGCCAAGCGCAACCCCAGTATCCGCACCAAGCACTCATTATCGGCAACTACCCCAAAATCGCTCTCTACCGCTTTGCGTATCATTTACTTAACTCCAGAGCCAATAGAACAAGCAGAGAATACATAGCCTCTACGTCCTTGACAGCGCCCATACAGGCAGGAGAATGAATATAGCGGCAAGGCAGAGAAACGGCGGTGGTACGCGCACCGAAACCGCGTCGTTGCATAGCGCCGGCGTTGTTACCACCCGCAATCTTATTCTTGGTTTGCGTAGCAATACCGGCCTTATCCGCCATCTGCCGAATCTGCTGATACAGATCCTGGTCATACAGCGTCGCGCCATCCGCAAAGGAAACCACAGCGCCCTTACCCATCCGACAAACGGCGGTTTCTTCACTGCTGCCGGCGGTGTCGGCGGCGGTGGTAGCGTCAATGGCCACCACGTAATCCGGCTTTATCTGCTCGGTGGCGACACCGGCACCGCGCAGACCGACCTCCTCTTGAACCGAGAAGGACAGCCACAGGTCCCGTTCAGGCTGGGTTTTGGCCATCTCCAGCAACAACAGACAACCAACACGGTCGTCCACCGCCTTGCCGCGGAACAGGTCGTTGTTGAGCCACAACAGCCCTGCATCAAAGGTGCCGTATTGGCCGATTTTTACTAGTTTTTCCGCTTCTTCTTTGGAAGTGGCACCAATATCAATGGTCAGACCGGAGGGCACCTTTTTGCTGTCATCCCCGGAACACTGGTGCAACGCTTTACTGCCGATAATACCTAACTGACTGCCGATACGCACACGGTGACCAAACAGAATATCGTCGTTGATACCGCCCACTTTTTCAAAGCGCAGGTTGCCGTCGTCACAAATATGGGTGATAATGAAACCTACCTCGTCCATGTGGGCGTCAAACTGCACCACTTTTTGCGCAGGCTCCTTGCCTTTCAGGTGTACCAACACGTTACCCATCGCATCCACACAGATGTCCTTAGGGGTATCCATTAACTGCAGTTGTTCAATAATGAAGTCGCGTACGGCGTGCTCACGACCGGAAACGCCATCCAATTCGCAAAGTTTGGTAAATATCTTCTTATCCATTATGCATTACCTCCCTTGCAGATATAGGCCGCCATCAAGTCGCCCACAGCCGCCACGTCTCTGAGGTCAACCACCTCGACGGGCGTGTGCATATACTTTTGGGGAATGGACAATAGAGCCGTTGGAATACCATACAAACAGCCGGATATATGGTCGGCATCCGTACCGGTGCCGCCACCCATCACTTCGTACTGATAGGGAATCTCCTGTTCCTTCGCCAATGCCAACAACTTGTCGGTCATATCGCCGTCCAGGATGGGAGAAACACCGATCATCACACCCTTACCCAGCTTTCCGCACTTATTGGGATCCCCATCCGGGGTAAGAGCAAAACTCACGTCGGTAACGATGGCGCAATCGGGCTGCAGACGGCGCGCCGCCGGGTCAGAACCGCGGCAGCCCAACTCCTCTTGTACACAAAATGCCACCGCCACGTTCATCGGGCAGGTATCGTCCAGTTTCCGCAGGCAATGGAGAATGGCTGCCATACCGGCGCGGTCATCCAACGCCTTACCGGAAACCACGTTTTCGTTCAGTTCGCAATACGAGGGCAGGAACATCACGCGACTGCCCAGCGGGATATGCTGTTTGGCTTCTTCAGCGCACATACCCACGTCAATACCTCGCTTAGAGAGTTCGGGCAGTTCGCCATCCTTGCCGGACAAATGCGGCGGCGTGGAGCAAAACACACCGCGATACACCTCGTCACCATAAACCAGCACCTCCTGTGCGGTCAAAACGCGACCGTCAATGCCACCGGCACCCGCCACAAAAACAAAGCCGTTGCCGTCGATATGGGTCACCAAAAAACCAATCTCGTCAAGATGAGCCTCCAGCATAATGGTGGGCGCATCCGGGGCTTTGCTGTGACGGATACCCAGCACGTTGCCCATAGCATCGGTAAACACTTCGTCCACCAAGGGCTTGAGCAGATCCGTGGCAACCGCCACCACCTCCTGCATACCGGCCACACCGGCAGCGGAGCACAATTGGAATAACTCTTTTTTCAGTTCGTTCATAACGCAACCTCTCATTCCGTCAAACCATTAACCAAATCCCGGAAATGGTTTCCACGCACTTCAAAATTCTTATACATATCAAAACTGGCGCTGGCCGGGGACATAAACACAATATCCCCATCCCCGGAAACGGAATCGGCAACCTCGACCGCCTCTTCCATACCGCTCACACGATAGATCGGCATATCCCCGCACTCGGAAAGCACCTTTTCGATTGCCGGCGCGGTGGCGCCCATCAGAATAGCCACCTTTACCTTTTCGCAGGCCACCGGGCCCAGGGGATCGTACGGGATGTGCTTGTCGTAACCGCCGGCAATCAGTATCACCTTTTGCGAAAACGCCTTAAGTCCCGCAATGGTACGGGATGGACTGGAACCGATGGAATCGTTGTACCAGCGAACGCCGTGCCTTTCACGAACCAACTCACAGCGGTGAGCAACACCGCCAAAAGCACGAGCAAAACGGCGGATGGCCTCCGGCTCTACCCTGCCCCATACAGCGGCAATGGCCGCCATATAGTTCTCAATATTGTGAACGCCGGGAATGAAAATATCCTTTACGTTCATTACCACGGTGTCGTTGCCGTATTCCGAGAAAACAATATTCTCATTCCCGTCCAACCAGCAACCCTTTCCCACACGCTGTTGACGGGAGAACTGCCACACCGGAGCGGGACAAGAAGCGCTGTACTCAGCGGTTATGGCATTGTCCAAGTTCAGCACAGCGCGGTCAGTAGAAGTCTGGTGAGAGACCAAATTCAGTTTAGCATCAATATACTCCTGCATATCGGTATGCCAGTCCAGGTGGTTGGGCGCCACGTTGGTCACCACCGCCACGTGAGGGGACCGGGTCATGCCGGTCAACTGGAAGCTGGACAGCTCCACCACAGCGGCATCCTCCGGGCGAATATCGTGGACATAAGGCAACAGCGCCCGACCGATATTGCCGCCTACAAAGGTTTTGACCCCGCCGGCATCCAACAGACCGGCAACGATGGTGGTGGTGGTGGTTTTTCCGTCCGAGCCGGTCACCGCGTAAATCGGCGCCTCGCACAATTCAAAAAACAACTCCATCTCCGAGGTCACCGTAATACCTTTTTCTCTCGCGGCAACAAACTGCGGAAGATAGGGTTTCATGCCCGGTGTGCGCAGAATCAGATCCACGTCCAGATTATCCAGATAGGTGTTACCCAGCTGCAGTTGGGCACCGTCGGCACGCAATTCATCGGCGGTTGCGCCCAGTTCTTCTTCAGTGCGGCGGTCACAGGCAATCACCTGTGCCCCGGCCTTTAAAAACTGATGCACCACCGGAGTGTTGTTGGTGCCAATGCCGCAAATAGCCACCCGTTTCCCGGACAAGCTATCAAAAAACATACGAGCTTTTGTCATAAACAAAACTCCTTAAAATTTAGTATACTTCATTATATAGCATTCCGCAGGGAATGGCAAGGTTATCTTTCGGTTTTATTGCGATTTTTGGTTAACAAATATAAAATTTTTATGAATTTATAGTTAGGTCGGTTGCTAAAATAATTATTACTGATATAATTGCACTAACAGGAGGTGATCGTATGATGTATTATGAAGGGTTATCCTGCCCGGTTTGCGGAAAACCGTTTACTGCCGGTGAAGATATCGTGGTGTGTCCCCAGTGCGGACTTCCCCACCACAGAGAATGCTGGTTTACCCAAAACCAGTGCGCTATGGCGTATGCCCACGGCACCGAGGCGCAATGGAGCCGCCCGGATACGACTGCCACAGAGCCGCCGGAACAGCCTCCATACACGTACGCACCTCCGGTGCAGGAATACACCCCCGCCTTTACCCCCAACCCCGTTGCCGAAAACCATGCCCCGGAACAGCACATCGGTGGCTATGCCCTTTCGGATCTGACCGCTGTTGTAGGTAGTAATACGCGATACTACATTCCGCGTTTTTTCCGCCTGTTCCAGACCGGTTCCGGCGGTTGGAACTGGGCCGCCTTTTTGCTCGGTCACTGGTGGCTGCTCTACCGCAAACAATACAAGCTGGGTATCGCCCTGTTTGCAATACAGACGGTTTTGGACCTACTGGCTATGTTTATGACCCGCGGTCTGTCACCCAACGCCACCATGGCGGAAATGATGGAATTTTTGACGCAACAACCTTTGCTGATCCCCTGGATGTTTGCTTATTACGCCTACCTGTTTTTCCACGTCTGGCTAGGCTTGCGGGGCAATCGCCTGTATCTGCAAAGTTGCCAGAAGAAAATCCGCCGTCTGCGAACCAAAACGCCGGATCTGTCGGCAATGGAACTGGCCTCTGCCGGCGGCACGGCGGTGGGTATTGTGGCAGTGTTTTATATGCTTTCTTATCTTATCTCCTTAGCAACCACCTATTTTATCGGATAAAATAACGGTCGGATCACCTCCGGCCGTTATTTTTTGTTGCCTTTTGGAGAAAAATAGTGTATACTGTTTTACAGCAAATTTCCAAAAGGATGTGGAATTATGAGTTACACCAATTTGTTAGGAAAAGACAATCTGACCATGCTGACGGATTTCTACGAGATCACGATGGCAAACGGTTTCTTCTGTACCGGAAACGGCGAACGTACCGTGTATTTCGATATGTTCTTCCGCACTGTGCCGGACAAGGGCGGTGTGGCCATCGTTGCCGGCATTCAGCAGGTAATCGATTACATTCGCAACCTGAAATTCACCGACGAGGATATTGCATTTTTGCGCAGTAAGAAGCTGTTTAACGAGCAGTTCTTAGACTATCTGAAGAATTTTGAGTTTGCTTGCGACGTGTGGGCTATTCCCGAGGGTACGCCCGTTTTCCCCTACGAGCCGCTGATCATTGTGCGTGGACCGGCTATCCAGGCCCAGTTCATCGAGACGATGATACTGGTTATCGTGAACCACCAATCCCTCATCGCTACCAAGGCCAGCCGCATCGTCCGCGCCGCCCAGGGCCGCCCGGTGATGGAGTTCGGCTCCCGCCGCGCTCAGGGCTGTGACGGCGCCATCTATGGTGCCCGAGCCTCGTATATCGCCGGTTGCTGCGGCACCGCCTGTACCATCGCGGACCGTGAGTTTGGCATTCCCTCTCTGGGCACCATGGCCCACAGCTGGGTTCAGCTGTTCGACTCCGAATACGAGGCATTCAAAGCCTATGCCGAGAATTACCCGGACAACTGCACCCTGCTGGTGGATACCTTCAACGTGCTGAAATCCGGTGTCCCCAACGCTATCAAGGTGTTTAACGAGGTGTTGGTGCCCAACGGGCATCGTCCCAAGGGTATCCGCATCGACTCGGGCGATATTACCTACCTCAGCAAAAAGGCCAGAAAAATGCTGGACGATGCCGGATTCCCGGATTGCAAGATTACCGCCTCCAATTCCTTGGACGAGTACACCATTCAGGATATGATCCGCCAAGGCGCCTGCGTGGACAGCTTCGGTGTGGGTGAGCGGATGATCACCGCCTCCAGCGCGCCGGTTTTCGGCGGTGTGTATAAACTGGTGGCGGTGGAACAGGACGGGGATATTGTTCCCCGCATCAAGGTCAGCGAAAACGTTGCCAAGATCACCACCCCCGGTTTCAAGAAGGTTTGGCGTTTGTTCGATAAAGAGAACAACAAAGCCATCGCCGACGTCATTACCCTGCACGACGAAGTGATCGACGATACCAAACCCTATGAAATTTTCGACCAGGAGCATATTTGGAAGAGAAAGATCGTTACCAATTTCAAGGCTGTTCCGCTGATGGTGCAGTTGTTCGATAAAGGTAAGTACGTATACGATGCTCCTACGGTGGAGGAAATCCGAAACTACTGCCGTGAACAGATGGATACCATCTGGGATGAGGTGCTTCGCTTCGAGAATCCCCACAAATACTACGTGGACCTGTCGCAACCCTTATGGGATATGAAAAACCTGCTGCTGTTACAGTACGGTTACGGTAGCTAAATAGTAAACATTAGGAGGTGCAGAACGATGAGAATGGATTTACCCGCTCCCGTTCTGCACGCTCTTTTTTCCCTAAACGAGGCTGGGTTTGAGGCCTATATTGTGGGAGGCGGTGTCAGGAACGCTCTAATGGGCATAGCTCCCGCTGATTGGGACATTGCCACCTCGGCTTTGCCGGAGCAGACGTTAGTGGTGTTGCAAAATTACCGCACCATCGAAACCGGCATCCGGCACGGAACGGTTACGGTGATTATTGATGATATGCCGTTGGAAATCACCACCTACCGCGTAGATGGGGATTATTCGGACGGACGCCACCCGGACAAAGTTACTTATACCCGCAATTTAAAGGAAGACCTACGGCGGCGGGATTTCACAATGAATGCAATGGCGTATCACCCCTACATCGGTTTGGTGGACCCTTTCCGCGGCCGCAGAGATATACAAAAGCGTGTTATACGGTGTGTTGGTCGTCCCAAAAAGCGCTTTACCGAAGACGCATTACGAATTCTGCGGGGACTGCGCTTTGCCTCCATTATGGGCTTTTCCATAAAGCCCTCTACCGCCAAAGCGATCCACCGTCTTGGGCATACCCTTCCCCACATTTCAGCGGAAAGAATTGCTACTGAAATTGTCCTTTTACTGTGGGGCAATAACGTAAAAGCGATACTGGCCGAATACGCCGACGTACTGTCCTATGTGTTCCCTAACGTAGACATAGTCAAATCTGCCAATCGGGTTTCTGCGGCAAACACCGACCCCATCAGTCGTCTGGGGGCACTTATGTTCGACCTTACTCCGGAAGAAGCAGAAGAATCCTGCAAAAATCTCAAATTCAGTTCTCGTATCACCAAAGACGTCACCACCTTGGTGCGCTACCGCCACATTCCACTGGAGCCGGAAAGAAGCAACGTTCTTCGTGCCCTGAACAAACTTGGTCCCGATTTACTGCCGGTGATGTTAGATCTGCGCACCAACGCGGATGCGCGCGATTATACGGATTTCCGGACGATATGGAATCAACTGGAGAGCGATAACGCCCTATGTTATCGGATAAAGGATATAGCGGTAACCGGAGACGATTTGATGACCTTAGGCTTCCCCAGCGGTCCCGAAATCGGCGCAACATTGCGCAAGCTGTTGGATGCCGTTATCGCCGAGGACTGCCCTAACCAGAAAGCGGAATTATTGCAGTATGCGGTTAAAACCGCCCCTAAAACAAGTGGCTTGACGGAGCTTGAAAGCTTATAATAACAGCCAGCGACTAAATGACGCCGGCTAAAGCACTAACAAAACAGGGTGCCTCCAACGGAGGCACCCTTGTTTCATTATTGATATTTTGCGATCATTTGCTTGCGATCGATTTTACCATTAAAAGTACGAATGATCTCATCAATCACGGTAATCTGCTTGGGCAGTTTATAGGGCTCCAAGTTATCCGTAATCAGCTTACGGATGTCGGCCTCGTCCAGTTCCATATTCTCTTTGAGCACAACCAACAGCTTCAGCGCGGAAACGGTACCGCCCTTGATGATGGGAATCAGTAGGCACTCATCGACGCAAGCGGCACGCATAACCAGCTCCTCGACTTCCAGAGGTGCAATTTTCAGACCGCCCAAGTTGATGGTGTCGTTGGCACGACCGACAAGAATCAACTCGCCGTTGGGAGCAAAGTAACCCAGGTCGGACATAATGAGCATACCATCACGAAAAGCTTTGGCAGTTTGTTCCGGCTCGTTCCAGTAACCCTTGGTTACGGACTTGCTGCGAATACCTATTAAACCGAACTTTGTGGGAGAAGAATCTGTAATCTCGTTGAAATCCTCATCGAGAATCACGATTTCGCACAGAGAGTTGGGTTTACCCACACTACCGGCATACTGAGAACCGCCGGAAACACAGAACTCGTCGGTGCAGGCAACGCCGACCTCGGAGCCACCAAAACAGTTGTACATATATACATCGGGTAATATCTTGCGCATCTTTGCCTTGTCTGTCTCGGGGTATGCGGCAGAGCTGGAGTAGATAAAGCGCAGCTGACCGGCCAGAGCCTCCAGGTTTTTGGGAGCAATGGCAAGCAGCAGGTGGATGGCAGAAGGAGGCAGATACAACGAGGTGACCTTGTGGTCGTCAATGGTCTTGAAGTACTGCTTGAAATTTCGAAATCCTTCCATCAAGGAAACCGTACTACCCACAGCCATAGCAATATGCACCTTGCGTAGACCTGCCGCGTGGTTCATAGGCGTGGGAATCAGCCACACGTTATCCGGCTGGATGTTGGTGGTTTCAATACCGGCAAGAGCGATATTGACTTGGTTAGCGTAGGAAACCATTACGCCCTTGGATTTGCCGGTGGTGCCGGTAGTAAAGAGAATCTCGGACAGCCAGTTGGGGTCCACCTCAGGGGCCTTAAAGATGTCATCGGTGGCCAAAATCTCCGGCATCATATCCTGCAGATTCCAGGCGTCTTTGCAATCGTCACGGGGGGTCAAGGTTACTATAGCAGCGGCATCCAGTTCCTTGGCAATTTCATAGATGCGGTTACTGGGTGTGCTCTTTTCGATGGGGACAAAGGTGGCGCCCAGCAGCTGAATACCGTACCATAAATAAACATAGTCGAGAATGTGGTCCGCTTCTACAACGACCCGTTCATTAGCCTTGATACCCTTACCGGACAAATACAGGGCTGCACGACGGGTATTCTCTGCCAAAGTCGCATAGGTACAGGTTTCGTCGCCTACGTAAATAGCGACCTTTTCAGGGTGCTCCGCAGCTTTTTGCTGAATAATCAGCGCAATAGAACCAAGCATATGTTTCCTCCTTAAATCGTGTGTGCAGATACGATATATGCCGCTTCCGTGGGAAGCGGCATATGGGTCATTTGTGTTGCTACTTTCGTCTTTACTTAAGATTTTCCCAGTATTCGATTTTGTCTTTAATCTTGTCGTAAACGCCATCCCAGTCTTCCTTAACAGCTTCTTCGTTTCTGTGATCCTTAAAGCCGTAGTTTTCGTTCAGATACGCAGAAAAATTCTTGGTGAAGAGCTCGGCGCCGTAGTAATTGACGTGATTTCTGTTGTAGAAATGCAGTGAATAATCCAATTCCGGGATAAGTGTAAAGGTACCTTCCTCGTCGGTGAGGCAGTAGTTGATATAGTCGATATCGTGCTCGGCCAAGATTTTGCAAACGGTGTTTGCGCGACCACGTTCTCTTTTCGTCATAACACCGGGGGTATTGACGAAGAGGACGTTCAGTTTCTTTTGCTCCACATACTCCAGAAAATCGTACAGAGCCTCTTCGGAGATAGGATCCAATTCACTGTAATAATCCGCCTGATACACGTGTGGTATAGGGTCTTTGCCCCTGACACTGGCAAATTTCTTCATAAAGAAGCCTAAATAGGGACATTCCTTATGGCTGATACTGTCAGATAGGGAAAAATCATCCTCCGCCCAAAGGGAGTGATACTTGATAAAAGAAAACAGGTAGGATATGTCATAAGAAGAGGTTTCACTATCAATATGCTGGAGGGTGTCCTTCGTTTTGGAGATGACACGCAACCGGTTGACAGAGAAGGGATCCATAGCGTCCAGAAGGCGGCGAGAACGGGTGTCGGTCAATTCAACGTCATCGTTGCTCTGAGAAAAGGCACGCAAATCCACAATGAGCAACTCCGGAGACTGAGACCGCAAAGCCTCGTCCGCTAACTCTGTGAACAGCCAGGCACCCATATGGTCTGAAGAAAGAGGATACACGGTCATACCGTATTCCTCGTACGCCTTAGCGCCGATCCAGTAACGGTCAACGCCGCTGGTACCAATCCACACGGCATCCAGAGTGTCCTCATTCAACTTATAATAAGTCTGGAAACGGGCGGGGACGTATGAGTTGTCGGTCAGTTCAAAAACGTCGCACAAAGCAAGAAACAGAAGACATACGACCAAAGCGAAAGCAACGGTACGCCAGATTTGTTTTTTTGTCATATTCGTCCTCCTCCCTTAGAATTGGCCGTAAATAAAGGCGCTGGCATTATAGCCCGGACCATACATGCCGAAAATCAGCACGAAGGTCAACGCCAGCAAATAAAGCAACCAACGGAAAATCAGGTTTTGCTTCGAAACGGTTTCCCGAATCTTCATACCATTTTCCCGGAGAATGCCAACGACGAACAGAATCAAAATGGAAAAAACCAGCACGCCCATCTGCTTTTCGTCCAAGCCGAAGCTGTACAGGTCGCCGTTTTTACCCAGGAAGAAGTCCAGATCCACCTTGGTAAATACGCGCTTGATCATCCGTAAGGCTTGGTATAGACTGGGTGCCTTCACGATAATACGGGAAATGCATAGCAAACAGAAAGTGCGCAGGATCTGGAACAGACGGAAACTGAAAGTTTCGGTGTTGACCCGCAGCTTTTTGGTTAACCAGCCGTATACCGGCGCCAACGCCACGCTGGACGATATCAAAATGGCATTGTAAAGACCATTGGCCACGTACTGCCAGGTGACGTCGTGCCAAATACCGATCAGGAAGAACACGACCAGCGGCGCGGCAA
The DNA here is from genome assembly GCA_045591225.1 of Acutalibacteraceae bacterium. Classification (GTDB taxonomy): domain Bacteria; phylum Bacillota; class Clostridia; order Oscillospirales; family Acutalibacteraceae; genus UBA5905. The sequence continues at coordinate 64,738 of JAZNSL010000076.1, read as the reverse complement.
TAGAAGGAATGATCTTGCCGGCGTAGGCACCATAACGTTTTCTGGCAGCCTTGCTGATGGCGGTAACGGGCTTGCAGAGCATAATGGGATAGAATACGAACTCTCGCATCCAGGCACCCAAAGACATATGCCATCTGCGCCAGAAATCCGCCATAGAGGTGGCAAAGAAAGGTTGGTTGAAGTTCTCCGGCAGGGTAATACCCATCATCTGGGCAGCACCGCGGGTAATGTCTGTGCCACCGGAGAAGTCGCCGTAAATCTGGAAGGAGTAGGCAAGCACGCCAAACAAAACCTCAGCGCCGGTGAAACTGCCGGCTACAAACTCTGCAGAGAAGATGGCTCTGGCGATGACGGCTGCTCGGTCCGCAATAACCAGTTTTTTGAAGCAACCCCACAGGATCAGCTGCGCACCGTACTTCAGATTGTTGTACTCCAGCTTGTGCGACTCGCCCAGTTGCTTGCCCACGTCGTTATAACGGAACAAGGGGCCCTGAACGATAGAAGGGAAAAAGGAGACAAACAATGCGAATTTTCCGATGTGCTTTTCCGCCTCGTATTTACCGCGACCGATGTCAATCAAATAACCGATAGAATTAAACGTGTAATAGGACAGACCCAGCGGGGCAATGATGTTAACAACGGGGATGTTGGCATCCCAGTTGAACATACCAAACACGTTATTCAAGGTGGGAATAAAATTATCGGTACACTTGATAACAATGAGAACGGACAGATTCACAAGAGCTGTAATTACTTGAATGGTGTGAATCTTCTTAGATACCAATTTTTTGAGTTCGCGCTTTTGTTCTTTGGTTGCATCTTCGCCCAAGTCACTGATGGCTTTTCTGTTTTTATCACGGAGTGACTGCATCCACAAACCGGAACCGTATGTGAACAAAGTGGTGAAGATAATGTAAGCGACATTATCGGCACCGGTACTTAAATAAAAGCCGTAGCTGGCAACCAGAAGCACAGACCACTGAAACTTCTTGGGCACCAGATAGTACACTACGATTACCACAAACAGAAATGCGAAGAAGTTAAATGACGTAAATGACATAATACTCCCTCTAACTCGTTACTTTTTTGTTGTGTGTGATTATTCTTCGTCCAGAATGCTGTTGACCAGGTTCAAAATAGCAGCAGCACTATTGAAGTTTTCAGGCTCCATCTGATCGACGGTGATGGTGATATCGTACTCGTCGCACAGCTCGGCAACGACCGAAACGATGTCAAAGCTGTCCAAAATGTTCTTATCGATGAGCTGGGTCTCGTTTTCGAAATCGATATCGCTACGAATAGATTTTAAAATTTCAAGAATTTTTTCCATGGTGGGACTCTCCTTTTTTTGCATTTAAGCATATTTTTCGACTTTAAATACAAAAGTCCTTCGAATTATAGCACGAATGGATAGATTTTGCAAGCCTAATTTTATGGTTGTAATATAATTAGTGTACAATTGTCAAAGAGTGCAAATTATAATATCGGTGGCGTTGAGATCGTTTCATAAAAATGAGGCAAAAAGACTCCGTGATCTGAATGTGAAAATTCCGCAAAAAAGCCTGTGCCGTAACGCACAGGCTTTTCGTTTTAGTATCCCAAGGGTTCTCCCACCAAAATCACGTGTATGCGGTCCGGTACGCGTTGCTGAGCAGAAACCAAGTAATTGCAACAAATACGAGCAGGACTGGAACAACCGGCGGTCATACCGCCCTCCAGGCCCATACACACACCGGTGTTATGGCAATAGGTATCGCAATTCAGACGCTTGGTGTTCAGCGGAGCGGCAACGGTCTTCACCCGGCGGACGGCGGCGTCCAGATCGGGGACGATTTTATTGATGCCCACCACCATAATCACTTTTTTGGGACCAAAAGCGATGGCCGAAATGCGATTGCAGTTGCCGTCCACGTTGTACAGTTCACCGGCTTCGGTAACGGCGTTAGAGGAACAAAGATACACGTCTGCCCGACCGCCATCCAGCGTAACCTCTTGCCGCTGTTCGGGAGTAAGTTCCGGCGCCATACGGTCCAGATAGCGGCACTCACCGCTTTTCAGCCATTTGATTACACGGGTTTCCGCCAAAGATTGAGAACCGCCGGAAGCAATCGTGCTACCCTCCGGTATCAGAGATTTTACCAAAGGCAAAACCTCCCCCTTGGAAGAAACATAATCCACCGCAATCCGGTTCTTACGCAGGTTATCCATTACTTTCTGTACAGTTTCGGTCATAGAAATTCTCCTTTCAGCGGTTGAAAATCACTTAAAAATCTGTTAGAATATATCGTATTACACAGGAGGTGTCCGCTATGTCTTTTATTTGCAACATCTGCCCGCGACAGTGTCGGGCACAACGAACGGAAACCGCGAACCAAAACGGTTACTGCGGTATGCCGGAACTGCCGGTTGCCGCCAGAGCGGCCTTGCACTTTGGCGAAGAGCCGTGTATCAGCGGTACAAAGGGATCGGGTACAGTGTTTTTCTCCGGTTGTACCCTCGGCTGTGTGTTCTGTCAAAACGAAACCATCAGCCATCAGCGGTTCGGAAAGCCGATCACCGTCCGGCGTTTAGCCGAGATATTTCGGGAGCTGGAACAGGCCGGCGCTCACAACATCAACCTGGTAAACCCCACCCATTACGCGGTTTCTATCTGTAAAGCACTACGACTTTACAAGCCAAGCATCCCCGTTTTATACAATTCCGGCGGCTACGAGCGCGTAAAAACGCTGAAAATGTTGGAGGGATTGGTGGATGTCTATTTACCGGACTGCAAATACGTGGACGGCACCCTTTCCGCCGCCCTGTCCGATGCCCCGGACTATTTTGAGCACGCCTCGGCGGCCATTGCGGAAATGGTCAGACAGACCGGGCCGGTGGTCTTGGATGATGAGGGCATCATCCAAAGAGGTACCATTGTACGGCATCTGGTGCTACCGGGGCACACCCGCAATTCCATCGACGTGCTGAACTGGTTAGCCGCCATACAGGACGTGTGGGTGAGCCTAATGTTCCAATATACCCCCTGCGGTGATCTGACAAACCACAAAGAACTGCAACGCCCCCTCACCCGGCGGGAATGCGACAAGGTGTGGGGGCATTTATCGGATTTGGGATTACAGGGATACGTGCAGGACAGGAAAAGCAACGGAACCGAGATGATCCCCGCCTTCGACCTGAACGGCGTGTAATTATTTCAACATCACGTAACCCATCTTCTTCTGGGCTTTAGCCAGGGTTTTGGCCGCTACGTACTGGGCCTTTTCGGCACCGTCCTTCATAAGCTGAGCAAGCTGCGTCTTATCCCCCATCAACACCGCCAAACGCTCCTGAATGGGACGCAGTTCTTCTGCCACAGCCTCGCCCACGGCAGTCTTGAAATCGCCGTAACCGCGGCCGGCAAACTCGGTCTCAATTTCGGCATAATTCTTATTGGTGATGGCGGAATAAATCTCCATCAGGTTGTTGATGCCGTCCTTGCCCTCGGCGTAGCGGACACAAGCCTCGCTATCGGTAACGGCACGGCGGAATTTCCGCAGAATGGTATCTTTATCATCCTTTAGAGAGATGTAAGAATTGACATTCTCATCCGACTTGGACATCTTCTTGGTAGGGTCCTGCAGAGAGCGCACACGGGCGCAGGTCTGCATAATATACGGCTCCGGGATGGTGAAGGTGTTGCCGTAAACGCCGTTGAAACGCTCGGCAATATTGCGGGTCAATTCGCAATGCTGCTTCTGGTCAGCGCCCACCGGCACATAGTCCGCCTGATACAGCAGAATATCCGCCGCCATCAAAGAGGGATAGGCAAACAGGCCCAGGTTGATGTTATCGGCGTGCTTGGCGGATTTATCCTTAAACTGGGTCATACGGGACAACTCACCGAACTGGGTGTTGCAGTTCAGCAACCAGCACAGCTGAGAATGAGCCGGCACGTGAGACTGAACAAACAGCAGATTCTTTTCCGGGTCCAGACCAATGGCCAGCAACAACGCAAACATCTCGGTAATCTGCTGACGCAGTTTTGCCGGCTCCTGACGGACAGTAATGGCGTGCAGATCGGCCACGGCATAGATACCGTCAAACTCATCCTGCATCCGCACCCAGTTGCGCTGGGCACCCAAATAGTTACCCAAGGTAGGGGTTCCGGTGGGTTGGATCAGGCTGAGCATCCGTTTTTTACGGATAATTTCGGTGTTTTGGTTCTCCATAATGTTCCCTCGCAATCATTTCCTTAAAAAAGTCACCTATATATTACCACACATCCGTTGACATTTTCAATAGATAAATGTAAAATATATGAGATTAGTTTCATTAGGAGGCTTCTTATGTCGATTTACAAGCAACTGGCGGAGGCTATGTTCCCCGACGTGGAGATCACCCCCGCCGAATATGAAGAAAAATTTCCTCTCCGCCAACTGAAAGAGGGTGCACGGGTTACCCGTATTGCTCCTTCCCCCACCGGCTATCTGCATCTGGGCACCTTCTTCACCTCGATGGTGAACCGCATGACCGCCGATGCTACCGGCGGCGTGTTCTTCTTCCGTCTGGAGGACACCGATAAAAAGCGTGAGGTGGAAGGCGGCGCCGACGACATCCTCAAAGGTATGAACGATTTCGGCCTGTCCATTGACGAGGGCTTTGTGGCCCCCGGTGTGATCTCCGGCGACTACGGCCCTTATCAGCAGAGCCAGCGCGCCGGTATCTACCATACCTATGTGAAGAGTTTGGTGGAGCAAAACCTGGCCTATCCTTGCTTCTGTTCTGAAGAACAGCGCCAAACCGCCCGCGAGGCACAAGAAGCCGCCAAGGATCGCACCGGCTATTACGGCAAATACGCCGTCTGCCGCGATCTGACCGCCGAAGAGGCTCTGGAGAAGATCCAACAGGGACAACCCTACGTGGTGCGTTTGCGCTCCATGGGCAGTGAGGAGCATCGCATTAAATTCGACGATATGATTAAGGGCACCATCGAGATGCCGGAGAACGATGAGGATATCGTTCTGCTGAAATCCGACGGCATCCCCACCTATCACTTCGCCCACGCGGTGGACGATCACCTGATGCGTACCACCCACGTTATCCGTGGTGACGAGTGGATCTCCTCCGTACCGAAGCACCTGCAGTTGTTTAAGATATTGGGCTTTAAGCCCCCCAAGTACGCCCACGTCAGCCCCATTATGGTGGAGGACAACGGCAACAAGCGCAAGTTATCTAAGCGAAAAGACCCCCAAGCGGCTATGCATTTTTACGCCCAGCAGGGTTATCCCGCCGACAGCGTGCTGGAGTATCTACTGACCATCGCCAACAGCGATTTTGAGGATTGGCGCCGCAGAAACCAGACCGCTCCCCGTAGTGAGTTTAAGTTTAACCTGAAAAAGATGAGCGTTTCCGGTGCATTGTTCGACCTGGTGAAACTCAACGACGTCAGTAAGACCACCATTGCCCGTATGGATGCGCAAACCGTTGCTGACAAAGTGATTGCTTGGGCTGAGGAATACGACACCGCTTTCGCCGACCTGCTAAAACGGGATATGGATTATACCCTGCGCATCTTCTCCATCGACCGCGGCAACGCCAAACCCCGCAAGGATATTGCCAAGTGGAACGAGGTGCCGGAGTACATCTCCTTCTTCTTCCCCGAGACCTATCAGAATACTCTGGAATTGCCGGAGAACATCTCCCCCGCCGATGCGGCAGCCGTTCTGTCCAAATACGCTACGGTGTATAACCCGGCGCAGGACAAGGACACCTGGTTTGCCACCGTCAAAAGCATTTGCGAGGAGTTGGGCTTCTGCCCCGATGTGAAACAGTACAAAGCCGATCCTACCGTTTGGAAAGGCCATGTGGGCGACGTCAGTTCCATCATCCGTATCGCGATGACCGGTCGCCGCAACACCCCCGATCTGTGTTCCATTATGCAGACCTTGGGCGTTGACGAGGTGAACAACCGTCTTAAGACCGCTATAAACACGTTTTCTAATTAAGTTTGAGGTGATTACAAATGGCTGAAAATACCAATTTTATCCACGCCATTATTGACGAGGAATTAGCCGAGGGTGGCCGTTGCTACGGCAAAAAGGTGCACACCCGTTTCCCGCCGGAGCCCAACGGCTACCTGCACATCGGTCACGCCAAGGCGCTGTGCATCGATTTTGGCACCGCGCTGAAATACGGCGGTCTGTGCAACCTGCGTATGGACGATACCAACCCCACCAAAGAGGATGAAGAGTTTGTGGATGCCATCAAAGAAGACATACATTGGCTTGGCTTTGACTGGGACGACCGGTTCTACTATGCCTCCGATTATTTCGAGGTGATGTACGAGCAGGCCATCGGCCTTATCAAGAAAGGCTTGGCCTACGTCTGTGAGCAGACCCCCGATCAGGTGCGTGAGAATCGCGGCGACCTGACCCACCCGGCGGTCAGCCCCTATCGTGACCGCCCCATCGAGGAAAGCCTGGACCTGTTTGCGCGGATGCGTGCGGGCGAGTTTGAGGATGGCCGCATGACCCTGCGCGCTAAGATCGACCTGGCCAGCGGCAACTTCAACATGCGCGATCCGGTCATCTACCGCATCAACCATTGCCACCATCACCGTCAGGGCAACAAGTGGTGCATCTACCCGATGTACGACTTTGCCCATCCCATTGAGGATATGATGGAGCATATCACCCACTCCCTCTGCTCGCTGGAGTTTGAGGATCACCGCCCGCTGTACAACTGGGTGGTGCAGAACGTGGATATCGAGGCGGACCCCCGCCAGATCGAGTTTGCACGTCTGGGCATCAACTATACCGTTATGTCCAAGCGTAAACTCCGCAAACTGGTTGAGGAAGGCTACGTTTCCGGTTGGGACGACCCCCGTATGCCTACCCTGTGCGGCCTGCGCCGCCGCGGCTATACCGCCAACTCCATCCGCACCTTCTGCGACAAGATCGGCGTAGCCAAGGTACCCAACACCGTAGAGGTAGCTCTGCTGGAGGCCTGCCTGCGTGAGGACCTCAACGAGAACGCCTGCCGCGCTATGGCGGTTCTGCGTCCCGTCAAGCTGACCCTCACCAACTACCCCGAGGATCAGACCGACGTATTTACCGTGGAGAACAACCCCAACAAGCCGGAGGACGGCACCCGCGAAGTTACCTTCTCCAAGCACCTGTGGATCGAGGCCGACGACTTTATGGAAGAGCCTATCCCGAAGTATTTCCGTCTGTTCCCCGGCAACGAGGTACGTCTGAAAGGTGCCTACGTGGTGAAATGCACCGGCTGTGTCAAGGACGCTGACGGCAACGTCATCGAGGTGCTGGCGGAGTACGACCCCGACAGCAAGGGCGGCAACACCGCCGACGGCCGCAAGGTAAAATCTACCATTCACTGGGTGGATGCCAACACCGCCGTGGACGCCGAGGTGCGCCTGTACTCCAACCTGTTTGCCGATGCCGACCCCGATGCCGGCGACAAGGATTTCTTAGATTGCTTGGCTGAGAACTCTCTGGAAACCCTGCAGAACTGTAAGCTGGAAGCCGCTCTGGCTGATGCCGAGGCTCCCGCCGCCTATCAGTTTATGCGCCTGGGCTATTTCAGCGTAGATAACAAAGACAGCAAAGCCGGCGCGTTGGTATTCAACCGCTCGGTGTCGCTGAAAGACAGCTTTAAAGCAAAATAAGTAACAAAAAGAGCCTACACGTGTGTAGGCTCTTTTTTAATGTAGTTTCTGAATAAACTCGGTAAAATACGTGGGCAACTCGCTCTCGAAATACAATTCTTCGCCGGTGATGGGATGAACAAAGCCCACGCACTTGGCATGCAGGCACTGTCCACCCAAATTCTGGCAAATCTTCGGCTGTTTTTCAGCACCATAGACGGTATCTCCCGCCACCGGATGACCGATATGCGCCATATGTACGCGAATCTGGTGAGTGCGTCCCGTCTCCAGTTTCAGCCGCAGATGGGAATATCCGGGGTAGCGCGTCAGCACCTCATAATGGGTGACCGCTTCCTTGGAGTTGGTTGCAATCACCGCCATTTTCTTGCGATTGTGGGGATGACGACCAATAGGTGCGTTCACCGTGCCGGAATCCTGCTTGGGATGCCCCACCACCATCGCCTCGTAAATACGGGTGAAGGAATGCTCCTTAATCTGCTCCGCTAACCCCTGATGAGCAGCATCGCTTTTTGCCACCATCAGCAGGCCGCTGGTATCCATATCGATGCGGTGTACAATACCGGGACGCAGCACCCCGTTGATACCGGAAAGGCTGTCACCGCAATGGTGCATCAAAGCATTGACCAACGTACCGGAATAATGCCCCGCCGCCGGATGTACCACCATACCCTTAGGCTTGTTAACCACCAGCAAATGGTCGTCCTCATACACGATGTTCAGCGGAATATCCTCCGCCACCACATCGTAAGCAACAGGGTCCGGCACCTCGACCAGTACGGTCACGCCCTCTTTCAGTTTATCCTTCTTATTAAGTTTCTTTCCCTGTGCCGTTACCAACCCCTGTTCCAGCCATTGCTGGGCAGAAGAACGGCTAATATCCATCTCCTGCGCCAAAACGGAATCCAACCGATTACCCGCTTGCTGGGAGGAAATAATCCATTCGTAGGTATCAGCCATGGTTATCCTCCTTGTTGGGTACGGAAATCCCAAACAACACGGTGCGAAGCGGTAGGTTTTCAATTTCCTTTACGCCAAACAGCATATACGCACACAACAGAATAGCGCCAACCACAACACAACAATCAGCAAAATTGAAGATGGGGAAATCAATCAACTTAAAATACAGAAAGTCAATCACATATCCCAAACAAACACGGTCGATCAGATTACCGACGGCGCCGGATAAGAGCAAAACACAGACCGTGCAAAACAACAGGCGTTTGCGCAAAGGACTACGCAGAAGCATCACCACAATTAACAGAGCGATCAGTATGCTGACCGGGATAAACAACCATCTCTGATTTTGCAACAGACTAAAACCAACGCCACGATTTTCGGTATACTGAAAGACGAATACGTCTTTCAACACCGGAATCACCGTGCCATCTGCCAGAGTTGCCGAAGCCCACCATTTAGTAATCTGGTCAATGCCAACCAACACAGCCACAGCAAGCAAAGAAAAGAGCACGCTCATCGGCATTCCCTCCATCCGTAAATCTAAAAGGACCGGACCCAGAAGTCCGGTCCCTTTGCATTATTTGAATTCAAAAGCGGAAAAATCCGGCAATTCGTGAGTGTTCACAAACTCATTATCCAAGTGAACAAAATCGGGCTTCTCAACCAGAGGTTCACCGGAGGTTTTAATCATCGGAACCGGCTTTACCTCTTCCTCTGCAACAGGCTCTGCCGTCGGCTCTTCCGCAGACGTATCCTCCAGCACACCGATCAAGGTCAAGTGCTCGCGATAGATAGCCATCAATTTGGTCTTGAAATCCGCAACCTCTTGACGTACACGGCGCAATTCTTCCTGTTCTGCAGCAGTTTCTCTCAGCGCCTTCGTGTGCAGATTGGCTGCCTCGTTGTTGGCTGCATCCAAAATATCGTTGGCCTGTTTCCGGGCGTCGGAAATCACCGATTCGCTCATTCTCTGAGCACTGATGAGGGCGGAACGGATGCTGTCCTCCTGATTACGATAATCCACAATGGTCTCAGCCAATACTTGCATTTTGCGCTCATTTTCCTCACACTGAGCGGTCAGCTCCTCCACCACATCGGCGCAACGATCCAAAAACTCGTCCACTTCAGCGGTTTTATAGCCACCCATAGAGCGGTTAAATTTTACTTCTCGAATGTCTTTTGCAGTCAGCATAATCATACCTTCCTCAATTACTTACATTTTCTTGCGACAAATAACAAACGGCCTTTTTTGGTTTCCGGACCAATCTGGTCAATCAAATAGCGGCCATATCCACGTATGGATATGGTACAGGGAGCAGAAATCGGCGCGGAAACCGCCGTTTCCGGTAAATGGTCCACCGATATGGCACCCAGCCGAATCATTTCGGCTGCCTTTTCCCGTGAAAGGCGGGTCAAGGCTTTTACTGCCACATCCAATCTGGCAGACGCTATGGTTTCTTGAATGATTTCGTATTCCTTATGTATGGGCAACGATCCATCATAGTTGAGAAGAGCAGTTACCCCTTCCCCACCGATACGATCGATTTGCTCTGAGATAAACGCCGAAATCTCTTCCCGAACAAAAACAACGGTAAGTCCTTCGCCACACAAAATGTCGCCGATTCTGTCACGACGGATACCGGCGGACAGCATGGTGCCGAGAAAATCCCGATGGGTCAGTTTGCGCACCGCGCGGTAACGAAACGCCACAGCGGTAAAGGGACAATCCTCGTCACTCACCTCAAAATAATCGGGATAAACCGCCAACACCCGGCGCTCCGCATCCGGGTAACCACCCAGCAGCGTCCACCGATAGCCGGCAAGCCGATTCTGTTCACGACGGACGATTGCCTGCTCGTGAAGATCCAAAAAACCGAGGAAACACGGTGCTCCTCGTTTGTCGCAGAGGTGCACCGTGTCATCTAACCTCGAAATCAGGATATGCTCCGATTCATCAGAAATACAGGCCATTGTTCTCCAACTCATCCAACAGATCACCCATCAAACCCACATTATAGGGAGTGATGATAAAGGTACAGTTGGCAACCTTTTTGATCTGGCCGTCGTTGGCATAGGCCACACCGCTCAAGAAGTCCAGAATACGGCGAGCCACATCCTTGTTGGCGGACTCCAGGTTCAGCACCACCGTGCGCTTGGCGTTCAGATGGTCGGCAACGGCGCTGGCATCGTCGAAGCGCTCGGGCTTAACCAGCACCACCTGCAGCTGGGCAGTGGCGTGGATGTTCAGCACCTTATTACCTTTACGGGGCGCATCCATCGTAACCTCTTCCACACTGTCGTTGTACTTTCTGGAACGGTTGAGAGGCTCGTTCATCTCCATCTCGTTATCTTCTTCGTACTCAGGCTCTTCGCCCCACAGTTTACCAAAGATACCCATAATTAGTCCTCCTATATGTTTATTTATATTGTCTTGCACCAAATAAAGCAGAACCGATGCGCACGATTGTGGAGCCCTCTAATATGGCTTCACGATAGTCGCCGGACATACCCATCGAAAGATCCTGCATATATATATTATCTATGTTTTTGGCCCGAATGTCAACAAACAGTTGATACATTTTTGAAAAAATCTCTCTTTTTTCGGATTCTTTTTGCAAAATAGGAGGAATTGTCATCAATCCTTCCACCCGAACACCCGCTAAAGGGGCTATTTCCCACAACAGGTTTTCCAGCTTTTCGGGTTCAATGCCGGATTTTGCCTCTTCTCCGCCGATGTTCACCTCAACCAAAATCGGGGTCACGATACCCAAATCTAAAGAACGCTTGGAAATGGCGGTTGCCAGACGCAGGCTGTCCACAGATTCGATCATATCCACCTGCCCTACGATCTGGCGCACTTTGTTGGTCTGCAGATGCCCAATCAAATGGGTACCTACACCCGACAGGAGCAACTGCTCCTTTTTTGATAGGTACTCTTGCACCCGATTTTCGCCGATTTGGCCCACGCCGAGGCGAATGGCCTCGTTGATGTCTGTCGGTGAAACGGTTTTGGTTACCGCCAGCAGTTTTACGTCCTCAAGACGTCGGTGGGCATCCTCACAGGCTTTTTGCATTTCCTGGCGGATATACTCCAGATTGTCGGCAATATGGGGATTAGGACACAATTTTTCCATCATACAGATCCTTACCTCCCACAATAATATCGTCGTACAAGCGGAGATACCCACTCTCGGTCATCGGTTTACAAATCACGTAATCCGCAGGCTCGCTGAATATCTGCTCGATCTTACGGAACACGACCACGTTACCGGATTTTACGTATACACCGGCTTGCAGTTCCTCATCAATGACAATGGCCCGCTTCGGCACCTTCAATCCGGTGTATTCCACCAACTGGATCTCCACCGACTCCTTACGGATGGTGGACAGTTCCTGGGACATATAGTCACAGCGGAACACCACCGCCAGATTGCCGTTATTGTCCTTGTTACAGGCGTAAACGGTGGCCGGTATCGGCTCATCCAACACAAAAGATAACCGCAGAGAAAGGTTCTTTCCCTCTCCCAAGGCGTTGTAATAGCGATCCGGCAAAACGCAGGCGAGATACCACTCGTATCCGCTGACGATCTTCCCACAATAGCTATCATCTGACTTCGGTTCAAATTGGAGATACTCGTTAACGTCGCCGACCGACAGTTTTGCCAGTTTGTCGGTTGTCAGTTTTTTCTCGAAGCCATCCACGTTATCCACAAAGTAACCCGCCACCGGCGCCTCGATGGTGGAAACCGGCGCTTCGTACTGTTGTTTCAGTTTGGCTTTTTGATTTTCAAGTTCTTGAATAATATCGGTAAAATCCGAGGATTTACCGGTTGCCAGTTGTTTTTTGCTGAGTAAGGACAACAGGCTGAAATGTGCCGACTCAACACCATTAAACAGGCCCGTATCCGTGTTGTAAATCAACTGATAAATATCGGACTTAGTTTGATCGTTTATAGCGTCTATAGCCAATCGGTTGGAGTCCGCATCTGCTGATATGGTCTTAAACACGTCAATTTGCCGGTCAATGTCTTCTATCTCCTGCTTAATGCGCCCATTGCCCGCATCCTTATAGACCGAAGCGATCACACCGCCCTTAGCCACGCGGGTACCGTTTTCGGCAGTGAAATACGGCTGACCCTTTGTGGAAGAAGAAATCAGCGATTCCGAACGGAAAATGATGCCGTCCACCTCAATGGACTCGTACACGCTGTGGGTGATGGCCATCTCGGTATCCACCTTAGAGGAGATGGTACGATAGGCCTGAAAGCCCATATACACCAGCACGGCTAACAATAAGCCCACCGTAGCCAAAGGTCTCCAATTAAACGTTTTTGGTTTGCTCATACGCTGTCTCCTCCTTTCAGAAATGTAGTATACTGCTCTAAAACGTACTCACACATAGATTCGGCAGACACGAACTCGTCCACCCACACGGTGTGGGCATCCATACGCCGAAACCAAGAGAGCTGCCGCTTGGCGTAGCGGCGGGTCTGCCGACGCAGGCCATCCGCCGCTTCCTGCAACGTAATGGTGCCGTTAAAATACTCCTCAAACTCCTTATACCCAATGGCTTGGGTCACGGTGGCATCCGGGTTGGTATCCAACACGGTCTTGGCCTCTTCCAGCAACCCATTCTTCAGCATCACGTCCACGCGACGATTGATGCGGTCGTAGAGTTTTTCCCGGTCGCGGAAATCCAGCACAAACAGGCAGGGTGTGTACGGTGACGGCACCGAATGGGACAATTCCGTTTGCCGGGTGATGGTCATCCCGGTGGTATCGTAAACCTCTAGAGCACGAATAATGCGGTGCAAATCGTTAACGTGCAGTCGCTCTGCCGATTCCGGGTCTACCTGCTGCAACCGACGGAATAATGCCTCATTCCCATCACGGCTTGCCAGTTCCAGATACGTTTTACGCAGTTCCGGGTCGGGTTGCTCCTCAAACAGCTGGCGATTCTCCATAAAGGACTGGATGTATAACCCCGTACCGCCGCACATCACCGGGGTCTTTCCCCGGCTCAATACATCCTGAAATACCCGGTCGGCATCCTCCTGATACCGCGCCACGCTGTATTTCTCATCCAAGGGAACAAACCCCATCAGATGGTGGGGTATGCCGTCCATTTCCACAATGGTAGGACGGGCCGTACCCACCGAAACGGTATCGTATATCTGCATAGAATCGGCAGATACCACCTCTCCGTTAAGGGCTTTTGCCAAAGCAATGGCCAATGCCGTCTTACCGGACGCAGTGGGTCCTGCAATGATCGGATAGGGATTCTTGGGTAACACGGCATTCACCTCACATTCATCAGACGATACGTCCGAATTGTTTTTCCAGTTCCCGGCGGGTCATTTCCACACAAACGGGACGTCCGTGGGGACAGAAACGAATGGCATCGTCCAGCAACACTTGCTTCGCCAAGTCAATCAGCTCTGCCGGACGGCTGGTATCCCCCGCCTTGATGGCGGCACGGCAGGCAGAGGAATGGTAAATCCAATCCAATTTACTGCTCTGCACTTCCTTGTTGCCGCCTACAAAACCGGCGGCAATCTCACGGATGGTGCTGTCGATATCCGCACCGGACAAAATCAGCGGGAACGAGCGCACCAACACGCACTGTCCGCCGAAATCCTCCAACGCGATACCGGCGGTTTTCAGTTCATCCACCGATTCCAGCAAAGCGGTATGCTCCTCTCGGCTGACAGTAACCGCCACCGGGCTAAGTAACATTTGCTCGTCCACGCGAGCCTGGGATTTCAGCTGATTATACAGAATACGCTCATGGGCGGCGTGCTTATCAATAATAAACAAGCTTTCCCCCATCTGCGCCAGTATGTAAGTCTTGAACAGTTCGCCGATCACCGAAACTTCCGGCTGAGCGGTCATCTCGGTCTGCACCGGTTGTTCCGTAATAATCGGCTCTTCCACTTTTGCCACCGGCGGTTCTGCCGGTTTGACCGGAGCGGGAATGGGATTATACGGGGTACAATCCTCCAGCGCCACAACCGGCTTCGGTTTATCGTCCACCACCAAGTCCAAGAAAGACGGTTTTGGGGTAGATTGCGGTATAGCCTTGGGCGGTTCCGGTTTGGATTTCACAGCAACAACCGGAGCGACCGGCACCGAAACCACCGGTTTTGTCGGCATCATCGGCGGAGTCTCTCTGGGAATCTCCACCTGGCGGATGGTACTGCGGGTCTCCAAAGCGGACAATACGCCATAGTATACCGCATCAAATACCGGTTTTTCATTGATAAAGCGAATCTCGATTTTGGCGGGATGCACGTTGGCATCCACCGCCTCGGGCGACAACGCGATAAACAGCACACAAGCCGGGAAACGACCCGCCATCACCTTGCCGCGATAGGCACGTTCCACCGCCACCAGACCGGTCTGGGTCTTAACGTAGCGGTCATTGACAAAATAGTGCTGCATCGTCCGATTGGGACGGGTGTGCTCCGGTTTGCAAACGAAACCTTTTACGGACACACCGCCCATTTCGTATTCCACAGGAATCAAGGTGGAGACAAACTGCTTGCCAAATACGGCGTGGATGGCAGACAGCAATTCCCCGTCACCGGGGGTCTGCAGTTCTACACGGCCGTTGCGGATGAATTTCACCGCCATTTCCGGGTGGGACAGCGCCAACCGCTCCACCACACCGGCCACGGCATTCCCCTCGCTGACATCCTTTTTCAGGAACTTCATACGGGCAGGGATATTATAGAACAAGTCCTCTACGATAAAGGTAGAACCTTCGGCACAGCCGGCATCTTCAATAAGAATTTCTTCACCGCCGTGGATAACGTAGCGAGTACCCACCATCTCACCGGTGGGACAGGTGGTCAGTTCCACCTTAGCCACCGCCGCCACAGAGGCCAATGCCTCGCCACGGAAACCCAGCGTACCAATGGCATCCAGGTCGGATTCGGTGCGCACCTTACTGGTAGCGTGGCGAAGAAAGGCCGTGGCTACATCCTCCCGATGGATACCGCACCCATCATCGGTAATACGTATGTAGGAAACGCCGCCGTCACGAATTTCTACCGTCACGTGCTTGGCACCGGCATCAATAGTGTTTTCCATCAATTCTTTAACCACCGACGCGGGGCGCTCTACCACCTCACCGGCGGCAATCAGTTCCGCCACGTGCTTGTCCAGTACGTGAATTTTTGCCACGACGACCACTCCTTTCTTTAGTAAGTTTGAGCCTCTTTTACCAGGTCGTACAGCACCTGCATAGACTCAATAGGTGTCAACACGTTGACATCCAATTCTTTCAATTTGGCAATCAGGGGATTGTCCATACCGCCCATCAAGGACAGCTGGTTGCTCTCCTCCATCGGTTCGGCAACCGAACGGCGCACCACCGGCGCTCCTTCCCCGCTCTCAATACTGCTGAGAATTTCCTTGGCACGACGGACGACCTCGTTGTTGATGCCCGCCAATTTGGCCACCTCGATACCGTAACTGTCGTCAGCGGGACCGCGGATGATACGGCGCAGGAAGGTAATGTCATCGCCGCGTTTCTTGACAGCGATGCTGTAATTCTTAATACAGTCAATTTCCTCCTCAATGGCGGTCAGCTCGTGATAATGGGTAGCAAACAGCGTCTTTGCGCCGATACGTTTGGCATTGGCGACGTATTCCAGCACCGAGCGGGCGATGCTCATACCATCAAAGGTGGAGGTACCGCGACCAATCTCATCGAACACGATCAGACTTTTAGCGGTGGCATTCCGCAGGATGGAAGCAACCTCGCTCATTTCCACCATAAAGGTGGACTGACCGGCGGCCAAATCGTCGGAAGCACCCACGCGGGTGAAGATGCTGTCCACAATGCCGATGGTGGCACTCTGGGCCGGAACAAAACTACCGATCTGCGCCATCAGAGTAATCAGCGCCGTTTGACGCATATACGTAGATTTACCCGCCATATTGGGTCCGGTGATCAGCGCCACACGGTTTTCCCCATCGTCCAAACGGGTATCATTAGGTACAAAGGGAACGTCCGACAAGGCCTCCACCACCGGGTGGCGTCCCGCTTTAATGTCGATGCGACCGGACAGATCCACCTCAGGACGGCAGTAATTATGGCGCACCGCCGTATCCGCTAAGGAGGTCAGCACGTCCAATTTGGCCAGCGCCTCGGCGGTGGACTGAATGCGCAACAACTGGGCGGCAACCGCCTCACGCACCTGGGAGAACAGCTGGTATTCCAGGGCAACGGCACGGTCTTTGGCACCCAGCACCCGGGCTTCCAGTTCTTTCAGCTCCTGGGTAATATACCGTTCGGCATTGGCTAAGGTCTGTTTACGAATGTAATGCTCCGGCACCTGGTCGCTGTACAGGCGGGAAATCTCGATATAATATCCGAACACCCGGTTGTAGCCCACCTTCAGTGTCTTGATACCGGTCTTTTCTTTTTCTTCCACCTCGATACGGGTCAATATCCCCTTACCGTCGGTCATAATGCTTTGCAGTTCATCCAGCTCCGCATTGTAGCCGGTGCGAATCATACCGCCCTCGCGAACCGAGAAGGGCGGTTCATCCACGATGGCGGTGGAAATCAACCCGCAAATGTCCTCAAGGGGATCAATGGCATCCCGAATGGCGGACAGTTCGGTGCTGTCCGCATTGGAAAGTGCCTGGCGTACCGCCGGCATAAAGGACAATGTCTGCTGTAAAGAGCGCAGTTCGCGGGCATTGGCGCTACCATACACCACACGGGTCATAATGCGCTCTAAGTCGTATATCTCGGTGAGCAGTTCCTGGATATCCCCACGGAGCAGGGATTTTTTCACCAGTTCGTCCACCGCATTCAATCGGCGGGTGATGGGAGCGATCTGCACCAAGGGTTGCTCGATCCAGCTGCGGAGCAGACGTTTACCCATGGCGGTTTTGGTATGGTCCAACACTCCCAGCAGAGAGCCGCGCTTTTCCTGAGAACGCATGGTTTCCAGCAGTTCCAGGTTACGGCGGGCGGTCAGATCCAGTTTCATATACTGGGCGTCGGAATACACGTCCAGCTGATTCATACGCTCCAGACCGTTCATCTGGGTGGTGCGCAGATAGTGAATGGCACAGCCAAAGGCGCACACAGCAGAGGGCTTATCTTCTACGTCCAAAGCGGACAAAGAAACCGCCTTAAAATGGTGGAGGATGGCCTCTTGTGCCTCGGGCAAGGCAAATTCAGCATCATTACGAATCTCCAGATGACCGTTCAGACGACGGTCCACGTATTCGTTGAGTTCCTTGCAGGTTGCGGCCGCACCATTAACCAGAATCTCACTGGGAGAAAACCGCCCCACCTCGTTGGCGACCCGCAAAGGCAGATCGTCACCGGACAACTGGGTCAGATGAATCTCACCGGTGGAGCAATCGCAGAAGCAAAGGCCGAATTCCTTGGCACCGGCACAGGCATACACCACCGCCAGATAGTTGTTCTTAGCCTCGTCCAGCATACTGCCCTCGATAACGGTGCCGGGGGTCAGGATACGGATAATATCCCGCTTGACCAGCCCCTTTGCCTGTGCAGGGTCTTCCACCTGTTCGCAAATAGCCACCTTATAGCCCCGGGCAACCAACCGCGCCACGTAGATCTCGTAGCTGTGGAACGGCACGCCGCACATGGGAGCGCGTTCTTTTTGACCGCAGTCACGACCGGTCAGGGTCAGTTCCAGTTCCTTAGATACCAGCTTGGCATCGTCAAAGAACATCTCGTAGAAATCGCCCAGCCGGAAAAAGAGAATGCAATCCTTATTCTGTTCTTTTATCTGCAGATATTGCTGCATCATCGGCGTCATTTCCGCCATAGTCAGCCCATCCTTTACTGTTCAATTCCTAAAAAACTCAGTGGCAACCGCCGCAAGAGCCACAATCACCGGAACAGGCGCTCTCCTGAGCCGCCAGGTTGGGGTCCTGACCCTGCACTGCCAGATTGATGGCAAAGTGAATCTTGTTCACCAGTACGTCCAACTCCGCCTTAGCGTTGTTGTACGCCATCATACTCTCGTTAGCCATCACCGAGGCGTAAATGGAACGCAGTTCCTGGTTCAGTTCGCGGATCTTATCTGCGTCAGCGTCCTCTTTACCCTCTTCGGTGTTGATAGCCAGACGCTTCAGGTTAAACTCGCTGATCTTCTCCTGCAGGTCTTTGTCCTCATCCGCGGCCTTGGTAGCGGCCAAAACCGCCTCGCAACGGGGGTCAGCCTGCAACTGCGTAGCCAAATCAATAGCCATAGCCAATAACGTATCCATCATTCATTTCTCCTTTATTCTTCAATGTTCAGCACGGTACCGTGCATAATCCAACTACGGGCATCGTCAATGCGGATGGTGGCGTACCGCCCAATATCCTTGGGGTCTGCCTGCACCCGCACAACGCTGTTGGAGGCAAGACGCGCCTCGATATATCCCATCTCGGCGGTTTCCAGCAAAGCTCTCTGCTCGGTGCCCACCAGTTTAGACAGGCTTTCGGCAGAAACCTCCTCCTGCAGGGCGGACAATTCCTGGAACCACGCGGTCTTGGTCTTCATCGGGACCGGGTCATCCATAACCGCCGCCGGTGTTCCCTTACGCGGTGAGTAGATGAAGGTGAACAGCGAGGTAAAGCCTACTTCTCTCACCAAAGAAAGCGTGTCCTCAAACTCCTCGCGGGTTTCACCGGGGAAGCCCACGATCACGTCGCTGGTGAAGGAAATATCCGGCACCACCGAGCGGGCGTATTTCACCAAATCCAGATACTGCTCGCGGGTGTAGCGGCGGTTCATCGCCGCCAGCACCCGATTGTTGCCGGACTGGAAGGGCAGGTGGAAATGGCGGGACACCTTTTCGCACTGAGCAATGGTATCAAACAGCTCGTAGGAGGCATCCTTGGGGTGGGAGGTCATAAACCGAATGGTGAAGTCACCGGGAATGGCGTTGATACGGCGAAGAAGCTCGGCAAAATTCACGCCGTGCTCCTCCCCTTTCCCGTAGGAGTTTACGTTCTGTCCCAGCAGGGTGATCTCCTTATAGCCCTGCGCTACCAGTTCCCGAGCCTCTGCCAGAATGATCTCCGGGTTCCGGCTACGCTCGCGACCGCGCACGTAAGGCACGATGCAGTAGGTGCAGAAGTTATTGCACCCGTACATAATGGGCAACCACGCCTTAAAATCGCCGTCGCGGTGTACCGGGATACCTTCGGCAATGACGCCGTCCTCATCCGGCGTGACGGACAACTGCTTGCGTTGACCCAACGCCTTCCACATCAGTTCGGGGAACCGGTGGATGACGTGGGTGCCGAACACCAGACCCACAAAGGGATAACTTTCCTTCAGTTTTTCCGCCACGTGGGGCTGCTGTACCATACAGCCGCACACCGCGATCAGCACCTCGGGACGGCGGCGCTTGATGTGCTTGAGGGCACCCACGTTGCCAAATACACGGTCACAGGCATGCTCACGCACGGCACAGGTATTGAACAGGATAAAGTCGGCCTCTTCCGCCTCATCGGTAAAGCCGAATCCCATCTCCGCCAGCATACCTTTGATACGCTCGGAATCCGCCACGTTCTGCTGACAACCAAAGGTACGGACACACGCCAAGGGCGGCGAATCCGGCTTTAGGTCTATATAGTGCTGACGCACCTTATCGTAAAAAGGAGCCTGTTTTTCCAGTTCCTCGGTGGTAATCGTTCGTGTCATAGGATGGAATGTTCCTCTCTAAAAATAGATGCTACAATTATACTATACTTATTATAATATTGCAACAGAAAAGACAAAAAATCACAAGATATTGTGGAAAAACTTAGCACGGCAAAAGTGCGCACACACACACGAAGACCCCGGTCAACCGACCGGGGTCTTTACAAAGATACTGGTTATTTGGTTTTCTTGTACTTCACAGTAGACCAGCCGGAATAGTATTTCACACCACCCACGGTTTTATAGGTCCGCACACGGACGTAGTAGGTGGTTTTTGCTTTCAGGCCGGTCAAAGTCAGGCTGGTTTTAGAATAGCTGGTCAAAGTCTTAGTTTTGTAGGATTTGAAGGATTTCGTGGTGGAATATTGCACCTGATAACCCGTCACTTGGGTGGTCTTCTTGGTCCATTTGACGGTCAGCTTCTTACTTCCGGCGGTGAGAGAAGACACCGCCGTCTTGGCGGGGTTAATCTTAAACGTGAGACTCTTGGTGCCGGTGTAGTTGCCTTTGAACTTGACCGTCACCTTGTAGGTGCCCACATTCTTGCAACCGGTGGCGTAAGTAACCGTGTAGTTGGAAGAAACAATCTTATTGCCCTTGCTATCCTTCACCACCACGCTGGGTTTTTGCACCTTACCGTTGTAGGCGTAGACCGTTTTGGATAAGGAAACCTTATATTTCGATGCACTGGTGGGGTTAATTTTATAGGATAGGGTTTTGGTACCAGAATAATTGCCCTTGAACTTAACCGTCACTTTATAGGTACCGGCATTCTTGCAGCCGGTGGCATAGGTCACGGTGTAGTGGGAGGAAGAAATGGTATTACCCATAGAATTTTTTATCGTTACCGTGGGCTTCTGCACCTTACCGTTGTAGGTGTAGGCAGTTTTGGAGAGTTTTACGTGACCGATCTTGTAAATCGTCACCTTATCTCCCTCGGTCTTACCACACTCGGTGCAGGTCTTGATAGAATAGCCGTTGGCGGTGGCAGTAGCCTTTTTGGCCACCACCAATTTGTAGGTGTGGGCGGCAACCTTGCGCTTGGCACCGCAGTAATTGCAAGTGTTATCACACTTATTGGAATACTTGTGGGTCACGGTGCGGATGGCGTAGCACACGTTACAGTCACGGTCGCAACGATGGGAGTATTCGTGGTCCGGCACCTCACGCCATTCGTAACAGACGTTGCAATATTCGTCGCAATCGTTGTCAAAAGTATGGATCACCTTGCGGATCGTCTTACACAGGTTGCAGTCGATATCGCAACTGTCGGTGTAAAGGTGAGGAGCAGTCCGCACCGCACCACAGATATCGCAGTCCTTATCGCACAGCGCGTGGGTATATACGTGGACAGGGTTCTCGAACCGCACGAAACCACAGGCGTTGCAGGTCGTGTCGCAGGCATTGTCGTAGGTGTGACCCAGGGCCGCACCCTCGGTGGCGCCGCACACCTTACATGTCTTCGCCTTGGTACAGGTGGCGGGGGCATAATCGTGGGTGATGGTGCGGGGTTCATAGCACCGATTACAGACGGTGTCGCAATTGTGGTCATAATTGTGACCCAACGCCGCGCCCTCGGTGACACCGCAGACGGCACAAGTCTTAGGAGCGGTGCAGGTAGCATCCACCCAACTGTGCCCCAAAGCCGCGCCACGGGTCACACCGCAAACAGAGCAGGTTTCCGGCTCGGTACAGGTGGCAGCAATGTAATTATGGCTGATGATACGTACGAAACCGCACACATTACAAGTGGTGTCACAGGCGTTGTCGAAGGTATGCCCCAATGCCTTACCCTCGATGGCACCGCACACCTTACAGGTCTTCGCCTTGGTACAGGTGGCGGGAGCATAATCGTGGGTGATGGTGCGCGATTCATAGCACCGATTGCAATAAGTATCACAATCGTGGTCATAATCGTGACCCAACGCCGCACCCTCGGTGTCACCGCAGACGGTACAGGTCTTAGGAGTGGTGCAGGTAGCCAGGGCGTAATCATGCCCAAGTGCCGGGTCACGGGTCACACCGCAAACAGAGCAGGTTTCCGGCTCGGTACAGGTGGCAGCAATGTAATTATGGATGATGAAACGTACGAATCCGCACACATCGCAAGTGGTGTCACAGGCATTGTCGTAAGTATGGGTGATGGTACGGATAGCACAACAGCGGTTGCAAGAGGTATCACAGGAGTTGGTATAAGTGTGACCCAAAGCCGCCATCTCGTCTGTGATATAACTGTCATCACAACGGGAACAGGTATGGGTGGTATACCCACCATAGATACAACCGGGGTTAGTAACAACTGCCACATAATTATGCCCTAAAGCCTCACCCTCTGTCACACCACACTCCGTGCAGGTTTTCGGAGTGGTGCAGGTGGCGGTGGCATAATCGTGACCTAAGGCTGCAACCTCATCTCCAACATAACTTTCCCCACAAGCGGAACAAGTATAGGTGGTATAGCCGCCATCAATACATTTGGGTGCGGTAACGACGCCGACGTAATGGTGTCCCAGAGGTTCGCCAGTGATGACACCACAGACGATGCAGGTTTCCGGCGCGGTACAGGTGGCGGGGATAAAGGAATGAGGCTCTACCGTCCGCACCCACTCACAGATATTGCAATCGGTATCACAAATATTGGTATACTCGTGTTCGTCAACACAAGTGCTATAATGCCAAACGGCATAGTTTGTAATACCATAATTATAAGTGTCGATACTGATAGCGTATCTATCTTCAGATGTTCCGGTATACCACACGTCAGCCAGATTAGTGCATGCAAACGCCCCGTAGGAAATAGTGGTGACGCTATCCGGGATGATCACTGAAACAAGACTTGTACAATCATCAAACGCCCGCCAACCGATGGAAGTGACACCATCCGGGATGTTCACCGAAGTCAAATAACGGTTAAAAGCAAACGCCCAATCATTAATCACATTAACGCCATCCGGGATAGTATACGCACCGGTTTTACCACCGGGATATTGCACCAATATGGTTTGATCTTTGTTAAAAAGCACACCATCAACGGAACAATAATTAGGATTTTCATTAACAACTGTAATAGATGTTAGACTGTCACAACCGCCAAATGGCCGATCACCAATACTGACAACACTGCTGGGAATAATCACCGAAGACAGACTACTGCAACCGGAAAATGCAGCGTTACCAATATCAGAGACGCTATTACCGATGGATACCGAAGTCAGATTTTCGCAACCACTAAATGCAGAATATCCAATGGCAGTAACACTGTCCGGGATGATCACCGAGGTCAAGCTGGAGCAATCCCTAAACGCATATTCGCCAATGGTGGTGACGCTATTGCCGATGGTTACCGAGATTAGGTTAGAGCAACACGCAAACGCATCCGCGCCGATGGTAGTAACACCATTGCCGATATTCGCCGCGGTCATGCTGGTGCAACCCCAAAACGCATATTCGCCAATGGTGGTGACGCTATCCGGAATGGTCACCGAGGTCAGGCTAGTGCAACCATTAAACGCATCGTCGCCGATGGTGATGACGCTATCCGGAATGGTCACCGAGATCAAGCTAGTGCAATTGCGAAACGTATTCCAGTGGATGGAAGCAACACCAGCCGAGAAGGTCACCGAGGTCAGATTTTTGCAACCGGAAAATGCACTACTAACATAGGCAGTGATGCCATTCGGAAAGGTATAGGCACCAGATTTGCCACCGGGATATTGCACCAATGTGGTTCGATCTTTGTAAAACAGTACACCATCTATAGAGCTAAAACGTAAATTGTTGTCATCAACAACAATTTCAATCAAATTAGAACAATAAGAAAATGCCTTCGAACCAATGTCGCTGACATTTTCAGGGATGAACACCGAGGTCAAGTTGCAATCACAAAACGCATAATCGCCAATGGTGTTGACGCTGTCCGGTATGGTCACGGTGGTCAGGGCGGAACAACCGTTAAACGCATAATCACCAATGGTGGTGACCGGATAGCCGTCAATGGTAGACGGAATGGTGAGATCACCGCCGTAAGTGAAATAGTCATAATCGGTGATAGTAACTTCATTATTCACGATTTTGTATTCAAGTCCATTGTACGTTGCCGCGCTAATACTCACCGCACCCAGAGAAATGCAAGTCAAGAACAACATAGTTGTCAGTAGAATAGATACTACTCTTTTCATTTTTGCTCCTCCTTCAAATCTTCAACCATCCTAGCTAATGCCGCACACAATTCTTTTGCCGTCGTTTCAGACAATTCCTGCGTAAACGTTTTGGGACCGGTGCCGTTAATCGGTATCACGTTGACCGTATGGCTCTGTTTCCATCCCTTGACCACCTCATAAGGAGCCGAGCCCTCCGGGTGGCTGGCGCACACAAACACGTCGGCGTAGTCTTTGTAATTGTCATAGGGTTTGGTCAAATCCGGCTTAGAATCGCCATAGGAAGAGACCGCAATCAGAAAACCATCGTAAAGCAACGGAACAACAAAATCCTTGTTCTTCCTAAACCGTTCTTCGTCCTTTTTGCAAACGAATTTGGCAGTTGCGTTTTTAGTTAAAGTTTCAACCATCTCGCGGATAGACGTGGTCTTTCCGCTACCGTTTTTTCCTGTTAAGACAAGTATCTTCATCATTTCACAACCTTGCTGTTTTTAAAGTTATTATTCAAACATAATTATGATACCACACATTTCTACAATTTTCAAGAGAAGTCTAGGTTTATCACACATTTTTATGACTAAAAAAAACAAACCGCCCGAGTTTTCGGGCGGAAGTGTTGGAAATCATTTCGTCTTCTGGCTCTTCACAGTAGACCAGCCGGAATAGTATTTCACACCACCCACGGTTTTATAGGTCCGCACACGGACGTAGTAGGTGGTTTTGGCTTTCAGGCCGGTCAAAGTCAGGCTGGTTTTAGAATAGCTGGTGAAAGTCTTAGTTTTGTAGGATTTGAAGGATTTCGTGGTGGAATATTGCACCTGATAACCCGTCACTTGGGTGGTCTTCTTGGTCCATTTGACGGTCAGCTTCTTACTTCCGGCGGTGAGAGAAGACACCGCAGTCTTGGCGGGGTTAATCTTAAACGTGAGACTCTTGGTGCCGGTGTAGTTGCCTTTGAACTTGACCGTCACCTTGTAGGTGCCCACATTCTTGCAACCGGTGGCGTAAGTAACCGTGTAGTTGGAAGAAGCAATCTTATTGCCCTTGCTATCCTTCACCACCACGCTGGGTTTTTGCACCTTACCGTTGTAGGCGAAGGTGGTCTTAGATAGGGAAATCTTAGAGGCTTTGTAGACGGTGGTCACGTTACTGGCGGTGTACTTGCACCGGGTACACATATATTTAATAGAGCCGTTGGCGGTGGCAGAGGCCTTGGTCACCACCTTATCGTAGGAGTGCCCCAGCTTACTGCCGGAGGTCACACCGCACTTCTTGCAGGTCTTTGCCCTGGTGCAGGTAGCCGCCTTGTAATCGTGCTTGATAGTACGGGTAGCGCCACAGATGTTACAGGACGTATCGCAAGCGTTGGTGTAGGTGTGACCCCGTTTACTACCGCTTTTAAAGGTTATTGTTCCCCGCTGACCGCACGAACAGGATTTATAATACACCGCTGCAGATGTGCAGGTTGCGGCAGATTTAAGATATTCGTCACTAGCAACGGTATTATCGAAAGTATGACCGGTGGCCTTTATCTTCACAGTTTCCGTAGCTCCGCAATAACAGGTACGCGATTTCTTTCCAGCCACAGTACAGGTTGCGCTCTTTTCCGTTACCCATAGTCCCCACGTATAATCTGCAATTGCCGTATGTTCGTGTACACACTCCTGAAAAACGGTTTCTATCGTCGTGTCGGACTCCGTCACCGTAAAGGTTTTCTCTACACTCACAAAATAGCCCTTATCATCCAAGGCCTTAACGTAGTAGGTATAGGTTCCGCCGGCGAGATCGGAAAACAGCATTCCCGCATCAAGTAAATTGATATTGTACGTTTTGATCTTCTGCTCTTTTTCAGCAACCGTAAAACCATAAGAACCGCTAAACATCTCGGTCCCGTCGGCGTCCGTAACAAAACAGTGTACCCATTCCAAATAGTTGGGAGAAGAAATCGTCCCAAACACTTCAAACGGCTGACCGGTTTTTAGGTTAATGGGATAATTGACTCCGTTAGCCGTCAATTGTGTAGCCATAACGTCCGATCCATCACCATAAACAGGCCAATACGCATATATCGCCAGATTTCCTCTTCGGATCGCCCGCACCGCTTTATTAGCCGGCACCTCGTAATAGAAGCACCAAGCATAACCGGCATCGTAAGCGCCTTTCATCGTGTCTTCGACAGACGTCAACAGATCGTATATGGTTTTTCCGTTCCAAAGGTAGTTGCTATCGTTGGCGGAAAGTTCAAACTTCAAATAATTAAGCTGACCAGTCAGGGTTGTATAATCGTAGCCGTTTGCACTGCACCAGTCACGTAACGCGGTAAATCTGGTATTATACCACTGACATATACCATAACTTTTTCCGCCATCGCCGTACCTGTTGGGGTCAAAACCGGATTCTGCCTCCATATTCGCAAGCACGCCACAAGCGGCGGCAGAATTTAACCCCATCTCATCTTTCAGAAAAGCAAAAATCAGATCGGCATTGGATGCCGCGCTAACGTTTACCGCTCCCAACGGAATACCGGTTAACAACAAAACTAACGATAAACAGGTTATCCATACCCGTTTCATACTATGCCTCCTAATACATCACACATTTTTGGCCAACACCGTGTGCAAGGCTCCCAAATGTTCGTGCAGGTCGCGTTCCAGCAGGTGACCAACGCCGTTTTCGTCGTATTCCGACACCGTCACTGAGGCATTGCTGACCCACGGGATGGTGTGCATCTGCTCCAGCGGCGTATTGGTCCACACACATTCCATCACCCGAATGGGTGTGGCGTGGGTGGCGATGCAGACGGTTTCTCCGGGATGGTTACGGACGATCTCCTCCACGCATTCCCGCACACGGGATTGCAACTGTGCCACCGACTCACCGCCGGGACACTGCGCCAAACCGATTTGGGTGCGCCAAACCCCGTAACTCTCCGGGAACGCCTCTTCCAGCTTGGAGTAGGTTTCCCCCTCCCAGTCCCCGGCAAAAATCTCCCGCAGGCGCACGTCCGGGTGGATGGGAATACCGTGGTTGACCGCCACCGCCCTGCCGGTATCGTAGGCGCGGGCCAAATCACTGGCATATACCGCTGTAAAGGGTATTACCTTTATATATTCCGCCGTGACTTTGGCTTGGTTCTGCCCCTTTTCGGTCAAGGGCATATCCAACGACCCGGCAAACTGGGTAATCAAATTGGACACGCTCTCGCCGTGGCGGATGAAATATAGGCGGGTCTTCATCGTTTCTGTTGCTCCTCATACGTTTGAATGACGGTGTCGGCTATCACCTTAGCGCCGCCGGGATACCCGATCTTCTGCAGGTTCTCCCGCATGGTTTGCATCCGCTCCGGCGCGGAAATCAGGTGGGTGGTCTGCCAGATGGCGGCATCCCAATCATCGGTGCCGATGGCGGCATCGTGACCCACAAAAAACTCCAGATTACGGCTCTCACAGCCGGGCACCGACAGCATCAGCACCATCGGCAGGTGCTTGACCAGCATCTCGGTGACCGACAAGCCGCCGGGTTTGCTGATGCACAGGTCGGCGGCGGTCATATAGTCGTAAACGCGATTGGTGAACCCAACCACCACCGTTTTATCGGTGCAAACCCGTTTCAGTTGTTTATGCAGGCGGTGGTTGTTACCGCAAATGATCACCAAGGTGGTATCCTCCGGCAGCTGCCGCTCCAATTCCGGTGCCACCCGGTGCAGCCGACCGCAGCCGATACTGCCGCTAAACAGCAATACCACCTTCCCCCGTTCCGGCAGGTGCAGTTTGCGGCGAGCAGCGCGTTTATCCGCTTCCGTCATAAAATGTGCGTGAATGGGGATGCCGGATGCCACCACCCGCTCGGAGCCAACGCCCAGGGCGGTATATGCCGAACGCAATGCCTCAGCAGGAACGAAAAACCGCTCCACGTCCACCATCTCGGTGCCGGGATAGGCGCAGTAGTCGGTAATCACCAGATATTGCGGCAAGGTTACTCCGTGCTTTTTGCGGGCTTCAGTCACCATCATCGCCGCAAAAATGTGGGTGCAAACGATGGCATCGTAACCGCCCTCGATTATGTGCTGAGCCAGTTTCTTGGCACCTAAGGTCATTTGATCGTAGATGAATTTGGGCGGGTGCTTTTCCTCAAAGCGGTAGCCCACGCCAAACAACTGCGGTAGGTGACGATAAATGTAGGAGTGCCCGTTGCTGACAATCTCCGAATGCACCTCGGAAATAAAGGATAATGCGTCCGCTCTGTCGCACTGCACGGCGCGCTCTTCGAACTCTTTCATCACCGCTCCGGCCGCCGAATTGTGACCGCCGCCGGTATTACAAGACAACAATAATACGCGCATATTTCGGTTCTCCTTTCAATTTCGTCATAGGTTTAACGCAACTTTTTGAAAAAGCGCTTAAGAATCGCGCTGCATTCCTCACCCAACACACCGGTAATCGTTTCCGGGTGGTGGTTATACGGCAAAGCAAACAGGTCGATTACTGAGCCGCAGGAACCTGCCTTAGGGTTGACAGCACCCTGTACCAACCGCTCAATACGTGAATTGATGATGGCGCCGGCACACATGGGGCAAGGCTCCAGCGTGACGTACAGCGTACATCCCACCAACTGCCAACCGCCCAGTTTCCGGCAGGCCATATCGATAGCCTCCAGTTCTGCGTGAGCAAGGGCGTTGCCCAGCAGCTCCCGGCGGTTGCGCCCGGTGCCCAGCACCTCGCCGTCCCGCACGACCACCGCACCAACCGGCACTTCGCCCTCGGCGGCGGCCTGCTCTGCCAATTCTAATGCCAGACGCATATATTCTTCATCACGGTTTTGACACATATTTACACCCCGGCAATCAACAGAATAACAAACAACACCAACGAAACCACGAACAAAGGCGCTTTGAACAAGCCGCCCACCCGCTGTCCCAGGGATAAGCAAGTCCGCTTGGGCGCCGGCTTCAGCTGGCGGTGATACAGGAGAAACAGCACCGGAATAGCCAACCCGCCCAACAGCGCCAAGCCGTAAATCACGTAGGTATAAAACCACCCGGCGGTGGTCTCATTCATCGAAAAGGCGGTGTATTCCAAGCACACCGACAGGGCATTGTTAATGAAATGCACCAGCATAGGAATCCACAGACGGTTAGTGGCAATGTACAGATAGCCCAAAGCCAAGCCAACCATCAACGCAAAGGGAATCTGGCGGATATTGCCGTGCATCAAACCGAACAAAACGGAGGAAACCACCACCGCAAAGCCGTCGCCCTGAGGGCGAAGCGCTCGGAGCACGCCGTAACGGAACACCAATTCCTCCAAAACAGCCGGAAACACCGCCATAATGATCAGGTTCAGCACAAAGCTGGTGGTGTTGGGCTCCAGCAGTTGCGGAAACTCCGGCGAAGGAACGCCGATACTCTCCAAAAAAGCAACCAAAATATTGGTGACCACGTTAGCACCCATACAGATGCCTATCGCCGCCAACACACCAAAATACACAACACCGGGCGAAAAGGGCCGTTTGGGCGGGTATTTCACAAAAGTATGGCGGGTAAACAACAAAACCAGCAGAGGTAAACCCATAGCCAACACGTAGACCATACCGTAAATGCACAGATAGGCAGTGTTGTTTAGCCCCAGGTTTTCCTGAAAAATGCCGCCCTGAGGCAAAAAGCCGGTAATCGACAACAGCACCGCCACCGCCAGATAGGTGACGTTCATCGTGCCGATCAGCAGCAACATCAATAATCCCACAAACCCTGCAGAGGAACGCAGGTACCGCTTGTCCATTTCCTGTCGCGGATCATACATAACACCAAATTGCATAACATTCTCCAAAAATTAATATATATTTAACATATTGTACCACATTACTGCCCAAAAGTATAGTAAAGAAATTGTAAAATTTTCGTTGCACTACCGCTCTGTTTATGGTAAAATGATATGTTAGAAACAAAGAGGAGGTATCGTATGGATAATCGTCCCATTGGCGTGTTCGACTCCGGCCTTGGCGGACTGACCGCCGTCCGTCACTTACAGAGTTTGTTACCCCACGAAAATATCGTATATTTCGGCGATACCGGACGCGTGCCCTACGGTACCCGTAGCCGCGATACCATACGCCGCTATGCCACAGAGGATTGCCGCTTTCTGCTGTCCCACGATGTAAAGTATATCATCGCCGCCTGCGGTACGGTCAGCTCGGTGGCTCCGGATCTGCTGGCGCAGTTGCCGGTACCGGCCATCGGCGTGGTCACCCCCACCGCCCAAGCGGCGGTTAAGGCCACCCGCAACGGAAAAATCGGTATACTGGGCACTGCTGCCACCATCCGTTCTTCCTCTTTTAAAGATGCCATCCTGGCCATTGATCCCTCCATTCAGGTTACCGGCACCCCCTGTCCCCTGTTTGTGCCCCTGGTGGAGAATGGTTGGATAGCCGCTGACGACCCGGTGGCTGTGCCTATGGTGCGCCGTTACCTGACCGACGTAAAAACGGTCGGTGTGGACACCCTCATCTTGGGTTGCACCCACTTCCCGTTGCTCTCGGAGATCATGCAAAACGAGTTGGGCGATGGCGTCACCCTGATCGATTCCGGTCGGGAAACCGCCGTACTCTGCGCCGAACAACTGAAAAAGGCGGATGCCCTCACCGACCGACAAAGCGGTACGGCGCAATTCTTTGTGTCCGACCAGCCCGAGGGATTCAGCCAGGTTGCGGAGATCTTCCTCGGTTGCTCTGTTGAGCAAACGGTGGAGAAAATTCAATTGGAAAACTAAAGAAGGATTCATTATGAAAGCTATTATTAAAATTGTGGGTACCCAAACCGTTGACGGTGAGAAAGACGTCATCGAATTGACCACCGGCGGTTCTTTGGAGCGTCAAGGCGACGGGTGGAAGCTGTGTTACCGCGAGACCGAAGCCACTGGCATGGAAGGGACCGTTACCACCCTGGATATTGAACCGGGTAAACTGAATCTGATGCGCTCCGGCACCCATCCCAGTATGCTGATACTGGAGAAAAACCGCCGTCATCACTGCAATTACCGTACCCCCTACGGTAACATTGATTTAGGTACCTACACCTCTGAGCTGGACTACGATTTGAGCGAGACCGGCGGTCAGCTCAAGTTCAGTTACACGCTGGGATTCAATGGCGGTATCAATTCCGCCCACACCATACACATTACCGTTCAGGAGGAACTATAAATGTCTGCTATCGTTAACAAAACCGAACAACAGTTGAGAGATGCCATTGCCAAGGCTGTGGCTGTTTCTATCGAAAACGGCGAACTGCCTCAGGGCGAACTGCCCGCCTTTGTCATCGAGGTGCCGGCAGACCGCACCCACGGCGATCTGGCCACCAACGTGGCTATGGTTTCTGCCAAGGCGTTTCGCAGTGCACCCCGTAAAATTGCCGAAACCATCGTAGCTCAGTTGAATCTGGAGGGTACCTATTTCGAGAAGGTGGAGATTGCCGGACCCGGTTTCCTCAACTTCTTCCTTTCCCCCAGCTACTACGGCGATATCGTGGCGGAGGCGGTAGAAAAGGGCGCGGATTTCGGCCGTTCCGACTACGGCAACGGCAAGAAGATTATGGTGGAATACGTCTCCGCCAACCCCACCGGACCTATGCACATGGGCAACGCCCGCGGCGGCGCTTTGGGCGATTGCCTGGCCTCGGTGCTGGATGCCGCCGGTTACGAGGTATGGCGTGAGTTTTACATCAACGATGCCGGTAACCAGATCGAGAAATTCGGTCTGTCCCTGGACATCCGCTATCAGCAGAATCTGCTGGGTGAGGATGCCGTCGAGCTGCCCGAGGATGCCTATCGCGGCGACGATATTAAGGAGCATGCCGCTAACTTTGCCGCCATCCACGGGGACAAATACCTGTCTGTGGACACCGACCGACGCCGCCAGGCACTGATTGAGTATGCGCTGCCCCTAAACATCGAAAAGATGAAGGCGGATATGGCCAAGTACCGCATCATCTACGATCGCTGGTTTACCGAATCCACCCTGCATAATAACGGCGAACTGAAAGAGATCATTGACATTCTGACCGAAAAGGGTCTGACCTATGAAAAGGATGGCGCCCTGTGGTACAAGGCCGGTGAATACGGCGAGAAGTATCAGCCCAAGAAGCACCTCAACCGCGACGGCGAAGAGGAAGGCATCAAGGACGAGGTGTTGGTCCGTGCCAACGGCAACCCCACCTATTTTGCCGCCGACATCGCCTATCACCGCAACAAGTTCCTGCGGGGTTACGACACCCTCATTGACGTTTGGGGTGCTGACCACCACGGCCACGTGGCCCGTATGAAGGGTGCCATGGACGCCGTTGGTATGGACGGTAACAACCTGAACGTGGTGCTGATGCAGTTGGTCCGTTTGGTCCGCGACGGAGAAATCGTCCGTATGTCCAAGCGTTCCGGCAAGGCCATTCAGCTCAGCGACCTGCTGGACGAGGTGCCGGTGGATGCCGCCCGTTTCTTCTTTAACCAGCGTGAAGCCAACACCCAGATGGAGTTTGACCTGGGTCTGGCTATTGAGCAGTCCTCCTCCAACCCGGTGTATTACGTGCAGTATGCCCACGCCCGTATCCACTCCATTTTCCGCAAGATGCAGGAGACCGGCGTTACGATCACCCCCGCCACCAGTGCCCAGCTGGCTCTGCTCACCGCCCCCGAGGAGCGGGAACTGATCCGTCACCTGTCCTCTCTGGAGAAGACCGTCGTGGAGTGCGCCAAGAACTACGACCCCTCCGGCATCACCCGTTTTGCTTTGGAGCTAGCGACCTTGTTCCACAAGTTCTACAACGCCTGCCACGTTTCCGGTGTCGAGCAGGATTTGATGATGGCTCGTCTGGCTCTGTGCGATGCGGTACGTATCGGTCTGCACAACACCCTGACGATGATGAAGTTGGGCGCTCCGGAATCTATGTAAAGCGTTTTATCTTTACACGTCGAAAACCCAGTAATAGCAACAAAAAACACGGTATGCGATTGGCATACCGTGTTTTTTATATGGTATTCAGTTCCTCTATCAATTCAAGGGAGCGCACCGTCAGCTCGGACCAAGCGGGAGCGAAACCACTCCGAACGGCATTGCGGGCGGACTTCATATTGCACCAAGCGCAACAGTAAAACGGCACCTTTCCTCTGTCCAATATCTCTAGCGCTAAACGGGAGGTCAGCGCACCGGCAACACCTTGACGGCGATACTCCGGCAACACGTCCACACCGATCTGCCACATGGTATCGCAATCGGCAGAGCACCCGGCTAAACCGATCAAACGGTCACCGTCATAAGCACCGATGGCTAAGACATCCAGATGAGCACGTTTTTTGCACAAGGCATTGCTCCATTGATCGGTATAAAGGTCGGCAAAATCCTGTGGATACAGCATTTTCAGTTCATAGGCACAGGGTAATTCCTGCAACCGCTCCACATCCGGCAGAAAATACTCCGCCATAAAGCACACACCCAACCCATAGGGCGAAAACGCCTCATTTAAGCGGTGGATATGGGGTGTTTCCATCTGGTTGCCAACAGGATAGGCGGACAGGTACTGCTCCACGATTTCTCGATACTTGGGATTGATGGTCGCAACCACGTTACTACCGTAACTCACCATATCGCAATCAAAGGGCAACGGCAAATACCGACGGGCATCGGAGGATGCTTTGGACTCAGTGATGACGCACGCTTCCCGGTCAAAATCCTCCGGTCGGCAGTTTAGGTCAATGGCGGATTGCCGCAGAGCGATCTGCCGTATTTCCTTATTGGTCATCGCCGGTCACCTGATCCAAAATGTCCCGAATTTGGTCGGCGCCTTCGCCGTTAGTGGCGGAGAAAGGAATCACCGTGATACCCTCCAGATCTGCCAAAATCGCATCAAAGGCCGCCAAACGCTTGGCGCGCTCGGTTTTGTTGAGTTTGTCCGACTTGGTCAGCACAATGATAAAAGGAATCCCCCGCTCCACCATATATTCCAACATTTGGTAGTCGTCCTTGCTGGGGTCGTGACGCATATCCCACAACTGCAGTACCAGCCGCAAATCCCGGTCATCGTCAAAATAACCCTCAATCAACTCCGACCAACGGCGCCGTTCACTGTCCGACACCTTAGCATAGCCGTATCCGGGCAGGTCCACCATCCGCATATTGTCCAGACGATAAAAGTTGATGGTGGCGGTTTTACCGGGGGTGGCGCTGGTACGCGCCAACGCCTTGCGATTGACCAAACGGTTGATCAGAGAAGATTTACCCACGTTGGAACGGCCGGAAAAGGCCACCTCTGGCAGAGAAGAAGCCGGCAGCTGGGAAGAAATGCCCGCCGCCATCTCAAATGCCGCAGTATGCACATTCATAGCGTTACCTCCCCTATTATCGCGCCACAGCCGGATCGGCGGTCAGCGCATTGCCGATCACCGTATCCAGGTTGCGGGCGGTGATAAACCGGGTATGCTCCTTAACCACCGCATCCACCTCGCTCAGGTCCGGGGCATTATCCTCCGGAATGATCACGGTGGTCATCCGATGAGTATAAGCGGCCATGGTTTTCTCACGCAGACCGCCGATAGGCATTACCCGACCGCGAAGGGAAATCTCACCGGTCATCGCCACGTCGCTCTTCACCGCAATACCGGTCAGCGCCGATACAATGGCGGTAGCCATAGTGACGCCCGCAGAGGGACCATCCTTGGGAACGGCGCCCTCCGGCACGTGGATGTGAATATCCTTGTTCTTATGGAAATCTTTATCGATATGCCAATCGTTCGCACGGGAGCGCACGTAACTGATGGCGGTCTTGGCAGACTCCTTCATCACGTCGCCCAGGTTGCCGGTCAATTCCACCTTACCGGTGCCATCCAGCACCGCTACCTCAATGGGCATAGTGGAACCGCCCACGGCGGTCCAGGCCAGACCGTTGACCACACCCACCTCGTCACGACGGTTGAGGCTTTCCGGCTTGTACTTCTTGGGACCCAGATAGGTCTCCAGATTCGCCACCGTGACCGATACGCTGTCGCTGGTGCCATCCACCAATGCGGCGGCGGTTTTTCTGCACAGGGTAGCCAACTGCCGCTCCAGCGTACGGACACCGGCCTCGGCGGTGTAGCACTGAATAATCAGCCCCAAAGCGCCATCCGAAACCTTTAACTGCTTGGCGGTAAGTCCGTGTTTCTTCATCTGCTTTTTCAGCAGATGGCGCTTGGCGATCCGCTTCTTCTCCGCGGCGGTATAGCTGGACAGATGGATAACGTCCATACGGTCGTACAGCGGAGCCGGGATGGTGGAAGCATCGTTGGCGGTGGTGACAAACATCACCTCGGACAGGTCGAAGGGCAGGTCGATGTAATGGTCGCGGAAGGCACTGTTCTGCTCGGTGTCCAGCACCTCCAGCATAGCCGCCGCCGGGTCACCACGGAAATCGTTGCCCATCTTATCGATCTCATCCAACAAAACCAGCGGATTTTTGGTACCCGCCTGTTTGATGGCCGCAATAATACGACCGGGCATCGAGCCCACGTAGGTGCGGCGGTGACCGCGAATCTCGGTTTCATCCCGCACACCGCCCAGAGAAACCCGCACGTATTTACGGCCCATCGCCTCAGCAATGGACTTGGCAATGGAGGTCTTACCCACACCGGGAGGACCCACCAAGCACAGCACCTGTCCCTTCATCTCCTCGGACAGCTGACGCACCGCCAACGCCTCGACGATACGCTCTTTTACCTTTTCTAGGCCATCGTGATCCCGCTCCAAAATCGCACGGGCACGGCCCAGATCCAGGCAATCCTCGGTAGTGGTGTTCCAGGGCAGAGCCAGGCAGGTATCCAAATAGGTGCGCACCACCGTGGCCTCGTGAGAGCCGGGAGGCATCTTGCCCAGTTTTCGGGATTCCTTATGTAACTGCTCGGCAACCTCTTTCGGCAGGTTCAGCGCTTTAATCGCTTTGGTGTATTCGCCGGATTCCTCTAAAGGGTCATCCCCCTCGCCCAGTTCCTCGGAGATGGCGCGAATCTGTTCCCGGAGATAGTACTCCTTTTGATTCTCGTCCATCTGCTCCTGGACTTTCTGCTCGATCTTCTTTTCCAGCTCCAGAATCTGGCACTCTTTATCCATAATCCGCAGGAGGGTTTCCATACGGTTGTTCACAGACAACAGATTCAGCACCCGCTGTTTTTCCTCTACCGGCATATTCAGGTTGCTGGCGACGTAATCCGCCAGATGGCCTGCATCCCGGTCAGAGGACACCGTCAGCATCACGTCCGGCGCCATCTGCGCGGTCAAATCCGCATACCGCTCGAACTGCTGGCGGCATTCCCGCACCAGCGCATCCTCCAGCAGAGCCGGAGAAACCGGGCGGTTTTGCCGCTCCCGGACCACCGCCACAAAATAAGGAGCATGCTGAACGATCTCCACGGCGGTTGCGCGGTATTCCCCCTCTACGATAATACGGAAATTATCGTGGGGCAATTTCACGATTTGACGGACGTGGGCTACCACACCCATGGTGTACAGGTCTTTGGGCTCGGGATCGTCCTGGGTTATGTCCTTTTGGGTAACCAAGAATATCTTCTGGTCCTTTTCCATAGCGGCATTCAGCGCCGCCACGGATTTCAGTCTTCCTACGTCAAAATGGATCACCGTTTCAGGAAAGCACACCAGACCACGCAAAACCAGCATAGGTAGTGTGCACATACGGTTCACATCATAGGTCATACAATCACCTCGTTTGAGAAAAATCGGTCGGTCTGCCTACACATACCGACCGATCGCTATTAGACATTCACGGCTTTTCTACGTGCCGGTGTTTTGGGTTTGGTGGCGGTGCGGCGCTTCTTATCCGGATTGTAGACAATATCCGGCTTAGCACCATCGGTGATGCAAGCGGCGGTAATCAGCACCTTCTCCACCGTCGTTTCAGAGGGAATATCGAACATGAGCTGGGTCAGCAAGCCCTCCATCACCGAGCGCAGACCACGGGCACCGGTTTCCCGTTTCAGGGTTTCCTCGGCCACTGCCCGCAGGGCATCGTCGGTAAAGGTAAGCTCCACATCATCCAACCGGAACAATTCCTTATATTGTTTGAGAATGGCATTCTTAGGCTCTGCCAGGATACGCACCAGCGCCTCGGCATCCAGCGCTTCCAGCGTGGTGATAACCGGCATACGGCCCACCAACTCGGGTATCAAGCCGTATTTCACCAAGTCCTGAGGTACCACCTGCTTCAGCAGGGCGGCATCGTCGCTTTTCTTGGATTTGACCTCGTTGCCAAAGCCCATGGCGCCGGTGCTGACCCGCTTTTCGATGGTTTTGGTGATGCCGTCAAAGGCACCGCCCAGAATAAACAGGATATTGGTGGTATCGATCTGGATAAACTCCTGCTGGGGATGCTTACGACCGCCTCCGGGCGGTACGTTAGCCACCGTACCCTCCAGAATTTTCAGCAGCGCCTGCTGTACACCCTCACCACTGACGTCACGGGTGATGGAGGGATTCTCGCTGCGGCGGGAAATCTTATCGATCTCATCCACGTAGATGATGCCGCGCTGAGCCTTATCCACGTCAAAATCCGCCGCCTGAATCAAGCGAAGCAAAATGTTTTCTACATCCTCGCCCACATAACCGGCCTCGGTCAGCGTGGTGGCGTCGGCAATGGCAAAGGGCACGTCCAGCGCCTTTGCCAAGGTCTGGGCCAGGGCGGTCTTACCAACACCGGTGGGACCCAGCATCAGCACGTTGCTCTTTCCCAGCTCGGCATCCAGGCCGCCGCCGTAGTAAATGCGCTTATAGTGGTTGTACACCGCCACGGACAGGGTAATCTTAGCCCCATCCTGGCCAATGACGTATTCGTCCAACGTCGCCTTGATCTCGTGAGGAGTAGGCAACGTGGGCGGCGCATCGTCTTTATGGGCGGGACGCTTTTTGGCAACCGATTTCTCCTCCGGCTCTAACAGCATCTGGCACAAATCGATACACTCGTCACAAATGAACACACCGGGACCGGCAATCAAACGGTCGACCTCGTGCTGAGGTTTTCCGCAGAAAGAGCAAAAGGCATCCGACTGCATCCGATCATTAGACATGGTTTTTCACCTCCGTTAAGGTAAACAAATGGCCGTTAAGGGCGCTTCTCTACCACCTTGTCGATGATGCCGTAACGCACGGCATCGTCGGCGGTCATCCAGTTATCGCGGTCGGTATCCCGCTCGATAACCTCCAGGGGCTGACCGGTCAACTCGGACAGCAGATGATTCATACGGTTGCGCACAAACAGAATGTGATCCGCCTGAATCTTGATATCCGAAGCCTGACCCTTAGCACCGCCCAAGGGCTGGTGAATCATAATCTCGCTGTTGGGCAGAGCCAAACGCTTGCCCTTGGCACCGGCGGCCAGCAGGAAACTGCCCATACTGGCGGCCAAACCGACACAGATGGTGGATACGTCGCACTTGATATATTGCATCGTGTCGTAAATAGCCATACCGGCGGAAATGGAGCCGCCGGGGCTGTTGATGTACAGGTGAATATCCTTATCGGGGTCCTGACCCTCCAGATACAGAAGCTGGGCAACCACCAAAGAGGCGGTGGTATCGTTCACCTCATCGGACAGCATAATGATGCGGTCATTCAGCAGGCGGGAAAAGATATCGTAGCTACGCTCTCCACGGCTGGTCTGCTCCACAACGTAAGGCACAAAACTCATAATGGTTCCTCTCTTTCATAGGTCAGTATAGGCAAATTTCCCTGCCCATAGAGTATGAGCAGGGAAAATAGCGGTTAATCACTTGCAGAAATGAAATTACTCGGCGCTCTCGCCCTCGGTGGTGATGGTGGCCTTGCTACGGATGAACTTCATAGCCTTCTCCACAGCCACGTCCTCGCTCAGAGCGGCGGCGGGGATAGCGGCCTTGACCTGCTCAACCTCCATACCGTACTGCTCGGCGAACTTGGCGTACTCAGCCTCCAGCTCCTCGTCGGAAACGGAGATCTTGTCGGTCTTAACCACGTACTCCAGGGCCAAACGCACCTTAACCTGCTTCTCGGCCTGCTCACGGAAGGACTCACGGAAAGCCTCAGTATCCATACCGGTGTACTGCAGGTACATATCCATGCTCAGGCCCTGGCTCTGCAGACGATAGGCGAAGTCCTGAATGCGGTCGTTGATGGTGTTCTCGATCATAGCGGCAGGGATGTCCGCCTTGACACACTTAGCCAGACCATCGGCAATCTTCTCATCCACCACGTTGTCGGCGGCGGCGTTGCGCTGATCCTCCAGGCGCTTCTTAGCGTCGGCCTTGAACTCCTCAACGGTATCGAAATCGGAACAATCCTTGATCAGCTCGTCGTCGATCTCGGGCAGCTCCTTCTTCTCAATCTTGTGCACCTTGCACTTAAACACAGCGGGCTTACCAGCCAGCTCGGCGGCGTGATACTCCTCGGGGAAGGTCACGTTGACATCCAGCTCGGCATCCACGGCGGCACCCACCAACTGCTCCTCAAAACCGGGGATGAACTGACCGGAACCCAGCACCAGAGCGTGGTTCTCAGCCTTACCGCCGTCGAAAGCAACGCCGTCAACAAAGCCCTCGAAATCGAAGGTCACGGTATCGCCCATCTCGGCGGCACGATCCTCAACGGACACCATACGGGAATTGCGCTCCTGCAGACGGGTTAGCTCATTGTTGATGTCCTCCTCAGTCACCTCAACGGCGGGACGGGTGATCTTCAGGCTCTTGTGACCGCGCATCTTAACCTCAGGCTTAACGGTAATAACCGCTTTAAACACCAGGCCCTCGGGACCGACGGACACCACGTCCAGATCGATCTTATCCTCGACGTAGGTATACTCGGACTCTTTGATGGCCTCGTCCAGAGCGGTGGGATACACGTCGTTCATAGCGGTCTCGTAGAACACGCCGGTGCCGTACATCTTCTCGATCATGGCACGGGGGGCTTTGCCCTTACGGAAACCGGGAACGGACATCTTCTTAACGTCCTTTTTGTAAGCGGCATTTACAGCAGCACCGAAGGCGGCGGCGTCAACCTCAACCTCCAGCTCCACACGGCCGTTTTCCAGTTTAGTAGCAGTTTTCAGACTCATTGTTGTTTCCTCCTAGTTTTGCTTTCAATCAAAGTGCGCTCTATTATAACATATACATTTCTGTTTGGCTACACTTTTTTGCAATTTTTTCGTGAAATTATCAAAAATTTATCAATCTCACTCAAAATATCGGAATCGGGCAGAATTGCAAGGCATCTGCCGAGATCAACCGATAGTTTATGCCGTCCAGTTCTCCCTCAACAGCCAAGCGGATACCCTTGCTGTGAACGTGACCGTAAAAGCAACGGGTTATCCCCTCCTCTTTAAGCACGTCCATAATCTCGGGACACACCTGATCCGCATACACCGGCGGATAATGGATGAACAAAACCGGCTCCAATCCGGTGGCCTTTGCCGCCTGAATGGAGGTGCGCAGTCGCCCGGCCTCTCGCAAAAGCACCAGCTTATCCGCATCCTCCTCGGCATCAAAAAACCAACCGCGGCTGCCGCACACCGCAAAGCGACCGTCCACCTCCACCGCATCGTTGTGAACGATGCGCAGGGTATCAAAGCCATTTTCCTCGAAAAAACGATCCATCTGCCGGCGGGTGGTCCACCAATAATCGTGATTTCCCTTGAGAATCAGTTTCTTACCCGGCAGGCTATGGAGAAAAGCAAAGTCCTCCCTCGCCTGTTTCAGGTTCATTCCCCACGAAACGTCACCGGCAATCACCACCGTATCTTCCGGAGAAACCAACTGACGCCAGTTCTTTTCCAGCCGCTCAACGTAATCGTCCCAGCCGGAGAAGACCGTCATGGATTTATTGGTACCGCCAAGAGAAAGATGCGTATCGGCAATCGCAAATAACGCCATAATCTCTCCTCCCGGTCAGTTCAGTTCCAGCATACCGTAAACGGTGTCCTGCATAGAGGACTTATCGTTGTCGCAAACACCTGTAAAGCGAACAACCTTGTCACACAAAGAAGCCAGTGGTTTCGGGATATTCCAGCCGGTTTTGCTGTTCAGCTCAGCCAACTGATCGTACGGTTTCTCGCTCTCAGCACCACCCAAAGCCTCCAAAATCGCAGGAGCAAATTTATAGGGGCTGGCGGTGGAAGCGATCACCGTGGGGGTCTCATCGCCGCTCTTGGTGCGGTAATCCTCGTACACCCGCACGGCTACCGCCGTGTGGGTGTCGCAGAGATAGCCGGCACAATCAAAAATATGAGCAATGGTGTCCGCTACCTGCCGATCGTCGGCACAGCCGCCCACAAACTGCTGCTGTACCGCCTGGCGGACCTTATCCGAAACCGCATACTTGTTCTCGGATTTCAGGGCATTCATCAGCTTGACGATTTCCTCGCTGTCGTTGCCGGACAGGTGATACAACAGCCGTTCCAGGTTGGAAGACACCAGAATATCCATAGAAGGGCTGGTGGTGGTGTAGAACGGACGGTTGCAGTCGTACACACCCGTCTCAAAGAAATCGGTGAGCACCCGGTTGCGGTTGGAAGCACAAATCAGCTTGTTCACCGGCAGACCCATACACTTGGCGTAATAGCAAGCCAAGATGTTACCAAAGTTACCGGTGGGCACCACCACGTTGATGGGGTCACCGTTTTTCACCTTGCCCTCCCCTACCAAATCGCAGTAGGCGGAGATGTAATACACAATTTGAGGCACCAAACGGCCCCAGTTGATGGAGTTGGCGCTGGAGAAACGCATGCCGTTTTCAGCCAATTTCGCTTTGACGGCCTCGTCGGTGAAGATCGCCTTTACCCCGGTCTGGGCGTCGTCAAAATTGCCGCGGATGGCACAAACGCCGACGTTGTCACCCTCTTGGGTGACCATCTGGAAACGCTGCATCTCGCTGACGCCGTCCACGGGATAGAACACCAAAATCTTGGTGTTGGGAGCATCCTTAAAGCCCTCCAAGGCCGCCTTGCCGGTGTCACCGGAGGTAGCCACCAAGATAACGATCTGCTCATCCGGGTTGGTCTTACCCACCGATACCCGCATCAGATGGGGCAAAATCTGCAAAGCCATATCCTTAAACGCACAGGTAGGTCCGTGCCACAGCTCCAGGACGTAACGGCCCTCGCCCAAATCGTGCAACGGCGCAATGGCGGGGGTATCAAACCGCTCGCCGTAGGCGGCGGCACAGCAATCTGCCACCTCTTCTGCCGTGAAATCGGTCAGAAAACGGGACAGCACCGCCGTAGCACGCTCCTTGTACGACATGGGAATCAGCGCGGTAATATCCTCAGCGGTCAAGGTAGGCAGTTCGGTAGGGACATACAGACCGCCCTCCGGGGAAATGCCGGTGGCAATGGCCTTTGCCGCCGAAACCTCAACGGTATTATTTCTCGTACTGGTGTATTGCATAGTTCATTCCTCGTTCCTGGTAGTTAAAATGCGCCGCTCAAGTCACCCGCTTCATAGGCGCCGATGATGTGGTTGATCTCGGACACCTTGGCGGGAGCACCCGGCTCGGTTACGACCTCCACCACGTCAAAGCGGGGTTGCAAATCGGTTTTATATCGGCTGAGATACAGACCGGCAGTGACGATCAACCGCCGTTGTTTCGCCGCCGTTACCGCCTCACGGGCGGTGTACATCGCGTCATTGCTGCGGGTTTTCACCTCAACAAACACAATATACTGGCCATCCCGGGCAATTATGTCAATCTCGCCCTGACGGCAACGATAATTTGAGGATAGGATGGTGTACTTCTTATCCCGCAGAAAGCGGGCAGCCAGCACCTCACCTATCGCTCCTTTTGACACACCCGCCATCAGCCTTCACCCAAAATCTTCCGTAAAAAGCTGGGTCGGTGCTCGGGGCAGGGTCCGTACTCCCGCAAAGCCGCCGTATGAGCGGCGGTGCCGTAGCCCTTGTGACCGGCAAAGCCGTATTGGGGATACCGGGCATCCATTT
The DNA here is from genome assembly GCA_045591225.1 of Acutalibacteraceae bacterium. Lineage (GTDB taxonomy): Bacteria > Bacillota > Clostridia > Oscillospirales > Acutalibacteraceae > UBA5905. The sequence continues at coordinate 21,285 of JAZNSL010000076.1, read as the reverse complement.
CCACCAGAACCCGGTCACGGGACACCTTGGCCAGTATGGACGCGGCGGCGATGGACTCTGACAAGGCATCGCCCTTTACAACCGTTTTGGCAGGTGTACCAAGGGCCGGCGGGATGCGGTTGCCGTCAATGAGGGCCAGTTCCGGTTTTACGGACAGTCCCTCTACGGCACGGGTCATCGCCAAATAGGTGGCGCCCAATATGTTGTACTGTTCGATCTCCTCCACCGAGGCCGAAGCGATGGCATAGGCGACCGCCTTTTCCACGATCTCATCAAACAGCAGTTCCCGTTTCTTTTCGGACAGTTTTTTGGAATCGTTGAGCCCCTCGATGGGGTTATCCGGCGATAGGATCACCGCCGCGGCATACACCGGTCCGGCCAGGGGTCCTCGACCGGCCTCGTCAACACCGCAAACGTGTCCACCGCAAAACTCGCGGTATTCTTGGTCAAATAACGGATCAAGCATTACCGGTCACCTCCCCTTTCGGCAGGCTATCCAGCGTGATACGACCCAATTTACCGCCGCGGTATTCGTCCAGTAGCATAATGGATGCCCGTTCGGTGTCGATCTCACCGCCGGCAACCAGCATACCTCTCTTACGGCCGATATCCCGGAGCAACTCGTAGTTATCCTCGTTGATGGGCTCGGTCAGCTTGTAACGCTCCAGCAGCAACGCCGGGTAATCTTGACGGAGAATACCCAACAGTTCGCAGGCCATCTCCTCCATATCCAGGACCTGGTCCTTGATAGCGCCGGTAAACGCCAAACGCATCGCCACCGTCTGATCCTCAAACTTAGGCCACAGCACACCGGGGGTATCCAGCAGCTGGGTACCGCCTTCTATGACAAACCACTGGTTTTGGCGGGTAACGCCGGGGCGATCCTCCACCTTGGCTTTACCGCCACGGTTCATACGATTGATAAAGGAGCTTTTGCCCACGTTGGGGATGCCCACCACCATCGCGCGGATGGTACGATTAGCCCCTTTGCTTTCCCATTTTTCCAGCAGATCGCTGAGCAGTTCGCGGATAGCCGGGTCAAACTGGTTGCAACCCCGCCCGGACTTGCAGTCCACCGCAATTGCCGCCATCCCCTGCTTCTTGAAATACGTCAGCCAACGGCGGTTGGCATTCTCGTCCGCCAGATCCGCCTTGTTCAGTATCACCATACGGAGTTTTCCCGCGGTGAGGGAATCCATCTCCGGATTGCGGCTGGACAGCGGGATGCGGGCATCCACGATCTCCACCACCGCATCCACCAATTTCAGGCTCTCCTGAATCTTACGGCGGGTGCGGGTCATATGCCCGGGGAACCACTGAATGTTACGGATAGCCGGCTGTTCCTCGGTCTGCTCTGCCGGTTTCTCAATCGGACGTTTACGGCGGTCATCCCGCTTTTTCGTCGGTTTGGCCGATTTGGCAGGCTTGTTCAGTTTGGTCGGTTTTGCCGATTTCACCCCGGAGCGGGTGCCGCCGGAGCGACCCCCGGATTTGGGTTTATTGTTTCGGTAGTTTGCTGCCATAATTTACTCTACCTTTCCGGAATTGGAACCGATGCGATAAATGACCCGGCCCACCAAATGCTCCTGGGGCAGGCAACCCAGCATACGGCTATCCAGCGATGCACGACGGTTGTCACCCATCACAAACAGAGTGCCTTCCTCAACGGTGATTTCCCGGGCAAGGCCGTTGGTAGGCGTAAAGCCACCGTATACGTAATCCTCATCCAGCGCCTCACCGTTACGGTATACCACGCCGGTCTGGCCGTTGATGTAGATGGTATCGCCGGGCAGGCCGATAACCCGCTTGATAAGAGGGGTATCGTCAACCCGACGGATCACCACGATATCTCCGTATTCCGGCTGGTATAAAAAGTTGGAAATCAGCAACCGATCGCCGTGCTGAAGGGTGCTGTACATAGAATCGCCATCCACATTTACCATACGGAAAAAGACGGCGAACAGCACACACACCAGCGCCAATGCGGTCATCGCCGCCGAAATCCAGTCAAAGCAGGAAACCAGAGATTTGGACGGGTAATAGATGGTATTGGTGTCTTTCATTTCTAATTCAGACATGGTTATCACTCCAGAATAGTTTTCAAATCATCCCAGTTTATGGAACTGGGCGGCCACACTGTAACCAGCACCTTACCGACAACATCCTTTTCAGGAATCATACCGATTTCATCCATACGGCTGTCCATAGAATCCGAGCGGTTATCACCCAGCACAAACACACAGCCCTTGGGTACCACCGCGGTTTCGTCAAAGTCTTTATTGACGGTGGTGCCTTGGGTATACGATTCGGACAGTTGCTGACCGTTGACGTATACCTCGCCGTCCTCGATGGAAACCACGTCGCCCTCGATGGCGATTACCCGCTTGATCAACGGGTCTTCGGTATACCGATCAATAACCACGATATCCCCCTGGGTGTATTCCGTCGCCAGCGAGGACAATAATAGCCGATCGCCATTGCGCAGGGTGGGTAGCATAGAATCGCCTTTTACCCCCACCACGCGTACCACAAAGGTTAACAACAGCAGCAGAACGGTCATTGTTGCAACAATCACGCCGGCCCACTCATAGGCTATAATAACCGAATGGCGATTGCGTTCTCTTGCCGAAAATAAATGTTTTCCTTCCATTTCAACCGCTCCTCTCTTGACTATCGTTCTATTATAACATACATTTTTCCTAAAATAAAGCAAAAAAGGGACTTTTCAGTCCCTTTTTCACAAAAATTTTGATTATTTAATCAGTTCCTTAACCTTAGCAGCCTTACCAACGCGATCGCGCAGGTAGTACAGCTTGCTGCGGCGAACCTTACCGTGACGAACCACCTTAACAGCAGCCACGTTGGGGCTGTGCAGGGGGAACACACGCTCCACGCCAACGCCGTAGGCAACGCGGCGAACGGTAAAGGTCTCGGCGATGCCGCTACCCTTCTTCGCAATCACAGTGCCCTCGAAAGCCTGGATACGCTCACGCTCGCCTTCACGGATCTTCACATCCACACGGATGGTGTCACCGATGTTGAAAGACGGGGTGGTCTCCTTCATGCTGTCACCGGAAATAATCTTCAATGCGTCCATAGTTCTTCCTCCAACTGTTTTCAGATGTTCTTACCGAACGATGTCGGCAGAGGACCATCCGCTTTAATGTCGTGGCTAATGCCTGGCATTAAACCCCACAGGAAATACCTGCGGCAAAAAACGCCTGATATAATATACCACAGCACTTTTGTAAATGCAAGTGTTTTTTGCAAAAAATAGCAAAATTTACAGAAAAATTATAAAAATTCCGTTCCGTCCGCCTTTTTAAGGCATAAACGCAGGAATTCCGCAGGCACTTCGTGACCCACGATCCCGGTCAGCGCCGTCAAAAACAGGCCGGGATTGATGTTTTCGGTACTGCCGCTGGGAAGGGTAACCCGCATCCGACAGGAATCCTCCCCCATCGCCTCTACCTGCGCATTGGCAAAGTGGGGCTTGATGTCAATGGTCTTCATCGTTTTCTTCTTGGTGCGTTTCTCCACCAACAATTCCGGCTGCGCCAAGGCGGATTGCACCACAGCGGCAGAGCATCCCAAGGTGATAACGTATTCGGCGGCAACCAAATCCTTCGCCTTATCCACGGCTTCGGCGGCGGCCACCACCGTCATACCCTCGGGCAAAACCTTGTTCAGACGGGATACTAGCTCCTCAAAAGGCATATCCTCTTCCAAGCGAATATCCATCGTTTCCCGCAGGCCCTCATGACCCAAGGACAAGGGCGCGGCAAAGGTCAGATACGGGTGACGATTAAAGCCCTCTGTGTACCACAGGGGAATCTGCGCCCGACGCACCGCGCGGGTCATAGTACGCATCAAATCCAAGTGAGATACGTATTTGGCCCGACCGGTTTTACTGAACACGATCCGTACGTTTTTCAACACAGACACCCTCCTTCCAGCAGGCGGCACCGCAACCCGAACAAGCCTGACGGCAGTTCGGCGTGGTGGCGGCGGCATGCGCCAGTTTATTTTCGTTAATCAAGAACTGCTTGGTGACACCGTAATCCAGATGGTCCCACGGCAATACCTCGTCGTATTCCCGACGGCGGTTGGCGTAAAATTTGGGGTCCAGACCGCACTGCTCGAAAATATCCATCCAAGCATCGAAGTCAAAATGCTCTGACCAGGAATCCAGATTAAAGCCCCGCTGATTACCCATTTCCAGCACCCGGCACAGACGTCGGTCACCCCGAGCCAGCACCGCCTCTAAAAAGCTGGTTTTGGCATCGTGGTAACTCAGCGACACCTTCTTGGTGCGGATGGAGCCCCGCAGGTGCTGTTGCTTCTCATCCAGTTGCTCCAGAGTATCCTGGGGCTCCCACTGGAACGGCGTAAAGGGCTTCGGGACAAAGCAGGAAGCACTCATAGATACGGTGACACCCTTGCCCTTGGGCTTGTCCGGGTTGTTGTAAAAGGCGTTCACCACCCGTTGACCCAGCTGGGCGATACCCTCCACGTCCTCTAGAGTTTCGGTGGGCAGACCCAGCATAAAGTACAGCTTTACCGCCGTCCAGCCGCCCTTAAAGGCTTTGGTGACAGTCTCCAAAATCTCCTCTTCGGTGAGATTTTTGTTGATGGCATCCCGCAGGCGCTGGGTTCCCGCCTCAGGGGCAAAGGTAAGGCCTGCCCGGCGGAGAACGTTCAGGCGGTTAGCCAATTCTTCGGAGAAGCCGTCCACACGCAGAGAGGGCAAGGAGATGTTGGTGTGCTCCTTTTCCGCCCAATCCAGCAACCGATCCAGCAGTTCTTCCAGTTTGGTGTAGTCACTGGTGGACAGCGAGGACAGAGAAAACTCCTCATAGCCGGTGTTACGGCACAGGTCGTGGCTCTGCTTATCAATGGTATCCACCGATTTCTCCCGCACCGGGCGGTAGATGAATCCGGCCTGACAGAACCGGCAACCCCGGATGCAACCGCGGAAGATCTCGCTCTGAGCCCGATCAAACACAATGTCGGTGTAGGGCACCACGAATTTATCGGGATAATAAACGGTATCAAGGTCTTTAATAATGCGCTTTTTAACGGTGGGTTTCACGCCGTCCAAGGGGGTTATCGCCGCCACGGTACCATCCTCGTTGTAGGACACGTCGTAAAGCGACGGCACGTACACACCCTCAATGTCGGCGCAGGCACGCAGGAACGCCTTTTTGTTGTACCCTTTGGCTCTGTGTTCTTTGTAGAGGTTGATAACCTCCAGGTCCACCTCTTCGCCCTCGCCCAGGAAGAACAGATCAATGAAATCCGCCAACGGCTCCGGGTTACAGGCGCAGGGACCGCCCGCCACCACCAAGGGGAAGCTCTCGTTGCGGTCAGCAGAGCGCAGAGGCACTTCGGCCAGTTCCAGCATATGCAACAAAGCGGTGAAGCTTAACTCATACTGCAAGGTAAAACCGATGAAATCGAAACCCTTGATCGGATCACGGCTTTCCAGACCGTAAAGCGGGATGTGGTTTGCCTTCATCAGGGTTTCCATATCCGTATCGGGGGTAAACACCCGCTCGCACCACACGTCCGGCTCGTTATTAAACTGCCCGTACAGAATCTTCATACCCAGATGGGACATACCCACCTCGTACAGGTCCGGGAAGCAGAAGGCGAACCGCACCGCCACGTCATCCAGATTTTTGGTGACCGCGTTCAGCTCGCCGCCGGTATAGCGGGCAGGTTTTTGCACCTGCAGGAATAGTTTTTCTAACCGTTCTTTCATAATTGTCTCCTTATTGTTTATGCTAACCCAATGGGGTGATGTTACGTGAAGCAAACCGGGAAATATCTGATAGCCGGCGTTCTGGCCGGTATACTCAACGGCCTGTTCGGTGCAGGCGGCGGACTGGTACTGGTGCCGCTGTTGGGCGGTTGGGCAAAACTGGAGGAAAAACGTGCTTTCGCCACCTCGGTGGCGATAATACTGCCGCTGTCGGTGGTATCCTACGTCCTGTTCTGCCTGCGGGGCGGTAACGTATGGGCAGAGGCTCTCCCCTATCTGTTAGGCGGTATCGTGGGCGGTTTGCTGTCCGCCAAGCTGTTCCAAAATATGCCCACCATCTGGCTGCACCGCCTGTTCGGTGTGCTGATCCTGTATGGCGGAATCAAGGCGGTGCTGGGATTATGATGGTTGTGAACTTTCTAATCGGTTTGGCCACCGGCATCATCAGCGGGTTCGGTATCGGCGGCGGCTCGTTGCTGGTGCTGTATCTCACCGCCTTTGCCGGGGTGGCGCAACAAGAGGCCGGCGGCATCAATCTGCTGTACTTCATCGGCTGTGCCCCGGCGGCACTCATCGGGCATATCCGCCACAAAGCGGTGGAATGGAAAGCCGTGGTTTGGTGCGTTATCGGCGGGGTAGTTACGGCGATCCCCACCGCCCTACTGGCAACGAATTTGGATACCGAGCTGCTCCGCCGGTTGTTTGGCGGGGTGCTGCTATACGTGGGCGTGCGGGAAGTGTTTTACAGAAAAAAGAACAAATGAATCATACCACATTTCCCCTGGTTTTGCAACGGAAAAACCGCAAGATTACCCGGGAAATCCACAGGTTTTTGCAGAGAAAATATTTTTTCATAATTTTGCAAAAAAACTGTTGACAAACGCCGAATGGTACAGTATAATAAACAGCGTTGTCGGCACGGTCGACTCAACAAATGGCCCGGTAGTTCAGCTGGTTAGAACGCTAGCCTGTCACGCTAGAGGTCGACGGTTCGAGCCCGTTCCGGGTCGCCATTTGCTGCTATAGCTCAGTCGGTAGAGCGCATCCTTGGTAAGGATGAGGTCTCCAGTTCAAATCTGGATAGCAGCTCCAAAAATCTCGAATGCAAAAACATTCGGGATTTTACTTTTTCACTCTTCACTTTTCACTCTTCACTTAAAACGCATTTGGGATTTTTGGAAGGTAAGAGGTAATAGTGAATAGTGAAGAGGTTTGGTGTGGCTTCGCCACGAATTATAATGCTCCGCTTCCGTTTTACTTGTCGATCATAAATCCGTTCACGAAAGTGAATGGATTTTTTTGTTATATTCACCTACGACAAAAAATCACTGTACCGCAAGGTATAACACCACTTTGAGCACGGCACAGTATAGCACAGAATCCTCTTGCATATTACCCAAATATGTGTTATTATTGGTTCACCACACAAATCTTAATAGCGGCATATAACAAGGGAATGTATTTTGCTTTGGCAAAAATGCATTCTCCGTTTGTGCATTCCTTTGTGATATGCCAAAAGATTTGTGTGGTAGCAATCTGGAGTTATGCGTTTTTCGGTGTGTGTAACTTCGGTTGCACACACTTTTTTATTTAGGAGGAATTATAATGAACCATCGTCTTGTCCGATTATTGTCACTTTTATGCGCACTCCTTCTGCTAACTTCTTGCGGTACAAAAGTGGAAGACAAAAAAAGTGACGTCGTCGTTGAAACCATTGAGTTCAGTCAACTAATGGAAGATCTAGAAAACGGTGCAAAAGCAGAACTGAACGTAGGGAAAGCAACCGCCGTCTGTGGTCGTATAGATTATATCGAAAGCGACTATTGCCGTATTAGCTTAATCTATCCGCTTGGAAAGATAGCCGATGTTATCTTGCCCATTGAGGTACTGGCCGAGTTAAAAAAAGAACAGTTTATCTTTGTTTCTGCCACCGTTGAAAATGTAGGCTGTCATAATGCCACCGGCTCCAGTTACACTTACACCTTTAAAGCGGATAAATTGGAAGATTTGTCGCTAATGGATGAATACATTAAGGAAAGCATCAGCAGTACCTACTACCCACTAATGACGGAAGAGTTAGATGAGATTTTCAGTGTTAAATTGCTAGCCTCTTATGCAGAATCCCGCGGAGATGTATTTTTAATCAAGGACGACACCGAACTTAAAAACTATTTGATTGGCAAATGGGAATACGACACCTCCCGCTATGAGTCAAATGATGACGTAGAGTTCCGCGAAGACGGAAAGTACCATTGGGAGTACCTCGGTTACACTGTTCTAGGATGGCATGATGATGAGCAAACTAGCGACTGGACTGTCAGTAATGGCTTTCTGGACAGTTTTATAGGCTATGATCCACAAAAAGTATTTGCCCTAACATCAAGTGTGTTTATTATTCAAGACGCTTTCTTTACAAAGGTAGGATAACACAATAAAATAAGACCACTCCGCTCAACCTAGCGGAGTGGTCTTATTTTATCAACCCATCCAGTACCGTCAGCATCGCCACCCCCGGGACACCCAGCATCCCGGCAGTGCCGATACACAGCCAGCTATACCCCAGCGTTACGCCGGTGAACGCGCCGGCGGTATTCACCGCCAGCAAGGCAGCAAGCCCGCACAGGGCTGAGCGCCAAAACCCTCTCAGCCACCGCATGTCATTCTCCCCACAGATGGGACTTTTCCCGGCAAGCGATCCCCTCTTTTCGGGCGGTGCGGAGCAGATAGCGGTATTGGGCCCGAAGGGATTCCAGCTCGTAGATACACCCCTCAATGAGGTCCGGGTCGGTTTCCATCTCAAACCGGCTCTGCACCGCATCCATCCGGGCGCAAATATCCCGTACCGCCAAAATGACGGGATCCGGTGGTGTATTCTCCCGCAACAACATCTTTTTCAGCGACTGCATACGACCATTCCTTTCCACACATTCTATGTGGAGTATAGGCGGAATAGACCATAAGTATACAAAAAGGCTCTGTCAATCGACAGAGCCTTTTTTGTTGATTCGATTACCACTCCAACTCGACGTCGTTGGTATCCTTTTCGGTAGCCTCGGTGGTCTTCTCGGTTTCCTTCTCGGTGGCCTCAGCCTCTTCGCCATCCTCATGCTCGTGATCGTGGTCATGATCGTGAGCAGTGGTGGTGGTAGTGGTAGTGGTGCCCTCACCGTTATAGGCGTTCAGAGCATTGTTGCTCAGGAACTTGGTCACCATCATACCGCCCAGAACCAGTACGAAGAAAGCAATAGCGATCACCTTGGTCCACTTGGCCAGCTTCTGGTCCAGGGTCTTGGCAGCGCCCTTATCCAGGAAAGAATCCGCGGCACCGGAGATGACGCCTACGTTGGCCTGACGACCCTCCTGCAGCAGAACCACCAGAATAACCAGCAAAGAAGCGGCGATCAAAACGCCACCGATAATATACTCGTAAACAGACATTGATAATACCCTCCAAATACATATTGCAATGAAATCCAATATATTCTAACACAAGGATTTCAGAAATGCAAGTATTTTTTTCATTTCGTATAAAATATATTTTTTCGGCTACAATACCTTTCAGCAACGGTTATGAAACCAACTGCGTTTGCCCTAACCGCTGCCGAAAACCGCTACCGATCCGGCAGCGGTTTTCTTTATTACATCAAGGTCAGTTGTTCGCCGAAATCCTCTGCCTGAGGCATGGCACCTGCCGCCGGCAAGGACTTGGTGCGGTAGCGGCTCTCCTTCACCACCGAGCCGGGCACGAAAGGCGCCACCTCTTTCAGCAGGTGCTTGCCCTTGAGGGTCATCACCTGCACGCCGATGGTGTTACGGGTGGATTTGGGGGCAATGGCACCGGTATGCAGCAACAGCCGCCGCCCGGATGTAGAGGTCAGCATAAACTCGCTGTCCTGGGGCACGTAATAGGCCGCCACCAAGGGGGACTTGTCGCTGTAGGCGGCAAGCAGTTTCCGGCGGTTGGTCTTGGTGGCGTAGGCAGACATCTCCACCTTAGCCACCTTGCCGTTCTCGTAAAAGAACAGCATATAGCCGGTATACTCGGTGAGCACCGCCATATAGCGGGTGCTCTCCCCCTCCTCAAAGCCCAGTTTGGCGGGGATGTAATCGCCCATCACGCTGGTCTTGGTATCCTTAAAGTCGTTGGCGTGACTCTTATAAACGGTACTGCGGTCACTGAAGAACAACAGGTCGCGGTTGTTGGAGGCTTCCACCGTCTGGACGATCTCGTCGCCCTCTTTCAGTTTATGCTCACCGCTCATACGGAGGGACTGGGGAGTAATCTTTTTGAAATACCCCTCTTTGGTGAAGAAGAAAGTACAGGCATAATCGCTGATCTCCTCCTTCTCCTCCAGCTCCTCCACAATGTCGGTGGCATAGATCAGCTGGGTGCGGCGGGGCTGACCGTATTTCTTGGCCACCGCCTGCAATTCCTCAATGATGATGCGGCGGATGCGGGCCTTGCTCTTAAGGGTATCCTCCAGATCGGCCACCATTTTTTCCAGCTCCGCCACGTCCGCCAAGCGCTTGATGATATACTCACGGTTCAAATGACGCAGTTTGATCTCTGCCACGTACTCAGCCTGAATCTGGTCAATGCCGAAGCCGATCATCAGGTTGGGAACCACCTCGGCCTCTTCCTCGGTTTCCCGAACGATCTCAATGGCCCGGTCGATGTCCAGCAGAATCTTCTCCAGACCCTTCAGCAGGTGCAGTTTGTCCCGGGCCTTAGACAGGTCGAAGTAGGTGCGGCGGCGGACACATTCCATACGGAAACCGATCCACTCATCCAGCAGACCGCGGACGCCCATCACCATCGGCACACCGCCCACCAAGACGTTGAAGTTGCAACCAAAAGAATCCTCCAGCGGTGTGGACGCAAACAGCTTGTTCATCAGCTTGTCCGGGTCGGTGCCGCGTTTGAGGTCAATGGTGATCTTCAGACCGTTCAGGTCGGTTTCGTTACGAATATCGTTGACTTCCTTTACCTTGCCGGCCTTGACCAGGTCGGTCACCTTGGCGATGATCGCCTCGATGCTGGTGGTATAGGGAATCTCGGTCACGTCAATGCAGTTGTTGGATTTATCGTAGGTATATACCGAGCGCACCTTGATACTGCCGCGGCCGGTATCGTAGATCTTCTGCAGATCCTCCCGCTTGTAGATCAGCTGACCGCCGCCGGGAAAATCCGGGGCTTTCAGGGTGGAAAGGATGTCGTGCTCCGGGTCTTTCAGCAGCGCGACGGTGGTCTCGCATACCTCCTCCAAGTTAAAGGAACAGATGTTGCTGGCCATACCGACGGCAATGCCTAGGTTGTTGTTCACCAAAATAGTGGGGAACGTCACCGGGAACAAGGTAGGCTCCTTGGTGGTGGCATCGAAGTTGTCCACGAAATCAATGGCATCCTTGTCAATATCCGCAAACAATTCTGCGGCGATGGGTGCCAGTTTTGCCTCGGTGTAACGGGAGGCGGCGCACTCCATATCGGTGGAATAAGCCTTACCGAAGTTACCCTTGGACTCCACGAAAGGATGAAGCAGAGCCTCGTTACCACGGGATAGGCGCACCATCGTGTCGTAGTTGGCGGCATCGCCGTGGGGGTTCAGTTTCATAGTCTCGCCGGCGATACGGGCGGACTTAACTAAGCCGCCCTTCAGCAGACCCATGGTGTACATCGTATACAGCACCTTGCGGTGAGAGGGCTTGAAGCCGTCGATCTCCGGGATGGCGCGGGACATAATCACGCTCATCGCATAGGGCATATAGTTTTCCCGCAGGGTGTCGGTGATGATCTGCTGTTCCACCTCACCGGAGCCGATAATATGGGCATTCTGAGGAATTCCCTTGGTGGACTTGACAGCCTCTTTTTTTGTTTTTCTTGCCATTTCGTCCACCTCCTTATGCCAAGTCTAACATATCCAGATATTCGGCGCCGTGCTCGGCGATAATGCGTTTACGACCGTCCAGGTCGTCGCCCAACAACACGTCGAAGGTGTGGGCGGTCTCCTCCACGTCGGTGGGATTGACCTTGACCAGTCGGCGGGTATCGGGATGCATGGTGGTCAGGGACATCATCTCCGGCTCGTTTTCACCAAGTCCCTTGGAGCGCTGGATGATGTATTTCTGACCGTCGATCTCTTCCAAAATCTTGGCTTTTTCGCTCTCGTTATAGGCGAAATAGGTGTCGGTCTTGGTGTTGATCTCGTACAACGGGGTTTCGGCAATGTAGACGTAACCCTTTTCGATCAGAGTGGGAGTCAGCCGATACAGCATCGCCAAAATCAGGGTGCGGATCTGGAAGCCGTCCACGTCCGCATCGGTACAGATGATGATCTTGTTAAACCGCAGGGCGGTCAGGTCGAAGGTAGCCAAATTCTTATTGGATTTAGAGCGCACCTCCACACCGCAACCCAGAATCTTCAGCAGGTTGACGATGATCTCGCTCTTGAAAATCTTATCAAATTCCGCTTTCAGACAGTTAAGAATCTTACCGCGGACCGGAATCACCGCCTGGAACTCGGAATCCCGAGCCTGGACCACGGCGCCCATAGCGGATTTACCCTCCACGATAAACAGTTCCCGGCGGGCAACGTCACGGCTGCGGCAATCCACAAAGCCGGGAACACGGGAAGCCAGGTCGTTACCGGTCTGCAGGGTCTTTTTGAGGTTCAGACGGGTGGTCTCCGCCTTTTCACGGCTGCGCTTGTTGATGAGCACCTGCTCACACAGCTTGTCCGCATCCATCTTGTTTTCGATGAAATAGACCTCCAGATTGTGCCGCAGGAACTCGGTCATAGCTTCCTGGATGAACTTATTATTGATGGCCTTTTTGGTCTGGTTCTCGTAGGAAGTCTGGGTAGAAAAAGAGGAAGACACCAGCACCAAACAATCCTGGACGTCCTGGAAAGTGATTTTGGACTCGTTTTTCAGGTACTTTCCGTTCTTCTTCAGATAAGCATCGATCTGGGATACAAAGGCACTCTTGACCGCCTTATCCGGGCTGCCGCCGTGCTCCAGCCAGCTGGAGTTGTGATAGTACTCCAACAGATTGGTCTTGTTGGAGATGCACATAGCCACGTTCAGCTTTACCTTATACTCCGGCTTGTCGGCACGGTCACGGCCCACACGCTCGGCGGACCAAGACTGCACGGAGGTGAGAGCCTTGTCCTCGGCAAACTCTTTCACATAGTCGGCGATGCCGTTTTCATAGATATAATCGGTGGTGTTGAAGGAGCGACCCTCTTGATTCTTAAACTGGAACAGAATACCGGGGTTGACGATAGCCTGACGGCGGAGCACGTCGTCAAAGTATTCAACAGGAGCGTTAATCTCGGTAAATACCTGGATATCCGGCTTGAAGCGAATCTTGGTGCCGGTATCCTTTTTGGCGTAAGGCTCTTTCTTAAGACCGCCCACGTTCTCACCGTGCTCAAAATGCAGGGTGTACACAAAGCCGTCTCGCTTGACCTCGACGTCCATATACTCCGAGGCGTACTGGGTAGCGCAGGCACCCAAGCCGTTAAGACCCAGCGTATAGTCGTCGGTGTCGTATTTACCGCCGGCGTAGAGTTCGCAGAAGATCAGTTCCCAGTTAAAGCGGTCTTCTTTCTGGTTATAATCCACCGGGATACCGCGGCCGAAATCCTGCACCTCGATAGAGTGGTCCTCGAAACGGGTAATCAGAATCTTACTGCCATAACCGGCACGGGCCTCGTCCACCGAGTTGGAAAGAATCTCAAAAATGGCGTGCTGACAGCCCTCTAAGCCGTCCGAGCCGAACATAACACCGGGACGCTTACGCACACGGTCCGCACCCTTTAAGGCGGTGATACTCTCATTACCGTAGACCGGTTTCTTTGTCGCCATAAGAAGACCTCCTTCATTCAACATACTGTATTTCAAATTGGTATTTTAACCTATATGTTGGGGTTCTGTCAAGAGAACATTTTACATATCCCTCGGCAAACACCCGGCAAAAACGCGAAAAATATTGACATTATCCAAAAAATTCGCTATTATGTTAAATTGTAAAACACAAGAAAGGGGTATTAATCAATGCCTGACCCGGATCCTGCCAGTATGTTTTTTTTGAACGTATTGTTACTTATTTTCTCGCTGCTGTTAACCGCTTTATTCAGCATGTGCGACGAGGCATTCTCGGCTATGGGTGAAACCCGTATCCGTGAGTTGGAAGAAGAAGGCAATCGAAATGCCAAGAAAATCCGCTGTTTAACCCAAAAAGAGAGGCAGTTCACCTCCCGCATCCGTCTGAACACAATGCTTTGCGGAATTGTATATTTTCGCTTCGCGATTCGATTTACATCCTCTGTATCCGCTCTGTTGCTGGGTTTGACAGGTGTAATGGGATATACCTTCACAGCGATTACCGCTTACATTTTAGTGTTTTTGATTGCGTTTATTCTGTTGGGTGCCTTCGGCAGCATTCTCCCCCGTCGCCTTGTCCACCTTAACCCAGAACGGGTGGCCCTAAGACTGGTGTCGCTGTTCAGATTTTTCCACGGTATCCTGTATCCGCTGTACGGTCTTTGCCGTATGGTCGCTTGGCCGATTGTTAAAATTGCCGGCATCGATCCCAACGAAGATCCGGACAAGGTTACCGAAGAGGATATCATCGAACTGATCGAAGACGTTGAGGAAATCGGCGCTTTGGAAGAATCCCAAAAAGATATGCTCAACAACATCTTTGAGTTTGACGACATTACCGCCGCCGAGATTATGACCCCCCGCACCGATGTGGAGGCCATTGAGGTCAACTCTCCCTTGACCGAGGCGTTGGCGGTGGCTATTGACAACGGCTATTCCCGCCTGCCGGTGTATGAGGAAGACATTGACCACATCATCGGTATTCTGTACATTAAAGACCTGCTTCCCTATGTGGGTCAGAAGCTCCCTCAAGGTGTTACCATCCGCATTCTGCTGCGGGAAACCTATTTTGTCCCGGACACCAAAAAGTGCGACGAGCTGTTTGCGGAAATGAACGAAAAACACCTGCAAATGTCCATTGTGGTGGACGAATACGGCGGTGTGGCCGGTATCGTCACCATTGAGGACCTGCTGGAATCCATCGTGGGTAACATGCAGGACGAATTCGACAACGAGGAAGAAGAGGTTACACAGCTGGACGAGGATTCCTTTGAGATCGACGGTAGTCTCAGTATGGATGAACTGAGCGAATTGCTGGACCGGGATTTCCCGGAGGGTGATTACGACACCGTTGCCGGTTTCCTGCTGGATCTGCTGGGGCAGATCCCGGAAGAAGACCAAGAGACCGTTATCGAGTATGAGAATCTGATCTTTACCGTACAGGAGATGGACGACCGCCGCATTGAGCAGGTGCTGGTCTGCCGGGTCCCTCTCCCCGAAACAACCGACGAAATTTAAGTTGAACGCCGCCGGCTTTATCCGGCGGCGTTTTCCGAAGAAAGGAGGCGCCGTATGAAAGAGAATTACCAAAAGATGCTGGACGGCATGATCGCCCGTATCCCGGAGGGAGAAACACCCCGATTGCTGTTGCACAGCTGTTGTGCGCCCTGCTCCAGTTACGTGTTGGAATATTTGAGTCAGTATTTTTCCATTACGGTGCTGTACTATAACCCCAACATCTCCCCTGCCTCCGAGTTTGCCCACCGCCTGGAGGAACAACAGCGGCTGATTGAGGAAATGCCCTTTAACAAACCGGTCACCTGTATGGCCGGGCGCTACGATCCCGCTGAGTTTTCCCGTGTCGCCGCCGGTCACGAAGAGGACCCCGAGGGCGGTGAGCGGTGTACCGCCTGCTTCCGGCTCCGGCTGGAGGAGACCGCACGCACGGCGAAGGAACAGGGCTTTGACTATTTCACCACCACCCTATCCATCAGTCCCCTTAAAGACGCCCAGCGGCTGAATCAAATCGGCGGTGAACTGGCAGAAACCTACGGCGTCCCCTATTTGTTCTCGGATTTCAAAAAACGCGAGGGCTATAAACGCTCCATACAGTTGTCGGCGGATTACGGACTGTACCGGCAGGATTACTGCGGCTGTGCCTTCTCGAAACGGGATGCGGAAAACCGAATAAAGACGTAATTTTTTGGTTGCATTTGTGCAGAGGATGTGCTATACTGCACAATGCAGTCCATACGCAGGCGTGGTGGAATGGCAGACACGCTGGTCTTAGGAGCCAGTGCTCACGCGTGCGGGTTCAAGTCCCGCCGCCTGCACCAAAACAGGGTATGCCCCATCCGGGGCATACCCTGTTTTATTGCCGGTGGTGCTTTGAGGCTCTTGTTCCGCCTAGTTTTGCCGCAAGGCAAAACTACAGGTTTTGACCGAACCACTTCACCCAAATCGGCGTACTCCCCCACATCGGGCAAAACCGGGGTTCTAAGTCCCGCCTCTCGGCTACCCTGTTATCTTTTTGCCGGTGGTGCTTTGAGGCTCTTGTTCCGTCTAGTTTTGCCGCAAGGCAAAACTACAGGTTTTGACCGAACCACTTCACCAAAACCGACTATGCAACTACCCTCGGGTAAAACCGGGGTTCTAAGTCCCACCATTTTCCCACTCCACCGTCTACTTGTAAATCCCACACGAATTATACATTTATACATCGAAAATGTATATTCTCACAGGACATTTCCCGACGAAAACGGAGATTTCCCCTTAAAATATTGCTCTTTATTGACCACTCGTTGAAATATTATATATTTCTTCGTAATTTTATACATTTTGATATTGACATTGGGTTTGGATGCGTGTATACTAGAACCTGTTCTCATTGCCTGTTGGCAATACAATTTTGAAAGGATGAACGTATTATGAAAAAGATTATCTCCCTGTTAGCCGTCGTGGCTATCCTGACCATGCTGTGCTGCTCCTGCGGTGGCAACTCTGCCGACACCGCCAAAGTCAAAGTGGTCAACATCCCCCTGTCCGAAGAGTCTTATGCTTTCTGCGTCAACAAGGCTGATGCCGAGCTGCTGGCCAACGTGAACGCCTATCTGGCCCAGATCAAGCAGGACGGCACCTTCGACGCCATTTGCGACAACTATTTCGGCAACGGCACCCCCGCCGAGGTTATCTCTGCCGCCGAGGATACCAGCAAGGATCAGCTGGTGGTTGCCACCTCTACCGGTTTCGAGCCCTTCGAGATGGTGGACGGCAACGGTGTATACAGCGGTATTGACCTGGAGATCGCCGACGGTCTGGCTAAGTTCCTGGGTAAAGAGCTGGTTATCAAGGATATGCAGTTCGAGGCTGTGGTAACCTCTGTTGAGTCCGGTCTGTGCGACATCGGTATGGCCGGTCTGTCCATCACCCCCGCCCGTGAGAAGGTTGTCACCTTCAGCGATTCCTATTACAGCGCCAACCAGATGCTGGTTGTCCCCGGTGACAACACCGAGTTTGATGCCTGCCAGACCGCTGACGACGTGGTTGCCATCCTGAACACCAAGACCGACGCCAAGTTCGGTTGCCAGAAGGGTACCACCGGTGCCATCTACATTGCCGGCGACAGCGACGATCCCGAGGGCTATGGCTTTGCCGGTCTGCCCGGCGCCAAGATGGAGTATGACTACGCCGCTCTGGCCTTCACCGCCATGCTCAACGGCGAGATCGACTTCGTCATCGTGGACGATGCTCCTGCCAACGCCATTGCCAAGGCTATCAACCAGTAATCGTTTGTACTTAACAGAAACCTTGCCACCGATTTCCGTGGGGGGGCTTCTGCTGTGAAAGGAACCTATTTATGGATATTCTCAAAAAATGGAGTGTATTCTGGGAAAAGTTCGGTCCCGGCGGTGCCTGGGAACGGGTTATCTGTGAGGGTCTGGTCAACACCCTGATCATCGCCATTGCCGGCCTGTTGATCGGTATCGTTATCGGTACGCTCATCGCCTCGGTTAAGGTGATGCCCAAATACAAGCCCCTGCCCCGTATTCTGGATAAAATCTGCGGTATCTACGTAGGCTTTTTCCGTGGCACCCCCATCGTGGTGCAGCTGTTGTTGGCGTACTACGTGCTGTTCCCCCTCTGCAACGTCAACATAGGCTCGCTGAACACCTGTATCTTGGTCTTCGGACTGAACTCCGGTGCTTACGTATCCGAGATCATGCGTGGCGGTATTCTGTCGGTGGATCCCGGTCAGATGGAGGCCGGCCGCGCTGTGGGTCTGAGTTATTCCGCTACGATGATGAAGATCGTGGTGCCCCAGGCTATCAAGCACATCCTCCCCACCCTGGGCAACGAGCTGATCGCTCTGGTTAAGGATACCTCGGTGGTGAGCTTTGTGGCGGCTGTGGACCTGTATAAGACCTTTAACGAGATTGGTAACCGTACGTATGAGTACATCATCCCCTATCTCTCTATGGCCCTGATATACATCGTGCTGGTGGCGCTCATCAGCTTGGGCATCAAACTGATGGAAAGGAGGCTGAGGAAGAGTGATCGAAGCAATTAATCTGACCAAAACCTATGGCAATCTGAACGTATTGAACGACATCACCGAAACCATCCGCGAGGGCGAACGCATCGTCATTATCGGACCCTCCGGCAGCGGTAAAAGCACCTTTTTGCGTTGCCTGAACTGTATGGAAGATCCCACCTCCGGCTCCATTATGTTTGAGGGTGAAGACCTGACCGACTTGAAGGTTGACATCAACCTGCACCGCCAGCACATGGGTATGGTGTTCCAGCAGTTTAATCTGTTCAACAACAAAACCGTGCTGGAAAACATCACCCTGGCACCTCTGCACATCGGCTATAAGAAGATTAAGGGCCGTGCTCAGCGGGCGCAGTTCAAAGCCGAGGTGGAGCAACACGCCCACGAACTGCTCCAGCGCATCGGTCTGGATGACTGGGCGGACAAGTACCCCTCTACCCTTTCCGGTGGTCAAAAACAGCGTGTGGCTATCGTCCGGGCGCTGGCTATGAACCCCAAGGTGATTCTGTTCGACGAGCCCACCTCCGCCCTAGACCCCGAAATGGTGGGTGAAGTTCTGGACCTCATCAAGCAGTTGGCAGACGAGGGTATGACCATGGTGATCGTCACCCACGAAATGGGCTTTGCCCGTGAGGTGGCTTCCCGCGTGTTCTTTATGGACGGCGGTAAAATTATGGAGCAAGGCACACCCCAGGATATTTTCGAAAATCCTCAGTGTCCCCGACTGAAAGAATTCCTCAGCAAGGTGCTGTAAACAACAAAAAGCTGTGCAGAGATTTTCTGCACAGCTTTTATTTTCGCCCAAATAAAGCAAAAAACTAGAAATTAAAATAAGGTAACGCTGTATAACTCGGTGGCAGATTTTTGCCAAAGTCTGTCCATCCAAGATTTTTAACAAATTTCGATTCCTGTTCCGGAAAAATATACTCGTTTAAATAACTGATAAAATCCGCTTCACTATAAGAAACGCCCTCTTTGGTTCTATACTTTTTAGCCTCAGGGCTATTCCGAACCCATTTATCGCAAAACTCAATACAGTACTTTCTCAAATTGTCCGCAACGGCATCGGGTACTAAGTAGACGATGCTCTCACCGTCAGCACTCAAAATAATTTCTTTCATATTGGTCACCTCGAAATTACTATCCGTACGGCGTGGGCCTTTTCTTTATTTCGCGTATACCTCGCGCTTGAGGATGCCCACGTAAGGCAGGGCGCGGTATTTCTCGTCGTAATCCAAGCCGTATCCCACCACGAATTCGTCCGGGATCTCGCGGCCAACGTAATCAGCTTTGAAATCCACCTCGCGGCGCTCGGGCTTATCCAGCAGGGTGCAGGTGCGCACACTCTTGACGCCCTTAAGCTTGAGGTAACGGCACAGGTGAGCCAACGTACGGCCGCTATCGATGATGTCCTCCACCACGATGATGTCGCACTGATCCAGATCCTTGCGCAGCAAGTCCAGAATAATGTTGACGCTGCCGGTGGTTTCGGTACCGGCACCGTAAGAGGAAACCCGCATAAAATCGATCTCAACCGGGACGGTGATCTTCTTCATCAAATCACCCATAAACACCACGGAACCTTTGAGAATGCACAACAGCACCAGCCGCTTATCCTCGTCGGCATAATCCCGATCAATTTCGGCAGCCACACGGGTAACAATGTCATCAATTTCAACTTCGGAGAGCAAAATCTCCTGAACGTCCTTATGCATACTAACACCTTCCTCAATTTTGATAAACAAGCCTCGCCGCTCACTAATGCCTACATTATACGACAATACGCAAAAAAAGGCAAGAGAATGATAAAAAATTATAAATTCTCCGGCATTTCCCTATTGAAATATGTAACGATATTCGTTATAATATTAACAACGATTTATATTGGGGGAATTTTGATGGCAATTTTGATTACCGGTGGCTGTGGATATATCGGCAGCCACACCTGCATTGAGATGCTGAAAGCGGGCTACGACATTGTAATCGTGGATAACTATTACAACTCAAAGCCTGAGGCGCTCAACCGCATTAAGGAGCTTTCCGGCAAGGATTTTCCGTTCTACGAGTGCGATATTCGGGATGCGGATGGTCTGCGCAAGGTGTTCCGTGAGAACAAGATCGAGGCGGTCATTCACTTCGCCGGTCTGAAGGCTGTGGGCGAATCGGTACGCATCCCTCTCACCTACTACGACAACAACGTCAGCGGCACCGTGGTGCTGTGCCAGGTGATGGCGGAGATGGGCTGTAAGCGCATCGTATTCTCCTCCTCTGCCACGGTATACGGCTCCGAGAACCCCTCTCCCTTGAAAGAAACCATGCCCACCGGTGCGGTCACCAACCCCTACGGCCGTACCAAGCATATGATCGAGGGCATCCTCTCCGACCTGTGCGTATCCGACCCGGAGTGGTCGGTGGTGCTGCTGCGCTATTTCAACCCCATCGGCGCCCACGAAAGCGGTCGTATCGGTGAAGACCCCAACGGCATCCCCAACAACCTGATGCCCTACATTTCCCAAGTGGCTATCGGCAAACTGCCCAAGCTGTCGGTATTCGGCGACGATTACGATACCCCCGACGGCACCGGCGTGCGGGACTATATCCACGTGGTGGATCTGGCCTGCGGTCACGTTAAAGCAGTGGACTACGCGCTGGAGCATACCGGCGCCGAGGCCATCAACCTGGGCACCGGCATTGGTTACAGCGTGCTGGATCTGGTGAATGCCTTCATCTCCGCCAACGGTGTGGACGTGCCCTATATCATTGCTCCCCGCCGTGACGGCGACGTGGCGGTGTGCTATTCCGAGCCCGCCAAGGCCGCTGAGCTGCTGGGCTGGAAGGCTGAGAAAAACGTTGAGGATATGTGCCGGGATACCTGGCGCTGGCAGTCCCAAAACCCCAAGGGCTACGATAAGTAATATAACAATAGAAAAGCCGCTGACCGAACAGGTGAAGTAGTCAATAGTTAGTAGACACAAAAATTTCTATGCCACCAGTTCTGTTCTAAACAGGACTGGTGGTTTTCCTTTTAGTTTTCGAACAGGGCGTTCGTAGTTGAAGTAATGGATGGCTTGTGCGATGACTGAGTGCA
>JAZNSL010000075.1:0-39847 GCA_045591225.1 Acutalibacteraceae bacterium | reverse complement strand
GGCATATACGATTTTTCGTACTCGCCTATTGTAGCACGGTCTTTTGCAAAAATCAAGAGTTTATTTGCCGGGTTTCCGAGATTTTTTCCAAGTCGGAGGCCAAGCGGTCTTAGGAAGACAAAATATCTCTCCAACTCCTTGGCTCACAGAACGACATGGCTACGATCCGACTTGGCATATACGATTTTTCGTACTCGCCTATTGTAGCACGGTCTTTTGCAAAAATCAAGAGTTTATTTGCCGGGTTTCCGAGATTTTTTCCATTCTATCCATCTCGCCACCGACATCACCAGAGCAAACCCGCAGAAAAACCCGGCATAGTCCATCACCACGTCCCGCACCGCCGCCGCGCGGCCGGGGATGAACATCTGCAGCCCCTCGTCGATCAGCGCCACGCCCAGGCCGTAGGTCCACATGGCGGGATACCACTGCAGCTGTCCGTACAGACCCCACAGCAGACCCAGCACCGCAAACTCCGCAAAATGCGCCAGTTTCCGTATCAGCACCAGCCACTCGTCCAAGAAGATTTTGGTGGAACTCGCATCGGCGCTTGTGCTTTCGCTGTTGTTTACACTCTCGACGGTAGAGCCGATCACCGACAGCGCCAGCGAATTGCTCTGCTCCGAGGAATTCACCGCCGACCGCAACGACAAGGACCAAATGGCGCCCACCGTCAGGACGATCAGCGCCCACAAAATGCCTTTATACAGCCGTTTTTGCTTTTCCTTCACGGTGTTCACCACCTTTCACCCGTCCATTATACCCTACCCCGCGCCGTCTGTCAATTCAGTTGTTTGCGCTCGTACCGACGGCGGAGCTTTCCCAGCGCCCGGGTCTCCAGGCGGCTGACATAGCTGCGGGAAATGCCCAGTTTTTCCGCCACCTGCCACTGGGTCAGGGGCTCGCACCCCAGCCCGTACCGCAGGCTGACGATCTCCCGTTCCCGGGGCTCCAGACCCGCCACGTAACCCCCCAGCGCCTGCAGATTCTGGCGCAGTTCCACCTGGTCCGGCAGGGATTCCTCCACCGCCAGCACGTCCATCAGGGTCAGGGGATGCCCCTCGCTGTCGGTGTCGATGGGGTCGGACAGCGACACGTCCCGCTCGGTCTTTTTGGCGGCGCGGAAATGCATCCGTATCTCGTTTTCGATACAGCGGCTGGCGTAAGTAGCCAAACGGGAACCCTTGCCCATATTGAAGGTATCCACCGCTTTGATCAGCCCCACCGTGCCGATGGAGATGAGGTCCTCCTGGTCCCGGGCGTGGGCGTAATGCTTCTTGATGATGTGGGCCACCAGCCGCAGATTATGCTCGATCAGCCGCCGGCGGGCATCCTTGTCCCCCGCCGCCATGGCCTCCAAGGCCTCCCGCTCCTGCCGGGCGGTGAGGGGCTTGGGGAAGGACCCGCTGTTCACCACCGACAGCACCATAAACAGCATTTGGGACAATATCTGCATCACCTGAAACCACACTTTGCATCACTCCTCGCCCTACTGTATGCCGCGGGGCAGGGGAATTTGCCAGTCCACAAAAGAAAACCCTGCGCCGCGGCGCAGGGGTTTTCGGGGTTACAGGAAAAAGGTCTTGAATTGGTGACGGCAACGGGCACAGGTGACGGTGCGGCGTCCCCGTTTCACCGGTAGGCGGAGCTGAGCTCCGCAGGCGGGACACTTCCGATAGCGGCAGCGGCGAAAATCCTTGATGCGGGTCCACTGCCTGGTCAGCCAGCCTTTGGCAGGGGTCCACCACCCCAGAAACCATTGGTTCTCCGCCTGGCGGCGGGGAATATCCCGGGACAGGGTGCGGTACAGCAGCACCACCAGCACCGCCCACAACAGCCCCAGCAGCAGCCAGCCGCCCAGCAGCCGTTCCGCCAGCCATACCACGAGGTACACCACGAACAAAAAGCGGTTCAGTTGGTCGGTGCCGTAGCGACCCACCATAAACCGACGCACCGTATTCACAAAACGCTGAAACATACCGTTCCCTTCCTTTTTATGTTTGGTACTACATAGTATAGCACAAATCTTCCCCATTGTGTTAGGAATGTGTGAATTTTTTGGGCATACTGAGAGGGAAAGGAGATGATATTATGAAGAAAGACTATGAAAAACCCCGCATTTTGCCGAATCCCCTGCCGAAAACCCCCGGCATTGTGGAGCCCATCATTGCCGCCGGGGAGATGCAATGCCCCGGCAAGGACGGGGTGGTCACCGACCCACAGGGCAGTTATACCGGCCGTCCCCTGGACGGCGGCAACCCGGTACAGGATGCCGACGACCTATAAGCACAAAGACGGTGGGCTTTGCCCACCGTCTTTGTTATCCTCACTCCTAATTCCTAACTCCTCACTCATTTTGACAATTTCCTCTCACGGCTTGTCCTATACTGGTATGGAACAAGTCTGAAAGGATGACCGCTATGAAACAAGCCGCCCTATCCCGTCCCGTCACCTCCGCCGCGCCCCGCACCCTGCTGTGGTGCGTACTGGGGCTGTTGGTGCCACGGGCAACCCTGTTCGGAGAACTGACCCCCTTCGGCATCGGGCTGGCCGCCTGCGCCGGTGCCGCCAACCTGCCCACCCTGCTGTGCCTGGCGGTGGGCTACCTGTTGGGAGGAGGGATTTCCCCTTGGCGGTACGTTGCCACCATCGGCATGGTGGGGGGTCTGCGCTGGGTGCTGGATGCCCTGCCGGAACGGGGTCGGCGGTTTATCCCGCCGCTGTTGGCCTTTTGCGCCTGCACAGCCACCGGGTTTATCCTGCTGGCGGGCACCGGAGCCGACCCCTATCGGGGTCTGCTGATCGTGGCGGAGGGCGCGGTGGCGGCAGGGTCAACCCTGTTCTTTGAAACCGCCCTGGGGCTGTGGGAAAAGGGAGAACGCTACACCCCCACCGCCGCCAACCAAACGGCGGTGATACTCACCGGGGCGGTGGCGGTGACCGCCGTCTGCACCCTGCAGGTGGGGGGCTTTGCCCCGGGGCGGATGGCGGCGGCCTTTTTGGTGCTGGTGCTGGCCCGCTCCGGGCGGGAGGGCGGCGGCAGCATCGCCGGGTGCGTGCTGGGCGGGGCTATGGCGTTGGCCGCCCCGGGCCAGACCCCTTTGGCGGCGGCCTTTGCCTTCGGCGGGCTGATGGCGGGGCTGTTTTCCCGTTTCGGGCGGGTGGTGCAGACCACCCTGTTCCTGGCCGCCGCCGGGGCGGTGCTGTTGGGGGAATCCGACGAGGCGGTGCTGTTTTACTTATACGAAATTCTAGGGGCTTGCCTATTGTTTGCGGTGCTTCCGCGGGAATGGGACCGGCGGCTGTGCCGTCTGTTTATCCGCAGCCGGGACCTGCCGGCGGTGGAGGGGATCCGCCGTATGACCACCATGCAGCTGCGGGTGGCGGGCGGCGCGCTGGAAGAGGTGTCCCGCACGGTGGACACGGTGGCGCGGCGGTTATCCCGCCACGGCGTGCCGGATATGGCCGCCCTCTACCGGGGCTGTTACGGGGCGGTGTGCGCCGCCTGCCCTATGCGGGGGGTCTGCTGGGAGCAACACGGCGAAGAAATGCAGGAGGGGCTGGAACGGCTGACCCCCGTTCTGCAACAGGATGGACGGATAACCCCCGACAAGCTGGCGGGGTATCCCGCCGAATGCCGCCAAAAAGAACGGCTGGCGGCGCACCTCACCCACGGCTATGAACAGCACGTGGCCCGGGAAGGGGCTTGGCGGCGGTTAGAGGAAATCCAGCAGGCGGTGGAGGGGCAGTTTGCCGGCACCGGCACCCTGTTACGAGGGTTGGCGGTGCGGTTGGAGGACCGCCATCAGGTGGACATCGAGCTGTCCGGGCGGATCCTCACCGTCTGCGAGGACTACGGGATGACGGTGCAGGACGCCCTCTGCACCCGGGACACCGCCGGACGGCTGACGGTGGACATCCTCACCACCGCCGGGGGGATTCCCCCGGGACGGCGGTGGCACCGCCAGATGGAGCAGGTGTGCGCCCGTCGGTTTGCCCCTGCCACCGAGGCGGAATGGGGTAACCAGGTGCGGATCACCCTCACCGAGCCGCCCCGGTATCGGGTGGAGACCGGCCTTGCCCAGCGGCGGTGCGGTCAGGAGAAGTTGTGCGGGGATACCGCCCGGGTGGAGCCTCTGCCCCGCGGGCTGTTGGCGGTGCTGTCCGACGGCATGGGTACCGGCGGGCGGGCCGCCGTGGACAGCAGTATGGCGGTGGGCATCGCCACCCGCCTGTGGCGGGCGGGGTTTCCGCCGGAGGGAATCCTGCAGACGGTGAACGCCGCCCTGCTGGTGAAAAGCCGGGAGGAAAGCCTGTCCACTCTGGACGTGGCGGTGGTGGACACCCACACCGGGCGGTTTGACAGCTACAAGGCGGGTGCGGCGGCCTC
The DNA here is from genome assembly GCA_045591225.1 of Acutalibacteraceae bacterium. Lineage (GTDB taxonomy): Bacteria > Bacillota > Clostridia > Oscillospirales > Acutalibacteraceae > UBA5905. The sequence goes on along the minus strand of JAZNSL010000075.1, from coordinate 35,457 downwards.
CCTGCTCCGCAGTCAGGGACGGGTGTCCCGGCTGGATGCGCCGGGGCTGCCGGTGGGAATTTTGCCGGACCCCCGGTTCGAGCACAGCCACGACCGGTTGGCGGAAGGGGATATTCTGCTGATGCTCAGCGACGGGGCGCTGGCCGCCGGTGTGGCGGCGGTGGAGACCCTGCTCCGGGAGTTTCCCGATGAGGGAAACCTGCAGGACCTGTGCGAGGCGGTGTGCGCCGCCGCCCAAGGGGAAGACCGCCGTTGCCGGGACGACGTCACCGCCCTGGCCCTACGCCTGTGGAAATGGGAAGAGGTAGAGCAAAACGAGAGTTTTTCCTAAAAATACAAATTTTCTCTTGCAAACCGGGGCAAAGTGGTGTAGAATAATACCTGCTCGTCAACCGAGCGCCCTATCCGCCCGTGGCGAAGCTGGATATCGCAGTGGATTCCGATTCCAAAGGCCGGGGGTTCGAATCCCTCCGGGCGGGCCAAAAAATTCGACTTGTTTCGACAAGTCGAATTTTTTTATCCATTGCGAAAGCAATGGCATATCATCATGCGTTAGCGTGTATATCATCAAGGGCGGTAAGACCGCCCTTGTATCTCATCACACCTTTAGGTGTGTATCAAAAATTCTTTCGCAATGATGATATACAAAACTAAAGTTTCGATGATATGCAATTCCTTGCGGAATTGATGATATACAACGGCTATGCCGTTGATTTTATCCGTGGTTTATAGTATAATCATAACAAAGGAAGTGATTATATGCCTAAAAACTATTTGCTTGAATATTCCGAACAACTCGCAACAGATATTGAATTATTGTGTCAAAATTTAAAAGCACCGTCTAATACTATCTTTCAAATTCGCAAAAGTTCAAGCAGTGTTTATGCGAATATTCGCGAAGCAAATTATGGGCAAAGCAAGGCGGATATGCTTTCTAAATTTGAAATTACATTAAAAGAATGTAGCGAAACAGAGGGTTGGCTACAATTACTATTTAACACCAATGTTATTGATGAAGATACATACAAGCGGTATAGAAATTTATGCGGTAGAATTAGGCGAATGTTGATATCAAGTTGTAAAACTTTAAAAAAATGATATAGTTTTAAGGAGAAAGTATTTTATGATTGGCAGTATTGTCAAAGTTATTGTTGACCGACCACTAGGCACATATCACCCAAAGCATAAGAATATCTATTATTCAGTTAACTATGGATATGTTCCGAATAGAGTCGCACTTGACGGAGAAGAACAAGACGCATATATCCTTGGTGTAGATAAACCTATCAAAGAGTTTGTAGGAAAAGTAATTGCTATAATTCATAGAATTGATGATGTAGAGGATAAATGGGTTGTTGTGCCCGAAAATATATCATTTACAAAAGATGAAATTATACGACAAGTTTCATTTCAAGAACATTTTTTTAAAACGGAAATCAGAATGTAATTTTCAAAAATATGTAGTGGGTTCGAACACATAGGTCAATTTTTTTAAAAAGGTTCGAATTTGTGCTACCTTTCCAAAAAAGAGAGCATCAACCCTTGTGGTTGGTGCTCTCTTTTCGTCTGTGGGGGTGAGGACCCCCCGCAATTCCCCAAGGAATTGCACAAGGTTTTGCCAGTAGCGGGTAGGACAAGCACACACTTCGGGCAAAACCAGGGTTCGAATCCCTTTTCTTACAGTAGGCAAGCAAAAACATCTGCGTTTTTGTATAATCCACGCCAGTTTATACCATCTGTATATCAAATCCGTGGTTTCTCTTTACATTGCTCCTTAAAAATGGTAAACTAAACTACACTCACTCCATCAAAACAAGGAGAAATTGCTATGAAAAAACGACTTTTTGCCTGCCTGCTGGCGGTTATCCTGCTGTTGGGTGCCCTGCCGCTGTCGGCCTATGCCGCGGCTCTGCCCGTCCCGGGCGGCGAGGTGCTGGGCGGTACCGGCCTATCCCAACCCTACGGTGACGGCGGCGGCGCGTCCCGGCCCTCTGCCTCTTTCCGCATCGACGCGTCGGTGGATTACTGCGCCATTCTGGGCATCACCAAAGCCACCGCCGAAGCCTTCGGTGAAACCGTGCGGGCTTCCCTGCGGGCCTACGAGCTGGAGATAAACGTCCGCTCCTTTGGCATTTTCCTGGACGAGTCCTACCCCCTGGAAAACGCCTTTTGCGCCATGCTGGAGCACGAGGTTTTCTATGCCTACGATATGTTTATGTTCGGACCCACCTACTACCAGTGGTATTCCAGCGGCAATCTGGTGACCCGGCTGGTGTTTGACCGAAACGACCTGGTGTACACCTACACCGACTACCACACCCGCCTCAATGCGGTGCATATGACGGCGGAATATCTGATGGAGAATATCAAGGGCAATACCGCCCTTTCCGCCCTGCAAAAGGCGCTGTTGCTCCACGATCGGCTGGCCAACTGGACCGCCTACGACTACGACAACCAGCAGAGAAACACCTGTCCCCCGGAGAGCTACACCGCCGTGGGCGTGCTGTGGGATCGGGTGGGCGTCTGCCAGGGCTATGCCGAGGTGTACGCCTATATGCTGGATCGGTGCGGCATCCCCAACCGCTTAGCCCAGTCCAACGCCCTCAACCACATCTGGAACATCGTCACCATCGGCGGGCAGGAATACTACGTGGACGTCACCTGGGACGACCCCACGGTGGACCGTCTGGGACGGGTGCTCCACGACAACTTCCTGGTTTCGCTGGATAAACTGCGGAGAGACCACGTCGCCTATGACTACGTCACCATCCGAAACGACGGGCGGTACGACGACTATTTCTGGACCGAGTCCCACAGCGCCTTCCAGCTGGTGGGCGACGACCTTTACTATCTGGACAACGTGGTGGAGACCGGCAGCCGCTATGCCGACCTGTGCCTGTGGTCCGGCAACACCACCATCTCGGTGCAATCCTTCCGGGACGACAGCCAGATGTCCTGGCTGACCGAGAGCGGGGCGGTGCGCTCCGGGAACTACACCGCCCTGAACGGCTGGGACGGTAAGCTGTACCTGAACACCGCCAAATCCATCTACCAATACAACCCCACCACCCACGCATTGGCGGTGATCCATACCCCCCGGATGCCCGCCACCTACGCCACCATCCTGGGCTTCACCATCCGCGAAGGGCGGCTGTATATGCAGCTGAGCAACCACATTCCCCAAACGGACGCCGAGAAAACGCCCACCCTCTATTACCACGATCTGCGGGAAATAGCCGCCATCACCGTGGCGGAAAAGCCCGCCAAAAGCACCTATCTCACCAACGATAACTACGATTTCCGGGGGCTGACCCTACGAATTTCCTATACCGACGGCACCAGCATCCTGCTGAAAAACCTGGTCCACGGCTGGGACGTGTACCTCTCCGGCACACCCGGAACCAAAACCGCCACCATCCGCCTGTTTGACCGGGAAACCACCTTTGACCTGCTGGTGATCGACCCGCTGGAAACCCCCGCCATCACGGTGAAAAACACCGCCAAGGGCATTACGGTGTCTTGGAAAAAGGTGAAAAACGCCACCAAGTACATCGTGTACCGCTCGGCGAAAGCCAACGGCAAGTGGTCGGACTGGACCAAGTACACCGTCACCACCGCCACCACGTATGCCAACACCAACCCCAAAGACGGCAAGGTGTACCGCTATGCGGTGCGGGCCTATCGGGGTGACATTAAGAGCAACCTGGGTAAAAGCGCCGCCATCCGCCGCCTGACCACGCCGAAGATAAAGGTGACCAACGCCAAGACCGGCACCTATCTTTCTTGGAACGCCGTCACCGGGGCGAGCAGCTATCGCATCTACCGCTGTTACAAGAAAAACGGGAAATTTTCCGAGTGGGAGCGCATCGGCACCGCCAAAACCACCAACTACGTGGACAAAACCGCCAAGGCGGGCACGGTCTACCGCTATCTCATCCGAGCCGGCCGGGGTGACAGCCTCTCCGCCAGCGGCACCACCGGGGAGATCCGTCGGCTGACCCCGGTGACCGTCACCGCCAAAAAATCCGGCACCACCATCAAGGTGTCCTGGAAGGCGGTGACCAAGGCCGACTACTACGTGGTATACCGCCGGGTGGCCGGCACCTCCGCGTGGGTAAAGGTGTACACCACCAAGACCCGCGCCTATACCGACAAAACCGCCAAGAAAGGCGTTTACTACGAATACAGCGTGCGAGCGGTGAACGGCAACAGCCTCAGCGCCCACAACTCCTGCAAAAAAGCAAAACGGTGAGACCCGTCTTAGCAGGGACAACGGATAATTCTTGACTTTCCGAAAATTTCTTATTACAATAAAGGGTAATAATAAAAATGTTTGTCATATCCCGTTTCAAAAAGAAAGGATGATACCTATGAAACATACCTTGACCCGTCTGTTGGCGCTGTGCCTGTGCCTGTGCCTGCTGGTTCCCTTTGCCGGCTGTAAGAACAACGAGGAGCCGGCTGAGCAGCAGCCCGACACCTCCGACGTGAGCACCGACCCCGCCGAGGGTACCCCGTCCACCGAATACACCGGTGACACCGGTATCACCGACTATACCGAGCCCACGGAGGACACCGGCTACACCGAGTCCACCACCATCCCGGCGGACACCGAGCCCGGTCTGACCCCCGTGAGCACCGACCCCACGGTGCCCACCCAGACCAACGGGACCACCGCCGCCACCAACAAAACCACTCAGGCACCCACCAAGACCAACGCCCCCAACAAGGAGACCACCACGGTGCCCACCTACACGGTGCCTACCTATACCTACCCCACCTACACCTATCCCAATTCGCAGGTGACCCAAACGCCGAGCACCAAGCCCACCAACGGCACCACCCAGGCGCCCACCAAGACCAATGCCACTACCCAGGCGCCCACCAAGACCAATGCCACCACCAAGTCTCCCACCCAGGCGCCTACCCAGGCTCCCACCACCACCAATGGCAAAAAGCCCATCGTGACCTTCACCACCACCACCGAGTGGACCACTACCACCACCGCCGCACCCAAGAACCCCCTGCGTGTGCTGTCCATTGGCCACTCCTTCTCCAAGGATGCCATGGAGGCCTATCTGTGGGATCTGCTGGACAGCAGCGGTAAGTACGATTACATCGTGTGCGCCTATCTGTTCTACCCCGGCTGTCCTCTGGACGGTCAGTGGGACCGTATCAGCGGCAACATCGACCCCGAGACCGGCTATGCCTACGAGTATCAGCAGTATCGCAAGACCGACCCCTACTACGGCTCCTGGTCCACCCAGTATAAGCCGGATAACTACAAAAACCTGGCCGCCTACGCCATCAAGGACGAGGATTGGGACGTCATCACTATCCAGCCCTCTCCCGATTATGGTGCCGGACCTGAGGCGTGCGAGGGCAAAAACGACTATACTAATGTAGGAAACATTGTCAACTGGATCAACAAGAACAAGACCAATAAGAAAGCCCAGATCTATTACCATATGACCTGGTCCTTTGCGGAGGATTGCCGTCTGTGGAGTTTTAAGTATTCCAACTTCGACCAAATGCAGATGTATAAGGATTTTGTAGCCGCCACCAAGAAGTACATCTTTGAGGCACACCCGGGCAAATTCGCCGGCATCATCCCGGCCGGTACTTCCATCCAGAACGCCCGCTCCTCCAAGCTGGGCGACGTGTTCAATATGCCCGGCAACTACGATTCCAACGCCGACGGCTATCACCTGAACGACCGCGGCGACCTGGTGGCCGCCCTGACCTGGTACAGCGTGCTGACCGGCAAGTCTGCCGCCACCGCCGCCTGTCCCAACGGGTATGAAGACGATTTCGCCATCTTCACCGAGGCGGTGGACGCGGCTATCAAGAGCCCCTACACCGTCACCCAGTCCACCCATAAATAAGCATTGAAAAGAGCCTCTTGCCCACCGGCAAGAGGCTCTGTTTTTATTTCTCCCAATAGTCTTTTGCAAACTCTTTGAGGGCGGCGACATACCCCTCCTCGTCGGCAGGGAAGCACAGACCGTGCCCCGCGCCGGGGGTGATCACCAGCCGCTTGGGGGTGGGACAGGCGGCGTAATTCTCCCGACTCATCTCGCAGGGGACGAAATCGTCGGTGTCGCCGTGGTAGAAGATCACCGGCACCCGACAGAGGGACAGCGCCGCCGGCACGTCCACCCGGTTGGGGTCAAACCCGCCGTACACCACCGCGCCCAGGCGGATAAAGGGATAGATCAGCCACGCCGGCAGTTTCAGTTGGCGAATCACCTTGCGGATGATGTCCCGGGCGCGGGTATACCCGCAGTCCGCCAGCACACCCACCACGTTATCCGGCAGGTCTTGCCCCGCCGCCAACAAGACGGTGGTGGCACCCATAGACACACCGCCCAGGGTGATGGGGCGCTCCGCCCCGAAACGGTCGATCACCGCCTGCACCCACAGAGCCACGTCCCGGCTCTCCCGCAGGCCAAAGGTGATCACGTGACCGTCACTGTGGCCGTTTCCCCGCTGGTCCACCAGCAGGGCGTTGTGCCCCACCGCGAAGCACCGCTGTACCGCGCCGCACATATCCCGGGCGGAAAACCCCCGATACCCGTGGAACAGAATCTCCACCGGGGCATCCGGGTGGTACTCGTAGTAGTTGCCCCGCAGGGTCAGCCCGTCGGGGGTGGTGACCGCCATCGCCTCGTGGGGCATGGCCTGAACCTCTTCGTGCCACCGGTTCATACGGCTGTGATAGGGGATGTATACCTTGCCCGGGGGCAGGCGGTCCGCCTCCATCTGTGCTTCGGTGCGGGTGGGATTGTAAAAGGTCAGGAAAAAGCAGACCCCCGCCGCACCCAGCACCAGCGCCAGCAAAATTAGGAAAATATAAAGAATTACCATCGTATCACCTCGCGAATCAGCTGATTTTCCAGTGAAAATAAGCGGTTGTTTCCACTATATCACTTTCTTGCCAACATTTCAAGTGGACCGAAACAGACATTTTTCTTGCCTTTTTGACACTTTTCCAGTAATATAGTAGTGTGAGAAGTATGTGCCCCTTACAAAAACCCTTGCAAGGAGTGAATCTATGACTGTCAATGTCAACTACAAAAACAAAAAGCGGTATAACACCGCCCGCTATCCCATCCGCCAGCCCAAATGGGCGATGTTCCTGATTTGGGTACTGTCCAAAATCATGTTAGCGGACAAAAAATACAAGGTGGAGAAGATCGGTATGGAGGGGCTCAAGCCCCCGTATATGCTGCTGAGCAACCATATGTGGTTCACCGACTTTGAGCTGGCCGCCTGCGGCACCTTTCCCCATCGGGTGAACAACGTGGTGACCATCGACGGCTATTACCGCCGTCCCTTTTTGCTGGAGCTTATCGGCTCCATCTGCCACCGCAAATACACTATGGACCTGCATCTGGTCAAGTCCATCGCCAAGGTGCTCAAGCGCGGCGACGTGCTGAGCATGTACCCCGAGGCCCGCTATTCCCCCTGCGGGACCCTGAGCTATCTGCCGGACTCTCTGGGCAAGCTGATCAAGCACAACAAGGTACCGGTGGTGACGGTGGTGCACCACGGCAACCACGTCCATTCCCCCTTCTGGGATTTCCGCCACAAGCGGAAGGTGCCGCTGCACACCGTGATGACCCTCTCCCTCACCCCGGAGCAGATCGCCGGTATGACGGTGAGCGAAATCAACGACCACATCAAACAGGCGCTGGACTACGACGATTATAAGTATATCAAGGACAACGGCATCAAGGTCACCGAGCCTTTCCGCGCCCAGGGTCTGCACAAGGTGCTGTACCAGTGCCCCCACTGCGGGGAGGAGCACCAAATGGCGTCCGCGGGCACCGAGCTGTTCTGCGAGGCCTGCGGCAAACGCTGGACCCTCAACGAGGATATGACCCTCACCGCCCAAGAGGGCGAAACCGAGTTTGCTCACCTGCCGGATTGGTACGATTGGGAACGCACCCAGGTGGAACAGCAGATCGAGAACGGCACCTATTCCTTTGAGGACGAGGTGGAGGTGTTCTCCCTGCCCCGTTGCTGGCGGTTTGAAAAGCTGGGCAAGGCCAAGGTCCGCCACACCATCCAGGAGGGCTGGGTGCTGGAGGGTCACTACCGCGGCGAGGATTACCGCATCCACCGTATGCCCCACCAGCAGAACGCCCTCCACGTGGAGTACGACTTCCAATACCTGATGCCGCTGGATTGCTTCGACATTTCCACCGAGAACGATTCCTTCTACTGCTATCCCCAGACCCGCCAAAACGTGCTGACCAAGCTGGCCTTTGCCACCGAGATCATCCACCTGCGGAGCAAGGCGGCGGTGAAGAAATAAGAGGGAACCATAGAAGCTGTATTAGCCGTCAGCGCAGAATCCCCCCGTCGCCTACGGCGACACCCCCCTTTAGGCAAGGGGGCTACGCCCTATCCAAGGTCGGTGCGTACCGTCCCACCAGATACGACGTTCCGCAAAACAGCCGCTATCCGAGGATAGCGGCTGTTTTTCTGTCACGTGCCGGAAATTACTTCTTCTGGAAGGACATACAGTCGGTGCACTGGTCCATAGAGGGGTTGCACTCGTGGGTGCCCACCTTGATGCTGTCCAGACTGCAATAATCCTCGCAGCTGCAATGGTTCTTGCAGGAGGTGACGGTACAGTGGATGCTGTGATTGGCCTTTTCCATAAACGGGAACTCCTTTCGGTTGGTTTTGCCGCGATGCCGCGGCTACCGATAGTATGCCCCCGCCTAGGAGCATAATGCGGTCAGCGGCGCAAAGGAATATCCCAATTCTTTCCATTTCACAATGACCTCCTCCAGCACCGCCGCGTTGGTGGCGGAGGTGGAGTGGAGTAGCACGATGGCCCCGGGGTGGATACGCCCCACCAATTTTTCCAGCGCCTGCTCCCGGGTGGGCTGGTCGTCCACGTACCAATCCACGTAGGCCAGCGACCAAAAGAAGGTGTGATACCCCATCTCCTTCGCCATCTGCAGATTTTCCCGGGAATAGACGCCCTGTGGTGGGCGATAAAGTTTGGGCATTTCCTGTCCGGTGACCCGGCGGTATTTCTCCTCCACCCCGGCCAGCTCCCGCCTAAAGGCGGTTTTATCCCCAATTCCCGCCATATTGGGGTGGGTATCGGTGTGGTTGGCCACCAAGTGACCCTCCGCCACCATCCGCCGGACCAGGTCCGGGGCACTCTCCAAATAATGCCCCACCACGAAAAAGCAGGCAGGCACCTCTTGCCGTTTTAAGGTGTCCAAGATGGTGGCGGTGTGGCCGTTTTCATACCCGGCGTCAAAGGTGAGATAGATGACCTTTTGGGTGGTATCCCCCAGGTAATGGGTGTTCCACCCCGCCAATTCCTCCGGGGTGGCGTTGCCCACCGGCGGCTGTCCCTCGGCCTGAAAGGATAACCCCCAACTGCCGGTGGGGGTAGCAGGCTGGCTTTTGCTTAGCGACAGGCCCACCACCCCGGACACCAACACCAGTGCCGCCACCACCCCTGCCCACAGACGGCGGCGGGATATGGTTAGATACATAGGCATTCCTCCTCGGCACAATGTATGCCCCCGGACAAAGGCGCTATGCAAAAAAAGAATTGTGTGAACGAAAAATGTATGATATAATAGCAAGGTATTCTTTTGTTAAGAGGTGAACGTATGACTACACTTCGTCGATTTGTCTCCTATTATAAGCCCTATTTGGGTCTGTTTATTATGGATTTGTTCTGCGCCCTGCTGGTGGCAGGTGTGGATCTGGTATACCCCATGATGTCCAACTACGCGCTGAAAACCCTGATACCCAACGATCAGGTGGCGGCCTTTGTGTGGCTGATGGGCATTCTCATCGGCGCCTATCTGCTCCGGGGTTTTCTGCAGTTTGTCATCGCCTATTGGGGTCACCTGCTGGGCGTGTATATGGAGACGGATATGCGCCGGGAATTGTTCGGCCATCTGCAAAAGCTCTCCTTCCGCTTTTACGATAAGCACCGCACCGGTGAGCTGATGAGCCGGGTGGTGTCCGACCTGTTTGAGGTGGTGGAGCTGGCCCACCACGGCCCCGAGGATCTGTTCATCTCCTGCATCACCCTCATCGGCTCCATCATCGTGATGTTCACCCTGCAGTGGAAACTGGCTCTGGTGATTACCCTGCTGGTCCCCTTGCTGATTGTGTTCACCGTTATGCGCCGTAAGAAGATGGGCGCCTCCAGCCGTAAGGTAAAGGAAAAGGTAGCGGTCATCAACTCCAACATTGAATCCTCTATCTCCGGTGTCCGCACCGCCAAGGCCTTTACCAACGAGGGCTATGAAATGGAAAAGTTTGTGGACGGTTGTATGCAGCACCGCCAAGCTCGTCGCGGATTCTATAAGCAGATGGGCGTCTTCCACGCCGGCACCGAGGTCATCACCAACCTGATTAACCTGGCGGTGATTGCCGTGGGCGGTATGCTGATTTTCAGCAAGAGCCTGGAACTGGTGGATTTGCTCACCTTTACCATGTACGTGTCCTCTTTCCTGGGTCCGGTGCGCAAGCTGGCCTTTTTCGCCGAGCAATACACCACCGGTATGGCGGGTTTCCACCGCTTCCAAGAATTGATGGCGGTAGAACCGGAAATCACCGATGCCCCCGACGCCAAACCTTTGGTTTGTCAGGGCGGTCACATCGAGGTGCAGGACGTCACCTTCTCCTATAACCAAGAGGTACAGGTGCTGGAGCACGTGGACCTATCCATCCCCGCCGGTAAAACCCTGGCGCTGGTAGGTCCCTCCGGCGGTGGTAAGACCACCCTATGCCATCTCATCCCCCGCTTTTACGATACGGTGGCGGGCAACATCACCATCGACGGGCAGGATATCAAAGAGGTCACCCTCCGCTCTCTCCGAGAGCAGGTGGGTATCGTCCAGCAGGACGTGATGATTTTCGCCGGCACCATTATTGATAATATTCGCTACGGTCGTCTGGACGCCACCGACGAAGAGGTGATGGAGGCCGCCAAAAAGGCGGAAATCCACGACGCCATTATGGAGATGCCGGACGGCTACAACACCTATGTGGGTGAGCGGGGCATTATGCTCTCCGGCGGTCAGAAACAGCGGGTGAGCATCGCCCGGATTTTCCTGAAAAACCCGCCCATCCTGCTGTTGGACGAGGCCACCTCGGCTCTGGACACCGTCACCGAGGCTCACATCCAGGCGGCGCTGGAGAAACTCTCCAAGGGTCGCACCACCCTGGTGATTGCCCACCGTCTGTCCACCATCCGCAATGCCGATCTCATCGCCTACATCGACTCTGAGGGCATCCGGGAGATCGGCACCCACACGGAACTGCTGGAAAAGGGCGGCTATTACGCCAAACTCCACGCGGCAACCCAAGCTGTGCAGTAAAAGAAATTAGCCACATTGATTAGAGGAATCTTCTTAAGGCCATTCGCTGTACCAATTCTTGGCTCTCCCTATGGGAGAGCTGGCGGCGAAGCCGACTGAGAGGGAAAAACATGACGATACCGAAAGACAATAACCAATTAGAAAATGCTCGGCATCTTCGCAAAGAGATGACACCCCACGAGCGCAAACTATGGTATCTTTTTCTCCGCAAATATCCCGTAAAAATTTATAAACAGCGGATCATCGGTAAGTTTATTGTGGACTTTTACTGTGCCTCTGCTCGGTTGGTCATTGAGTTAGACGGCTCGCAACATTATGAACAGCAAGGAATGGCGCACGATGCGGAACGTTCCGCTTTTTTGACGGCTCTCGGATTAGAAGTTTTGCGATTCTCAAACCGAGAAGTGGATCAAGAGTTTTCCGGCGTGTGCGCACAAATTGATCGTATTATTCAAAAGCGGTAAAAAGACCCTCTCAGTCACCTGCGGTGACAGCTCTCCCAAAGGGAGAGCCAAGGCCTGCACTCCACGCAGCTACCCAAGCGATTCAGTAACGTTAGAATATACTCATACTGGAGGAAAGAGACATGAAGACAATAGCAATTATTTTATGGGTGCTTCAAGGCATCGCACTTATAGGATGTTTTGTTGACCCTAATGGTCTCTACGATAGTTTTTTTCAATGGCTTGGCTTTTTTACTCCAACTATAATTGGTGTCATTTTATGGATTAGAGCAACTCATAAAGAAAAATCTACAAAAAAGTAAGTATGTGCGATAAAAAGGGAACCCTACAGAGGGTTCCCTTTTTCTTACCCCTTCACCGCGCCGGCGACCACACCGCTGATGATGTACCGCTGACCCACCAGGTAAAACCCGATGATGGGGATGATCGCCAGCACCAGCATCGCCATCAGCCCGCCGTAGTCGGTGGAGCCGTAGGCACCCTGCATCGCCATCTGGATGGCCACCGGCACCGTCTTTTGCCCGCTCCCCAGCAGGAGATAGGGCAAGAGATAGTCGTTCCATATCCACATGGCGTTGAGTATCGCCACCGTCACCGCCGTGGGGCGCAGCATCGGGAACACCACCCGAAAAAAGGTGCGCAGAGGCCCTGCCCCGTCCACCGTGGCGGCCTCCTCCACCTCCCGGGGGATGCCTCGGACAAACCCGGACAGCAAAAACACCGTCAGCCCGGAGCCAAACCCCAGATACACCGGCAAGATCCCCACCGGGTTATTCAGCCCCAGGGACCCCGCCACATAGGTGAGGGTGTACATCACCATCTGGAACGGGACGATGGTGCTGAACACAAACAGATAATACAGCAACCGGCACAGGCGGCCGCCCTGCCGCATCAAAAACCAGGCGGTCATACTGCCGCCCACCACCAACAACAGCACCGACCCCACCGTGATAAACACGCTCCGCCCAAAGGCGGCGGCAAACCCGGAGGACCGCAACCCGGTCAGGTAGTTTTCCAGCCCCGCAAAGGTGGTGGCGTTGGGCAGGGAAAAGGGGGATGCGGTGATATACAGCCGGGATTTAAAGGAATTCACCAGCACCAACACCACCGGCAACAAAAACACCGCCGCCAACAGACATAACAGGGCGGTGATCCCCCACCCCATCCATTTTCGGCTCATAGATCCACCTCCTGACGGCGGGTAATCACCAGCTGGGTGCCGGCGATGACCGCCACCAGCAGGAAAAACAGCACCGCCTTGGCCTGACCCACGCCCTGCCAGCCAACCCGCCCGTAGAAGGTGTTGTAGATATCCAGCGCCAGCATTTGGGTCCGGCGGTCCGGGGCTCCGGCGGTCAGCGCCAGGTTTTGGTCGAACAGCTTAAAGGAATTGGTGAGGGTCAGAAAGGTGCAGATGGTCACCGACGGCATCACCATGGGTATCTTCACCCGCCGCAGGGTGGTCCACCACGATGCCCCGTCCATGGCGGCGGCCTCGATGAGGGCAGTGGGGATATTCTGCAGACCCGCAATATACACCACCATCATATACCCGCTCATCTGCCACAGGTTCAGCGCCACCAGACCCCAAAAGCCGTAGCTGGCGGAATGGGTGATGTCCACCCCGAAAAAACCCAGCAGACCGTTGACCAGCAGGCTGAACACGTAGCCCAGCACGATGCCGCCGATGAGGTTGGGCATAAAAAACACGCCCCGGAGCAGACTCTGACCCCGCATACGGCGGGTCAGCGCCAACGCCAGCACAAAGGCCAGCAGATTCACCAGTGCCACGCTGACAATGGTGAAGAGAATGGTAAAACGCAATGCCGACAGAAAATCGTTGTCCCCGGAAAAGGCGCGGATATAATTTTCCAGCCCCACAAACCGGGCATTGTCAATGGTGGTAAACCGGTTAAAGGACAGCCACACGCCCATCCCGAAAGGCACCAAAAACGCCACGGCAAAGGCCGTCAGCGTGGGTCCCACAAACACCGGAAACCACCGACCCAGATGACGGTTCATCTGCCGTCACCTCCCCGGTTACAGGTTAGCGGCGGAGAACTCCCGCTCCCAACCGGAGACGGTGTCCTTCACCACCGTCTCCCAGTCCTTGCCGCCCTGGGCGTATTTCAGCAGAGATGCGCCGAAATCCTCCTTAAACCGCGAGGACGGAAACAACGTGAAATGCCACGGCACCGTCTCGATGTTCGGACGCTTCATCCAGGACACCACCTGCTTAGCCAAGGGGTCATCCGGCAGTTCGGTCTCCAGAAAGGTGTCAAAGGGCGGGATAAACCCGAACTCTTGGGTGACGTATTTCTTGCCCGCCTTGCTGGAATACAGCCAGTAGATGAAATCCGCCGCCGCCTTTTGCTCCGCTTCGGTGGCGCGGCTGTTGATGGCGTAGTAGTTTTCGGTGCCCACCGCCAGGCCCTGGGTCTCCTCACCCTCCATACCGATATAGATGGGCAGATAGCGGAGATTTTCCCCCTTGACCTTGTTGCCGGACACGTCCTTGATCTGGCTCCAGGCCCAGTTGCCGTTCTGCACCATCACGCACCGCTCCAGCGCAAACTCGGTCATAGAATCGGTCACCGTCTTGCTCCCCAGCAATTTCTTGTCCGAAACTCCGTTTTCGATATACAGATCGTATATATTCTTGTATTTATCACCGTGAGTAAACTTAATTTTGGCGGTGGACTGCTTATCCGACAGGTCCAGCCCGTCAAATTCGTAGTGGAGCGGGATGTTCAGCAGGTGGGTCTGCCACCGCCAGTCCTCGCCGCTTTTCAGCGAGGTGGAGGCGAACACCCCGTCGATGCCCAGCTCCTTTTTGTGCTTCTGCATATCCTCCGCCACCGTCTTGAGGGCGGTGAAGGAGGTGACCTCGTCCATAGAGTTGACGGTGGTCTGCCGCTCTTTCAGGGCGAAATACTTATCGGTCAGCGCCGTATTGTAGATGATGCCGTAGCCCTCCACCACGTAGGGGATGCCCACCACCTTGTCGCCGTCCTTCACCGCCATATCCTTGTCGGTGAGGTGCTGGTAGAGCTCGGTGCCGGACAGGTCGGCGCAGTAATCCTTCCAGGCGGCATAGCCCCGGGGGCCGTTGATCTGGAACAGGGTGGGCGCCTCGTCGGTGGCCATTTTGGCCGCCAGGGTCTGTTCATAGGTGTTGTTGGCGGCGGTCTCCACCACCACCTTCACCCCGGTTTCCTTTTGGTAGAGCTCCGCCAGTTCCTCGTATTTGGCGGCAATCTCGGGTTTGAAGTTGAGATACCGCACCACCAGCTCCTTTTCCCCCTTGCGGGAGCAGGCAGACAGGGCGGGCACCATCAGCACCGCCACCATAAGCAAACAGCCAAGTTTTATTTTCAGTCGCTTGTTCATACACATTACCTCCATTGTTAATGTCAATGGCTAGTGTGTGTGTTTTGAACAAGAATATGCAACCCCCACAAAATTGGCTGTGCCGCAAAACCCTCGCGGTTCCGCAGGAACCATTGCGTGTCCGCCCGGCGGGCGGACATTACGCTAAAAAACCACGGTACGACCAAACTCGTACCGTGGTTTTTTGTTTTGTAAAACATTCAGTAGAGCAGAGGCCCCCTTGCGGCGGCTAAGGGACTCTATTTGCCTGTTACTTCTTCCGATTTTTGGCTTCTGCTTTCATACGCAGTTCGCGGTTGAGGATCTTCTTGCGCAGGCGCAGGCTTTCGGGGGTGGCCTCCAGCAGTTCGTCGTCGTTGATAAACTCCAGGCACTGCTCCAAGCTCAAAATGGTGGGGGGTATCAGCCGCAACGCCTCGTCCGAGCCGGAAGCGCGGGTGTTGGTGACGTGCTTTTTCTTGCACACGTTCACCACGATGTCCTCGTCCTTGGGGCTCTGACCCACGATCATACCCTCGTACACCGGCACGCCGGGACCCACGAACAGCGCGCCCCGGTCCTGAGCGCCCCACAGACCGTAGGCGCAGGTCTCGCCGGTCTCGTGGACCACCAGAGAACCCTGCACACGCTGGGGAATCTCACCCTTATGGGGCTCGTAGCCGTCAAACAGGCTGTTCATAATGCCGTTGCCGTTGGTGTCGGTGAGGAACTGCTGACGGTAACCCATCAGACCACGAGAAGGAATACGGAACTCCAGGTGGCTGATGCCGGTGTCCCGGGTGCCCATATTCACGATCTCCGCCTTGCGACCGCCCAGACGCTCCATCACCGCGCCCACGTACTGCTCCGGCACCTCGATCACCAGCAGCTCCATAGGCTCCAGCAGGGTGCCGTCGGCATCGGTCTTGTAGATGACCTGGGGACGGCTCACCGCGAACTCATACCCCTGGCGGCGCATGGTCTCGATCAGGATGGACAGGGACAGTTCGCCGCGGCCGGACACCTTAAAGGCGTCGGTGGTGTCGGTCTCCTCCACCCGCATACTCACGTTGGTCTCCACCTCTTTGAACAGGCGGTCGCGGAGATTACGGCTGGTGACGAATTTGCCCTCGCGACCGGCAAAGGGGGAATTGTTCACCATAAACAGCATGGAAATGGTGGGCTCGTCGATACGGACAAAGGGCAGGGGTTCCACGTGCTCCGGGTCGCAGGCGGTCTCGCCGATGGAAAGGTCGGCGATGCCGGTGACCGCGATCAGGTCACCCAGACCGGCGGACTCGCACTCCGCCCGGCGCAGACCCTCAAACTGGTACAGCTTGCCGATACGGGCATTGACGGTGGAGCCGTCCTGGCGGCACAGCACCACCGGCTGACCGGTCTTGACGCTGCCCCGCTCCACCCGGCCGATACCAATGCGGCCGGTGTAATCGTCGTAGTCAATGTTGGAGAACAGAATCTGCAGAGGTCCGTCCTCTTCCCCCTCCGGGGCGGGGACGTGCTCCAGTATGGCCTCGAACAAGGGGGCCATATCCCCCTCTCGAGCGTCGGGATTCAGGCTGGCGTAGCCATCCCGGCCGGAAGCGAACAGCACCGGGAAATCCAGCTGATCCTCGTCAGCATCCAGCTCGATGAACAGGTCCAGCAGCTCGTCGATGACCTCTAAGGGACGGGCGCCGTCCCGGTCAATCTTGTTCACCACCACCACCGGGGGCTTGCCCAGCCCCAGCGCCTTTTTCAGCACAAAGCGGGTCTGGGGCATACAGCCCTCAAAGGCGTCCACCAGCAGCAGAACGCCGTCCACCATCTGGAGGATGCGCTCCACCTCACCGCCGAAGTCGGCGTGGCCGGGGGTGTCCAGGATGTTGATCTTGGTGTCACCGTAGCGGACGGCGGTGTTTTTGGACAGGATGGTGATGCCCCGCTCCTTTTCCAGGTCGCCGGAATCCATCACCCGCTCCGCCACCGCCTCGTTGGCGCGGAAGGTACCGCTCTGGCGGAGCAACTGGTCCACTAGAGTGGTTTTGCCGTGGTCAACGTGGGCGATGATGGCCACGTTGCGCAGATTTTCTCGTTTTGCCATAGTATTACTTCCTTTATAATGGAATCGTCGCGGGAAAGCCCGCATTTTCGGGGTTAGTATAGCACAAAACCGGGGCAGATACAAGCAAAACCTACCCCAAATCCGGGGATTTTTCGCCCAACACCCCCAAAAACACGAAAATTTTTGCAAAAACGCGAAAATAGTTCTTGCATTTTGGTTTGGGTTGTGCTATAATTCCGTTTGCAATCGCAAATCCGGGTGTGGCGCAGTTGGTAGCGCGCTTGACTGGGGGTCAAGAGGCCGTGAGTTCAAGTCTCGCCACTCGGACCAAAAAGCCGTAACTCTTAGGAGTTACGGCTTTTTTCTATATCTGAACGCCTTTTTACTGCACGCTTGACTTTTCACCACAAATCCAAAAGTCAGGAGTGCATGAAATTATGGCAAAAATCAAACTTCAGCAAGGCAATACCGTGGCGAACGTCTTTGCCGAATTCATCAGTGCCAAAAGAGCCAAAGGACTGGTGAACAAAACAATACACAGTTATGTCAATCATTTTCAGGCAGTGTCGCGACATCTAAACGTAGAGCAAGACATTGTTAATCTGTGTAAATCGGACTTAGACAAGATGATAGCGAGCATGAGAGACGCCGGACTGTCCCCCAATAGTATCAACAGCTACACCAAAATGCTCAAATCCTTTCTGTCGTGGTGCAATCAAGAGGGGATTACGTCACTGAATATCCCCATCTACCGTGGCGAAGAGACGGTGAAGGACACCTACACCGACAAGGAGCTGGAAGTGCTCCTCCAAAAGCCGGACATACGCAAGTGTTCTTTCGGCGAATATCGCGACTGGGTGATTATCAACTTTCTGCTGAACAGTGGGAGCCGTGCGGCGACGGTACGCGCCATCCAGATCCGCGACGTGGACTTGGAGAACGGACTCATCCACTACCGACACAACAAAAACCATCGGGCGCAAGTCGTCCCTTTGTGCGGGGCGATGATTCGCATTCTCCGCGAGTATCTCCGTTTTCGTGGTGGTGAGGAGTGCGACGCGCTCTTCTGCACCGAGACCGGCACACCCATGTCCGAGGGGTGTTTGCGGTCGGCTATCGTGCGGTACAATACGGCACGCGGCATCCAAAAGACCAGTTTGCATATGTTCCGCCACACCTTCGCTCGCAAGTATCTTCTTGATTGCGGAGGCGACGCGTTTACCCTCCAAAAGATATTGGGACACAGTACGTTGGACATGACCAAGCATTATTGCGCCGTGTTCAACGTGGACATCGTTCGGAACTTCGACAACGTTTCCCCTCTGGAGCAGATGCGGAGGCGGGACGAAACCATCTCTTTGCGCCGTCGTTGAGGAAGGTTCGAGCACACGAAAAAAGGCAGGTGAAAAACCTGCCTTTTTCTTTTTATATTTTTTGAAAAAGTTTAGTCCACTCCACGTTATGGGAGCGCACTTTGGGAGCTGTATGCTATAATATGCTCGTAAGGTGAGGGGAACAAATGAGGCCTCTTCCTCCACCGAACAAAAGAAAAAATACTAAATAAAAATCTTTTAATTACGAAAGGAAATGATCCACTATGAAAAACGTCAAAATCAACTTCGAAACCAATGAGGCTATCGTCACCAAGGCTTTCCAGAAGCAAGCTACCATCTACGGTACTCCTGAGTTCCGCCAGTGGCGCGAGATTCGCAATGAGTTCCCCGGCATCTTGATGGTTGTTGCAAAGTCTAATCGCAAGAGTGATCTCTACAACACCACCTATGCCAAGATGGAGAAGTACATTAAGACCTTCGACAATGCCGCGGATGTCCTCGCTGAGATGGCAAAGGTTAAGGAGCGCTCCAAGATTCAGCGCAACCCCCATCGCTATGTGCTGGCTTGGTTTGAGAGCGTCTACCCCGACTACAAGACCTCTGACATCTTCCAAGAGGATGAGCAGGCTGCTGACGGCAGCAAGGTCGTTTCTATGCCCGAAAAGAAAACTGCGTAATTGAAAGGAGAAAACGAAAATGGATAAGCACTTCACTTTTAAGATTGATCTGGCAAAAAACACTCTGACCCTAAACTACAAATGCAGTCGTATGGCGAATGAGCACGGCTCGCCTGAGTATAACAAAGTGCGTGAAATTCTGGCTGAAAATCCCGGTATGCGCCTCGTCGTAGAGGCTGGTCGCAAGGCAAAGACGCCTCATCACTCTCGCCGTCTGACCTACAAGAATATGGAGCGCTATATTCGAGTGCAGGATCATGCCGAGGAGTTGTTGACCACCTTTGCTCTGGTCCAAGAGGAGTCCAAGAAAGAAAAGAGTCCTTATGCTTACGTGCGGACCTGGTTCTTTAAGCAGTTCCCCGATTGCTATGCTCTGCGGATGTTCTTCGCCGAGGAAGATGGCTCCACCGTCATGACGAAAGTGCCGCGTTACCTCGATCGTGCAGCCTAACCCCCTCCAAAAGGGCAAACAAAAAGGAGCGTGCCGAAGCACGCCCCCTACATATCAGAAAACAAACTCGCGCTGCCAATCCGCAGCGCCCTCTCTTTCTTTCTCTTCTGGTGCTGGGATGAAGTCCCCAAAGGCTCCAACCTCTCTAATATTTATCCCACCATTATCTAAAAACTCTCTATTATTTATTTCTCTGTTCCATCCCGTTCCTGAATTAACGGTATCCGTGGTGGGGATAGCGGTTATCGTGCTGTCTTCAAATGAGCGTCCGGTTGCCGCCACCGTATTCAAATCGGGTTGAACGACACGCGGTTGCGGTTTCTCATAAAAAGCAAAGGTGTTGCCTCCGGTCTGAACGAGATACCCTTTGCTCACTAGCTTGACAAATTGGTCACGATAGGTGGAACGAGGCATTCCAATTGCCTCATGGATAGCCGCCGGAGACAAGGCAAACGAATAACCGTTTCTGTTGGCGGCAAAGTAGAGGTACAACATCAGAGCGTGGGCACCGAGGTCGCGTGCCGCCGCCGACCACACTTCATTGTTGACACCTAAAAAGTTGCCACCGAGTTCCTCTTTGTTTACCTTTACCACTCTCTAATTGGGGACGGTACTAAATTGATTACACATGATTTTTTAACTCCTTTTTCTCTTAAATTTCTAGAAGGGATTTTCTCCCTTTCACTACATACATTATACCAAAAATTTATAAGAAAATCAAAGCGACGGGCGTCGGTCTGGGTTGCAGGCATTATTGGTCAATACCCATTCATCGGACTTGCCCGTCTTTAATTATTTTGTGAGAGAAATCCACAAGAAAGGAGGGCAACACATGCCCAGTCAAGAACTCATCCGTGCTCGCGAGGCTGGAAAAGTCCCAGACCGCATTTGGTATGCGCTCAACGGCAAGTCTGCTTGGGAAAACTACGCCGAGCAGAAGCGTGCACAACAACGCAAATTTGCCGATAGCCGAGAAGATGATGATGAACCCATGAACATTGTCATTGAAGGTAAGGTGAAAAAATGAGCGACAAAAAGAAGAAACGCAAGAAATAGGAAAGTCTGATTGAAATGATGCTATGCGACGTCATTCGCAAGAGTTTGAAAAAGACCATCGACCAAGCACTCGACGACATCTTCAAAGACTTTAAATGATAAACGGCGACCACTCCGTATTGGAGACGGTCGCCGTTTTCTTCGTTTTCCCCGTAATTACGGAGAGATTCCATTCTGTCGAGAACGCCCACAAAGACCGTCCTCCGGATCAAAAATGCTATGGGGATTTTTGTGGGCCAGACCAAACTGCAAGAAAGCAAAATGAGATGGATCCTCCCGAAAGACACCCCTGTACTGCGAGCGATAATGTTGGATTAGCCCTCTGCTTGCTGGTCGCTCTCTGCAACAGCAATCAATGCTTCGGGTGTTTCAGAACAATCTCCTACCATAAGCTTTAACAGACCCGCTCCATAGCGGTTAAACATGAGGCACGGCAAAACGACACACTTATCTAATGAAGCATTAGATAAGTTGTTTGGATTATCAACTTCGACAGAATACTTATATCGCACTTCGCCGTCGACAAAATCAACCTCAAAATTTCCATGAACCAATCCAAAATTGGCTCTGTGCAAATATTCAGAAACGGAGCCGAAGTTCTCAGGTAAAGTTTTGTTGCCAAGGGAGGCGTACGAGACAAAACTATCTCTTAGAACATGAATAGACATTTTTAAAAGACCAACGTTTTTTCCAGCGTTCATGAAAAAGGTTATAACATTTTCATTTGTCGAAAACACAACCTTTTGTTGATCCAAGCGTCGTTGCATTTTTTCGAGCATTATTTTATTCATATTTCAGGTACCTCTCTTCATTCAAAAAGATTTTTCGTGATAAGATGTGAAATAGTATTTCTGCCAACTTGTCGTTAAGAACAGAGAAGGAAAGAGATACTATAGAAAGAACATCGTTGCCTAGAGACAGGTTCACGAAATAACTGATTGCCACCATAATTACTATGCACAAAACGCCTAACGATATAACGGTTGCTCTTATACATGGCTTTACTGGATTGATAAGTCTTTTCTGAAGTATATCAGGAACGCCATTTCCAGCAATCCATGCGGTCAGTTTTGAGAGTACCAACCTGGGCAATAGACTAAGCGTATATATGATTGCAATACAATTAATGCCGACTAATGTAAAAGCAATTATCGTATTGGCAATTTCGTCGAGGCCAGCGCCGCCTTCGGTAATACATCGAAGCAGAATTGCAAAAGCGGTAAGCGAAAAACCGAGAATGGTGGCAGAGTCAAAAGCAGTTGTGGTCGGTTCGTTTTTCAAAATAGAACCGAAATTGCTTCGTGCAATTCCGCAAAGAGCTTCGACATCTTCATACTGCATTTCATCAGCGTCTATTTTATTCTTGATGTCAGAAAACCGCCTTTGATCTGCGGCGGTGCCCGATGATTGAACATAATCGGAGAATGCCGTGACTGCGGGTTTGAAGTCGCGACCATCCATAACAGAATGAACAAATTTGCTTTTGATTTTTTGAGCGCTACTGCCCTCTGTTATGCATTCTCGGTCAGTTAGCTTTGCAATGGTTTTCTGCAACCCGATACTATTGTCATCGAGAAACAAATAGTCGGAATAACTCATAATTTACTTAGTCACCTCTTTTCACCACAAACATATTTGGAAACGCAGACCGATCAGTATCTAAACACAACTATATCACAATGTTTTAAAATGCGCAAGATTTCGACAATAACTTCTTATGTATTTCATATATACTCAATCAGATCTGACGGCTGGCACTCCAAGAGGCGGCACAGCGTTTCGAGGTTGTCCCAAGACACACCTTCACCTTTTCTCAACTTCTGGAGAGTCGATTCGCTGAGCAACTTCTCGCTTCTGATTTTATAAGACGTGATTCCTTTCTCTTTGAGTGCGGAAACCACATCCATTTTGTACTGCAAACCCATAATGAAGACTCCTTTCCCATGATAACATCATTATATCACAAATATACACGAATTCAAGTGTACAATGTGCACAAAAAGATACACTAATATTCGTGTAGTTTGTCAATAGACAATACACGATAATTGGTGTATAATAAAGACAGTTCAAACGAACACCATATCAACAACAAAGGAGAACAACATTATGTCTAAGAACGAACTGATCGCTAAAATCGAGGCCCTTTCTGAGTGGGAGAACATCATCGCTGAAGCTCAGGCTGAGGCTGAGGCACTCCGCGACAGCATCAAAGAAGAGATGCTGAACAACAATACCGAAGAGATGGAAGTCGGCACTTACATCATCCGCTGGACTTCGGTGCTGTCCAATCGTTTTGATAGCACTTCCTTCAAGAAGGTGCACGGTGATTTGTACAAAGCCTTCACCAAGCAAGTGACCAGCAGACGGGTCTCGATTGCCTAATCGAGAACCGCACCAAAACTCAAAAGTTCTGACACCGATGGCGGATGGTGCCAAAACACCGCACCAAAAGTCCAAAATCGGTGTCGGAACTTAGTGTCACGAAAACGGAGGAAAATTGCTATGATTTACGGCTACGCACGCGTCTCGACCGCCACTCAAGGGAGAGATGGAAACAGTCTGGAAGACCAAGTGACGGCTCTCGAAAAGTATGGATGCCAAGAGATTGTAAAAGAGGCGTTCACGGGGAAGACGATGGAACGACCGAAATTCCTTTCGCTCTTTGAGCAACTCGAAGAAGGCGACACGTTGGTTGTGTGCAAACTCGACCGATTTGCCAGAACGGCAATCGAGGGAGTGCAGACGGTACGCGAACTCTTTGAGCGAGGCGTCAGAGTCCACATTCTCAACATGGGTCTGGTGGAGAACACGCTGACGGGAAACCTCATTCTAACGGTCATGCTTGCGTTTGCCGAATACGAAAGGGGAATGATAGTTGAACGCACTCAGACCGGAAAGGCGGTTGCAAGGCAGGATCCGAGTTTCAAGGACGGCAGACCGAAGAAGTTTACGTCGGAGCAGATCGACCTTGCTCTATCACTTCTGGCGGAAGGCAAGACCTATCGGCAGATCACCACCATGACAGGAATCAGTAAAAGCACACTCATTCGAGCAAAGAGGATATGAAATAAAAATTGATAAAAATCTATTGACAAATATCAATGTATTGCATATAATAACACATAGACGAATATCTATGGGAGGTGGCCTGCGTGGAAGAAAGAAAGGTAGCACTAATTTTTAAAGCCTTTTGCGACGAGAATCGCATCCGCATTTTGAAGATGCTGACAAGCGGCGAGAAGTGCGCTTGCAAAATGCTTGATGAACTCAATGTAACCCAACCTACCTTATCCCATCATATGAAGATACTGTGTGATTCTGGTATTGTGGTCGGTCGCAAAGAGGGTAAGTGGATGCATTACTCCATCTCGGTTGAGGGAGCGAAAATCGCCGCAAATTGCTTAAAGGAACTGACATCCATTGATTGCGGATGTGTTAACAAGTCGTGTTGTGAAAAGTAAGGGAGGTCATTCTTTTCCGCACGACTTCCTTTAAAGACTACATATAGATACATTTCAATATAACTATATAATAAGGAGGATTGTTTTATGGAAGTGTTAAAAACAATATGGGGTTTCTTTCAGGATGAAATCCTCGGTATGAGTTGGCTCAATAGGTTGATAGGAACTGTTTTGAATGGTTGTGGTCTGGATACCACAGGTCGTATCGGTGGAAGTGTTCAGTTCTTTATCTACGACACAATCAAGATAATGGTGTTGCTCGGTGTGCTGATTTTGATTATCTCGTATATCCAAAGCTACTTTCCGCCGGAGAGAACAAAGAAGATACTCGGCAGATTTCACGGTGTCGGTGCAAATATCGTAGCGGCTTTGCTGGGAACGGTGACACCCTTCTGTTCCTGCTCGTCTATTCCGTTGTTTATCGGCTTTACAAGTGCAGGACTGCCGCTTGGTGTAACATTCTCGTTCCTCATTTCCTCGCCGATGGTTGACCTCGGAAGCCTTGTTCTGCTTATGAGCATTTTCGGATGGAAAGTCGCTCTACTCTATGTGGTGCTCGGTCTTGTGATTGCCGTGATCGGCGGTACATTCATTGAGAAGTTGCACCTTGAAAATCAAGTGGAAGAATACATCCGCAATGGTCGGTCGTTTGATGTTCCGCAGGAAGAACTGCATTTCAAAGACCGCTTGAAATATGCTTGGGAGCAAGTTGTTTCCACCGCTAAAAAGGTTGCTCCCTACGTACTTGTCGGTGTCGGCATTGGCGCTATCATTCACAACTGGATACCGGAAGACTTCATTGTTAAAGTCCTTGGTGACAATAACCCCTTCGGTGTTATTCTTGCTACTGTTGCCGGTGTTCCGATGTATGCGGACATCTTCGGCACAATTCCGATTGCCGAAGCATTGCTCGCAAAGGGTGCATTACTCGGTGTTGTCCTGTCCTTTATGATGGGTGTTACAACTCTGTCTCTACCGTCTATGATTATGCTTCGCAAAGCAGTAAAACCGAAACTGCTCGGCATTTTCGTCGCAATTTGCACGATTGGAATTATCCTTGTTGGGTATTTCTTCAACCTAATTCAACCGCTAATCATTTGAAAGGAAGTGTACAAGTATGGAAAAGAAAATGGCCGTATGGGTAAAGGTGATGATTCCCCTTTTAATCGTTGCCGCAATTGTTAGTATGTGGATATTTAAGTCGGCTTCTGATGAGCAGGCGGAGAATCCGCCTTCGTCACAACTCACAGTTGATTTATCAAGCGATTTGGAAGGCGCTGATTTTACCCTCAACGCCACAAAGGCGATTGATTTCGCGGCACTCTCACGCTATGGCTTGCCTATCATCGCCGATTATGGTGCAGACTCTTGCATTCCGTGTAAACAGATGGCTCCTGTATTAAAGAAATTGAATGCCGAAATGCAAGGTAAAGCCTTTATTAAATTTGTGGATGTGTGGGAATATGGAAACGCCGCATCCAACGTGCCTATCCAACTGATCCCCAGTCAAGTCTTTTTCAATGCAGACGGAACACAATACAAACCCAGCGATGAAATCAAATCTCAAATAGCGGGTTTTAAGATCTACGATGGGATAACGGTACACGAAGGCGGTTTGACCGAAGCACAGATGAGGGCGATTTTAAAAGAGATGGGAGTGGAGTAAATGTTGGATGCTTGGCTCTCGCAGATTGCCGAAATAATCGACAAAAGTATATGGTTTGCACCGTTGCTCGCTCTTTTGGCAGGAGTTTTGACCTCGATTACACCATGCGCCCTCTCCAGTGTTCCGCTGATTGTGGGTTATGTGGGTGGCATCGGTGAGAAAAAGACCAAAAAAGCCTTTGCCTATTCCGCCGTGTTTTCGATAGGTACGGCAGTCACGTTTGTCACGCTTGGGATTGTCGCTACGTCAGCCGGTAAGCTGATGGGAACGTCATCCAAAGCGTGGTATATCGCTCTTGGTGTACTAATGGTGCTGATGGCGTTGCAGACTTGGGAAATATTCCACTTGTTTCCCTCGTTCAATCTATTATCCAAAAGCCGTAAACGTGGTTTTGCCGGTGCATTTATTGCCGGTGTTTTAGGTGGTGTATTCTCCGCTCCTTGCTCGACACCTGTGCTGATTGCTCTGCTGGCTATTGTTGCTGGTGAAGGCAATTTGCTTTGGGGCATCTTATTGATGCTTCTCTATTCTATCGGCCACAGTGCTCTCGTGATGGTAGCAGGCACTTCAATAGGTTTTGTTCAAAAGATAAACAATAGCGAACAGTATAAGACAGCCGCGAAGGTCTTAAAATTTGCAATGGGTATCGCTATCCTGCTCATTGGTTTTTATATGTTTTGGTTAGCATTCTAAACTATTTTTTGGAGGTTATCATTATGGCTCTGTTTAATTTTGGGAAGAAAGAAAAAGAGAAGACGCCCGCTTGTGCTTGTAACTGTGGATGTCCTACATCGGAAGTTGCCGAAAGCAGGAATGACTGCTGTGGTGAGGCAGTAAACGGTATTTGTTGTATCAAGGTGCTGGGTGCAGGTTGCACATCCTGCCATCAGCAGTATGAAAATGCAAAAGAAGCCGTTAAAAATATGGGGCTGTCCGTAGAGGTGGAATACATCACAGATATGGAAAAGATTATGGAATATGGTGTTATGAGTATGCCCGCCCTTGTTGTCAATGAAAAGGTAGTTTCGATGGGCAAGGTGTTGAAGGCATCGGATGTTGAAAAGCTACTCAAAGAGTTGGGGTATTAATATGAGCATTAAGAAAAAAGTTGCGTTTATCTGTGTCCACAACTCTTGTCGCAGTCAGATTGCGGAAGCGCTGGGAAAACATCTTGCTGGGGATAAGTTCGACTTCTATTCGGCTGGCATAGAAACCAAACCGCAAATCAATCAAGATGCCGTAAGATTGATGAAAGAACTGTACGGCATTGATATGGAGCAAACCCAATACAGCAAGACCATTGATGAAATTCCTGCTCCTGATATTGCCATATCTATGGGATGTGATGTTGGGTGTCCCCTCATTGGTAGAGCCTTTGACGATAATTGGGGCTTGCCGGATCCTACAGGACAGAGTGACGAGGTTTACATTGAGGTTATTGAGCGGACCAAGCAACGAATTTTGAATATTATGGTTACTTGATGGATTCTTGCGAAGAGCGAACGACGGCGTGATAACAATCAGCCGCCGTTCTTCTTTTTCTTTTAGTTTCATGTATGATGTCTTTTTTCGTTTGCTATCCGCTACCGTTTATGGTATCATACTCTAATAGGGGGTGACGGAATGGCAATCCAAGATTTAGGTGGCCGAAACGAAGGTCAGAAATACAAGTCCTTGCTGGTTTGGCAAATTCTTCTTCGATACACCGACGAGAACCATCCTCTGACCGCTCAGAAGATTGTGGACTTGTTGCAAGACTATGGCGTGTCGGCTGGTGTCCATTCCGTCTGCCGTGATATCAAAGAACTGCAACGCCTTTACGAAGAGGATGAAGAAGAAGGTTTCCTGTGCGGTGAGCGGTTGAAATACAAAATCGAGTACGACGGTTCGGGTGAACGTGGCTACAAAATCGTCAAGCGTCCCTGTTCGCTAAGCGATCTCCAACTGTTGGTGGAGTGTGTTTGTTCTTCTCGGTTCATCACCAAAGAGCAAGAGAAACGTTTGCTAGATGCGTTGACGGAACAGTGCAGTGAATACCAAGAGGACGATTTGGTGCGAGTTTCCTATCTGATCGACCGCGTCAAGAACCGCAATAACCGATTACCGGAGTATGTACAGACCATCAATCGTGCCATCCGCAACGGCAATAAAATCAAGTTCCGTTACATGAAATACACCTTGCAGAACCGTACCGAGCCGACGCCACGTCGTAAAGGTGTCTTCTACGAGCTGAGTCCCTTCAAGATTATGGTGACGGATGGCAACTTCTATCTACTGGCCTACAATGGCAAGAAAGTGGTCCATTATCGCATCGACCGCATGAGTGACGTGGAGGAATTGCCGGAGCCAAGAGAAGGCAATAAGGTGTTTGAAAAGGTGGATTTGCGAACCTACACCAAGAGAGTGTTCTCGATGTACGGTGGCGAAGAGAAGAAAGTGCAAATCCGGTTCACGAACGACCTTCTGGACACCGTGATCGATCGGTTCGGTGCGGATGACGTTTTCTACACTCCGACTGACGACCATCACTTCACGGTTTCCGCAGAAGTGGAGGTCAGCACTATGTTCTACTCTTGGGTTTGCAGTTTCCGCAAGAAGGCAACGATTATCGGCCCACCAGAAGTGGTCGAAGGGTTCCAACGATTCCTGAGCGATATTCAGGGAAGATATGAATGAGATAAATAGGAGTGCCGATGTCAGTCTACGTCGGTGTAGAGGGGACCCCCTCCATGCGCCGCAAGGCTAACCCTCTCCGGCGCAGAGTCTGACCCGCTCCACGCCAGAAGGCAAGATATGGAGTTACACAAATTAACACTCCTTTACGCTACTTAACACCTATTGACTTTTGGATAACATTGATCTACAATCAAGGAGACCGCTTGACATTGATTTATACCTCGGTCAAGCGGGCGATTCCATGAAAAGTCAAGAGTGTACGAGTTACTGTGTGATATAAATCCGCGTGGTTGTGGGATGAGAGCGCGCTTCCTCTAGAGACCCTGCAAGGGTCTCACTGGGGGTCAAGAGGCCGTGAGTTCAAGTCTCGCCACTCGGACCAAAATTAGGGAGTACCCATTCGGGTACTCCCTAATTTTATTCCCAGTGGTGGATGGAGGTTCTTAACTCACCATATTTCCGCCTATGGCGGAAATATCATCGTTTTGGCTGAACCCCCTACTGGTGTAGAAACGCAGGTTCGTCTCAGCCAAAACGCGAGTTCAAAGTCTCGCCCTTACGGCGGGGCGTTGCCCCTCCGTAAGGGTGGGTGGAGATTCTTGACTCACCTAATTTTGCACCTGCGGTGCAAAATTACAAGCAACAGCGCAAACCAA
Source organism: Acutalibacteraceae bacterium (assembly GCA_045591225.1). Classification (GTDB taxonomy): domain Bacteria; phylum Bacillota; class Clostridia; order Oscillospirales; family Acutalibacteraceae; genus UBA5905. The sequence continues at coordinate 6,210 of JAZNSL010000075.1, read as the reverse complement.
CCGCTTCTGTAAGCGCACAAACGCCCCTTGCGCTGGTGCAGAGTTCAAGTCTCGCCACCTACGTAACCTTTATGGTTCGTCGATCTCCCTCAGTCAGCCTGACGGCTGCCAGCTCCCTCCCGGAGGGAGCCCGTTTACCACTCTTGCGCTGGTGCAGAGTTCAAAGTCCGCCATACCTCGGTCATAAACCAGGGATCAGAGTCTGCTCCACCATTTGACATTTTTTAATAAGGAGTATATACTCTAATTAAAAGAAACATTGTGTAAAGAGGTGTTTTTATGAAACGAACTTTATCTATTTTGTTGGCCATGGTCTTTTTGTTGACCGCCCTGCCCTTGGGCGCGGTAGCGGTATCCGTCGCCACTTATGGCAATTACGTCTATACCGTCTCGGGTGGCGAAGTCGCCATCATTGGTTGCGACGCTTCTGCATCTGGTGAATTGATGATTCCGGATACCATTGCGGGCTATCCCGTCACCACCATTGGTGATGGTGCGTTTTACTCTTGCGACAGCCTGACCTCGGTGACCATCCCGGACAGCGTCACCACCATTGGTTATTCTGCGTTTGAATATTGCACCAGCCTGACCTCGGTGACCATCCCGGACAGCGTCACCTCCATTGGCGATTGGGCGTTTGAAGGTTGCGACAGCCTGACCTCGGTGACCATCCCGGACAGCGTCACCTCCATTGGCGTTCGTGCGTTTTACTATTGCATCAGCCTGACCTCAATTAACGTAGATCAGAATAGCACCAAATATTGCTCTGTGGACGGCGTTTTGTTCAATAAAGACAAAACTACGCTTATTCAATATCCTGCCGGTAAAACCCTTACTGCATATTCTATCCCTGACAGCGTCACCAGCATTGGCTATGATGCGTTTTACTATTGCACCAGCCTGACCTCGGTGACCATCCCGGACAGCGTCACCACCATTGGTGATGGTGCGTTTTCCGATTGCACCAGCCTGACCTCGGTGACCATCGGCAACAGCGTCACCAGCATTGGTAGTTCTGCGTTTGAAGAGTGCGACAGCCTGACATCGGTGACCATCGGCAACAGCGTCACCCGCATTGGCGTTCGTGCGTTTGGATATTGCACCAGCCTGACTTCGATTTTTGTGAGCGAGAACAATCCCGAATATTCCTCGCTGGATGGTGTGTTGTTCAACAGAGATAAAACCATCTTGATTGTGTATCCCGGGGGCAAATCCGGCGCTTATACCATCCCGGACAGCGTCACCACCATTGGCGAGTCTGCGTTTTTCTGGTGCTACAGCCTGACCTCGGTGACCATCCCGGACAGCGTCACCAGTATTGGTGATTCTGCGTTTTACGATTGCGACAACCTGACCTCGGTGATCATCCCGGATAGCGTCACCAGTATTGGTGATTGGGCGTTTTACGATTGCGACAGCCTGACCACGGTGACCATCCCGGACAGCGTCACCACCATTGGTTATTCTGCGTTTGAATATTGCACATCCCTGACCGACGTGTATTATACCGGTAGCGAAAGTGACCGGGCGAACATTTCCATCGGCAGTTATAACGATAAATTGACTTCTGCCACTTGGCACTACAACATCTGCATCCACAAGTATGACAATATCTGCGACGCCATCTGCAACAAGTGTGGCGAGGAACGCATCTCTCTCCACGAGTACGCAGATGTTTGTGCAGCCATCTGCAACCTCTGCGGTGCAGAACGTATCCCTCCTCACGAATATACATCGGTTTGCGACCGCGATTGCAATCTGTGCGGTCAAGTCCGCACCGCTCCTCACGAATACGATAACGCTTGCGACGCCTATTGCAATCTGTGTGGTGCTCGCCGTCGGGTAGGTGACCACGTCTACGACAATGCCTGCGATGCGAACTGCAACGAATGCGGCGCTGTTCGTGAGGTAGGTGACCATATCTATAACAGTGCCTGTGATACAGATTGCAACGAGTGCGGCACCGTTCGCGAGGCAGGCGTCCACGTCTATACCAGCATCTGCGATGCAGAATGCAACGAATGTGGTGCGGTCCGTCAGGTTCCTGGCCACGTCTACGACAATGCCTGCGATGCGAACTGCAACGAATGCGGCGCTGTTCGTGAGGTAGATGACCACGTCTACGACAACGCCTGTGATGCTTATTGCAACGTTTGCGATGCCTATCGCACCCCTTCGGATCACGTCTACGACAACGCCTGCGATGACACCTGCAACGAGTGCGGATATACGCGCGGCTCGGCTCACGCGTATGATTTCGCCTGCGATGCGGAGTGCAACGTGTGTGGTTATATCCGCGAAGTCAGCGACCACGTGTATGACAATGCTTGCGATACCATATGCAATGAATGTGGCGCGGTCCGTCAGGTTTCCAATCACGTCTATGACAATGCTTGCGATACCGACTGCAACGCGTGTGGAGAGCATCGTGTTGCATCGCCCCACGTCTATACGGATAATTGCGATACGGACTGTAACGTCTGCCGCGAAAAGAGAGACCCCATCCACGATTATGACGGATGCCTTGACGACGAGTGCAACACCTGTGGTTGGTATCGCGACGTGGCAGATCACGTTTACGTCAATGACTACGATGTTACCTGCGACGTCTGCGGCGCCATCCGCGAGGTATCCATCCCCACCACCTTCGGCGGCAACTCCGTTTCCGAGGACGTGAGCGGTTTGGCGTTCCGCTTTGACGTGGCGGTGGAGGGGATGGCCCAGAAGATTACCACCGCCATCTACGATAACGCCACTGTGGACGGCTACAAACTGCTCTCGATGGGCGCTGTTGTTACCAATGGCGTGGAATCCGCCGACATCCCTGCGGTGTATCTGTATGACCTGAAAGAAAATACCGCCACCTTTGCAGTGCGCGTTATTGAGATTCCCCCTAATGGATACAACACCGATGTCACCGCCACCCCCTACATCATTCTGGAAATCGATGGCGTTGCCACCACCATTTATGGTGAGGCACAGACTTGTTCCTACAACGATGCGAAAAGCTAATTGGAAAGACCCCACTTCGTTGGAAGTGGGGTCTTTTTTGTGGAGTGACTTCCCTCTTGCTTTTTTGCCGGGGATTTGCTATAATAATTCGGTATATTATGTAACTTTTCAGGATAGTATAGGAGAACGCTTATGACAACACCGATCCTACCCACCAAAGAGGAGCTCCGCGAACTGCTGAGCGAACCCAAGACCAAACGTATTCTGCGTTTTGGCGGTCTGTTTCTGCTGTTTTTGGCACTGATGCTGGCCGCATTCTTTGCCCTGCGGGCGGGGCATTCCCCCAGCACCTCCAACAGCTCTGCCGCCGACCTGCAGTTCGGCTTTTTCACCCTGGGCAGTGCCGTGTTGCTGGCGGGTCTGGCTGTTTGGGCGGTGCGCGCCGCCCTCGATAAAGATCTTCAGCGGGAGCGTCCCGTGTGGTTCTGCCCCCTGCTGGCAGGCGGTCTGGGCCTGGCGCTGATGATTTTGGGCTACGCCTTTTTGGGCGTGTGGCCCCTGGGCGAAAAGACCATTATGATGGTGGATATGCACCACCAGTATGCCCCCTTGCTCAGCGAATTGCGGAATATGCTGCTCAACGGCGGGGATTTCACCTATAACTTCAACGTGGGTATGGGCGCGGCCTTTATCCCCACCTTTGCCTATTACCTGGCCAGCCCCCTGAACCTGTTGCTGGTGTTTTTCTCGGAGAAATACCTGGCCCAGGCCATTCTGGTCATTACCCTGCTGAAGATCGGCGGTGCGGCGGCCTCCTTTACCGCCATGGCCCAGTACCTGTACCGCAAGCGCAGTACCGGCATGGTGGCGGTGGGCACCCTGTATGCCCTGAGCGGCTACGTGCTGGCCTATTCCTGGAACATTATGTGGCTGGACGTGGTGGCGCTGATGCCGCTGGTGGTGCTGGCCATGGAGCATATGCTCCGCACCGGCAAGATCGCCCCTTACGCGGCGTTGTTGGCGTTGGCGCTGTTCTGCAACTACTACATCGGCTTTATGCTGTGCGTATTCTTGGTGCTGTATATGCTGGTGTGGGTCGCCCGGGAGCGGCGCACCGGTATGGACCTGCTGTATGGCGGCGTGCGGTTTGCCGCCGGCAGTCTGTGGGGCGCCGGTATGGCGGCGGCACTGCTGATCCCCACCGCGCTGGCGCTGGGACGGACCTCTGCCGCCGGCGGTGAGGTGGGAGATTTCGCCACCAACTTCCCGCTGTTCGACCTGTTGGGCCGCCTGTTCTACGGCGCGGTGCCCACCATCCGTTCCGGCAACCTGCCCAACCTGTATTGCGGTATTCCCGCGGTGCTGTTGGTGCCCATCTACTTCACCCAAAAGCAGATTCCCCTGCGGCGGCGGCTGTGCTTTGGCGGTCTGCTGGCGGTGCTGTTGTTCAGCTGTACCCTGACCCAGTGGGATCTGGTGTGGCACGGGCTCCACGCCCCCAACGACCTGCCCTACCGCTTCTCCTTTATCCTGTGCTTTGTGCTGCTGTTGGTGGCGGGCCACGTGCTGTCCCAGCTGGAAACCGTTACCCCCCGCCAGATCCTCGGCAGTTTGCTGGGCTCGGCGGCCTACCTCTTCCTGTGGGAGAAGCTGGGCGCCCTGACCACCGCCGCCGAGGGCGCAGAGGCCGCCGAAAAGGTGACCACCTCCGAGGCTCTACTGTACGGCAACCTGCTGTTGTTGGCCGTCTACGCGGCGGTGCTGCTGGTGCTGGCGCTGAAAAAAGCCCCCAAAAAGGTGGTTTCCCGCCTGCTGCTGACGGTGGTGTGCGCAGAAATGCTGCTGAGCACCTCCACCACCCTGATGGCTATGAACCAGAATGAGTATTTTACCCGCCACAACGATTACGTGGCTCACCTGAAGCACGAGGCGTTGGACACCGCCCTGCGCCGTGCCGAGGAACTGGCCCAGCGGGAATCCGCCACCGCCGGTGCGTTCCTGCGGATGGAGTATCTCCCCCGCACCACCTGCGTGGACACCGCCCTGCACCATTACAGCGGCCTGACCACCTTTGCTTCCAGCAACCCCTACCTCACCACCAAGTTTATGGGTGAGATGGGCTATGCCGTCAACGGCGTCAACAGTTACCTGTACCACAGCTTTGTGGCACCCATCGACTCCCTGTTGGGTCTGCGGTACCTGGTTCTGGAAAGCAACCTGTCCTCCCATCCCCAGTTGGAAAAGGTGGACAGCGTCACCGTCACCGACGATGACGGCCACAGCGAGACCCGCTACATCTACCGCAACCGCTTGGCGCTGTCGGTGGGTCTGGCGGTGAGCAACACCATCAAGGATTTCAAGGGCACCAAATACCAGCCCTTTAAGAATCAGCAGGCGCTGTTTGAGAGCCTGACCGGTCTGGAGGACGTGATCTACCATCCTATGAACATCACCACCGAGACCGAGGGCGCCTCCATCACCGACGCCCACTTCTATATGCCGGAGACCGGCGCGGTGTACACCGGCACCGTGGAACAGCAGGGTCAGTATTTCGCCTACGTGGACTGCCGTGCCGCCGATGACATCGACGTCCAGCACTACCGCGCCAACGGCGAGGAGGGCCACAGCTGGAACGTGTCCCACAACGAGCCCTACATCATCGACATGGGCACCCTGGCCGCCGGCGATACGGTGGAGGTGTCCATCTCCGGCGACGGCGCCGCCTCCGGTAACATCCACCTGGTGCGGTTGGATTCCGAGGCTATGAACGCCCACTTCGCGGTGCTCAGCCAAGGCAATCTGCTGGTAACCGAGCAGGACGGTTCTTCCCTGTCCGGCACCGTCACCGCCAAGGAGAACCAGAGCCTGTTCTTCTCCATCCCCTACGACGAGGGCTGGCAGGTGTACGTGGACGGCGTGCAGACGGAGACCTTCCCCATCGCCAACGGCGCCGAGGAGAAGACCGACGACGAGGGCAACACCTACATTGACGGCGAAGACGACGGCGCCCTGCTGGGCGCGGAGATCCCCGCCGGCACCCACGACGTGAAGATCGTGTACAAGGCACCCGGTCAGGTGCTGGGTCTGTTGACCAGCGTGGCCAGCCTGATGCTGTTGGCTCTGCCCCTCCTGCGCAAAACCATCCGCCGGCGTAAAGCCGTCGTGGCGGCAACCCCGGTGAAACCCACTCCCGAAACCCAAGAATAAGCCAAAGAGCCGACTAAGTCGGATCGTAGCCATGTCGTTCTGTGGGCCAAG
>JAZNSL010000074.1:0-3686 GCA_045591225.1 Acutalibacteraceae bacterium | reverse complement strand
AAAACTTGACAACACAATAACAATCATATATAATATTTGAGCAATCATAAATAGGGGTATAGCTCAGCTGGTAGAGCAGCGGTCTCCAAAACCGCGTGTCGTGAGTTCGAATCTTACTGCCCCTGCCAAGCAAAAAGGCACCTGCATCGCAGGTGCCTTTTTGCTTGGCAGGGATAATAAGCTAAGTGCTCCGACACGCCGAAATGTGCCGCAGGCACATTTCTCAGGGAGTTGCGAGCACAAACTGCGATAAGTACAAACTTGGCGCAACTCCACGTGTCGTGAGTTCTGCATCGCAGGTGCCTTTTTGCTTGGCAGGCGTAAGCGGTTACGTCAAATGCACTTTCCACTTGAACTACATACCCAAATATGGTACAATAAGATGAATTCTACGCAAAGGAGGGGTTGGGTTGTCCATTGTATACGGTATCCTGGTGGCGATAGCGGTGCTGTTGCTGGTTGGTTACGTGACCTTGGTGGAGAAAAAGGATCCGTGGCTGTTGTTCTTGTTTTGCTGTGTGCCGTTGGTGAATACCGGCTACCTCATGCTTTCTTTGGCAAAGACCGAGGCCTTTGCGCTGTTTGCCAACAGCGCGGCTTATCTTGGCTCGGTGTTTTTGATCCTGTGTATGTTTATGAGCATTCTGCGGCTGTGTGGTTTCACCTATCGCCGGTGGGTACCGGTGGTGTTGCTGGGTCTGGCGTTGGTGATGTTCGGTATGGTGTGCAGCCCCTGGTATTATCTGGACGTGACCCTGACCTATATCGACGGCGCCGCCAAACTGGTTAAGGATTACGGACCTCTGCATCCGGTGTATATGGTCTACTTGATCGGCTATTTTCTGGCGATGATCGTCACCATCTTTTCCTCCCGCGTGTTCCGCAAAAAGGCCTCCCGCAAAAACGCCATTCTGATGGCGGGCATCGTGCTGTGCAACATCGTGTTCTGGCTGGTGGAAAAGGTCGTTGTCTGGAATTTTGAGTTTTTGTCGGTATCCTACCTGTTCAGCGAGGTGATCCTGCTGGGCCTTTACTGGATGATGCAGGACTACGTCCACGTGGACGATTTGGCGGAGCCGGATAAGACCGAGGCGGTGCTGGCCCGTTTACCGGAGGGGGTTGAGCTACAGCCCCGGGAGTTGCAGGTACTGACCGCCATTTTAGCCAACAAAAAGCGACGGGAAATCGCCGAGGATATGGGTTTGTCCGAGAATACCGTTAAAACCTACACCCGCAATCTCTATCGCAAGTTGGGTGTGGCCAACCGCAAGGAATTGTACGAGCTGGTGTGATAAAACAGACCGTGGTGAATAACCACGGCCTGTTTTTTTGCATTTTTTACGAAAAAACTGCATTTTCACCCCTAAGGGGTGATAGAAATTTGAAAAAAAGTGTTTTATGATAGCGGTAGAAAACCCAATTACGCGTACATAAGGAGGTATAAACTATGAAACGGACTAAAGGATTACTGAACATTTTGTTGGCGCTGACCCTACTGATGGGGCTGGTACCGCTGGCGGCATTGTCGGTGTCCGCCGCCACCACCGTGACCGAGGTGCGGGCTACGGTATCTACTCCTGTGGTGGGCTACGCTCTCTCTAAACTGAACGATACCTACACCAACACGGAGGGTGTGGAGATCACCGCTCTTAACTGGACCAAGTCCAATGGTGCCATCTATCCTTCCGGCACCAAGTTTGCGGCCGGTGTGACCTATTACTGCGATATGGAATTCACCGTCAAAGAGGGGTATACCTTCCCCAATAGCTACACCCAGCTAAAAGGCTATATCAACGGTGTGGTGGGGGAGATCTCTACCGTGTACTATACCGATCACGCTTACGTGACGGCGGCCTTTACCCCCGTATCGGACGGCGAGGTGTTCGTGGCCGGCATCGGCATGAACGACGGCGACTATTTGCCGGTGGGTGGCACCTCCACCACCAAGAGCAAGGTGTCCGATCGGTATGCTTTCTACAATGACGGTGTGCTAACTCTTCATAATTACACATTCTGTGGCACGGGTTTTGTGATCCCGGGCGCCTATAGCTATTATAATGCCGCTATTATGGGCGAGTCGCTGAAAGAGATTGTGGTGGAGGGTAACTGTGAGCTGGTTTCTACCAGCGATGCTCGCTATGATGAATGCATTTGGTTCTTCCCTGACGGTATGGGAACCCGTGGTATCATTCGCGGCAATGGCGACTCTCAATTGAATCTGTCCTGCCGCTACAAGGCTATCGATGCTACGCAGGGGTTGACCATTCAAGATGCCACGCTAACCATCGAAAGTACCTACTATGGCTTGGAAGCCTATGACGACACCATTGTAAAAAACAGTACCATTAACATAGACGTTGGTTCCTATGCGTGGTATGTAAAGGGCAATCTTTCGGTGACCGACAGCCAACTGAATATTGTCTCGGACAACGGACCCGGTTTATATGTGTGCGGTGACGCTATCCTTGATAACAGCACCATAGATGTGAATAGTTCTTTCACGGCCCTGCTCACCGGCATCTATGATTCGGACGACCCCAATTCCTGTGACCTATCTGTGATGAACTGTGATCTGACCTTGGCCAGTAAAGACAGTTACGGCATCTATTCCGAAGAATCCGCTTTGATTTATAACAGCACCGTGACCGTAGAATCGATGGTTGAGGGCATCTTTGCGGGGAAAGACCTCTCCATCAACGGCAGTCAAGCAATGATTCAAACGACTGAAGACTGCGCTATTTTTTGCAACAGCGGCAATGCTTTTATTACCTCCAGCACGGTGACGATTCCCCGTGCCGACGATGATGGCATTAAGTTCTATGGCGATAATCTGTACATCACATCCTCACGGGTGATGGTGATACAAGCGGGCGACTGCGGCATTGAGACCTATGGTCATATGGTTGTGGCAAATAGCGAACTTTCTTTAACGGGCCATTATGGTATTTATTCCGAAGGGGACCTGTCCATCGAGGGCAGCGAGCTTGCCGCCATCGGCAAGAGATATGGTATACTTGCTTACGAGGACGAGGCAGACATTGCCATCACCGACAGTACTGTGCTTGCTGCAGCCGAGGAGAGTGCAGCTCTGGTGGCAAAGTATGGCACCCTCACCATAGCGGATGATCTGACGGTGCAGGCTTCTACTGACCCGAACGGCACGTTGGGCACCTTTGATATGGCCAATGTGGAAGATTATCGTTTGGTGCAGATTCACAAGCACGTTTCCGATGCCGGTACCGTGACCAAGAAGGCCACCTGCAAGGCTACCGGTACCAAGACCTATAAGTGCACTGTTTGCGGCGAAGTTCTGAAGACCGAGACCATCGCTAAGATTGCTCACTCTTACAATGCCGCCACCTGCACCAAGGCTAAGACCTGTAAGAACTGTGGCGCTACCAGCGGTGAGAAACTGGGTCACGACTATGAGAAGAAGGTCACCAAGGCGACCTTGACCAAGGATGGCGTCATCAAGAACGTCTGCCAGCGCTGCGATTACGTTGCCAGCAAGACCACCACCATCTACAAGGTTTCCTCCATCAAGCTGTCCAAGACCTCCTACACCTACAACGGCAAGGTGCAGACGCCCTCCGTCATTGTAAAGGATTCCAAGGGCAACACCCTGAAGAAGGATACCGATTACACCGTGACCTACGCCACCGGCCGTAAGGCTCCCGGCACCTACA
>JAZNSL010000073.1:0-41891 GCA_045591225.1 Acutalibacteraceae bacterium | reverse complement strand
CCGCCCGCATCAAGCGGGTCAACCCGGAGCGCATCCGGGCAGAGCTGGATAAAAACCGCATCGTCATCGTGGCCGGCTTCCAGGGTCTCAACCGCTATGACGACATCACCACCCTGGGCCGCGGCGGTTCCGACACCAGCGCGGTGGCCATCGCCGCCGCCATGCGGGCGGACCTGTGCCAGATCTACACCGACGTGGACGGCGTCTATACCGCCGACCCCCGGAAGATCCCCGGCGCCCAGAAACTGGACGAGATCACCTATAACGAGATGCTGGAGCTGGCTACCTCCGGTGCTCAGGTGCTGAACAACCGGTCGGTGGAAATGGCCAAGAAATACAACGTGGAAATGGAGGTCCTGTCCAGCATTACCCGCGCGGCAGGTACCAAGGTCAAGGAGGTTACCAAAATGGAAAAAATGCTGATTAAAGGTGTTGCGAAAGACGACGGTGTGGCCCGTGTGGCTCTGGTGGGTGTGCCGGATAACCCCGGTATCGCCTTTAAGGTCTTTTCCCGTGTGGCAAAGGCCCACATCTGCGTAGACAACATTCTGCAGTCCGTGGGCCGTGACGGCACCAAGGACATCGCCTTTACCGTCCCCGCCGCCGATGCGGACACCGCCGTGGAATCCCTGCAGGATTACTGCGAGATGGTGGGTGCCCAGGGTCTGCAGGTGGAAAAGGACGTGGCGAAGATCTCCATCGTGGGCGCCGGTATGGAGACCCACGAGAACGTGGCCGCCGGTATGTTTGAGGCGCTGGCGGATGCCGGTATCAACATCCAGATGATCTCCTCCAGCGAGATCCGCGTATCCGTGCTGGTGGATAAGAAGGATGCCGACCGGGCGGTCGAGGCGGTACACCGCCACTTCTTCGGCGCGTAATAAATCAACCGCTTTGCGGGCAGAGTTGCTTGACTCTGCCCGCTTTTTTTCTGTATATTCCCCCGTTTCCCCCACATAGTAAGTGGGGTTGGTAATGTTTGTGAAAAAATGAACGATGGTTGACAAAACCCTTTATAAGATTTAATATATAGGGTGAGGTATTTTGTCCGAGCAGGGGTGTTTTTGCGATAAAAAAACCGCCGCCGATCCCCTGCCATCAACTAAAAGAAAGGTGAATGAGCCATGGCGTCTTATCTCCCCGGGGTCCACGTACCCCATCGAAAGAAAACACGGCATAAACCCATTCTGCGTATGAACGTTCCCGCCACCGTCAGCATCCCTATGAGCATGCACATTGGTGCGCCCTCCACCCCCATCGTCAAGGTGGGCGACGAGGTCAAGGTGGGACAGAAGATCGCCGAAGCCGGCGGTTTTGTATCGGTGCCGGTCTATTCCGGCGTATCCGGTAAAGTGACCAAGATCAACGACCATCTCACCGCCGGCGGCAAGATCGTCCCCGCCGTGGTCATCCAGACCGACGGCCTCCAGACCGTGGCGGATACGGTGGTCCCCCCCGTGGTGGACAGCCGGGAGAGCCTGCTGAACGCCATCCGCGACAGCGGTATGGTGGGTCTGGGCGGCGCCGGATTCCCCACCCACGTAAAATTCGCCGTAGAGCCGGAGCGCATCCAGTATCTCATCATCAACGGCGCTGAGTGCGAGCCCTACGTCACCAGCGATACCCTGACTATGATGGAGCGCGGCGAGGATATGCGGGTTGCCCTGCAGGCTATGGTGGAGCATTTCGGCATCCGCACCGCCATCCTGGGCATTGAGAACAACAAAAAGCGGGCCGCCGTAGCCATGCGCAAAATGGCGGCCGCCATCACCGATGCCAAGGTATCGGTGAAGATGCTGCCCTCGGTATACCCCCAGGGCGGTGAAAAGGTGCTGATCTACCACACCACCGGTCGGGTCGTGCCTGAGGGAAAACTGCCCATCGACGTGGGCTGTATCGTCATCAACTGCACCACCCTGGCCGCCATCGGCAGCTATCTCACCACCGGTATGCCGTTGGTGGAGAAGTGCGTCACGGTGGACGGCGGCTGTGTGAAGAATCCCCAGAACGTGCTGGCACCGATCGGCACTCCCCTGTCCGACCTGTTCGAGGCCTGCGGAGGCCTTTCCTCCGAGCCCAACAAGCTGGTGTACGGCGGCCCGATGATGGGTATCACCGTGCCGGACGCCGGTCAGCCGGTGATGACCAACACCAACGCGGTGATGGCCCTCACCGCCAAAGAGGCCTGGCTGCCCAAGACCACCAACTGCATCCGTTGCGGCAGCTGTACCAACCACTGCCCCTTCGGTCTGGCTCCTGCCGCCATCTCCCACAGCGTTAAGCTGGGCGAGATCGACGAGCTGAAGCGTCTGCACGTCAGCTCCTGTATGGAGTGCGGCTGTTGCAGTTTCGTCTGCCCCGCCAACCGGCCTCTGGTGCAGAGAAACAAGCTGGGTAAAGCCATGCTGAGAGAAGAAAAAGCAAAGGAGGGTGCCAAATGAGTAACCTGACCAAGCTCTCTGTTTCCCCTCATATTCACAGCGGCCGCTCCACCGGCCGCATTATGCTGGACGTGATCATCGCCCTGCTGCCCGCCCTGGCGGCCGGCACCGTGATCTTCGGACTGCGCGCTCTGGCGGTCACCGCCGTCTGTGTCGGTTGTTGTGTGGCCTTTGAGGCGCTGTACAACCTACTGGCAAAGCGCGACCAGTCCATCGGCGATCTGTCCGCCGTGGTCACCGGCCTGTTGCTGGCCTTGAACCTGCCGGTCAACATCCCCCTGTGGCAGTGTGCGGTGGGCTCCCTGTTCGCCATCGTGGTGGTGAAATGCCTGTTCGGCGGTATCGGCCAGAACCTGGTCAACCCCGCCATCACCGCCCGCGTGTTTATGCTGGTGGCCTTTGGCTCCATGACCCAGGCGGGTCAGCCGGTCATCGCCACCGACGCCGTTTCCGGCGCCACCCCCCTGGCCGCCGAGAAGATGCCCTCTCTGCTGGACCTGTTCCTGGGTCTCCACGGCGGCGCCATCGGCGAGACCTGTGCCGCCGCCCTGCTGTTGGGCGGTCTGTACCTGCTGGTGCGCCGGGTAATCACCTGGCACATCCCGGTGGTGTACATCGCCACTGTGTTCGTCTTCTCCTTCCTGATGGAGGGAACTTATGCCGGCGACGCCCTGTCTATGGTGCTATCCGGCGGTCTGATGATCGGTGCCTTCTTTATGGCCACCGACTACGTTACCTCCCCGCCCACCCCCTGGGGTAAAGTGGTGTTCGGTATCGGCTGCGGTCTGCTGACCTGCATCATCCGCTATTTCGGCAACTATCCCGAGGGCGTATCCTTCGCCATTCTGTTTATGAACATTCTGAACCCCTACATCTGCGTATGGACCCGTCACAGAGTGCTCGGAACGGGAGGTGCCAAATGATGATGAAGAATATCAAGAGCGTGGTGGTGCTGGTGGCCATCTGCGGTGTGATCGCCCTGTTGCTGGCCGGCACCAATTCCCTGACCGCCCCCATTATTGAGAAACACGCCGCCGCTGCCGCCAACGAGGCGCTGCTGGTGGTGATGCCCGAGGGCACCGGCTTTGAGGCAGTGGACCTGACCGCCTACGAGCTGCCCGCCACCGTCACCGAGGCCTATCAAGAGACCGGCGGCGGCTACGTGGTCAAGCTGACCACCAAGGGTTACGGCTCCGACTTTGTGATCATGTGCGGCGTGGACGCCGAGGGCGTGGTCACCGGCGCGGTGTGCCTGTCCTCTAACGAGACCCTGGGCAAAGAAAAAGAATACGGCCAAAACTTCACCGGCAAAAACGCCGAGGGTGTAGAGGCCACCGACACCATCTCCGGTGCCACCATGACCACCGAGGCCTATAAAAACGCCGTCAAGGACGCCCTCAACACCGCCATCATCCTGGGCGGCGGCAGCGTGGACATCCGTGACGAAGGTCAGATCCTGGCGGACAACCTGGCCGCCGCTCTGCCCGAGGGCGACGCCTTTGTCAAGTGGTTTGCAACCGAGATCGTGGAGGGCGTGGACGCCATCTACGTGGCGGACAACGGCGCCGGTTACGTCTGCCAGATCGGTGAAGAGTTTATCGGTGTGGATGCCAACGGCATCAGCGATAACAAGGTCGCCGCCGCGGCTGTCAACGCTCTGCGGGACTCTATGCTGATGGAGGTGGAGGTCACCAAGGGCAGCATACACCAAAATATCACCAAGGTGGAAAAGACCGCTTCCGGCAACTACGTGCTTGAGATCAAGGGCGCCGGCTACGGCATCAAGGGCGGCGATCAATGGCACCCCGCCAGCGGCGAATATATCCTTATTAAAGTGGCCATCGCCCCCGACGGCAAGATCATTGACTGTCTGACCCTCTCCCAGGCCGAGACCCAGAATTTGGGTTCCGCCTGCGCCGACGAGAAGTTCTACGGTCAGTTTGACGGCAAGACCGCCGACACCCTGTCCGAGGTGGACGCCATCAGCGGCGCCACCATCACCACCGACGGCTACGTAGAGGCCATCCGGCGTTGTCTGGATGCCGTGCAGATTCTGGAAGGAGGTGCCAAGTAATGAAAAAAGGCAGTAACGCCGCCACCCTGTGGCGGGGTATTCTGAAAGAAAACCCGGTGCTGGTGCTCATTCTCGGCACCTGCCCCACCCTGGCCACCACCACCACGGTGGACGGCGCCTTCGGTATGGGCATCGCCGCTATGTTGGTGCTGATCTGCTCCAATGTGTTCATTTCCCTGCTGCGTAAGGTTATCCCGGATACCATGCGTATCCCCTGCTATATCGTCATCATCGCCGGTTTCGTCACCATCGTCAAGATGCTGGTGCAGGCCTATCTGCCCAGCCTGTACGAGACCCTGGGCGTGTATCTGGACCTGATTACGGTCAACTGCATTATCCTGGGCCGTGCCGAGATGTTCGCCAGCAAAAACCCGGTGGTGAAATCCGCTATGGACGGCATCGGTATGGGTATCGGCTTTACCCTGGCGCTGACCGCTATGGCCCTTGTCCGTGAGGTGTTCGGTGCCGCTTCCTTTGCCGGTATCGCCATCCCCTTCCTGGCGGATTACAAGATCAGCTTCCTCACCGCCGCCCCCGGCGGTCTGCTGGTGTACGGTCTGCTGATCGCCCTGATCTCGATGATCACCAAGGGCAAATATCCCAAGAAGAAGACCTTCTCCTGCGCCGGTTGTCCCAACGCCAGCAACTGCCACACCGGCTCCTGCCAAGAGAAAGGAGTTGAGCATTAATGGATATGAAGAACTTAGCCATCATCCTGTTTGGCTCCATCCTAACCAATAACTACGTTTTGGCTCGATTCCTGGGTATCTGCCCCTTCCTGGGCGTATCCAAAAAGCTGGATCAGGCCGCCGGTATGGGCGTGGCCGTGACGGCGGTTATGCTGTTGGCCTCCGCTGTTACCTGGCCCATCCAGTATTACGTGCTCAACGCCCTGGAGCTGGGCTATCTGCAAAACATCGTGTTCATCCTGGTTATCGCCGCACTGGTGCAGATGACCGAATTGCTGCTGAAAAAGTTCTCCCCCGCCCTGCACAAGGGTCTGGGTGTGTATCTGCCCCTGATCACCACCAACTGCGCGGTGCTGGGCGTTACCATCAACAACATCAACGACGAGTACACCTTCCTGCAGTCTATGGTCAGTTCCCTGGGCTGTGGCCTGGGCTTCCTGCTGGCGATGGTGCTGTTCTCCGGTCTGCGCAGCCGCATTCACGAGTATGAGATCGCCAAGCCCTTCCAGGGGCTGCCGGTGACCCTCATCGCCGCCGCCTTTATTTCCCTGGCGTTTATGGGTTTTGGCGGTGTCATCGAGAATATTTTCGCTTAAAGGAGGTAACGTAAATATGGATATTTTGGTTGCTTTCTTAGTAGTGGCGGCCATCGCGGT
Organism: Acutalibacteraceae bacterium; assembly: GCA_045591225.1. Taxonomy (GTDB): domain Bacteria; phylum Bacillota; class Clostridia; order Oscillospirales; family Acutalibacteraceae; genus UBA5905. Next base: position 36,031 of record JAZNSL010000073.1, on the reverse strand, counting down.
GGCGCTGGGTATCGCCTTGGCGGTGCTCTCCCATTTCTTCGCGGTGCCGGAGGACCCCACCTTTACCAAAGTGCGCGCGTTTCTGCCGAGCATCAACTGCGGTGCCTGCGGCTATAAGGGCTGCGACGACTATGCCGCCGCCCTGGCGGAGGGCAAAGAGCAAAACCCCAGCCTGTGCGTACCCGGTGCCCAGGCGGTGGCGGACGAGATCGGCGCCATCCTGGGCGTAGAGGCCGAGCCCTTTGAGGACGTGGTGGCATTCGTGGCCTGCAACGGCAACTGCGACGCCACCGGCGATAAGGCGGTGTACGACGGCGTGCCCACCTGTGCCGCCGCCGCTATGCTGTACAGCGGTCCCAGCGCCTGTTCCTACGGCTGTCTGGGCTTTGGCGACTGTGCCGAGGCCTGCCCCGCCAACGCCATCTGCACCATCGATGGTGTGGCCCACGTGGACACCAGCCGTTGTCTGGGCTGTGGCCTGTGTACCAAGGTCTGCCCCAAGGGTATGATCTATATGGTGCCCCAGGATACTCAGGTGGCGGTTATGTGCAACAACCACGCCAAGGGCGCCGATGCCCGCAAATCCTGCAAAAACGCCTGTATCGGCTGTAAGAAGTGCGAAAAGACCTGTCCCCACGGCGCCATTCAGGTGGCGGATAACCTGGCCTTTATCATCTTTAGTAAGTGCACCGGTTGCGGTGCCTGCGTAGAGGCCTGCCCCACCGGCTGTCTGAAAAAGGTCAACTTCCCCAACCTGCCGGAGGGCGTGGACGCCGACGACCTGCTGGACAACTAATTCTATGGAAAATTCCGCAACGAAAACCCGAAAACTCCGCAACGACCTGCTGTTTATCACCGCCCTGCTGTTGGTGGTGGCGGTGGCGGGCGGGTGCCTGTGGCTGCTTGGCGACGAGGGGGATACGGTCACCGTCACGGTGGACGGCGCCGTCTACGGCGTCTACTCCCTCTCCGAGGACCGGGTGGAGGACATCCGCACCGGTGAGACCGGCCTTAACCGCCTGATCATCGAGGACGGCAAGGCCCGTATCGAAACCGCCACCTGCCCCGACGGCATCTGTGCCGGTCACCGACCGGTCAGCCGGGAGGGTGAGAGCATCGTCTGCCTGCCCCATCGGGTGGTGGTCACCGTGTCCGCCACCGATGAAAATCAGCCGGATATCGTGGTATAATCACCCATTAGAAAGGGGTCTTGCTGTGAAATCGAATACCCAAAAGACCGCCTTTCTGGGGCTGTGTATCGCGGTGGCGCTGGCGTTTGCCTACGTAGAGGCCATTCTGCCTCCACTGGTTTCCGCCGTGCCCGGTATTAAGATGGGGCTACCCAACATCGTGATCATTTTCCTGCTGTACCGCCGAGGCGTCCCCGCGGCGGCGGCGGTATCCCTCTGCCGTATCCTGCTGGTGGCGTTGCTGTTCGGCAACACCATGGCCCTGCTGTACAGTTTGGCGGGCGGTGTGCTGAGCCTGACGGCGATGGCCCTGCTCAAGCGGCTGGATTTCCTGTCGGTGGCGGGGGTCAGCGTGGCGGGCGGTGTGCTCCACAACGTGGGGCAGATACTGATGGCGATGCTGGTGTTGGGGACTGCCGAATTGGGGTATTACCTCATCGTTTTGGCGGTGACCGGAACCATCGCCGGTCTGTTTGTGGGGCTGTGCGGCGCCCTGCTGATACGGCGGATACCCGCCCGGTATTGATTTTGGTTGACAAATAAATAACAATATGGTATATTGCGCTTAGGTGTGCAACAACGCACCAACAATAAAGGAGGATTATTCCTATGAAAAAGATTGTTTCTCTGATTTTGTGTGTGGCCCTGCTGGCTTCTGCCTGCGTTCTGACCGGCTGCACCGAGAAGACCCTGAAGTTTGGCTCTGCCGTTTACGTTTCCGGCCTGGCCGCCACCGATGCTTCCGCTGACAAGAACGGCGCCGGCGACGTGTGCGTGACCGTTGCCGCCATCACCGTGGATGCCAACGGCAAGATCGTGGCCTGCGCTCTGGACACCATGCAGACTGTCGTGGAGTACACCGTTAAGGGTAAGGCCGTGGGCAACCCCGAGTTCCAGACCAAGTACGAAAAGGGCGATAACTACAACATGGTCGCCTACGGCGGTGCCGTTCAGGAGTGGTACAAGCAGGCTGACGCTTTCGAGGGCGTCGTGGCCGGCAAGACCCTGGACGAGGTAAAGGCTCTGGTGGTTGAGGGCAAGGGCAACGACGAGGTCGTCAACGCCGGTTGCACCATCTACGTGTCCGATTTCGTGAGCGCCATCGAGAAGGCCTATAACAACGCCGCTGAGTCCGCCGTGACCGAGGCCGCCTCTCTGAAGGTTACCGCCTACGCCGCCCAGACCATCGAGGACGCCACCGCCGACAAGGACGGCTCCAACGAGGTGGAGATCTACACCTTCGCCGCCGCTGTCAACGCCGAGGGCAAGGTGATCACCGCTAACAGCGACTGCGTGCCGGTTTCCTTCACCTTCAACCGCAAGGGTAAGGCTACTCTGGACACCACCAAGGCCATCGCCTCCAAGCGTGAGCAGGGCGCCAACTATGGTATGGTCGCCTACGGCGGCGCTGCCAAGGAGTGGTTCGAGCAGGCCGATGCTTTCGACACCCTGTGCGAGGGCAAGACCGGTGCCGAGATCAAGGGTCTGATGAACACCGCCGGTGACAGCGCCGGCAAGGGTGTTGAAGAGGTTGTCAACGCCGGTTGCACCATCTACGTGTCCGGCCTGGTTGCCGCCGCTTCCAAGATCTAATCCAAACCAATAAAAAGCGGGAGGGTCCACCTCCCGCTTTTTTGCTCTGAGAACGCCTATGAAGAAACGATTGTTGGCAGGTCTGCTGGCAACCCTGCTGTTGATGGGTTGCCTTACCGCCTGCAAAAGCGAACCCCAAAAATTCTCCGACTATGCCTTTGATTATTTCGATACCGCCACCACCCTCACCGGCTATGCCGACAGCCAAGAGGCCTTTGACCGGGTGAGCAAGGCGGTGATGGAGCAGTTGGAGCAATACCACCGGCTGTACAACATCTATCTGCGGTACGAGGGGCTTTCCAACCTCTGCACCGTCAACGAGCTGACCGACGGGGTACACCCCACCGTCACGGTGGACCAGAAGATCATCGACCTGTTGCTGTACGCCAAGGAGATGTACGCCCTCACCGACGGGCTCACCAACGTGGCGATGGGCAGTGTGCTGAAGCTGTGGCACGACCACCGCACCGTGGGCGCGGACAACCCCGCCGCCGCTACCCTGCCGCCTATGGACAGCCTGCAGGCCGCCGCCCGGCACGTGGATTTTGATAATGTAGTCATTGACGAGGCGAGCCGCACCGTCACCCTCACCGACCCGCAGATGCGGTTGGACGTGGGCGCCATCGCCAAGGGCTATGCGGTGGAACGGGTAGCCCGGTGGATGGAACAGCAAGGATACACCGGCTACGTGCTGAACGTGGGCGGCAACGTCCGCACCGTGGGTGAAAAACCGGACGGCACCGGCTGGACGGTGGGCATCGAAAACCCTGCCGACACCGCCGCCGACCACATCGCCACCCTGGAACTGTCCGGGATGGCGCTGGTGACCAGCGGGTCCTATCAGCGGTATTACCTGGTGGACGGCAAACAGTACCACCACATCATCCACCCCGACACCCTGATGCCCGCCGAGGGACTGCTGTCCGTTTCGGTGGTGTGTCCCCATTCCGGTATGGGCGACGCCCTATCCACCGCCCTGTTCTGTATGACGGCGGAGGAGGGACTGGAACTGGTGGAATCTCTGCCGGAGGTGGAGGCCCTGTGGGTGGCCGCCGACGGCACCCGGACGGTATCCTCCGGTTGGAGCCGGTATGTAAAATAAGGAGAGTTTAACTATGTTTGAAACCTTTGTAAACAATTACGAACACATTCTGCACAATATCGCCGAGATTTCGGCGCTGTCCCTGGAGTTTATCGGTGTGGCGATTATCGTCATCGGCTCGGTCAAATCCCTGATTCAGCTGATTTCCAACCTGATTCGCCATCGCCGTATCAACATCGTCATCGAGCTGGGTAAGACTCTGGCCCTGGCCCTGGAATTCAAGATGGGCGCCGAGATCATCAAGACGGTTATCGTCCACGATCTCACCGAGTTGGCGGTGCTGGGCATCGTTATCCTCATCCGCGCCCTGCTGGCCTTCCTCATCCATTGGGAAATCAAGATGGAGAAAAAGGACCACGAAGAGAACGAAACCGAGAAAAAAGAAGTTTAATCACTACGGGGAGAAGGGTTTTTGGCTCTTCTCCCCTATTTTTATGCAATAAAGTGTTGAAATGCTTTTTGGGGTGTGCTATACTAATACATTATAATTCCATAAATGGAGGAATTGCGTTATGTTGGACATCAAATTTATCCGAGAGAATCCGGAAATCGTAAAAGAGAACATCCGTAAGAAGTTCAAGGACCACAAACTGCCCCTGGTGGACGAGGTCATCGAGCTGGACGCGAAAAAGCGTGAGGTGAACACCCGCGCCAACAACCTGCGTGCCAACCGCAACAAGATCAGCAAGGAGATCGGCGGTCTGATGGCCAAGGGCCTGCGGGAAGAGGCCGAGGAGAAGAAACAGTTGGTTTCTCAGCAGGCCGCCGAGCTGGCCCAGCTGGAGCAGCAGGAGACCGAGCTGGCGAAAGAGCTGAACGACCGGATGATGAAGATCCCCAACATCATCGACCCCTCTGTACCGGTGGGTAAGAACGACGAGGATAACGTGGAGGTACAGCGCTACGGCGAGGCCGCCGAGGCCGCCTTTGAGATCCCCTACCACACCGACATTATGGCGAAGTTCAACGGCATCGACAAGGCCGCCGCCGGTAAGGTGGCCGGCGAGGGCTTCTATTACCTGATGGGGGATATTGCCCGCCTGCACTCCGCGGTGCTGAGCTATGCCCGGGACTTTATGATCGATAAGGGCTTTACCTATTGCATCCCCCCCTATATGATCCGCTCCAACGTGGTCACCGGCGTGATGAGCTTTGAAGAGATGGACGCCATGATGTACAAGATCGAGGGCGAGGACCTGTATCTCATCGGTACCAGCGAGCACTCCATGATCGGTAAGTTCATCGACACCTTTACCAATGTGGCGGAACTGCCCCTGACCCTCACCAGCTATTCCCCCTGCTTCCGTAAGGAAAAGGGCGCCCACGGCATCGAAGAGCGTGGTATCTACCGCATCCACCAGTTCGAGAAGCAGGAGATGATCGTCATCTGCAAGCCGGAGGAGAGCATGGAGTGGTTCAACAAGATGTGGAGCTATTCCGTGGAGCTGTTCCGCTCGCTGGATATCCCGGTGCGCACCCTGGAGTGCTGCTCCGGCGATCTGGCCGACCTGAAGGTAAAGTCCTACGACGTGGAGGCTTGGTCCCCCAAGCAGGGCAAATACTTTGAGGTCTGCTCCTGCTCCAACCTGGGTGACGCTCAGGCCCGCCGTCTGGGCATCCGGGTGAAGGGTGCCGACGGCAACAAGTATCTGGCCCACACCCTCAACAACACCGTGGTGGCGCCCCCCCGTATGCTGATCGCCTTCCTGGAGAACAACCTGCAGTACGTGGACGGCAAGTATTCCGTCCGCATCCCCGAGGCCCTGCGCCCCTATATGGGCGGCAAGGAGCTCATCGAGGAGAAATAATGACTGGAAAAAAAAATCCCGCTATCCTCTCGGATAGCGGAATTTTTTCGTTAGGGGTTATTTATATCGCTCTTACAGAGCGCTGGCGGCGACCCGATTGTAGGAGTCACCCCAAGCACCGGGATAGTAGATCTCCTGCTCGCCGGCATCATTCTCATAAATGAAATACGTCGAATAGACCAGCGTCCGATCCTTATACTCATCGGGGATATTAATCACACGAACGGCAAAGGTTAGCGTACCGGTGGCCTCGTCATAATCGTAGGCATTGACCACGGGGACGTCCAGCACACGGACACCGTCCACGTCCTCCAACGTGGGCGCATAACCCACCTCGTCGTAGTTGTTGCTCACCACAACGCCCAGACCGATCAGCTTTTCGCCGCCGATGGTGGCGTTGTCGTAGATGATGCGGGTGCCGTCAAAGGCAATCCCCTCTACCCGGGCCGAGAAGAGCATCGCCAGGCCGTTCACATCCTCAGAGATAGAGACGCCGACAACATCCACCGGAATGTCGATGTCGCGGTAGAGTTGGCAAACGTTGCAGTAGGGGTCAAAGTTGCTGTCGTAGACGTGCTCCTCACAGGGTATATAGTCGCACACGTCGCAGGCACCGTCGCCGTCCTCATCGGCATGCTCTTCCACGAAGGCATCGATTATCTGACCGCAATGCTGACAGGAGTAGTAGATCCCGTGATGGGTTTCATCCCGACCGTAGATGGCTCCGTCGTCGCTCAGGTGCTCCGCCTCGGGGCGGGTCACCTCACCGCAGAGACGGCAGGCGGTGGAGCAAGCGTAATCGTACTGGTGGGTGCAATTCATCCACGCCACAGACTCACCGCACACGTCGCAGGCACTATCGCCGTCCTCGTCGGTATGATCTTCCACTACGGCAGACAGATACCTTCTGCAATAAATACAGTAATAGGCGATGGAGTGATGCTGACTATTTTGGTCGTAGACCGTACCACCGTCGCTGACACACTCCGCCTCGGGGCGGGTGGTGAAGCCGCAGAAGGTGCAGTTGGTACTGCATCCGTAAACATAGGAGTGGTCGGTGATGGCAGGCATTTCGGTCTGACAGCCGTTGACGCACACGCCGTCACAGCAGTCAAAATTGTTGCTGTCGTGGGGCTCGGTGGCGGGCAGATCGATACCGCAGGCCTTGCAGGTGGTGTCCATACAGGCGTACGGACTGGTGCGATCGTGAACGCCACTGTCGCAGCCCAGCCACAGGAAGCACCGATTGCAGCGATAGTCGCCGTCCTCGTCCTCGTGATCCTGGGCGGCGGGCACCGTCTCTCCGCAGGTCAGACACTCACTGTCTAAGCAAGGATACCACGGATTGTGATCCGCCAAGGGCTCACGCACCTCACTGCACAGGTTGCAGACGGTGTCGCAGTCGTAATCGTACTCGTGGGCACACGCTATCTCGCGCTCCTCGCCGCAGACGTTGCAGTTGGGGTCGGCGGCGCCGTCATAGGTATGGTCGGCGGTGGCGGGTATCACGGTGTTGCAACCATTGACGCACCAGCCGTCACGGCAAGCATAGTTGTTGCTGACGTGCTCCTCGGTGGCAGGCATCGCCACTCCGCACGCCGAGCAAGCGCTATCCACACAAAGGGGGGTGTGCATACGAATATGAAGGCCGCTCTCGCAGCCAAGCCATAGTACGCACCAATCACACTGGTGGTCGCCGTCACTGTCCTCGTGCTCGCCGGTGGTGGGGATCGTTTCCGTATAGCGATCGTAGCACTGGGTGCACTCATAATACTGCATGCCATCGTTTACGCAAGTGGGCTCTTGCTCATAGTAGCACTGATAATTGTGATCGACGGTGGCAGGTACCGAGGTGCCGCAATAGATGCATTGGTTGTCTACACAAATGGGGGCGGAGCCGATCTCATGATCCTCGGCAGGCATCTCTATGCCGCAATAATAGCACACCGTATCCTGACAGGGCAGGCCGTCACGGGAGTGCACCCCTTGATCGCACCCCAGCCAAGTCCAGCAGGCATCACAGTAATAGTCGCCGTCCTCGTCGGTATGGTCCGCAGTGGCAGGAATAGCCGCATAGCAGTGTTTGCAAACGTTATCCACACAGGGAAGGCCATCGGTTTCATGGGGCACGGTGGTCTCGCGCACTTCACCACAGAGGCTGCAGGTCTCGTCGCAATCGGACAAATAATGATCATGCTCCATCTCGGGGGTACGCACCTCGCCGCAGAGGGTGCAGAGGGTGGAGCAGACGTAGGGGTAATTATGGGCGCAATCCTCCGCGATAACGGTCAGCGGCAACGCCGACAACAGCATACAGAGGGTGAGTAAAACAGATAACAGTCTTTTGGTGTGTTTCATAATGGGTTCTCCCTTCAAAAAATACAATCTATCGTTATTTGCGCGCCATCAGATCCAGCAGCGCCTGCTCGGTGGTGTGATCCACGTATTCTCGGAATTCTTTTAAAACCCGCAGGCTTAACGCCCGATAGTCCATGGTCAGCGCCTTTTTGATCTTCCCCTCGCGCAGCTCGGTGGGCACACGGTAGATGCCCATAATGGTTCTCAACGCACCGCCGATACGCACCTCCAACGGGGCAGAATTGGCGGTGGTCATCAGCGTGGCGTATTCGATGCCGGAGACCAGCGCCGCCGCCTCTCTAAACCAATCGTCATTCCAATCGGAGCAGTATGCCCGAAACACCTCTTTGGCGCGGGCGACCTCGTTTTTGCGTATGATCTCCATCGCCATCTCGCTGCGATAAGAGGAGAGGAAAAAGTCCTTGGCAACCGCGTCCTGCTCGCAGGCCGCCGCGATGGTCAGCAATTCCAGGCACAGCGCCATCAGGGAACTGGTCCCCTCAGCCGCTTCCTCCTCCAATAGCTGCTGCTGAAAAGCGCACAGCATATCCACCAATTTCGCCAGCAGGTGTTCTTTGGTGGGAAAATGAAAGGTCAGGTTGCCGGTGCTCATATTCAGATCCCTACACATGGCATGGATGGACGTCTTGGAATAGCCGTCGTTGAGAAACCGATTGGCCGCCAGACGGATAATCTCGTTTTTGGTCAGTTCGGATCGATCCACTCGTATCATCGTAAGCACACCTCCTATTATAATGGCATAATGGAAAATTATGCCATTCGTAGCTTCGTTGCTTATTTTAGCACACGTGCTAATAAAAGTCAATAGTTTTTTGTAGATATGACAAAAATTATGGTGCGCTCGGAAAAACGACAAGCAAACGCCGTTCTGCCCCGATGCAAAAAAACACCGCTATCCTGACGGACAGCGGTGTTTTTTAACGGTGGGGCCAAGCCCCGCCCTACCTTACGAAAAATGCTTTTTGATGGTGTCAAAGAAACTTTTGCGTTTCTGGTACTGCTTGTCGCCGGTGGCGGACTCAAACTCCTGCAACAGTTTCTTCTGCTCCTTGGAGAGGTTCTTGGGTACCTCCACCACGATCTTCAGCAGCAGGTCGCCGGTGCCCCGTCCGTTGAGGTACGGGATGCCCTTGCCCTTGACCCGGAGAACATCCCCGGGCTGGGTGCCCTCCTTAATGGTGTGGGTCATCCTGCCGTCCAGGGTGGGGATCTCCACCTCAGCGCCCAAGGCCGCCTGGGCATAGGTGATGGGCAGTTCGTACCAGATATTAAAGCCGTCCCGCTCAAACACCGGGTGGGGGCGCACCGACACCTGCACCTGCAGATCGCCGGCAGGACCGCCGTTGACGCCCGCATTGCCGCGGCCGGGGATGGTAATCACCTGTCCGTCGGCGATGCCGGCGGGTATGTTGATGCCCACCTGCTCGGCCTGGCGCACACGACCCTGACCGCCGCAGGAGGAACAGGGGGACTCGATGATGCGGCCCTTGCCCTGACAACGGGGACAGGGGGACTGGGCCTGCATCACGCCAAAGGGGGTGCGCTGCTGGCGGCTCATCTGACCGGTGCCGCCGCACTGAGGACAATTCACCGGGCTGGTGCCCTTTTGGGCGCCGCTGCCGCCGCAATCGGAGCAGGTGACGATCTTCTGTACCCCTACCTTCTTTTTACAGCCCTTGGCGGCCTCCTCAAAGGAGACCACCACCGTGGCGGCCACGTCGCCACCCTGACGGGGGGCATTGGGGTTCTGCCGACGGCCGGTGCCGCCGAATCCACCGCCAAAGCCACCGCCGAAGATGGAGGAGAAGATGTCGCCGATGTCGCCAAAGTCCACGTCCACGCCACCGCCCCAGCCACCGGCACCGGCGCCGAAGTTGGGGTCTACACCGGCGTGACCGAACTGGTCATAGCGGGACTTCTTCTGGGGGTCGGACAGCACCTCATAGGCCTCGCCCACCTCTTTGAATTTGGCCTCCGCCGCCTTGTCGCCGGGGTGCAGGTCGGGATGGTATTCCTTCGCCATCTTGCGATAGGCTTTTTTTATTTCGTCGTCCGAGGCGCCTTTGCTAACGCCCAGCACCTCGTAAAAATCGCGTTTATCCGCCATAGGAAATTCTCCTGTCTAAAAACGCCAACAGGCGTTGCATAGGCTTCCCCTTGAGGGGAAGCTGTCACAGCGCAAGCTGTGACTGATGAGGTGTAGCCGACATCCAGTCGGCATTATCAATGCTTGTGGCAACTTAACACACCTCATCCACCGCCGTTCGGCGGTCCCCCTTCCGCTTGAGGGGAAGGCTTGTTTAGTGCTACACAAGCAGGTTTCACCGCCCGGATTTCTCCGGGCGGTGTCCTGGATATTGCGTATTTGTAACCGCTGGCGAAACCGCGTTGCGGTTATCGGCAAGATAGTTTTTCATTGGCAGTAGGCAAAAGACGCAGGCAATACTGGATGTATTGCCGAGTATTTTTGACAATGCCAAAGGAAAAATAGCTGCCGAGAAGCGTGACTAAGGTTGAGTCAGTGGTTACTTAGTTCACGGTACCGTCATAGAAACCGTCACCGTCGGGGGTGGCGGTGCCGTCGGGGGCTACGCCGCCCTCGGGAGCGCCCTGGGCCGCGGCGGCCTGATACAGCTTTTCGCTGACGGCGTAGAAGGACTTGGTCAGTTCCTCCTGCTTGGCCTTGATGGCCTCGATGTCCTCGCCCTTGAGCGCCTCTTTCAGAGCATCGATCTTGCCCTGCAGCTCGGTCTTGTCGGCCTCGTCGATCTTATCGCCCATCTCCTCGATGGTCTTCTCGGACTGATACACCATCTGGTCGGCGTTGTTGCGGGCGTCCACCGCCTCGCGGCGGGCCTTATCCTCGGCGGCATACTGCTCAGCCTCGCGGACCGCCTTCTCCACGTCCTCCTTGGACATATTGGTGTTGGAGGTGATGGTGATGGCCTGCTCACGGCCGGTGCCCAGGTCCTTGGCGGACACGTTCACGATGCCGTTGGCGTCGATATCGAAGGTAACCTCGATCTGGGGCACGCCGGGGCGAGCCGGGGCGATGCGGTCCAGGTGGAACATACCCAGAGTCTTGTTGTCACGGGCAAACTCACGCTCGCCCTGCAACACGTGTACCTCAACAGAGGGCTGGTTGTCAGCGGCGGTGGAGAAGATCTGGCTCTTTTTGGTGGGGATGGTGGTGTTGCGGTCGATGACCTTGGTCATCACGCCGCCCATGGTCTCCACGCCCAGAGACAGAGGGGTCACGTCCAGCAGCAGCAGGCCCTTGACCTCGCCGCCCAGAACACCGCCCTGCAAAGCGGCGCCCATAGCAACGCACTCATCGGGGTTGATGCCCTTGAAAGGCTCCTTGCCCATAAACTTTTGAATGGCCTCCTGCACGGCGGGGATACGGGTGGAACCGCCCACCAGCAGAACCTTATCCACCTGAGAGGCGGGCAGGCCGGAATCGGACAGAGCCTGGCGCACGGGACCCATGGTGGCCTCCACCAGGGAAGCGGTCAGCTCGTTAAACTTGGCACGGGTCAGGGTCAGGTCCAGGTGCTTGGGACCGGTGGCATCGGCGGTGATGAAGGGCAGGTTGATGTTGCTGCTGGTGGAACCGGACAGCTCGATCTTGGTCTTCTCAGCGGCCTCGCGCAGACGCTGGACAGCCATCTTATCGCCGGACAGGTCCACGCCGGTCTCGGCCTTGAAGGAGGCTACCATCCAGTCCACGATCTTCTGGTCGAAGTCGTCGCCGCCCAGACGGTTGTTACCGGCGGTGGCCAGAACCTCCTGCACGCCGTCGCCCATCTCGATGATGGACACGTCGAAGGTGCCGCCGCCCAGGTCGTACACCATAATCTTCTGGTCGTTCTCTTTGTCAATGCCGTAGGCCAGCGCCGCCGCGGTGGGCTCGTTGATGATACGCTTGACCTCCATACCGGCAATCTTACCGGCATCCTTGGTGGCCTGACGCTGGGCATCGGTGAAGTATGCGGGAACGGTGATCACCGCCTCGGTGACGGTGTCGCCCAGATAGGCCTCGGCATCCGCCTTCAGCTTCTGCAGGATCATAGCGGAGATCTCCTGGGGGGTATAGGCCTTGCCGTCTACGGTGACGGTGTTGGCGGTACCCATATCCCGCTTGATGGAAGCGATGGTGCGGTCGGGAGCGGAAACAGCAGACTGCTTAGCCACACGGCCTACCACACGCTCGCCGTCTTTCTTAAAGTGTACCACAGAAGGAGTGGTGCGGGCGCCTTCGGCGTTGGGGATGACGACAGCCTCGCCGCCCTCAATAACCGCTACACAAGAGTTGGTCGTACCCAAGTCAATACCAATAATCTTTGCCATAATAATTACCTCCAGTAAAAATAGTTGTTGTTTTTACAGTTTGTTAATGCTTGTTTGGGTTTGTATATGTGGTAATAAAAATTGAATCCGTGGTTACTTAATTTGCGACTTTAACCATTGCCGGTCGCAGGACACGGTCGCCCAGTTTATAGCCCTTTTGGAATACGGCGGTGACGGTTTCCTCCTCCACCCCGTCGGCATCCTCACGCATCACCGCGTTGTGGACGTTGGGGTCAAAGGGTTCACCCTCCACACCGACCTCCTCCAGGCCCAGCTTGTGGAGTGCCTCCATAAACTGGCGGAGCACCAGGTCAACACCGGTTTTATACTCGTCACCGGCGGGAGCGTCAATGGCCTTTTCCATATTGTCTACGCTGGTGAGCAGGGCGGTCAGCACCTCCGCCTTGGTGAAAGCGCCGATCTGCATTTTCTCCTGCTCGGTGCGGCGCTTATAGTTGGCGTATTCCGCCAGCATTCGCTGATACTGGTCGTTCATCGCCGCCAGTTCCTCTTCCTTCTCCGCCAGCTTTTGTTCCAGCTGGGCGGTCTTGGAAGGCTTTTTGGTCTTTTTCTCCTCTACGGGAGTTTCGGTAACCGGGGTCTCCTCCGGCTGTACCGCGGTCTGTTCCTTGTCCATTTGGGAGCACCTCCTATCAAATGTCCAGAGCGGCGGTTTCCTCAAACAGCTCGCTCATCATCCGCCCCAAATGGGCGGCGAAATATTCTATCCGAGGGATGGCCTCGGCATAGTTCAGTCGGTTGGGGCCTACCACACCGATGGTGCCCTGTCTCCGCTGACCCAGGGAATAATGGGCCAGTATCAGGCAGGAGCCGCCCAGACGGGGGTCGTTATCGTCCCCCAGCAGCACCTGCACCCGATTATTATCGGGAATCTGGTCCAGCAGGTCGCGGACGTTCTGCCGTTCGTTCAGCAGAGCCACCAGACCTCTTGCCCGGGCGGTGTCGTAGTCCGGGTGCCGCATCAGGTTCATCTGACCCGCCACCGTCTGTTTGGCCCGCTCGCTCTCCAGCGCCAGCTCGTAGAATGCCGACAGGATGGGGGCTACCGCCAAACCGGCCTCGCCCAATTCCAGCATGATCTCCTGCATAGCCTCTACCGTCACCGCGGAAATATCCTCGCCCTGGAAACGGCGGGACATATACTCGGCCAGCGCCACCGCGATCTTGCTGGGGATGTCCCGCTGACAGCGGCACATCCGGGTGCGGATAAAGCCGTTATCCTGTACCAGCACCACCGCCAGATTGCGGGGTGAGGTCTGCATCACGTCCACACGGCTGATACGGGTGCCGACCCCCTCGGGGCTTCCGGCAAACACCGCCAGGCCGGTGAAATCCGCCAGCGCCCGGCAGGCATCCTCCAACAGACGGGTGCCGTCACCGGAAATGGTGGCCAGGGCGGCCTTGATATCCACCTTATCCTGTAAGGTCAGGGGACGGCGGTCCATCAGCCGGTCCACGTAAAACCGCAGCGCCCGGGCGGTGGGCAAACGCCCTGCCGACGTGTGGGGCTGGGTAAGATACCCGGCGGTGGTCAGCGCCGCCATATCGTTGCGGATGGTGGCGGAGGACACGCAGTTGCCCAGCATCTCAGCCAACGCCTTTGAGCCTACCGGCTCGCCGGTGTCGATGTAGCTCTCGATGATGGATGCCAGTATCCGACATTTGCGAAAATCCAGTTCCACAGCGGTGTCCTCCTTTATGGTTTGATGGGTTAGCACTCTCGGTTTTCGAGAATTAGCACTCTCTTTGCCCGAGTGCTAATTCTAGTTTATCACATTTTTCGCAAATGTCAATAGGGTAATTGTGAATTCTTTGTGAATGGGGGATTTTTCTATATTTTGTGCGGTTTTCGGGGCGATTATGCCGACCCCATTCTAATAAAAGGAATAAAAAAAGAAACCGACGGAGGCTTCCGTCGGTTTCAAGGGTTATTTACGATGTCGGGTCGGTAACCGCGGTGGGGTCGGTCTCGCCACCCGTCGCCTCGGTGGTGGTCGTGGTGGTGGTAGGCTCCACGTCGCTGACACGCAGGGTGATGGTGTCGCCCATCCGCTTTACGGTGCCCGCCTTGGGGTCGGTGCCGTCCACGATGCCCCGCTCATACTCGGAGACCTGAATCTTCAGTATGGTCACCCGGAAGCCCAAGGCCCGCAGGTACAACTCGGCGTGCTCTTGCTCCCAGCCGGACAAATCCGGCACCTCGAGCTCTTCGCTTTCCTGACCCATACTGATGACCACCTTGATGGTGGTGCCCCGGTCCACGTTCTCCTTGGCGGCAGGCTCCTGGCTCAGGATAGCGCCTGCCGGCTTTTCGCTGAACTGCATGGATTCCATCTCCAGCGTCATATCGCCGCTGAGTTTTTTATCCCGCAGATCGTAGTAGTTTAGGCCGATGACGTTGTCTACAACCACCTTGTTGGCGTTGCGCTCGGTAGTTGTGGTGGTGGACAGCGTAGGTAAGGTCGTGGTGGTGGTGGAGGAAGGCTCCTGCGTATCTCCGCCGCCGCTGAGTGACCCGATGAGCAGCGCCACCGCCGCGGCAACCGCAATCAGGCCCACCGTAATGCCGACAATCAGGCCGATAACCTTGCCTTTCTTGACAGGAGGCTTCTCCTTTACCGTGTCCCGCTCAATGTCTTCTTCCGCCTCATCCACCAGCGCGGAAACGGTGGGGGTCAAGGCCAACTGGTCCCGCAACTGGCTCATGGTGGCGGTGCGCTTTGCACACTGCACCTGCAGGGCGTTAAACAGCGCCACGCACACCGGCTGGGTCAGTTCCTGTGCCACCTCGGCGGACATAAACAGATCGTCCGAGGCCTTGGCACGGCGATCGCCGGAGGGCGGCTCGTTGCCGGTGACGGTGCGGAAAATGGTGGCGGCCATACCGTATACGTCGGTGTAGGTGTCCACCTCACCGTCCACCATATACTGCTCCGGCGCGGCGTAACCCGCCTTTAAATCCGGAGGCAGGTCGGTGCCCGCCTGATGCACGGCGGGGATGGAGAAATAGCGCAACCGCGCCTTGCCGTCGGAGCCTACCAGGATGTTATCCGGGCAAATGGCCAGATGCAGGATTCCTGCGCCGTTCAGGTCTGTCAGCGCCGACAGCAGGGGCATAAACATAGTCCGTGCCTCCGGCCACGGAATGCGGCCGCCGGACAATTTGATCTTACGGGTCAGGGTCATACCCTGGCAATAATCCGACGCCGCATACACGGTGCCGTTCTCCTCAAAAATGTCGTATACCGGCACCACCGCAGGCAGATCCCGCATGCGGGCCAAGGTCCGCATAGTGCGGCGGAAATGGTCGGCGTATTCCTCAAACACCCGCTCACAGCCCGCCATAGGCTGAACGCCGCCGATGGAATCCCGACGGCTGATGGCGGAAGAGAAAAACTCCTGAATAAAGCAAGGCTCCCGCAACTGGCGGTCATAGGCCAGGTACAGCAGATGATCGCTGCTCTCGCCCACCAGACGGCCCACGATATAGTGGCCCTGCAACGAGGTGGTCACCGGCAGACCATACTCGGGGTTGTTATCCTCTCCCAGCGTGAAGCCGCACACCGTACAGGTGGTGTTGCCCTCCGGCAAAGGATTCATACAGCCCATACATAATTTCGCCATAACGTTACCTCCTGATTATCTGTAAGTCCGTCAGCCCATAGACTGACGGCGAATGATCTGACGGATATCCTTGCCCACGCACAGCAGGGGCACAAACCCGCCGCTGATACGGCTGGCGATCTGGTCGCCGTACCGCTCCTTGAGAGCGGTGAAACTCAGGTTGGTGCTGACCACCGTGGGCTTGCCCTCCAGCAGGCGGGCGTTGAGGATGTTGTAAATGCAGGAACGACCGAAGGGGGTATCGAACTCCATACCCAGATCGTCCAGCACCAGCAGGTCACAGCCGGTGAGCTGTGCCTCGCTATCCCCTTGAGAACGACCGAAATGCTCGTCCTCCAGCTTACGGATAAGGGGCTGGACCGAGCCGTAAACCACCCCAAAGCCCTTTTCGGTGATACCCCGGGCGATGGCCAGACACAGATGGGTCTTGCCGATGCCGGTGGCGCCCTGCAACAGCAGGCTGTCGCAACCGGTGGTGAAATTCTCGGTGTATTCCCGGCAATAGGTGATGATGTCGGTCATATGCTGACGGGGAGAAACCCCCAGCTTGGGATCGGTCTCGGCGTCGTAATAGTCCAGCCGCATAGAGCCGAAATCGGTGAGCCGCATAGCGGACAGACCGGACAGACTGCGGCAGGCCTCCTCCTTCAGCAGTTGGCGGTAGCAATCGCACACCGCCCCGTTCACAAAGCCGGTGTCGGAGCACCGAGAACAGGTATAGCGAGGTTCAAAATTATCTCTATCATAGCCGGCGGCGCGGAGAATATCCGCCATCTCCCGCTGGAGCGCCAGATTCTGTTCCTGTATCCGGTCAACCGCCGCGGGGTCGCGCCCCAAAATGGCGTGGGTCAGCTCCGGGATGGCCGCTGCCATCTCCCGCTCGATCTCCCGCAGACGGGGATGTTGCTGACACAAGCTCTCCCGCGTGGCGGCGGCGGAACTCTCTGCGTCGCGGCGACGCTTTTCCAGCCGTTGTTTGGCGGCGCGTACCACCGCTTCATTATACGCCATACATTCCGCCTCCTTTACTTCTTGCTAAACTTAGGTCGGTATTTGAGCAGTTGATCCTCGAAACCTTCGCTGTCCAGACTGCTCTCCTCCGGGTTGGTGACCGCCGCGCCTTTTTTCTTGGCGGTCTTGGGTGCGGCGGAAATCTTTTCCGGGACGTTAATGCCCTCGGCGTGCCACCGCTCCAAAATTTTATCCATATACGCTACGCTGAATTTTTCGCAGTTTTCCAACGTGATGGTCTGGGCGTGCTGTAACATAACATCGCTAAAGCACCAAGCGCTGAGCCACTTATGTACCGTCTTAGACTGGGCGGCGTTCAGCGGGCGGGCCAGACCCAGCAGCTTCTCCACCTTTTCGGCGGAAAGACGGGTCTCCTGCAACTGACGGATCTTGCCGTCCACCTGCTCGGGGGTGATGATCTCCTCGTCCGCCCAGGCCAGAGCCAAGCTCTCTACGTAGCGGACGCTGGCCTTGCCCACCGATACGGCGTAGCCCACCGTCATCAGCACCGACGCCGACGGGATGCCGGCGGTGGTGATAAGGTACATCAGGGTGGCGTTGTCCCCGTGGTTGAGAGGACGACCCAGACGGGCGCTGACCTCCTGCAAAAAGGCGGTGAACTCCTGGTGCTCTTTCTGATAGCGGAGCACCTCCTGCCACACCGGCTTGACCGCCGCAGGACGGGGAGTAGCACTCTTTGCCACAGGGGTGGTGGCAGGGGCGGTATCCCCCAACAATATTCCCTGCTCTACCCAGAAATCCATACAGCCCCGGCACTCGGCGGGGGTCAGACCCACCGCCCGGGCGCAGGTCTCCGGGTCAAACTGCCGATGGCGGGAGAACCACAACAGCACCCGCCACTGCTCTGCCGTGGCCAAGGCCAGCAGGTTATCCACCGCCGCGGCCGGCAATACAAACACATCCCCCAACCCTTGGGGGTTCCAACCGTATTCTGCCATGATAGTCCCTCCTTTCGACAGAATCTCCATTATATTATAGTATTGTAACACATTCCTTTTACATATTCAAGGGGGTGCCAAAAAATTCCTGCGCTCTTGACAAATCTTCCGTGATGTGGTACAGTACCCTTGCAACTGAACAGACAAACAAGGGGTGCTGCCATCGGCGGCTGAGAGAGCGTATGCTCAACCCTACGACCTGATCCGGATAATACCGGCGGAGGGATGTTTTTCTAGAGAACACCGACAGCCATACGGCTGTATCGCCTCCGCTCGTGATGAGTGGGGGTTTTTTGTTTGTTCGCTTGTATCGGAAGTGCACGTCCGAAACCCATTCAAAGAAAGGAACAAACGAAATGAAATCACAAAAAATGCTACGCTTAGTGGAAAGCGGTCTGCTGTTGGCGGTAGCGGTGGTGCTCAGCATGGTTAAGGTGCTGGACCTGCCCTACGGCGGCAGCATCACCGCCTTCTCCGCCCTGCCCATTCTGCTGGTGGCCTACCGCCACGGCACGGTATGGGGCTTGTTCACCGCCTTTGCCTACGCCCTGATGCAGTTGATGCTGGGCACCGGTACCCTATCCTACGCCACCTCCACCGCCGCGGTGGTGGCCATCATCCTGCTGGATTATCTCCTGGCCTTTACGGTGCTGGGTCTGGGCGGCATTTTCCGCCGCCGTTGCCAGCACCAAGGCGCCGCCCTGGTGCTGGGCGCAGTACTCACCGGGCTTATGCGGTACGCCCTCCACGTCATCGCCGGCTGCACCGTGTGGGCGGGGCTTTCCATCCCCACCGAGGCAGCGCTGGTGTATTCCTTGGCCTACAACGCCACCTATATGCTGCCGGAAACCATCGTCACCGCCCTGGGCGCGTGGTATCTCTCCCGGGCGGTGGACCTGCGGGAGCAGACCCCCGCCCGCGCCAAGACTGCCCCGGTGAAGCCCGCCGCCTTTTGGGTGGGTCTGGCAGGTAATGCGGCGCTGTTGGTCGCCGCCGTGTGGGACGTGGCGCTGGTGTTTGCGCCCTTGCAGGACCCCGACACCGGCGACCTGGTCATCACCAACCTGTCCTTGGTAAACTGGCCCACCGTCGGCATCGTTACCGCCGCGGGACTGCTGCTGTGGGGTGTCAGCCGACTGACCCGCCGTCAAATGAAGTAACCCAAAAAAGAGCCTCTGCCCGTTTATTTTGGGCAGAGGCTCTTTGCTTATTTTTGGATAATGATACCCAGCACCGGGCGATCCAGCGTTTTGGCTACTTTCAGCGCACGGGTCAGGTCGGCGTGGCGGGTAACCCCGCTGTGGGCCACCAACAGCAGGCTGTCAGCGGTGGACAAGCGGTTCATTCCTACGCCGGAGTCGGCGGGATTGTCGCCGGTCATTACCTCGATATTGTTCTCATCCAGCTTCTGGGCGATGGCGGCGGGCAGGTCCCCCGCCACATACACCGAGGTGATGCCGTCCTTTTCGGCACACAGCACCAACTGACAGGCCAGCAGGTGGGGGTCAGCGCCCTTATCCTGCAACAGGCGGCAGAGCCAGCGGTCCACGAAGCACCGCTTCTTCTCTCCCTCCAGCGTGCCCGGCACCGCCACGACATGGCGGGCAACCACGTCGTTTTCGGACAGCACCCGACCGCAGAACAGATACCGCAGGGCGTACCACATCGCCAACAACGCAAAGCCGATCAGGAAGCCCAACAGGCTCTTTTTCAAATTGAGGGAGGGTTTCGCCGGGGCAACGCCGGGGGCAGGCTCCTCCTCCTGCTTTTCCAACCGATTGAGGTAGGCGCGCTCGGCGGCGGTCAAAGCCCCCTCGGCGGCGGCCAGATCGGTCTGCAACTGCTTTTGCTGTTTGAGGCTATCCAACTGACGGGTGCGCACCGCCTCCGACACGGTGACGGCATGGCGGTCGAACACCCAACTGCCGGTGTGCTTGCCGGTGGCCTTGGTCACCGGAATAACCAGGTCGGACACCGTCTCCCGCACCAAGGCGGACAGCCGATCGCACAGTTCCTTGGTGGGGGCTACGATCTCCACGTCCAAGAACACGCTCTGCACGGAGGAATCCACCGTTTCGTAGGTAAGGGTGATGGCGAGCAATTCCGCCAAATAAGAGGGCAACACCTCTTCATCCTGCTCTTCCAGCCCGGCATACAGATCCCGGGAGGTCAGGCTCTTGCTGTACAGGGTGGCGGTGGCAAAGGCGTTGTCGCCGGTGACCAGATAGCTCATACGGTGGGTGTGGGCCGCCATAAAATCCACCCGCATCAGCGGAGCGGACTGGTTATAAGCGCACTGGCTGGCATAGGCCGCCCGATAATTCTGCACCGTAGCCACCCGCGCCAGACCCGCGGCATCCGGCTCGGCAGGGGTCACCAACTGGGGGGTGCTCTCGGCAGTGGCGTTGTACAGCTTCACGTCCTGCCAATAGGTAAACCCGCCCAACAGCACGGCGCAGGCCAACGCCACCAGCAGAATGCTCCGCCAGCGCAGGGCCACGTACAGCACCAGATCCCGGAAATGGATCACCAGATCCCGAGGCTCAAATTCGTTGTGTTTATTCATAGTGCATCACCTTATTTCAGATAGTCTGCGTAACTGCGCTGGGTGTCAAACAGCACCCCGGCGTGGTAGGTGGGGTCCTGACGCATCACCATATAATCGCCGTAGGCGGTGGAGAGAACCTCGTCGTATCCCTCCGGGATGGTGATGGTGGTGTACTCAAAGGGCACCTCCGTCGCCTTGTCAAAGGCCGCCCGGGGAAGCACCCACTGTTCCAGTTGGTGGGCGAAGCTGATCAGCGCCACCCGACGGCAACCGGTACCGTTGTACCGGGTGCAGGCCCGCTCCATACGGCGATACACCCACCGATAGGGCACCCAGAACAGAGCGTGGTGGATCAGGGTCTTGATGGGGGTCTTTTTCACACTGCCGGGATACCGCACGGTAGCCGCCAGCAGTTTCACCCACAGGCCCACCTGCTTTTGCTGTTTGGCTTTCAGGCCCGGGTCGTCCGGCACCTCGTCCAGGGGGAAGATGTCCAGAAAAATGCCCTGGTTAAAGGAATAATGCCCTTTTTCGGACAGCAGAATGGCGGTGGTGCCGCTGTGGCGCAGTTGGGCGTGACCGCGGCTGTAATTCTTATCGTTGTAGGCGGTCTGCAGGAAATAGGGCGCCGGGAACTCGTCGCCCAGAGCCAGCAGTTTCTCGTAATCCTCCCGGAACATAAACACGTCGATGTCGTCGTCCCAAGGGATAAACCCCTTGTGCCGCACCGCGCCCAACATGGTGCCGCCGCCGGCATAATAGGTCAGGCCGTGGCGCTCACACACCGCCTTGAGCTGTTCCAGCAGGTCCAGTTCCACCGCCCATACCTTTTTCATATCCGCGGACACGGTATAACCGCACCGCTCCTCCTCTTGCAAAAACTCTGCAGGACGTTCCATCATTTCCACTCCTCCTTGTTTTTACTCAGACTTCCGTTTAAACAGCGCGTCTCTGGCGGCCAGATACGCCGGGTCCTTAAACACGATCAGCAGGGTGACATAGATCGCCGCACCCACCGCAATCTGGCTCAGGATGGTGTAGGCCTCCACCTCCATCACCCGACCCATCCAGTAGATCGGCACAAACATCACCGCCGCAAAGGCGCCGTACCGCGCCGCCATACCCAGCAGTTCCCACGCAGAAATAAACCGATGGGAGAAGCACAGATACAGGGTGGAGATCACCAGCTCTGCCGATACCGAGGCCACCACCGCGCCGTAAGCGCCGAAGCGGGGAATCAGTATCACGTTAAGCAGTAGGTTGGTGAGCGAGCCGACGATGATGGCCCGGTTGCTCAGCCGCCGCTGTCCGCTGGGGGTGAGGTACAGGGTGCCCAGCACGTTGCTGGTGCCGATGATAAACAGCAAGGGGGCAAACATCATCAGCATCCTGCCCGCCTCCGCAAAGTTAGCGCCGTAAAACTCCAGCGCGAAGCTGTAGCCGCAGGCGATCAGACCGCCGCACATGGGGAAGGACAGCATATACATAAAGCGGAAAGTGCCGCGGATATGGTCTCGTATCTCGTCCTCCTTATTCTTGCCGAACAGATAGGAGGTGCGCACCCCCACCACCACGTTCAGCGAGGTGATGACGGTCATCAGAATGTTCACGATCTTGTGGGCGTTCTCGTAAAAGCCGTTTTGCGCCATATCCCCGGTGATGGCGCCAATCATCGTCTTGTCCAGCACCGTATAGATAGAGGTGGCAATGGTGGGGACGAAATACACCCACACCTCTTTGATATGGCGGATGAACCGCAACCGCCGCAGAGGGATGGGCCGTATCTTTTTCCGGAGTTGGGGCCACAGCACCAGGTTGGACACAAACACACTGCCGGTCTGGATGGCGCAGTACAGCGCCACGTCCCCGGCAGAGCGCACAAAGGCGAACACCAGCACCATACTCAGCAGTTTCACCGTCAGGTTGCGCAGCATCAGCGATTTAAAATTCTCCATCGCCTGGAAATACCAGGTACAGTCCGCGCCCACCGACAGAATGGTAAAGCCCACGCCCAGATACACCAGCCAATCCCCGCCGATAGTCCAAACGAACAGGGCATACAGTCCGCAACAGATAAGGGTGTTGACGATGCGGATGACGGTCAGCTCCCAGAACAGGCGGGAGGCTTTCACCCGGTCGTCACGGACCCGGGAAACTTCACGCAGACCGTAGGAATTCAGACCCATTGCCGCAAACAGCGCGAAATAGGTGGCGATGGACTGGACGTAGCTGAAGGTACCCACGCCGGTCTCACCCAGCACACGGGCCAGATACGGCGCGGTGATGAGCGGGGTCAGCATGGATACGATCTGAACGCTGACGTTGTATATATAATTTTTTCGTAAATTATTGGTAGCCATACCGTGTCCTCATTACATCCCACGCAGTGGGCGGTTGTGACGGCCGTATTCCATAAACACCGCCAACAACAACAACGTCAAAAAGTTATACGCAATGTTGCTGGTGAACAGCAACCCGAACATCATCAGGGCGAAAGCGCCCAGCATCCAGCGGGCTTGACCGCGGGCCCGGCACAGCATCCGTATCACCGGCACCACGTACAGGGTCAGCAGATACAGGCCGCCCTGGGCCAACACCACCATCACACCCATACTCAGGCCGTTGTTGTAGCGGTCGGCATAGGTGAAGAAGGGGATCACCGCATCGTCGTTCCAATAGCCGGTGCCGAACACCGGGGCGGTGAGCCAGGTCTTGTAGCAGGCCAGCACGTCGTCCAGGCGCATACCGCCGGACACCGACTGCATCTTATCCCACAACAGCACCGCCGTCACGGCACCCACGCCCAGCACCGCCGCCGGGATGAGTATCACCTTTAAGCGGCGGGACAGCCAGCCCTTGGACGGGGTGAGAATGTATTTCAGCGCAAACACCGCCGCCACCAACACAATGGCCTTGGCGGAATAGGTGGTGGCGGTGGCCAGCAGGTATACCCCGCAGCGCCACAGCCGGGGCTTATCCCGCAGCAGTACCTCGGTGGCGGTGGCAAACACCAGGAAAATGGCAAAGCCGGGAGCCTCCGGGAACACACCGCAGTTGCGCACCAGCGTCACGCCGAAGAAATCGATCTTCTGGGCCTCGTAAAACAGGTGGAAATAGGTGGGACAGGTGCGCACCGTGCCGCCCCAGGAATAGGTGGCGGTGCTCTCCCCCGGCAATACGTTCAGCAAGGTGCCGAACAGGTAGAAAAACAGCGAAATCACGGTAAGCACCGTGACGATGTCCGCCAGCTTGTGCAACAAATCCAGGCAACCCTCCTGCCGTTCCTTAAGCCCCACGTACAGCACCAACAGCACCAGCGGTATGGCGTAGTACAGCACGAAGCGCACCCCGTTATAGCGGGTAGCCAGCAGGTAGATAGCCAGAAACACCGCCAACAGCAACGCTCGTTGCCAATGGGCAGCCTTGATCACCCCGGCCCGCAGAAAGATCAGCGCCACCAACACCGGCAACGCCAAGCGGATGGCGGTGTTGCAGTTGGCGGAGGTGAACAGGCACCAGGTGGCGGTGTAGAACAACACCAGAAACATCAGCAGATATTCCAGCACCGTGAGAATATTCACTTTTTCGGGCAACCGCCCCACTCTCACAGCCATAGACTTCCTCTTTCTTAGGGTAACACAAACAATCTTACTTCTTCAGCGCAAACAACAGCCGGTTTTTCTGCCGGCGCAAACACAGGCGGATCCGCCCGGACAGGGTCTGCTCGGTGTTAAACACCGGCAAATGGCACACCGAAAGCTCCCGGTGAGCCACCCACACGTTCAGCAACCGCTCGGACAAAAAGCCGTACAACCGCTTCTGGTACGGGGTATAGTCGGTCATATCCACCGACTTTTCCAGTTCCTCCAGCACCGCAAACAGCCAACCGCAGTAGGCGTCGAACTCCTCGCCACGGGTAATCAGCATATTGTACAGGCTCAGGCGGTTGCCCGCCATCACCCGATCGTAGGCGGGCAGTACGGCAGGGTCCACGGCCTCCACCGCCCGGCGCAGGGAAATCAAATCCTTTTCATAGCCGCTGTGCAGGCAAAACTCCTCATAGGCGCTCTCCCGCAGGTATTCCGGGCGGGGCAACACCACGTCGTAACGGGTCAGCAGGTGGGTAACCTCCGCTTCGGTGAGCCGTCCCTGTTTTCCCTTAAAATATCGGCGGTAATGCACCAAACCCTTGTACCTATCGGCGGTATTCTTCCAAATCCAGTACACCCCGGTCAGTTCGCAATAATGGGGGTTCTTGGCGGAAATGTTGTCCCCGGTGTTGTCGGGGGTATAGCCCAGCGGCGCCTTGCCCTCGGCGCCCACCTGCAGGGGAATATACCCCGGCTCTGCGGGCACCGCAAAGGCCTTGTGGGCGGCAATATAGATGGCCATTACGTCATCTCCTCGTATTTCTCTTGCATAATGCGGGCGGCCACCTGCACGTCATAGCCACAGGCCACCATCTCGGCGGTGGTGTCCCGCCGGGGCAGACCGGCGCAGTCCAGCACCCGCTGTGCCCAGCGGTCAGGACTGTCGGACAAAGGCAGATACACCGCCAAGTCCTCCAGGGGCAGTTCCTTGGTGACGCCGGTGGAGGTCACCACCGGCAGACCGGTGGCCTGGGCCTCGATGCCCACCACCGGCAACCCCTCGAAGAAGGAGGGCAGTAAAAACACGTCAAAGGCGTTCATCAAAGCGGGAACGTCCCGACGGATGCCCAGATACTGCACCCGATGGGCGACACCTAATTCCTTCGCATAGGCCAGCGTCTCCTCCAGCAACACGCCCTCGCCCGCCAACAGCAGACGGGCGGCAGGCTCTTTTTGGAGCAGGGCGGCAAAAACCTCCAGCAGATACCGATGGTTTTTCTGCTGGGAGAAGCGGCCCACGTGACCGACCACCAGCTCTTCGCCCACGCCCAATTCCCGGCGAGTCTTATCCCGCAGGGCGGGGTCATACCGCATCACCCGGGTGTCCACCGCGTTTTTCAGCACGGTGTATTTCCCGCCCTTGATGACGGGAGTGGGGAACTTCCACCGGGCCGCCAGATGGGAACAGGCGAAATAATCGGTGGGGTATATCTGCAACGGCAACCAAGAAAGCAACCGGATCAGGCGGTATTTGAGGTTTACAAATCCGCCGCAGTGGGAATGCACCGCCACCCGCTTGGCTCCGCTCTTGCGGGCGATACGGGCGCCCTCCATCAGGGCGTAGGTGCTGCCGGAATGGATGTGTACGATGTCGTAGTGATGCTGGGATAAAAAGGCGGAGACCCCCTCTTTGAAATAGCGGTTGTTGTCCACGTTAAACTCGTGGCCCGCCGCCCACATATGCCCGCCCAAAGACTCCACCTCTTCCCGGGTGGCGGGCACCCGAATGGTGAAGGGGGTGAAGAAATCAAACTGCACCCTACTGCGGTCGATGTGGCGGTACATATTCATCAGGTAGCTGTCCTGACCGCCGTTGGAAAAGGGTTCGCCGAATATCTGCAATACCCGAATCGGTTCCATATGACACCTCAATCTACATACTCAATGGGCGGGTTGAAACGGAAGCCCGCGAAAAACGAGGACAAAATCACGCCCATTTTCTTCCTCTTATGGTCGGATTTGAGCAATACTTTCACCAAGTGGAGGCACACCCGAGGAATCAGGTACAGCCAGCCCTTGATCCCCTCCCGGCGGTAGACGTACACCTCGTTGCGGTAGAGGTAGGCGTACCGCCCCAGCCGGTCGGCAGAATCGGTGGCGATGTTCACCTTATCGTTGCTGTGCATATCGTGAAGCACCCGGCTGGCAGGCACCGCATAACAGGGGAACTGCCGGGACAGACGGCGGGTGTATTCCAGGTCGTCCGACCAGATGAAAAACTCCTTGATGGGCAGACCCACCTGCCGTATCCGCTGTGCCGGAATCAGCACCGACACAAAGGTGGCCATTATCACCGGCACCACGGGAGAAGTGAAATCCTCGATCTTGCTCTTGATGCCGGTCTTTTGGATATTCATATTACACAGGCTGCCGTCCCGCCAATAGGCCATACCGGACAGAAACCCGTAGTTACCCTCCAACCGCTTATCGGCAGAGAGCAACGCCTCCAGCGCCTCCGGCTGAGGGATGCAATCGTCATCCATCAGCCACACCAGGTCGTAGCCCTCCTGCACCGCCAGACGGACGCCGTACTGGAATCCGCCGGCACCGCCCAGGTTGGCGCCGGTGTTGTGGTACCGCACCCGCTCACACAGGCGGGATACCACCGCCTCGGCGGTGCCGTCGGTGGAGGCGTTGTCAATAATCAGCACGTCCACCGGCGCGGTCTGAGCCAGCAGGGCGTCGATACACCGCAACAGGGTGTCTTTTCGGTTGTAGGTCACCACCACGGCGGCTGTACGCTTGTCCATTCCGGCTCCTCCTTGCTGTTGGTAGGGTGTCCCAAAATCCTATGGAAATTTGGCAAAGCCCCAATAATGGCATACATACCCATATTTATTGAATGATAGCACATTCTCTTTCCAATGTCAAATGCACGGCAAAAGACCCGGCCTCTGCAAAGCAGAGGCCGGGTCGACGGCTCATCAATCTTTGGCTTTTTCGGCAAAGGTGTTGTTGACCACCTTATGGAAATCCGCCTTTTGGCTCAGTTCCCCTGCCTCGGTCATCACCGTCTGCAGACGGTCAAAGCTCTCCTCGGTCATCACGGGGTCGGTGTTCCACGCATCAATGGCGCGGTAGGAGGCCACCGATTTTGTGAGCAATTCCAGGCTGGTGTCCGGAAACTGGTCCGCCACCGCCTGGGCCACTTCCCGGTCGGTGTGGGTGGCCACCCACTGCTGACCCTTATACACCGCGTTGGTGAATCGCTGGATCAGGTCGCCGTTTTCTTCGATGTAACTCTTTTTGGCGAAATAGGCGGTGTAGGGAATATCCCCGGAGGCTTCCCCCACCGACGCCACGATATAGCCCTTGCCCTCCTGCTGGAGCATAGAGGCGGTGGGCTCAAAGGCGGTGACGTAGTCCCCGGTGCCGCCGGTAAAGGCGGCGGTCATCATCGAGAATTGGACGCTGTTATCCAGCACCGTGTCGGTGGCGGGGTCAATGCCGTTTTTCCGCAGTACGTGCTCCAGGGTCATATAGGGCACACCGCCTTTACGCCCGGGGAGTACCACCTTGCCCTTCACCTTATCCCAGGTAAAGGCATCGTCCGGCTGTCTGCCGATGAGGAAGGAACCGTCCCGCTGAGTAATTTGGGCAAACACCTGGGCGTAGTCCTCTTTGCCCTCGTTATACACGTAAATGGCCGCCTCCGGGCCGGCAAAGCCCACGTCGATGTTGCCGGACAGCACCGCCGCCATCACCGCGTCGGCACCCTGCCCGTTGGTCAGCTCCACGGCGATGCCCTCCTCCTCAAAAAAACCCATCTCAATAGCCACATACTGGGGCGCATAGAAAATGGAGTGGGTCACCTCGCACACCGTCACCCGCTGGGGGCCG
Source organism: Acutalibacteraceae bacterium (assembly GCA_045591225.1). GTDB lineage: Bacteria > Bacillota > Clostridia > Oscillospirales > Acutalibacteraceae > UBA5905. The sequence goes on along the minus strand of JAZNSL010000073.1, from coordinate 7,956 downwards.
GTCTCCTTGGCACAGCCCACCGGCACCAGCACCATCGTCAAAACGGTCAGCACCGCCAACCCTTTCCGCCACAACTTGTTCATCGCAAACACTCCTTCTTTGTAATGGTAATGGATTGCTTAACTGTGTCCGAAGCGGCGGCCTACCAGTTTTTGCGCCAGCGCCACGCTCTCGTACAGCAGTGCCGCCACCACCGCCAAAATGATCACCGAGGCCATCACCAGGTCCATCTTGAACACCTGACCGCCGTAGACGATGAGATACCCCAGGCCTGCCCGGGAAACCAGAAACTCTCCGGCAATTACCCCCACCAGGGACAGCCCGATATTCACCTTGAGGGAATCGAACAGGGTGGGAATGTTGTAGGGCAACACCACCTTGCGGAAGATCTGCCCCTTGGTGGCGCCGAAGGTGGCGGCCATCCGCAGAGCGCCCGGGTCGGTATCCCGAAACCCGGACAGCATCTCCAGCACCGTCACCACCAGCGAGATGGCCAGCGCCATAAACACGATGGCACGGGTGCCTGCCCCTGCCAAAATGATGATGACCGGTCCCAGAGCGATTTTGGGCAGGCTGTTGAGCACCACTAGATAGGGCTCGCTGACCCGGGATACAAAGGGGCTCCACCACAGCACCACCGCCACCAACACCCCTGCCGCCGCACCCAGCAGGAAGCCGGCCAGGGTCTCGGTGACCGTCACCCCCACGTGGTACAGCAAATCCTCTCGAAACAGGCTGACGTAGGTGCGCAAAATACGGGTGGGCTGGCTGAAAATGAAGCTGTCCAGCCACGACAGCCGCGCCGCCACCTCCCACAAGGCCACCAGACACAGCAGAAAACCCCAGCGGCACAGCCGCACCCGGGCGGTGTGCCGTTTAGTTTGGCGCAGATACCGGACCCGCTCCGTCGAAAGAGCCGGACCCGTTTTCGGGCGATTCATTCATCCCCAGCTCCTTCCATATAGTGTCGAAATAGGAGGTGAAGGCCGGTAGACCCCGCCGCCGCATGGGGCTGTTGACCTCCGGGTCAAACCGAATGGGCAGTTGACGGCGTATCACCGCCGGACGGGGGGACATAATCAGCACCCGATCACCCATACAGATGCTCTCCGGTATATCGTGGGTGACCATCAGGGCGGTGACCCGTTCCCGACGGATGATGCGGTACACGTCTTCGGTTACCTCCATTCGGGTCTGATAATCCAGAGCGGAAAACGCCTCGTCCAGCAGCAGAATGTCCGGGTCCACCGCCAGGGTACGGATGAGCGCCACCCGCTGGCGCATACCCCCGGACAACTGGGAGGGACGGCTGTCCGCAAACTCCGCAAGGCCGTAGGTCTCCAGCAGGTCCTCCGCCCGGCGGCGGGTCTCCGGGGTGAGCTGACGGCGTATCTCCAGCCCGAACAGCACGTTCTGCCGGACGGTGCGCCATTCCAGCAGGTTATCCTGCTGGAGCATATACCCGATGCGGGGGCTGGGCCCGCTCACCGGCTGATCCCCCACCAGCACCCGCCCGGAACTGGGCGCGAGGGTGCCGGCGATGATGGACAGCAGCGTGGATTTACCGCATCCGCTGGGACCCACCAGACTGAAAAAATCCCCCCGCTCCATCGAAAAGGAAATCGCCTCCAATGCCACCGTTTCCCCCGCCGGGGTCTGATAGGCCTTGCGGATTCCCTCTACGCTCAACACCGCCATCTCGCTCACCCTTTCTGCCGTGCAAAGGGAGACCTCACCGGCATCCCCTGCCCCTTCACGCTCCTTTTAACAATGTATGCAAACGCCCTACCGTGGTGCGTGTTTTTGTCGGCAAGAAACCCTTGACAACCCCCAAAGTATAGTGTAATATAGTATGCGGTGGTATTTGTATTTTTTGGTATAAATTACCATCGCCAACATTTTGTACTGCGCCTCGGGCGCAGGACGAGATTGTTATCTGTCAGTGGCGTCCCCCCGGGGGTCTACGCTTTTTTTGATACACCGTGGCATCATCGGGTGCCACCCTTTTAAAAAACAGAAAAAGTCCCTGGGGATGCGCCTTTCATCCACATTATTTTAGGAGGTGTTTCCCATTATGTTCGTGTTGAACACTGCGGCATTGAATCTGGACCTGCCCACCATCGGTATCGGTGTGGCAGCTCTGGTTGTTGGTGGCCTGGTGGCGGGTATTATCGCCTACCGCGCCGGTATCAAGCACCGCAAAAAGGTGGCTGAGGCTGCCATCGGCTCCGCCGAGTTAGAGGCTCAGCGCATTCTGCAGGATGCCGCCAAGCAGGCGGAATCCAGCAAAAAGGAGGCTCTGGTCAAGGCCAAGGACGAGATCTATCGTCTGCGCAACGAATCCGACAAGGAGATCAAAGAGCGCCGTGCCGACATCCAGCGCCAGGAAAACCGCCTGCACCAGAAAGAGGAATCCCTGGACCGCAAGGTGGAAAATTATGAGAAAAAAGAAGAGAAATTGGCCGAGCGAGTCAAAGAGGTTGAGGCCCGTATGGCCGACGCCGAGGCCCTGAAAAAGAGCCAGTACGAACTGCTGGAGCGGTTGTCCGGCTTCACCAAGGAGCAGGCCAAGGAGTATTTGCTGGACAGCCTGAGCCAGGAACTGGAGCACGAAAAGGCCGTCAAGATGGCGGAGTTCGAGACCCAGCTCAAGGCGGACGCCGACCAGCGCGCCCGCGCCCTGATCTCCCACGCCATTCAGCGTGTGGCCTCCGACCAGGTGTCCGAGACCACCGTATCCGTGGTGGCCCTGCCCAACGACGAGATGAAGGGCCGTATCATCGGCCGTGAAGGCCGCAACATCCGCGCCATCGAGACCCTGACCGGTGTCGATCTGATCATCGACGATACCCCCGAGGCCATCACCCTGTCCTGCTTTGACCCGGTCCGCCGCGAGATCGCCCGCATCGCTATGGAACGGTTGGTTTCCGACGGCCGTATCCACCCCGCCCGCATCGAGGAAATGGTCAACAAGGCCCGCCGCGACGTAGAGCAGACCATCAAGGCGGAGGGCGAGCGCGCCATTCTGGAGACCGGTCTGCGGGGCATCAACCCCGAGATCGTCAAGCTGCTGGGCCGTCTGCATTACCGTACCAGCTACGGTCAGAACGTGCTGCAGCACTCTATGGAAGTGGCCTTCCTGTCCGGCATTATGGCCAGCGAGCTGGGCATTGACCCCGAGGTGGCCCGCCGCGCCGGTCTGCTGCACGACATCGGCAAGTCGGTTGACCATCAGGTGGAGGGCAGCCACATCGAGATCGGTGTGGACATCGCCCGTAAGTATAAAGAGAGCGAGGCCATCGTCCACGCCATCCAGGCCCACCACGGCGACGTGGAGGCCCAGACCGTGGTCGCCTGTCTGGTACAGGCCGCCGACGCCATCTCCGCCGCCCGTCCCGGTGCCCGCCGCGAGAATCTGGAGAACTACATTAAGCGTCTGGAGAAGCTGGAGGAGATCGCCAACAGCTTTGACGGCGTAGAGAACTCCTTTGCCATCCAGGCCGGCCGCGAGGTGCGCATCATCGTCCGTCCCGATAAGGTGAACGACGATCAGATGGTGATTCTGGCCCGTGAGATCGCCAAGAAGATCGAGGGCAATATGGATTACCCCGGTCAGATCAAGGTGAACCTCATCCGCGAGAACCGCGCCGTGGACTATGCGAAGTAATTGAATCGACCATAAAACAGAACACCGCTGTGGCAAAACCACAGCGGTGTTCTGTTATTTAGGAGTGGCATAAAGCCATAGAACCGGTTATTCTGTTTCACCATACTTCTCCGACTGCAAACGGAACATCTCGGCGTATTTGCCGTCCTGTGCCAGCAGGTTCTCGTGACTGCCCTGCTCCACCAAACGACCGGTATCGAACATATAAATGGTATCGGCGATACGGGTGGTGGATAGGCGGTGAGAAATAAACACCACCGTCTTATCCTGGGTGTGGTGCAGGATAGATTGATTGAGCTGGTACTCCGCCATAGGATCCAGAGCAGACGAAGGCTCATCCATAATCACGATGGGATAATCCGCCGCGAACACACGGGCAATAGCCACCTTCTGGGCCTCACCGCCGGATAGGTTAGTGCCGTCCTCTTTAAACTCACGGGTCAGGTGCGTATTAATGCCCTGCTCCAGTTTGCTCAATTTCTCGGTAAAGTCGGATTTGTCCAGCGCATCCAGCACCAGGTTGCGGTGAGCCGCCTCATCGTAGTCGCCATTCATCACATTGTGGGCCACGGTGGTGGCAAACAGTTTATAGTCCTGGAACACTGTTCCAATATGTTTGCGGTAAGTTGCAGGGTCATACTCACGAATATCCACACCGTTATACAGAATCACACCCTCGGTGGGATCATAGAGACGCATCATCAACTTGATAAGGGTGGTCTTGCCCGCTCCGTTGTAACCCACGATAGCCACCTTATCCCCTGCCTTAATAGTCAGGTTTACGTGGCGTAGTGCCTCACGGCCTTCTTGACCCTCCGCCTGGTGGTCTGCATCGTGAAAACGATATTTGGGATGAGCAGAAAACTCATAGGTAAAACTCACATCCCGGAACTCCAAGCTTTCAAAAGGCGGCAGTGCGGTACGCTGGCCCACAATGGCCGGCTCAAACCGCAAAAATCCACGCCATTTCTCAATATATAAAGAATGCATCGGAAACTTGGTGATGCGCTCGATCAGGTCGGTGATCTGCCAACGGATATTCCACACCACCTGCACGGCGGCGGCAAACCCGCCGATGGTCAACAGACCCGCTTTTAGCTTAAAAATCATATACAGCAACGTACCGTAGAAGGTCACGTTCTGCATCAGTCCAAAGCCTAAACCATACAGCAGAAAATACTTTTTACCGCAACGAATCTGCACCTCGGTGATCTTGACGTTGTTTTTGTCAAACTCCGCCATCATCAAGTCGTTGGTATCGCTGCTACGCATTTCCTTGGCATAGTCTGCCAGATGATACACCCGGTTAATATAGCCGTTTTTGCGCCACAAAGGTTTCATTTCCTTTTCCTGCTCGTAGTGCACCCGGTTGCCCAAGGTGTCGCACACGATGGACACGATGGAAGACACCAACAGCAGCACCGCAATAAAGGCATCCACCGACAGCATCAATCCAAACAGAGAAACGGAAGAAATCAATCGGGAGATCAACTGTCCCGTATCCTGCACGACCCACATAGCACGCTGGTTGGCCTCGTCCATAGCCCATACAAAGTCGGTGTAGAACTCCGGGTCGTCAAAACAGGCCAGGTCTAGCTTGTGCGCCTTTTGGAACAGTTCCTCGTGGAGTTTGCTGTGGAGTTTTTCCTCTAACAAGGGTTTAAATACAAACCAAAACCATTTGTTGATAGCATAAGCAATCAGCATGCTTACCGCCATCACACCAATCATCAGCGCCGCCTTGGCAAACTCACCCATAGGCGCGCTGACCTCATTGAGCAGGAAATAATTGAAATAGGCAAACCCGGAGTTGAGAGCACCCATGGCCACCGCCTCTGCCACAAAGCCAACGAATAACCACGGGGTATGGCGAGCCACTTGCTTGAGTACAAACCAGTTGTTGCTGACCACCGCAGAGAATTTTTGCCGTGCACGTTTACTTTTACGCATGGGCGGTCACCTCGCTTCCCAGATAGTTCTCCGCCTGACGGCGGAACATAGCAGCGTATTTACCGTTTCGTTTCATCAGTTCTTCGTGGGTGCCGCACTCGACGATCTCGCCGCTGTCCATCAGCGCCACTCGGTCCGCCAGCACCGCCGAAGACAGCCGGTGAGAAATGAAGATCACGCTTCGACCCTCGGTGGCACGCATCATATTCTCAAACATTTGGTATTCGGCAATGGGGTCCAAAGCCGAAGAAGGCTCGTCCAGAACAACAAAGGGCGTGTTGCGGTAAAACACCCGTGCCAGCGACAGCTTCTGCTGTTCGCCAACAGACAGGTTTTCGCCCTTATCGTCAAACTCACGGGTCAGCACCGTATCCAGACCGTTTTCAAAACCGGCAATCTTACTATAAATACCGCTCTCTTTCAGGGCGGTTATCACCGCCTCGTCGTCGGCCTCAGCCGTACCCAAGGTCACATTATCCCGCACGGTAGCCGCCAGCACCTTAAAGTCCTGGAATACGGTGGAAAAAGCCTTGCGGTATTCCATAGCCGGCAACGATTTGACGTTCTCGCCGTTTAGCGTAACCGCACCCTCGGTCGGGTCGTACAGACGAAGCAGCATCTTCACCAACGTGGTTTTACCGCTGCCGTTGGCGCCCACCAAGGCGATGCGCTCCCCCTTATGTAAGGTTAGATTAATATGCTTGAGCGCATCCTGCTCAGCGCCCTCATAGCGGAAGGACAGGTCCTTCACCACCAGGTCGCCGGGTTCCTTCGGCATCACCTTACCGCCATCCTGGATGGTCGGTTCGTAATCCAGAAAATACCGCACGTCCTCCAAGAAGAAGGCCTGCTCACGGAAATCGGCAAAGTTCTGAATCAAGTTGTTAATGCTGTTGGAGATAGAGCCGATAGAACCCAGCACCACCAGGCAATCGCCCACCAGCATATCTTTGGTGACCATGGTGCGCCACACGGCATACAGGGTGGCACCCAAAATGGTGAACACCTCTAAGCCTATCTGCTGGATATAGCCGAACAAAGCGCGGCGGCCGCCGTGCTTTTTGATGATATCCCGCAGTTCCTCATAACAAGATTTCAAATCCTCCAAGAGCAGTCGCCACATACCGCCGATGCGCATTTCCTTGGCGTACTCGCCCAAGTAGAAGGTACGGCGTACGTATTCCACACGGCGTACCACCGGCTTTTTGGCACCCTCTTGGTCGTACAGTGCCTTCACCTCTTTGCGCTTAAAGATGCCAAACACCATCGGCAGTAACGCAAACAGGAATAGCCACGGGTCAATGACGAACAACAGCAACGAGTTGGCGGTCAAAGAAATGATCTTATCCAACAGGCCGTCCACCGCCTGCATTGTGCGATCAATGCGATTGTAAATCTCATTCATCGCCTTCACGTATTTGTCGTAAAACTCCGGGTTTTCATAACAAGACAGCTCTACCTGTGCCGCTTTGCGGAACAGCATACCCTCCGCGTGGGCCGCAAATTTGCGGGTCTCCGGGGGACTCATTACGTTCCAGAAATATCGCAGACAGGTGTTGACCACAATAGCGGTGATACCCAATATCACCACAAAGCGGATTGTGGAATCCATGCCCTGCGCCGTCTGGGCGGTATTGACCACCATACGTAATACATAAGTCTCGCCCAGAAACCCGAAGATACCCCATATAACCGTGCAGAGAAAATACATAATCAGATAGATAGGCGTTGCCGTCCACACCACCTTCAGCGCAAACCAGGTGTTGGATGCCACCCGTTTGGCGCTGAGACTTTTTTCTTTATCTTTTTTCTTCCGTTTGAATAGCATTTTTGTCTTCCTCCATACAATCTCTTACCTAGATAGTGTCACTTTTTGCTCTTCGGTTATCGCATTTTTAAAAAAGCAACAAAAAAGAGCCTTCCCGACGAAGACTCTTACCCCTCACGTATATTCTGCCGCATACACTCAAACGGTCAGCCGTGAATGATAATTGTCTCCATCGTATCTGTTATGCATCGTCATATCATTCACCGCCTTTCATTGATAGGATACCACACATACCCACCGCCGTCAATCGCGCCGTGGTTGAATGGGCTCAACCGCCGGTTTTCCCCATCAGACAAGTGGAAGTGTGTAAATAAAAGTGTACCCCCCCCCCGACTTTATTTGTCAAGGGGTTTTGCTAATTTTTTATGTTTTTTATTATTTTTTGTGCGGGACGCGGAGGCCGCCGCTTTTTACGAATGCAAATCCAATCTGCAAAAGCGTGCGGCCTCCCACGTCCAACTCACATTATACGCCATAAAAAAATAAGTACAAGTCTTAAGTCGGAGGCCAA
>JAZNSL010000072.1:0-73563 GCA_045591225.1 Acutalibacteraceae bacterium | reverse complement strand
AGATTTCTTTTTACTATGGATAATTTCTCTTCCTTGCTACGCATTGTATATTTTCTGGGCATACATCCACCTCCCGTTCCTTATGATAGCATAAAAAATAATGGTAGGCACTTTCGTGTCTACCATTATTTTATCACTTCAAGGAAACTCGGGCGGATATTTTTTTGCGTTCTCAAAGCTATATTCGCCTGTCGGCGAGCTAAATTTGCGGTGCAAGCTAAATTGGCTCCGCCAGCTAAATTGCTTTCAGCAGCTAAAGGCGAATATTATTTCGCTTCACGAAGGGAAATTTCGCTACGAAGTAATTTCGCTATTGCCAAAGGCAATAATTTAGCTAAACATCAAAGAGCCTAAGTAATTAACAAAAATCCCCCTGCCAAAATCTTGGCGGGGGATTTTTCTTGCAATTTTTTTATACGTATTATATAATATCACCGAAATAAACGGGCTGTCCCCGGGGCAGCCGCAAACGAGGTAACTATGGAACAAAAACTGGAACGCAAATACGGGCTGTTCACCGCCATCTGTATGGTGGTGGGCATCGTCATCGGGTCCGGCGTCTTTTTTAAGGCGCAAACCATCCTGGAGAAAACCGGCGGCGATATGCCTCTGGGCATTCTGGCCTGGATCATCGGCGGCATCATTATGATGGTGTGTCTGCTGACCTTCTCCTTTATGGGACAGAAATACGAAAAGGTCGGCGGCGTGGTGGACTACGCCGAGGCCACCGTGGGCAAAGGCTACGGCTACCTGATGGGCTGGTTTGTGGCCACGGTCTACTACCCCGCCATGACCTCGGTACTGGGCTGGGTCACCGCCCGGTACACCCTGGAGTTTTTGGTATCGGTGAACCCCGATCTGCCGCTGATCATCCCCGCCGACCAAGGCGGGTGCATCATCGGCCCGGAATGCCTGGCCCTGAGCCTGCTGATCTTGTGCTTTGCCTACACGGTGAACACCCTATCCCCCAAGCTGGCGGGCAAATTCCAGACCAGCACCACGGTCATTAAGCTGATCCCTCTGGGGCTGATGGCGGTGGTGGGTGTGGTTTACGGTCTCGCCAACGGTATGCTCACCCAAAACCTGCAAACCAACGCGGTGGTGGCGGGGGTTTCGGACAGCCCGCTGTTTGCCGCGGTGTGCTCCACCGCCTTCGCCTACGAGGGTTGGATCATCGCCACCTCCATCAATGCGGAGATCAAAAACTCCAAAAAGAATCTGCCCCGCGCCCTGATCATCGGCGGCATCGTCATCGCCGCGGTGTACATCCTCTACTACGTGGGTGTGGCCGGCGGCGCCACCAACCAAGAGCTGATCGACAAGGGTACCGCCGTGGCGTTCACCAACATTTTCGGTGGGGTGCTGGGCAATGTGCTGAAGCTGTTTATCGCCATCTCCTGCTACGGCACGGTGAACGGATTGATGTTGGCCTGCTGCCGGGGTATGTACGCCGTGTCCGCCCGCGGACAGGGTCCCAAGCCGGAGGTGTTCGGTCAGCTGGACGCCAAAACCAATATGCCCGGCAACTCCTCCAGCATTGGGCTGTTGCTGGTCGGCGGCTGGTTTGCCTATTTCTATCTGGCCAATCTGGCGGGTACGTGGAGCGGCGCCTTTGTGTTTGACTCCTCCGAGTTGCCCATCATCACCATTTACCTGATGTACCTGCCCATCTACGTCCAGTGGATGCGGAAAGAAAAAGACCAGCCGTTTGTCCGGCGGTTTGTGTTGCCGATACTGGCGCTGTGCGGCAGCGTGTTTATGATTATCGCCAGCATCTTCAGCCACGGCATCGGCTGTCTGTGGTATTTGATCGTGTTCGCCGCGATTATGGCGGTGGGCATCTTCTGTAACCGAAAGAATCGCTGACCCATAAATGGAAATCCCCACTCCTTGCGGAGTGGGGATTTTTCGATTATTCTGCGTATTTACGGACAAACTCCGCCACCTGCTTGGCGCAGGCACGGCTGCCCTCTTCGGACAGATGGAGCATATCCTCGCACTTATACCGGCGGCTGTCCTGCATACACAGGGCGTACAGGTCGTTCACCGGCACGTCCAGTTGAGCCATCAGCTCCACCGCGGCGGCATTATAGGTCTTGACCCACTCGTTGGAATAGTTAATGGTGCCCTGCACGCCGGTGTTATCCCCGGCGGCACCCGCCTCCAGAATCGGCACGGTGGTGGCAAACACCACCTTGGCGCCGCACTGACGGCACAAAGTCACGATACGGCGCAGGAAACTGACGTATTCCTCCACCGGATGGATGGCCTCGGTCATAGGGGCTTCCACGTTCATATCCCAGTAGCCGTTGTTGAAATGCACCAGTTCAATATCCGGGTTCCATTTCAGTTCCTGATTCACCTGCCACAGGGTATAGGCGGCGAAACGGCCGTTATCCTCGGGATACCGCACCTCGTATTCATCAGCCAGTTCCTCTTTGACAAATTGCTGATACCCCATACGGATGGAGTCGCCCAACAATAATACCTTTCTCATTATACATTCTCCTTCGTCAACAATTCGATGGCGTATTTGGCGTAGGGGGACAGATACTGTCCCCGGCGGGTGATGATCACCGGCTGGCGGGAACGAATCGGCTGGCACAGGGAGTACAGCTCCACCGCATCCCCTACCCCACAATGGCGGATAAACTGGAGGGGCAGCAACGTGGCCCCCACCCCGGCGCGGCACAGGGCATAGGCGGTGCTCAGGCCCACCACCTCTGCCGCAATCTGGGGATGGAACCGGGCATCCCGGCAGGCCTGCTCAAACTGGTGGCGCATCTCCTGCTGGTCGCCCACCGTCACAAAGGGCAATGCGGCGCACAGGCTAAGGTCGATACAAACGGGAGACTCCATGGAAGTTTCCGGCAGGTGGGCGGCCATCTCCCGGGGCACCGCCAACACCATCGCGTCCGCCTCCAGGGCGGTCACGTCCAGGGCGGCTTCGTCCACCGGCAGGTTCACCACCGCCAGGTCGTATTTGCCCTCGGCGGCATCCTGCCGCAATTGGTCGCTGCCTGCCTCCTGCAACACCACCTCCACGCCGGGGTACCGCGCTTTCAGTTGGCGGACCACCTCCGGCAACAGATACTGACTGCGGAAAGGCGAAATACCGATCACCAGCCGTCCGCTCTCGCCGGATTTGTAGGCCTCCAGCGACCGGAGCAACTGATCCTCCCGGTACAACAGGTCCTGAGCCTGACGGACAAAATGCTCGCCGGCGGCGGTCAGGGTCATCGGCACGGTACTGCGGTCAAACAGCTTCAGCCCCAATTCCTTTTCCAGCGCCAAAATCTGCTTGCTCAGCGCCGGCTGGGAAATACCCAGCCGCTCGGCTGTCTGGGAAAAATTCAGGTCCTTGGACAGTTCGATGGCGTATTGGGTTTGTCTGGTGTTCATCTACATCACCCTTTTGATATATTACCTTTATATTATAGACTCTATTCCTTTTCTTTGCAACCCCTCCGGGAAATTTCTTAAAAAAATTGCAAAAAAGACTTGACAAAATCGTTTACGGGTTTATAATATAACCTGTAAGTAATGACCATTATAACTTTTTAGCGAAAGGAATGAACGAAATGGATTTATCTCTGTTGGCCGGTGGCCTGATGGATACTCTGTTCGGCTGGACCGCTGTGCTGCCCGCCGGTATCTGGTATCTGATCATTCTGCTGGCGGTAATCGTCATCTGGTTTATGGCTGTTAAGCGGCCCGTGTACGAGGCGGTGGGCCTGGGCTTTGTGCTGTTGGTGCTCATCTCCGGCAAGTGGGACAGCATCCTCGTGTATATCGACGAGGCGCTGAAGACCAACCTGCTGTATTCGATGGTGGCTTTTGTGGCCATGTCCATCCTGCTGACCAAGACCAAGGTGGTGGACAGCTGTATCGCCGTTATCCTGTCCCTCATCGGCCGTATCCGCGGCGGCGCCGGCTATACCGCCGTTATCGCCTCCGCCTTTATGGGCGCTCTGTCCGGCTCCGGCCCCGGTAACGTCATGGCCACCGGTGCCATCACCATCCCCGCTATGAAGCGTTCCGGTTTCCCTGCTCACCTGGCCGCCAACATCGAGTCCAATGCCAGCTATATGGGCAATATGATCCCTCCCTCTTCCAACATCGTGGCCGCTATGGGCGCCTATGCCGCCTTCTCCGGCACCGAGATCTCCACCGGTCAGTTCTGGACCGTGCTGTGGGGCATTTCCCTGTTCTTCATCGCCCAGCGTCTGATCATGGTGTGGGCTTTCTGCAAGCACTACGGCGTACAGCCCATGTCTGCCGACGAGCTGCCCCCCATCAAGGAGACCCTGAAGAACGGCTGGAAGGGCCTGCTGCTGCCAGTCATCATCCTGACCCCCTTCATTCTGGACGCTGTGTTCAAAGAGGGCTTCTTCACCCAGCAGCTGGGTGCTGCCGGTGCCAAGGCTCTGTCCAGCGCTTGCCTGCTGTTCGTGGGCGGTATCTCCGCCATCTACGCCTGCCTGATCACCAAGGATAAGAAACTGGTCAGCCTGCCCAGCATCGCCAAGATGTTCTCCGAGGGTATCAAGACCATCTCCCCCGCCATCGGTGTGTGCGTGTTCGGCTATATGCTGGGCGAGTTGTTTGCCGACCTGCAGGTTGGTGAGGCCATGGCTCAGGTTGTCGGCGCTTGGAACTTCGGTCAGTTCGGTATGGTTCTGGCTGTGTGCGCCATCACCTGCTTCCTGGGTATGGTTATCCCCGGTTCTTCTCTGGTGGTTATCTTCGGCTCCGTATTCATTCAGATTCTGTCCGGCGCCGGTTGCGATCCTCTGCTGTCTGCCGCCATGCTGCCCTGCATCTGCGGCGTGATGTGCGGCATCACCCCGCCCCTGGGCCTGGGTATGTACGCCGGTATGACCATGGCGGAGTCCGATTTCAAGAAGACCTTTAACAACAACCTGTGGTGGGTGGCCGCCCAGTTTATCCTGCAGGTTGCCGTGCTGATGGGTTGGCTGCCGATTCTCGGCCTGGGCTGGCCCGTAATGATGTAAGGAGGTGCCGACTATGAAAAACGTACTGAATAAAGTAGTTTCCGTGCTGAAGGTCATCTTCGGCTGGGGCGTTATGCTGAGCTTGTTTGCCGGCGGTCTGACCTTCTTCGGTTACGTTGCCGCCCTGATCATCGGCGGCGGCGAGGGTGGCATCGGCGCCGAGATCTGCCGGATCATCTCCAAGGAGATCACCCCCGTCATCACCTACGTGTCTACCTGCTGTGTGCTGTTGGGTCTGCTGACCATGTACCTGTCCGGTGACAAGGCTCTGACCGTGGGTAAGAAGGAAGCCTCCAAGCACGAAGGCGAACTGTAATTTATCTCTTTCCTCAAAATAAAAAAGCCGAAAACCGTCCCTGATTTTTTGGGGGCGGTTTTTGGTTTTTCGCCCCACCGATAAAAGCCTCCCTCGCCTAGAGGGAGGGGGACCGCCGTCAGGCGGTGGAGGGATACCTTGCGTAGCAAGGAAAATCGCAAAGCGATTTTAATCCCCCAGTTCTCGCGGTGCTCGGACAGCCCCCTTTAGGCAAGGGGGCCTTTTTGCATGCACACATTAGGGCGGTTTTTGATTTTTCGCCCTCCGTCACCCTGCACCCTTACCCCCTGTCATACCCGCCACTTTTGTATATACTATACAAATATAAGAAAAAGGCTTGATTTTTTGAAAAGGCTGTGCTATACTAACCACAGTAAATACAACGTAGGTAAAGGAGTGGGGCGACCCGCTCCTTTATCGTTGTAGGGACAGAACGCACCACATATACTGAGGAGGTATGACCAATGGCAAAACAGAATGCCGCCCCCGGCGGTATTGCCGGCGCCGTAGCGCCGTTAGTGGAACCCATCACCGCAGAGCTGGAGCTGATGCTGTGGGATATCCGCTTTGTCAAAGAGGGTGCCACCTGGATTCTCCGGGTGGTTATCGACCGAGAGGATACCCCGGTATCCATCAACGACTGCGTGGCGGTCTCCCGCAAACTGAGCCCCATACTGGACGAGGCTGACCCCATTCCCCAGTCCTATTGTCTGGAGGTTACCTCCCCCGGTGCCGACCGGGAGCTGACCCGTGACGAGCATTTCGCCTATTACGAGAGTTATCCGGTGACGCTGAAATTCTACCGCCCGGACGAAAACGGGCAAAAAGAAGTATCCGGCATCCTCATCGACTGGCAGGATGGCATCACCATCCAGACCGAAGATGACGAGACCGTGACCTTTGACCCCAAGACGGTGGCGGCTGTCCACGCCATCGACCAGTGGGACGAGTACGCAGAAGAATAAGATACAATAACGGCTAACCAGCCTGTGGAGGAAAAGCATTATGACTAACAAGGAAATCGTAGAATTTTTCGAAGCCCTGAAGATGCTGGCCAAAGAAAAAGGCATCGACGTCGAGTACCTGCTGGAGCGCATCCGCGCCGCCATCGTCGTGGCGGTGAAAAAGGATTTCGGCGGTGACGAGAGCAACATCATCGTCACCATGAACACCGAGACCAGCGAGTTCTCCGTGGTGATCCGCAAAGAGGTTGTGGAAGAGGTGGAGAACCCCGATCTGCAGCTGACCCTGGACCAGGCACTTCAGTACACCAAGCGCGCCAAGGTGGGCAAGACCATCGACATTAAGCTGGAGCCCAAGCGCTTCGGCCGTATCGCCGCCCAGTCCGCCAAGCACGTCATCCGTCAGGGCATCCGCGAGGCGGAGAAGAACCAGCAGGTGATGGAGTTCCAGCGCCGCAATCAGGAGCTGGTATCCGCCCAGGTGGTCCGTGTGGACCCCCGCTCCGGTGCCGCCACCATCCAGGTGGGTAAGGGCGAGACCGTCCTGCCCAAGGCCGAGCAGATGGAGACCGACGTGCTCACCGAGGGCAGCCACGTCAAGGTGTACGTGGTGGGCGTCAAGGAGACCGAAAAGGGTATGCGCGCCCTGGTATCCCGTACCCATCCCGGTCTGGTGACCCGCCTGTTCGAGAACGAGGTGCCGGAGATCTTTGACGGCACCGTGGAGATCAAATCCGTGGCACGTGAGGCCGGCAGCCGCACCAAGATGGCGGTGCTGTCCCACGACGAAAATGTGGACGCCGTCGGCGCCTGTATCGGCCAGCGCGGTATCCGCGTAGCCAACATCGTTGAGGAGTTGGCCGGCGAGAAGATCGACATTGTGGAATACAGCGAGGACCCCGCCACCTTTATCGCCGCCGCCCTGGCCCCCGCCAAGGTGTTAGGCGTGGAGATGGACCCCGAGGGCACCAAGTCCTGTAAGGTCACCGTGCCGGATGCCCAGCTGTCCCTGGCCATCGGTAACAAGGGCCAGAACGCCCGTCTGGCGGTGAAGCTCACCGGCTGGAAGATCGACATCCGTCCCGAGAGCGGTTTCTACGGTGAAGACGAGGACGAAGAGTAATTTCTGAACAATCATCTTGGAGGTGAATGGAATGGCAAAAGAACGAAAGATCCCTCTGCGCAAATGCAGCGGCTGCAGCGAAATGAAGCCCAAGACCGAACTGGTCCGGGTGGTGCGCAGCCCCGAGGGGGAACTGTCCATGGACCTGACCGGACGCAAGGCCGGGCGCGGCGCCTACGTGTGCCGCAGCATCGACTGTCTGCGTATCGCCCGTAAGGCCCGGCGGCTGGAACGCTCATTTGCCTGTGCCATCCCCGCCGAGATCTACGACCGACTGGAAGAGGAGATGATGGAGGGTGAATAACAAACTGTGCGGTCTGCTGGGCATCGCCAAGCGGTCCGGACACATTCTCATCGGCTTTGATGCGGTGCGGGCAGCCCTGCTCGCGAAAAAGGCCCGGCTGATTCTGCTGGCCTGCGACTGCTCCCCAAAAACGGAGAAGGAACTGCGCTTTGCCGGTAAGGATACCACCTGCCCCATTCTTTCGGTCAACGAGACCAAAGAAGCGTTGGCGGCGGCACTGGGGCTGGAAAAGCCGGTTGCCGTTACCGCCACCGACGACTCTGGGTTCGCAAACGCTATGATGAAACGCCTGAAGGAGGAAGATGCCTTATGATGATTAAGTATCGTGTCAGCGACGTGGCCAAGGATTTCGGCGTACAGAGCAAAGAAATCATTGCCATCCTGGCAGAGCATAACCTGTCCGGTAAGAAGAGCGCCACCGCTCTGGAAGAGAAGGAACTGGACATTATTTTCGAGCACTATACCCAGAAGAACAACACCGATAACCTGGACGCCTATTTCGCCACCGCCAACGAGCGGAAGAAAGAAGAGCCCAAGAAGGAAGAGGCTGTGGTGGTAATGACCGAAGAGGAGCACGCCGCCAAATCCCAGCCCAAGGCCGAGCCCAAGACCGTAGCCGGCAAGCCGGTTCCCCAGCCGAAAAAGCAGGGTAACAAAGAGCAGCCCGCTCCCCAGCCCAAGGCTCAGCAGGAGCGCCGTACCGTGGACACCCGCAAACCCCAGCAGATGGCCACCAACAAGTACGACGAGAAATTTGATATGATGGCCCAGACCAGCAACCGCGTCCGCGGTGACGGCGGCGCTGTCAAGAAGCAGAAGATCAACCAGAAATCCAAGCAGTATAAGAAACCCCGCCGCAAGGAGACCGAGGCCGGGCGTCTGAAGCGTATCGATATGGAGCGCAAGAAGAAGCAGGCCACCATCCAGGTGGGCGAGACCATCACCGTGGGTGAGCTGGCCGCCCGTCTGAAGGCTACCTCCGCCGAGGTTATCAAGAAACTGTTTATGCTGGGTATGATGGTTACCGTCAACCAGGAAATCGACTTCGACACCGCCTATCTGGTAGCCGAAGAATTCCACACCAAGGTGGAAAAAGAGGTGGTAGTCACCATCGAGGAGCGCATCATCGACGATAGCGAAGACGAGGACGACAACCTGCTGCCCCGCGACCCCGTCGTGGTGGTTATGGGTCACGTTGACCACGGTAAGACCTCTATCCTGGACGCCATCCGCAAGACCAGCGTGACCACCGGCGAGGCCGGCGGCATCACCCAGCACATCGGCGCCTACCGCGTGGACGTGAACGGTCAGTCCATCACCTTCCTGGATACCCCCGGCCACGCCGCCTTTACCTCTATGCGTGCCCGCGGTGCCCAGGTCACCGATATTGCCATCCTGGTGGTGGCCGCCGACGACGGCATTATGCCCCAGACCATTGAGGCCATCAACCACGCCAAGGATGCCGGTGTGTCCGTCATCGTGGCTATCAACAAGATGGATAAGCCCACCGCCAACCCCGACCGGGTGCTGCAGCAGCTCACCGAGCACGAGATCGTGCCGGAGGAGTGGGGCGGTGACGCCATCTGCGTGCCGGTTTCCGCCCATACCGGTATGGGTATCAGCGACCTGCTCGAGACCGTCCTGCTGGTTGCCGAGATGAAGGAACTGAAGGCCAACCCCGACCGTGCCGCCAAGGGTACGGTTATCGAAGCTCGTCTGGATAAGGGCCGTGGTCCCATCGCCACCGTGCTGGTGCAGAATGGTACCCTGAAGTCCGGCGACATCATCGTGGCCGGTATGGCTGTGGGCCGTGTCCGTGCCATGACCGATGAAAACGGCAAGAAGCTCAATGAGGCCGGCCCCTCTGTACCCGTGGAGATCATGGGTCTGAGCGAAGTGCCCGCTTCCGGCGATATTTTCAACGCCGTTTCCGATGAGCGTCTGGCCCGTGAGCTGGTGGAACAGCGCAAGAACGAGGCCAAGGAAGAGATGTTCAACAAGTACCAGAAGATCACGCTGGATAACCTGTTCGACCAAATGAGCGAGGGGGAACTGAAGACCCTGAAGATCATCGTCAAGGCGGACGTGCAAGGCTCTGTGGAGGCGGTGACCCAGTCCCTGGAGAAGCTGTCCAACGAAGAGGTCCGCGTCCGCGTTATCCACGGTGCCGTGGGTGCCGTATCTGAGAACGACGTTATGCTGGCAGACGCCTCCAACGCCATCATCGTTGGCTTTAACGTCCGTCCCGATCCCCTGGCCCAGGTTGCCGCCGACAATGCCGGCGTGGATATGCGTATGTACCGCATCATCTACGACGCCATCGAGCAGGTGGAGACCGCTATGAAGGGTATGCTGGCTCCCAAGACCCGTGAGGTGCTCCACGGCCGTGCCGAGGTGCGCCAGGTCTACCGCATCACCGGTGTGGGTCTGGTTGCCGGTTGCTACATCCTGGATGGTAAGGTGTACCGCAACGACCTGCTGCGTATCGTCCGTGACGGCATCATCATCGGCGACGATAAGATGATCTCCCTGAAGCGCTTTAAGGACGACCAGAAAGAGGTTGCCCAGGGCTACGAGTGCGGTATCGGTCTGGAGAAGTTCACCGACATTCAGGAAGGCGACATCTACGAAACCTATATCATTGAGGAATATAGAGATTAAACGGGTAAACCCGTTTAATCTCGTCAAATATGCCTTTGATGGTTTGAACAACCATCATTTTGGCTATCGCCAAAACCTGTCATATTTGCACAGAAAAAGTGTAAACCCGTTTAATCTCGTCAAATATGCCTTTTCGCATTACAAACAAAGGTGTTAACTCCTAACTCCTAATTCCTAACTCATCACTCACAAAGGAGGGACTTCTATGCCCAACTATCGTATGGACCGTACCAGCGAGGATATTATGCGGGAGCTGACCGCCATCCTCCGCACCGTCAAGGATCCCCGGGTTTCCGGCTCTCTTTTGAGCATCGTCCGGGTGGACGTAACCCGTGACCTGTCCTATGCCACCGTGTACATCAGTTCTATGAGCGGCATAGAGACCACCCGCGAAGCCGTAAAGGGACTGAAATCCGCCGCCGGCTATATGCGGCGGGAGCTGGGCTATGCCCTGTCCCTGCGGCACACCCCCGAACTGCGGTTCGTGGCGGACGATTCCATCGAATACAGTGCCGGCATTGCCGCCACCATCAACCGCATTAAAAAAGAGGAGAATCCCCAATGACCCAATACATTACCGATAAGCAGGCCGCCGACCTGTTACGTCAGGCGGACAACATCCTGCTGTTGGCCCACCAATACCCGGACGGCGACACCCTAGGCAGTAACTATGCCCTGTGCCTGGCCCTGCGGAGTATGGGCAAGCGGGTACGGGTGCTGTGTGGCGACCCGATCCCGGAAAAATACAATTATATGACCGCCGGGGTGGAGATGCCGGATTTCGAGCCGGAATACGTCTGCGCCCTGGACGTGGCGGATGCCAAACTGCTGGGACCCCAGCTCCAGGAGAAATACGGTCACCGGGTGGACCTGTGCATTGACCACCACAGTATCCACAACGGCTATGCCAAATACGCCTGTGTAGACGCTACCTGCGCCGCGGCAACCATGCTGATCTTGCGCATCATCCGTCTGCTGGAGGTGGAGCTGACCCCCGCCATCGCCACCTGCATCTACACCGGCATCGCCACCGACACCGGCTGTTTCAAGTATTCCAATGCCGACGCCGCCGCCCACCGTATGGCGGCTGACTGTATGGACGTGGGTATCCCCTATGAGATGATCAATCGGGTGAACTTCGATATGAAGACCCGCGCCCGCATCGAGCTGGAACGTCTGGCTCTGGACGGTATGGAATTCTTCCACCAGGGTCGCGTAGCCGTGATGACCATCGACAACGAAATGATCGCGAAAAGCGGTGCCGAGGAGAACGATATGGAGGGCCTGCCACCCATCCCCCGTCAGATCGAAGGGGTTTGGGTGGGTGTTACCCTGCGCCAAAAATCCGATGGCAACTTTAAAATCAGCGTACGCACCGGCACCCACGCCGATGCGTCGGCCATCTGCGTCCTGTTGGGCGGCGGCGGACACACCCGCGCCGCCGGCTGTGTCGTAGAGGGCACCCGTGAAGAGGCTATCCGGGCGGTGCTGAAAGCCTCCGAACAGGCTCTTCCCCGACTAATCACAGGCTAATACTATGCGGACAGGGATGACCCTGTCCGCATATTGTGGTTTTATGACATAGGCGAAAGGAGGCTTTCCGATGGATGGCATCTTATGTATTGATAAACCGGAGGAGATGACCTCCTTCCTATGCGTGGCGGTGGTGCGCCGTCTGCTGGGGGTCAAAAAGATCGGTCACGCCGGTACTCTGGACCCCAATGCCACCGGCGTTCTGCCCCTACTGATCGGGCGGGCCACCAAGACCCTGGACCGGCTGCCCGTCCACGATAAAAGCTATACCGCCACCCTGCGATTTGGGGCGGTCAGCGACACGCTGGACGTATGGGGTCAGGTGCAGGAGACCGGCAAACCCATCCCCACCCTGAGCCAAATTGAAGCGGTACTGCCCCAATTCCGGGGAGATATTCTGCAGGTACCGCCTATGACCTCCGCCCTCAAAAAGGACGGTGTGCGGCTGTATGACCTGGCCCGTCAGGGCATCGAGGTGGAGCGGGAAGCCCGCCCGGTAACCATCTATGAACTGGATTTGTTGGAATACAACGAAAAAGAGGGTCTGCTGACCCTCCACTGCGCCTGTTCCAAAGGCACCTATATCCGTACCCTCTGCGACGATTTGGGACGGGTGCTGGGTTGCGGCGCCGTTATGACCGCCCTGCGGCGGACCATGGCGGCCGGCTATACTCTGTCAGACTGCATCACCTTGGACGAGGCCAAGACATTGGCGGAGGAAGGGACGCTGTCCCACCGCATTCTCCCTATCGAGACCGCCCTGGCGGCCTATCCCGCCATTACGGTATCTGCACCCCAGGCGGGGCGCTTTCGCAACGGCGGAGCTTTGGACCTGGTGCGGCTAAAAGCCACCGTCACCGGCCCGGTGCGGGTGTACGACCCCGAGGGGGTATGCATCGCCCTGGGTGTGCCACAGGACGGGCAACTGAAAATGGACTGCCTTTTGGCATTGTAAAGGATTTTGACTATGAAGACCTACCACCTGAACGGACAACTGAATATTCCCTCTTGTCCCCGGTCGGTGGCCTTGGGTCTGTTCGACGGTCTGCACCCCGGACACCGCCAGGTGATTCTGGCGGCGGTACAGGGGGTGGAGGACACCGTTTCCCGCTGTGTGTTCACTTTCCGGTTGGACACCGTCACCACCAAGCACATCCCCGGTCAGCTCTGCTCCCACCGGGAACAGCACAGCCTACTGGAGGCTATGGGTGTGGACGAATGGTTTGAGGCGGATTTTTCCGATATCCGCCACCTGACCCCGGAGGCATTTGTCCGGGACGTTCTGCACGCCCGTTTGGGGGCTGTGCAGGTCACCTGCGGTTACAACTACCGCTTTGGTGCCGGCGGCGCGGGGGATGCAGCCCTGCTGACCGCCCTGTGCCGTGAATACGGCATCGCGGTTACCGTGGTGCCGGAGGTGGATGCCGGGGATACCCCCATCAGCTCCACCGCCATCCGCCAAGCCCTGGCGGCAGGCGATATGCCGCTGGTGCGCCGGTTGTGGGGTCGTCCCTACCGCCTGCAAGCACCGGTGACCGCCGGACAGCGTTTGGGACGCAAGCTGGGTCTGCCCACCATCAACCAAATCTTGCCCGAGGGGATGGCCTGTCCCCGTTTCGGCGTGTACGTCTCCTGCGTGCAGGTAGACACCGCCGTTTACCCCGCCGTCACCAACGTTGGCGTGCGCCCCACGGTGGGCGCGGATGCCCCCTTGGCAGAGACCTACATACTGGATTTTGACGGCGATTTATACGGCACCTGCCCCACCGTCTATCCCCTGCGCTTTTTGCGGGAGGAGCAGACCTTTCCCTCTTTGGAGGCGCTGAAATCCCAAATCCAGCAGGACGTGACCGCCGCCCGCTCTCTGTTCGCACCCGGCGAAAACGGGGAAATCCGGGCTGTGTTCTTTGACTTTGACGATACGCTGGACAACCGCGACCAGGCCTTTCGGCAAGGGTTGTCCGCTTTCCTTAGCCACTATTACCCCTCCCTGACCGCCGCCCAGCACACCGACCGGTTGGAGGAGATGTTCCGCTATCAGCGGGGGGAATACGGCAACATCATCGACTACGCCACCTTGATCCGCCGTTTCCTGGGCCTGTGGCCGTCGGAAAAGCCCGCCGACCCGGACCGGGCCCTGTGGCGGTTCTACCACGGCTTTGCCGCCGGCGGTGTGCTCCACCCGGACGTGACCGCCACCCTCACCGCCCTGCGCAAGGCAGGGTATCTGGTGGGTATCATCACCAACGGCAACCCCATCCCCCAAACCTGCAAGATGGACCACAGCGGTCTGCGACCCTACCTGGACCTGTTGGTGCTGGCCGGAGAAGAAGGGATCCAAAAGCCCCACCCGGCGGTGTTCCGCTTGGCGGCCGCCCGTCTGGGGGTGCCTCCCTCGGCCTGTGTCTACGTGGGGGATCACCCGGTCAACGATCTGCAAGGCGCCAAGCAGGCGGGGTTTAACACCGTACTGAAGCTGGCTGACCGTGACCCGGACCATCCCATCCACGCTCTGCCCATGCCAAAGGACGTGCCGGTCATCCGGCAGATAAGCGAGCTGCTCCCGTTACTGGAACAGACCCCCACTTGATTTTTCACCTATAATGAAGTAAAATATATGTAGAAGCCCAAAAAGGAGGACCTAACAATGAAAGTATCCCCGTCGATTTTGACCTGTGATTTTGCCCACGGTGCTGACGAGCTACAGTTTGTGGAGCGGTCCGGTGCCGATATGGTGCACCTGGACGTAATGGACGGCGTGTTCGTGCCGAACCTGAGCTTCGGTCCTCCGGTGATTGCCGCCCTGCGTCCCTGCACCGACCTGTTCTTTGACGTGCACTTGATGATGCAGCATCCCCGTCGGCTGATTCCCGCCTTTGTTAAGGCCGGTGCCGACCTCATCAACATCCACCTGGAGTGCGCCGACGACGTCGCCGCTACCCTGGCGGACATCCGTGACGCCGGTAAACAGGCCGCCATCACCCTCAAGCCCGCCACCCCCGCCGAAGCGGCGTTCCCCTACCTGGAGCAGGTGGATATGGTGCTGGTGATGACGGTGGAGCCCGGTTTCGGCGGACAATCCTTTATGGCGGATATGATGCCCAAGGTGACCGCCCTGCGGGAGGAGATAACCCGCCGCGGTCTGCAGGTCACCATTCAGGTGGACGGCGGCATCAACGCCGACACCGCCGTCACCGCCGCCAAGGCCGGTGCGGATATTGCGGTCATCGGCAGTGCCCTGTTCAACTCTCCGGAGCCCAAGGCGCTGGTGGACGGTGTCCATCGGCTGTAAGTGCGTTCCCATCGGCAATCAACGTGCCGTATTCCGCCACGTGGGCACAGACGGCCTCGCCGTATCCCACCAAGCGGGTATGTTCGGTCAACAGTCGGCTTTGCGCCGGGGTTAGGGGCGCATCCCCATACACCACCAGGCGGTAGCCCTCACCCAGCTCGTACAGCATACACATTGGCTGGGGAGCGGTGCTTCCCCACCGCCATTTTTCCATCAGGGTCAGCAGGTCGTCCGGGTGATCCAGATGATACACCGCCGGCCCTGCCTCTGCGGGAACGGTGGGGCTGATGAGCAACAGCCAGCCCTCCGCCACTGGCACCATCTCGGCGGTCAGCCGCCCGGTCGGGCGGTACCCGGCGGCGGTGTACACCCGCCGAACTAAGCGGCGAAGACCGATTTTATCCGGTTCTTCCCGATCCAAATGCCAGAAGGCGGCTTCTTCCTCTTTTAACCAGACACGCAGACGACCTTCTGCAATAGGTTCGATTTTCACAGCATTCCCTCATTTCTTTTGTGATGGATGGTTCTATCATAATTGCCTTAACCAACGAAAGCAACCGGTACTTTCTGGCGGAAACCGTTTCCGTCGGGTGCCATTTCACCAATAGATTTCACCGAGCAATTCCCCAAATTGCCAAAAGGAAGGTGTGATTGTATGCCGTTGTTTAATCGGGGCGTGGTACTGCCCTTTCAAAAAGGAAAAGCCTTGGAGCACCGCATCGAAGTGCTGAACCCCACCGAAGTACGGGTGCCGGTGGCACCCGGTGACGAGGCATCCCCCATCGCCCATCTGCCGGCGGATGCGCCGGTCACCTGCGGTGACGAATTGTGCCGCATTGCCTATACCCCCGCCATAGCCACCGTCAGCGGTGTCCTGGAGGGTACCATGGTGGTCAACCATCCCCTCTACGGCTCACTGCTGTGCGCCGACATCCGCGCCGAGGGCGAGGGCGAGACCTGCCTCCCGGTGGTCAGCGAAGAGGAACTGACCCCCGAGGCCATTGTCAACATCGCCCGGGATGCCGGTGTATACGATGAACTGGACGGCGTTCCCCTGTGGGAGAAGCTGGCCCAATGGATGTTGCCGGAAAATGACCAAGGAGCTCTGCAATCCATTCTGGTGGCGGACGCCACCGAAAACGATATTTTCGGTTCTTCTGCCTGGGCGGTGCTGATGGAACAGCCCCGTCTGGCACTGTTCGGTCTGCAGATGGCCGCCCGTGCCGTCGGCTTTTCCCGCTACCACATCGCCACCATGTTGCCTGCCCGCCGCCGCCGTGCCCTGAAACGGGCCATCGGCCGGGTCAACGTGTACACGGTGGATGACGAGTTCCCGGTGACCCGGTTTGCCCCGCAGGAGCTGGAATGCTACCGCATCGGTATTCAGGCCTGCCTGGCCTTGGGCCGCGCCATCAAACGGGGCGTTCGCCACACCGCCGCCATCGTGACGGTGGCAGGAGACGCCATGCCCACCCCCCGCAATTTCCAAGTACCTTTCGGTACCCGTGTGGGGGATCTGCTGGACGCCTGCCAGATCAAGGGCAACGTGCGCCTGGTGCTGGGGGATGCCATGAACGGCATACTCTGCACCGACCGCAACACCACCATCCTGCCGGGTATCACCACCCTGCTGGTAATGGAACAAAAGCCGGTGCGTGTGCCCGGTCCCTGCATCGGCTGCGGTCGGTGCGCCGAGGTGTGCCACGCCGGTCTGCTGCCCTACGAGATCGTCCGCCGGGCAGAAAATATGCACTACGAGCGCTTACAGCACCTGTGCCCCGGCGATTGCGACGGCTGTGGTGCCTGCTCCTATATCTGCCCCGCCGGGCGGGACGTGGCCGCCGAGGTGGTGGCCGCCGGCCAATCCAAAGGTACCATGTTCTTAAACTGGGAGGAGGATGAGTTATGAGTAGCGTAAAAGCCCCCTTCGTGCGCACGGAATCCTCCACCGGCAAGATGATAACCGACATCCTGTTGGCGTTGATTCCGCTGGGCGTTCTGTCCTACGTCAACTACGGTCCCCGACCGCTGTACATCATATTGCTCACCATAGCCACCGCTATAGTCTGCGAGGTGCTGTGCGATATTTTCCGCCGCCGTCCTATCCGCACCTACCGTGACGGCACCGCCGCCGTCACCGGTATGCTGGTGGGTCTGGCTATGTCCCCTATGGTGGACTATTGGGTGCCGATGCTGGGTGCCGCCTTTGCCATCCTGGTGGTCAAGGCACCTTTCGGCGGTACCGGGCGCAACGTGTTTAACCCCGCCGCCGCCGGTATCGCGGTACTGGCCTTCTGCTTCCCCGGGCGGATGTTCACCTATCCCGCCGTGTTGGGCACCACCCATTTACCCACCGCCTCGTCGGTTGTGGACGTGGTCACCGAGCAATCTCTGGCCACCCAGCTGTTGGCCCGGGCAACCCCGACCTATACCGCTATGGATCTGTTCTTGGGTGATTTTGCCGGCCCCATCGGTGCCACCGCCACCCTGATTCTGCTGGCCTTTATCGGCTATCTGCTGGTACACCGCACCATCTCCGGCTGGGTGGTACTGCCTTATCTGGCCACCTGTCTGGTGATGGCCGCCCTGTCCCCTATGGGCGGTATGAGCTGGGAATACGGCACCCTGGCCCAGTTGTGCTCCGGCTACATACTGTTCGCCGGTGCCTTTCTGATCAACGACCCGGTGACCGCACCCCGCTTTTGGCTGGGACGGTTGTTCTACGGTGTGCTCACCGGTATGCTGGTGATGGCTATGCAGCACTTGGGTCAGAACGAGGCCTCGGCCTGCTTCGCCATTTTGATTATGAATGCGGTATCCCCCATCATCGACCGCTGGAGCTGGCACGGCTGGCACTGGCTGACCAATCTCCGCCGTATCCGCCGGGAGGTGAAGAGCTATGAATAAACAAGCCAACGTGCGCCGCCGCGTGTGGCGCAACACCCAGTTGTTTGTGGAAAATGCTCTGACCAACAACATCGTGCTGATTCAGGCTCTGGGTATGGCCCCCATCATCGGCGCCGGCACCACCCTGCAAAACGGTGTGGCGCTGACGGTGTGCACCGCAGTGGTGCTGGTCCCCTTAAGCTTCTTCATCGCCACGGTGGGTAACCTGCTGCCCAAATGGTTGCGCCCGGCGGCCTACGTGTTGCTGGCCTCCCTTTTGTTGGTGGGTGCCGCCTACGTGATGGACACCTACGTATCCACCGAGCTGTTTGCCACCCTGCACCTCTTTATCCCACTGTTGGCGGTGAATATGCTGTACACCCGCACGGTGGGCTTCTCCTCTCTGGTAAATCCCATCGCCACGGTGGTGGATGCGGTGGGCAGTACCGTGGGCTTCGGCATCGTGATCTGCCTGATCTCCGCCCTGCGTGAGGCGGCGGCCTTCGGCACCATCTGGAACATCCCGGTGGGCACCGAGGCCATCACCATCAATGCCGCCGCCAAACCCTTTGTCACCTTTATTCTGCTGGGCTTTATGGCTGCCACCCTCCAGTGGAGCCGCCAGCGTCTCTCCGCCCTCTTCGGCAGAAAGGAGGACGAGAACCATGAGTGAGTTTTTCCAAAATCTCGGCACACAGATTTCTGATGTGCTGACCTTTTTCCTGACGGTGGCGCTGATGCAAAACGTCATCCTCACCACCGGTTTCGGCTCATCCCTGATGCTGCACATCGTCCGCAAGCCCAAGAACATCTGGCTGTTCAGCGGCATTCTGGCGGTGTTCTCGGTGCTGACCGTGCTCATCGCCTATCCCTTGGATATGTATTTCGGCACCGGCGTGGATAAGCTGTGGCGTCCCTTTATGATGATCTCCATCACGGCGGTGCTGTACGTGGTCATCACCCTGCTGCTCAAGTGGCTGGGTCCCAACCTGTATCACCGCATCGGTCGGCTGTTACCCTTTGCCGCCTTTAACAATCTGGTCACCGGCATCGCCCTGGTGTGCAACGCCCACTTCGAATCCAACCTGGGCACCAACATCAGTCTGGCCGTGGGCTCTTGCCTGAGCTTCGGTTGCCTGACCTGGCTGGTGGCAGAGGGCATCGAGCGGATGGATAACCCGGATATGCCGGAGGCCTTCCGCGGTATGCCCTCCATTCTGGTGTACGTGGGTCTGCTGGCCTTGGCATTGATGGGCTTTGCCAATTTCTCTTTGATCTAACCATTTCCATTCCTACGGAGGTTTTCCTATGCGACAAAAACTCCATCGCGGCAAACGCCCGGTGTTCCGCAAACGCAACCCCGCCCTGCGGATCATTGGCACGGTTGTTGTGGTGTTAGCCATTGTGGCCGGAGGCTTTTTCGGTGCCAAGTTTCTCTCCGAGCACCCTCTGACCGCGCCTAACACCCAAGAGGAACCAACATCCCCCTCTACCACGACCGCCGCCAAACCCACCACAACCACCAAACCCAAAGAGGAGACAGCCACCCTGACCACTGTGCGGGCCTTTTACCTGCCTTTTTCCGCCATGGGGAAAGAGGACCTGCCCGACACCCTGGCCGCCGCCAAAAAGGCGGGATTCAACAGCGTGGTGTTTGACCTCAAAGACGCGGAGGGTAACCTGTACTACCGCTTCACCTCCGAAGAGGCTGTCAAGGTAGACGGCTTTACAGAAGATGCCCTGACCAAAAAGGAACTGAAAGCGCTGTTTACCCTTATCCGGGAAGCGGGGCTGGCGCCCATCCCCCGGCTCCACGCCTTTAAGGATAACGTGGCCTCCCGCGTTTTGACCGAGGCACGCATTGCCTATAAGGGCAATCCTTCTTGGAGTTGGTACGACGGTGCCAAGGAAAACGGCGCCAAAACCTGGCTGAATCCCTACGACAACGATGCCCATCAGTACATCCTGGGTCTGGCGACAGAGCTGAAAAAACTGGGTGCCGGTGCCGTGATGCTGGACAGCGTCCAGTTCCCCAACCCCTCCATCACCGGTCAGGCGGATTTCGGCAAGGATAACGCCAACCTGAAGTGGGACGAGGTGCTGACCCTGTTCGTGTCCAAGGTCGAGAAGAAACTGGGCAAGGATTGCCCCCTGATTCTGGCCTGCACCGAGGAAAGTGCCTTAGGAGATGCCACCCAGGTTTACGGCGGCAACCCCCTGACCTTTGCCCCTACTCTGGCGGCACCCGCCCTCTCCGGGGACGACGTACAGGAAGCAGTGAAGCAGATGATCCTGCGCACCAAGGTGATGGATGAGGCGGAGAAACCCGCCCTGTCCCCGGTGCTGGACGTAGAAGGCCTTTCCGCCAAGCAGGTGAAGGCGCTGATTGCCGACTGCACCGCCGGCGGTGCCGAGAGCTACATCCTGTACCACCCCAAGGGCAATTACGACTTTGACGCCTACTGATAACATACGCAATGGCGATTTGTCCCGCCACAAAGTAAAAGACCCGCACCAAAGTGCGGGTCTTTTTTATTTACCTGACACAACCATCTGTGTGATACCGTTTTTATCCAAATAAACATTTTGACCTCCACCAAAATCCGGTGCAAAAAGACCTTCCCTCCAAAAGCATACACGCCACATTTCTGCCGTTTCATCATAAGCCACGTCAATGGTGTTGTAGGTTATCGACACTTCTTTTTTTGCCAATTTCACAACTTGCTCAACATCCTGTATTTCCTGGGGTACGGTATTGACATAATCGTTATTCGGAATCTCATATATACCGGCGCAATCCTCTGCATAAGAGAACGCACCTACAACATATTCTTTGGCGCCACAAGCGGTTAAACAAACCAGTAACAACAAGGCTATGCAAATAATCCCTACCCTTTTCATATACATTCCTCCTTGTAGTTCGGGGTGTCTATCCGGCTCCCTCTAACGAGGGAGGCTAACCAAGTCTCTAACTTAAAAATACCACATTCCCTTTTGCATTGCAAGTAGGAATGTGGTATTTCTTTACGCTTCGTTTTTGCCGAACTCGGACAGTTCCAGGGTGGGGTTGTGGTCGGTGGCCCAGGTGATATTCCAGGGGTTGGTGAACAGGAGGAGCTTCTTGCCCTTAAGATCCTGAATGCGACGGGTGTCGCTGGTGAGGTTCAGGGCCTTGACGTTGATGTCCTCATTCTCGATCCAACGGATGTACTGGTAGGGCAGGTTCTGCATACGGATGTCCACGTTGTACTCATTCTTCAGACGGTACACCAGCACGTCAAACTGCAGGACACCCACCACGCCTACGATAACCTCTTCCATACCGCCGTTCAGCTCCTGGAAGATCTGGATGGCACCCTCCTGGGCGATCTGGGTGATACCCTTGACAAACTGCTTGCGCTTCATGGTATCCACCAGGCTGACCAGGGAGAAATGCTCCGGCGCAAAGGTGGGGATACCCTCAAAGGCGAACTTGTCACCGCCGGAGCAGATGGTGTCGCCGATGGAGAACACGCCGGGGTCAAACACGCCGATGATATCGCCGGCATAGGCTTCGTCCACGATCTCGCGGCTCTCCGCCATCAGCTGCTGGGGCTGGCTCAGACGCATTTTCTTGTCACCCTGGACGTGGTACACCTCCATACCCTTTTCGAATTTGCCGGAGCAAATACGCATAAAGGCTACGCGGTCACGGTGGGCCTTGTTCATATTGGCCTGAATCTTAAACACAAAGGCGGAGAAATTCTTGCCAAAGGGGTCGATCTCACGGTCACCGGCCTTGCGGGGCAGCGGCGAGGTGGTCATATTGAGGAACTCCTGCAGGAAAGGCTCTACGCCGAAGTTGGTCAGCGCCGAGCCGAAGAACACCGGGGTCAGACGGCCGTGGCGCACCTCCTCCATATCGAACTCATAGCCGGCGCCGTCCAACAGCTCCACGTCGTCCATCAGGGTTTCGTGGAGGTAGGGGCCGATCACCTCTTTTAGGCCATCGTCCTTCAGGTCCACCCGGGTGGCCGCCACCTCGTGCTGGGCGTTGGCGTTCTCGTCGTTGGCGGAGAAGGCGATGATACTGCTACCCTGACGGTCGTACACGCCCTTAAACTCCTTGCCGGAGCCGATGGGCCAGTTCATAGGATAGGTGCGGATGCCCAGCACACTCTCGATCTCCTCCATCAGGTCAAAGGGATTGCGGGCCTCGCGGTCCATCTTGTTGATAAAGGTGAAAATGGGGATGTTGCGCAGCAAACACACCTTAAACAGTTTGATGGTCTGGCGCTCCACACCCTTGGATGCGTCGATGACCATCACGGCGGAGCCCGCCGCCATCAGGGTGCGGTAGGTATCCTCCGAGAAATCCTGGTGGCCGGGTGTATCCAGAATGTTGATGCAGTAATCCTTATAGTTAAACTGCATCACCGAGCTGGTAACCGAAATACCACGCTGTTTTTCGATCTCCATCCAGTCGGAGACCGCGTGCTTATTGTTCTTTTTGCCCTTAACCATACCCGCCTGCTGGATGGCGCCGCCGTACAGCAGGAACTTTTCGGTCAGGGTGGTTTTACCGGCGTCGGGGTGGGAGATGATGGCAAAGGTGCGCCGCCGCAGAATCTCCTCGTTGGTGGGACGTCCGGTGGTATTGATCTGGTCCATAAGACCCCTCCTAATGTTGGAATGCATATCCAGAATATTGTACCGCATTTCTGCCGAATATGCAACAAAAACTTTTAGGCCTTTCGTCCGGGCAAGATGCCGGCTCCTGCCCCGTGGACGAACGGATTGGTCGAAGTTCTCCCACGGGCGGTCTGGGAGGCCCGCCCCTACGGATTCTATCTAAGCCGTGGTTGCGCCGTAGGGGGCGGCGTCCTCGGCACCCCGTTCAGGCTCCCCTGTGCAAGGGGAGCTGTCCGAGCAAACGCGAGGACTGAGGGGTTGTTTTGACAGAGAACGTTTCCGCACAAACGAAAACCCCTCGGAAATATGCCGAGGGGTTTCGCTAACTTATTTCGTTTTCTTGTACTTGATGGTGGACCAGCCGGAATAATACTTCACGCCGTTGACGGTCTTGTAAGTACGTACCCGGACGTAGTAAGTGGTTTTAGCCTTGAGGCCGATGAGCGAGGTGCTCGCGGTCTTGTAGCTGGTCACGTTCTTGGTCTTGTAGGTCTTGAAGGATTTCGAGGTGGAATACTGAATCTGATAGCCGGTGACCTGCGTGGTCTTCTTGGTCCACTTGACGGTCAGCTTTTTACTGCCGGCGGTGAGAGAGGACAATGTGGTCTTGGCGGGGTTAATTTTGAAGTACAAAGTCTTGGTGCCGGAGTAGTTGCCTTTGAACTTGACCGTGACCTTGTACTTGCCCACGTTCTTGCGCCCGCTGGCGTAGGTGACGGTGTAGTTGGACTTAGAAATGGTGTTGCCCTTGCTGTCTTTCACTGTGAGTGTGGGTTTCTTCACTTTGCCATCATAAGTGTAGGTGGTTTTAGACAGAGAAACCTTGCTCGCCTTGTAGATGGTGGTGGTCTTGCTGGCAACGTAATCGCAACGCTCACAGACATTCTTGATAACGCCGTTCTTGGTCAAGGTGGCCTTGGTGGTCTTCTTCTCATAACTGTGACCCAGTTTGCTGCCGCGGGTAGCACCACAGACCTTGCAGGTTTTGGCCTTGGTGCAGGTAGCAGATTTGTAATCGTGCTTAATGGTGCGGGTGGTTTTGCACACATTACAAGAGGTGTCACAGGCATTCGTGTAGGTATGTTTTGCACTAGTTTTGCGAACCCAGGAACATTTATTGCATACCGTATCGCAATCACTGGTGTACGTGTGCTCATCAGCACAAGCGTTATAATGCCAAACCGCATCTAACAAACTCTGGTTTCCGTCATTTATGCTGATGGTGTTACGGTCATCTTCGTCGCCCGCAAACCACACTGCCAGACCGGAACAATCATTAAAAGCCTTATAACCAATCGAAACAACACTCTTAGGGAGAACACCAACCGCCTTTTTGCCGGCAGGGCAATACACCACTTCTGTCTTCTTTCTGTTGAGAAGAACACCGTTCACCGAGGAGAACATCAAACTCTCAGCAGAAACATTGATGTTTGTCAACTTGGAACAACGCGCAAAAGTCCCCTCGCTGATGGTAATAACCATTTTACCAAGGTTCACCTTTTCCAGAGCAGAACAACCCCAGAAAGCACCAATGTTATTATACCAATTAACGTAGTCGCCTTCAGTTAACCGCCCATCAACGCTATTGAATGTAACTACATTATCTGGAATCGTGACAGACTTAAGAGAAACACAGTTAAGAAACGCCCGTCCGTTGATTGTGGTGACAGCACTGCCAATCTTAAGATTGGAGAGTTTAGTGCAGCTATCAAAGGTAGCTTTAGCGATCTCGGTAACACCTTCACCAATTACAACCTTTTTCAAATTCGAGCAATTAGCAAAAGCAAACTCGCCAACAGCGGTAACACTATCAGGGATGACGATCTCTTTTAAATTATGGCAGTTATAAAACGCATCAAAGCCGATACTTTGCAATTCATCGTTTAACGTTATCTTTTTTAACGCAGAACAATCCTCAAATGCTCCCCAATTATCCCAGTCATTAAGGTGTCGAAATTCTTCACCTTTGATTTCTACAACACTATTCGGCAGAGTGATCTCGGTCAAAGAAGTGCACCGCAAAAAGGCGGCAGCGCCGATTGAAGAAACACTGTTGCCAATTGATACGGAGGCCAATTTCTCGCACTCAGAGAACGTACCGTTGGCAATTTCACTTACACTATCACCGATTATTACACTTGTCATTTTTTTGCAGCTGGTAAAGGCGTACTTTCCTAAGGAAGTAACGCTATCCGGAATATCAATGCTCGTTAAACTGCTACAAAAAGCAAAGGCTTCATCACCAATATGGTTGACGCTATTCGGAATGGTTATGCTTTTTATGCCGGAGCAATGAATAAAAGCATGGCTTCCGATATGTTTCAGTTTACTTCCTAAAGTGACTTCTTTCAGCGATATGCAGCAATGAAATGCACCGATATCGTTCCAATTTGAATCATTAATAGTTACCAGACTGTTCGGAAGTACCAGTGTTTCCAGGCTCTCACACCAAGCGAAAGCACCCCAATCGATTGTCTCGACCTTGCTACCTATGGTAAGAGTTTCAAGATTATAACACTCACGAAATGCTTCTGTTCCAATGTAATTCACGCCATTGCCAATAGTAGCAACCATTAAGTTGTCACAATTCTCAAATGCATTCGCTTCGATGGTAACAACACTATCCGGAATAGTAAGAACGACCATTAACTCGCGATTCGAAAAAGCATGCTCCGCAATGGTGGTTACAGGGTATCCGCCCAAGTTGGAAGGAATCGATACAACGCCACTGATGGATTCATCGGCACTGAGGATAATTGCCTCACCGTCTTGCACCAAATAGGTATAATTACCACTAACGACTGCATCATCCCAGTCATACCATGCGGCGCACACCGATGTAGTGAACAAGCCCATTGCTACTGCTGATACCAGCAACGCGAAAGCCAATAGGGGTAAGAATACTTTTCTTTTCATTTTCCATTCCTCCTAAAAATAAAAAAGTGCGCAGCAGAAGCTACGCACCGAAAAATACATAGCTCCACTGTCGCCAAACAAAACCAACAACACCGGTCAAATGAGCGGGTATGCAGGAATAGAGCGTAGTATTTTTACCAAGAGGCAAAAACACCGCTCATCAACCGAAATGTATTTGGTTTTGTTTGGCAAGTATATCATACTACACCATTTCAAAAATTGCAAGGGTTGGTTTACGTCCCGTCCGCCACCAGTTCCAGGGCGTGGCAGATGCCCGGGATGGATTCCCCCTGCTGGGAGGAGGTGGGGCTCATCAGTGCCCCGGTGGGGCAAAACAGCACCCGTTTCAGTTCCCGCCGCTCCATCAGCGGAAGCAGGTGGGCGCACAGCACCGAGGCCGAGCATCCGCACCCGGAGCCGCCGGCGTGAACGTCCTGCCGCTGGCGGTCGAACAAAAGCAGCCCACAATCGGTGTAGTTGCCGCCCAGGGTGATCCCCTGCTCCGCCAACAGTTCTCGGCACAGGTCACTGCCCACCTGACCCAAGTCCCCGGTGGCAATGAGATCGTAGTCCCCCGGCGCGGTGCCGGTATCCTGCAGAAACCGCCCGATGGTATCCGCCGCCGCCGGGGCCATGGCGGCACCCATATTGTTCATATCGGTGACCCCCAGATCGCACACCCGACCCACGCACACCGTCTGCACCCGCACACCGCATCCCTGCCCCACCACGCAGGCGCCGGAGGCGGTGGCGGTCCATTGGCTGGTGGGGGTACGCTGACCGCCGTATTCCAGCGGAAACCGGAACTGCCGCTCGGCGGTACAGAAATGGCTGGAGGTCACCGCCCCGCACAAGGTGGCGGCACCGCTATCCACAAAAATGGCCGCCATCGCCAGGGTCTGCCCCATAGTGGAGCAGGCCCCAAACTGACCCAACAGCGGCACACCCAGCTCCCGCAGACCAAAGGTGGAGGCAATGTTCTGGTTGAGCAGGTCTCCCGCAAACAGCACCTGCAGCTGCTCCGGGTACAGCCCCGCCTTTTCCACCGCCCGGGTCAGCGCCTCCCGCTGGAGGGCGCTCTCCGCCTGCTCCCAGGTGGCGGTGCCCAGCCGGGCATCCTCAAAAATGGCGTCAAAATACCGGCCCAGCGGGCCTTCTCCCTCTTTTTTACCGCCCACCGCGGCATACCCCAAAATGGCGGGCTTGCTGGGTAACGTAACGGTGTATTCCCCACAACGCTTCGGCATATTCCATCGCTCCCTTCCCCATTACCATACCCGCCACCGCCAACATTATGCAAAAGAAAACCCTCCCCGATGGGGAGGGTTTTCTCTTATCTGTCGTACATTTTGGTGATCTTGGCAATCTTTTGGGTGAGTTTGGGGGTGATGGCATCGGCCTGCATACGCCATTGCCAGTTGCCCTCCGACAGGCCGGGGGTGTTGGTACGGGCGGTGTTATCCAGCCCCAGATAATCCTGCATCTGGGTGACGAACAGGTCCGCCACACTGCTCATACCACCGCGAATCAGACCCCACACGTAGCCCTCTTGCTTGTTCAGACCCAGGTATTCCACCGCCTTTTTCTTGTCGGCGGGGTCGGCGCCGGCGATCCAGCCGGCCAGGGTCTCGTTATCGTGGGTGCCGCCGTAGCACACGCAGTTGGCCACATAGGCATGGGGCAGATAGGCACTGGAATCCTTGGAATCAAAGGCAAACTCCAACACCTTCATACCCGGGAAGCCGGAATCCGCCAGCAACTGTACCACGTCGGGGGAGGGATAACCCAGATCCTCGGCGATGAACTGGATGTTGGCAAACCAATTTTTCAGCACACCTACCAAAGACATACCCGGGCCCTTGACCCACTTGCCGTTTTTGGCGGTGGATTCCCCGTAGGGCACCGACCAGTAACTCTCAAAGCCGCGGAAATGGTCGATGCGCACCACGTCGTACAGGCGGGCGGCGCCATCCACACGGCGGATCCACCAGGAATAGCCGTCCTTTTCCATCGCCTCGTAGTCGTAGAGGGGGTTGCCCCACAGCTGACCGTCCTCCGAGAAATAATCCGGCGGTACACCGGACACCCGGGTGGGGAATCCTTTTTCGTCCAGCTGGAAGCTGGCGGGAGACGCCCACACGTCCACCGAATCCAGCGCCACGTAAATGGGCAGGTCACCGATGACACCCACGCCCTTTTGGTGGGCGTATGCCCGCAGGGCGGCCCACTGGGTAAAGAACAAATACTGAATATAAGTAAACAGCGCGATATCCGCTTCCAGCTCTTGACGGTATTTCTCCAGCGCCTCCGGCTTCCGCAGGCGGATATCCTCCGGCCACTCCAGCCAACAGGCCATATCGAAATGCCGTTTCAGCGCCATAAATAGGGCGTAATCCGGGAGCCAGCCCTGGTTTTCGTCCACAAAAGCGGCTACCTCTTTTTCATCCCGTTCCCAGCCGCGGTCGGTGGCCTTTTGCAACAGGGCATAGCGGTTTTCATACAGTTTGCCGTAGTCCACCCGCTGGGGATCGTCGCCCCATTCCAGGGCGTCGATCTCGCTCTGCTCCAGCAGGCCGTCCTCCACCAGCATATCCAGGTCAATAAAATAGGGATTGCCCGCATAGGTGGAGGGACTCTGATAGGGGGAATCGCCATAGCTGGTGGGACCCACCGGCAGCATCTGCCACCACGTCTGCCCCGCATCGCTGAGGAAATCCACAAATTCCCGGGCCGCCTTGCCCAGAGTGCCGACGCCATAGGGCGACGGTAACGCGTAAATCGGCATCAAAATGCCACTGCTTCGTTTCATAGCATTATCCTTTCACCGCACCGGCGGCAACACCCTTGATGATATACTTCTGACAGGCCAGGTAGAAGATGATGACCGGGATGATGCTCAACAAAATCAACGCCATCGTAGCACCCAGGTCCACCGTGCCGTAGCTACCCTTCAGATACTGAATGTGGATCGGGATGGTGCGGTACTCGTTGATGTCCAGCACCAAATAGGGCAACAGATAGTCGTTCCACACCCACATCAGCTCCAGAATACCCACCGAAATCATAGTGGGGCTCATCATCGGCATAACCACCTTAAAGAAGGTGCGGACAGGACCGCAACCGTCGATGGAGGCCGCCTCCTCAATCTCCACGGGGATGGACTTGACAAAGCCGGCAAACATAAAGATGGCCAGGCCGGCGCCAAAGCCCAGATACACAATGGGAATGGTCCAGGGGGTGTTGAGGCTGAGTTTATCCGCGGTCTTGGACAGGGGGAACATCACCATCTGGAAAGGTACCACCATAGAAAACACGCACAGATAATACATCAGCTTACAGAACCAGGAATCCCGGCGGGTGATGTACCACGCCGCCATAGAAGTGAACAGCAGGATCAGACCGGTGGACAACACCGTGATCACCACGCTGTACAGCACGCTGTTGACAAAGGGGTAGTTACCAAAGGTCATACCCTTGATAAAGTTATCCCACCCGACGAAGGCCTCGCCGCTGGGCAACGAGAAGGTATCGGTTTTGACAAAGGTGTTCAGCTTGAAGGAGTTGATCACCACCGCCACCACCGGCAGCACGTACACAATGCTGATGAGGGACATCACTACGGTGAGCAGGGATTTACCCAGCTTGGCACCGGACAACGTATTCTTCTTCATTACTGCTGCACCTCCCTCTTACGGGTGATGGACAACTGTGCCAGACCCAGACCTGCCACCAGCAGGAAGAAAATGACCGCCTTGGCCTGGGCCACGCCGGGTGCACCGGCGCCCTGACCGTAGAAGGTGTTGTAAATGTTCAGGGCCAGCATCTCAGTGGTCTTGATGGCGGAGCCGTCCGGCTGAATATCAAAGGGCATACCGGCGGTCAGCGCCAGGTTCTGGTCAAACAGCTTAAAGCCGTTGGTCAGAGACAGGAAGGTGCAGATGGTGATGGAGGGCATCACGTTGGGGATGATGACCCGGAACAGAGTCTGGTCACCCCGGGCGCCGTCGATCTTGGCGGCCTCCAGCATATCCTCCGGCACCGCCTGCAGACCGGCGATGTAGATGATCATCATATAACCCACCTGCTGCCAGCACAGCAGAATGATCAGACCCCAAAAACCCCAGGTCTCGTTCTGGAGGATGGAGGTACCGTAGTTGGACAGGATACCGTCGAAGATCATCGACCAGATATAACCCAGCACGATACCGCCGATGAGGTTGGGCATAAAGAACACGGTACGGAAAATGTTGGAGCCTTTAATGCCCTGGGTCAGCGCATAAGCCACCATAAAGGCCAGCACGTTGATCAGCACCAGGCTGACGATGGCGAACAGCGCCGTATACCAAAAGGACCGCATAAAGGAGGCATCCTGAAAGGCGGTCATATAGTTTTTAAAGCCGATAAATTCCGCATCCTGAATCAGACGGAATTTGCACATAGACAGGTAAATGCCCTGTATGAAAGGCCATACAAAGCCGATGCAGAAGGCCGCCAAAACCGGTCCTAAGAAGAACCAGCCCCACCGACTCATCGGCTTTTGCAGGACGTTTTTGTTATGTCGTTTCAAATAAACAACTCCTTTTTGTTGGTATCGAAAAGAGGAACAGCAAGAGGCGGGAAAGGCGTAGCGCCTTCCCCGCCTCCGTTTACGCTAAGTTATTCGTTGCGAAAAACGATTATTCCGCGTTGGCAGCCTTATACTGAGTGGCCCAGCCGTCCACGAAAGCGGTGACGACCTTCTCCCAGTTCTCATCGGACTGGTCAGCGTTGTAGGCGTTCAGAGCGGAAACCAGAGCGGCACGGTACTCGTTGACGTTGGGCTGATAGTTGGTGACCCAGGGCATCACGTAGCAGCCGTTGTTGCTGTAAGAGTTGGCAGCGGCCAGGAAGCCGTTGGTGGACTCGGCAGCAGACTTGTAGGGCATAACACCGAAGGTGTCAACCAGCTTGCGGGAAGCCTCGGCGTTGGTCACGCACCATACCATGAAGTCCATGGTGGCCTTCTGGTCGGCCTCGGAGGCCTTGGCATTGATAGCCCAGCAGTTCTCGGTACCGCAGTTCAGGCCGGCCTTCTCCTCGCCCTCAACACCACAGTAGTAGGGGATCATGGTAGCGCCGGGGATAGCCTCGGCAACAGCGGAATACTCCCAAGAGCCGTTGACGTAGAAAGCGGCCTTCTTGGAGATGAACTGGTTCTGAGCATCGTGACCGCCGGTGGCCAGCTCCTTGGGATCGGTCAGGGAGTTGTTGATGCACAGGTCATACAGGTTCTTGAAGTTCTCCATGTAGGTACCCTTCAGCTCGGCGGGGCACTCCTTCCAAGCATCGGGAGAATCCACAGACTCATAGTAGTACTCCAGGTTGGCCATGTGACCGGTGAAACGCCAAGAAGAGGAATCGTCCATATCGGAAGCGGAGAAGGCGTCAAAGCCCAGCTCCTCAGCGCGAGCGTGGATATCCTCGGCAACAGCCTTCAGACCGGCAAAGTTCTTGATCTCGTCCATGGTGTGGCCGGCAGCCTCGATCAGCTCGGGGTTGACGATGATACCATAGCACTCGTAGCAATAGCCGATGGAGACCAGCTTACCGCTCTCATCATACAGGTTGTAAGCGTCGGTGTTCAGCTCGTTGGCGATGGCGGTGCCGGTCAGATCCAGGGCATAATCCTTCCACTGCTTAACGGCGTTCTGGTTGCCGATAACAAACAGCGTGGGGGGATTGCTCTTATCCATCTCAGCCAGCAGAGTGGACTCGTAAGTTCCGGAAGCGGCAGTAACTACCTTGACCTCAACACCGGTCTCGGCTTTGTACATAGCGGCAACTTCCTGCAGAACCTCGTCGGATTCGGGCTTGAAGTTCAGCCAGTAAACAGAACCCTTCTCGGTCTCACCGCCGGGCTCTTTGGTCTCGCCACCGGCGCAGCCGGCCAGCATACCAATGCACATCAGGGCAACGATTAACAGGGAAAGCGCTTTTTTCATGGTTGTGTCCTCCTTCGATTTTCGCACAGAGTGCGGGTTAATTTATTTTCACACCTTAGCGGTGTAAAAATCAGGTTGCAATGGTTTCCACCGTCTCTCCCTCGCGCAGGGTGGTGGATACCCGTAGGTGCCGGTGTTCTCCCCGGCCCTCTAATACGGCGGTCAGTATCTCCACCGCCTTGGCACCCATCTCGTCACCCGGCTGAACCAGGCTGGTGAGGGTGGGCACGGTATACCGGGTCATTTCGATGCCGTCAATGGATATGACCGAGCAGTCTCTCGGCACCTGCAGACCGGCGCTATGTAGGGCTTTGATGGCGGCCATAGCCATCAGGTCAGAGATGGTGAACAGAGCGGTGAAATCCCGCCGCCGGCTGATCAGCCGTTTGGTGGCCTTGTACACGTCCAGCATCTCAAAGCTGCCGCTGGCGGCGATAAGGTCAGGGTCCGGCTGGATGCCGGCGTCCCGCAGGGCATCGCAATACCCCCGATACCGCAGTTCACTGATGGAGCGGTCGTTGGTGGATTCCAGCAACACCGCCACCCGGCGATGCCCGTGGTCCAGCAGGGTCTTGACCGCCCGATAGGCCTCGTCGTGGTCGTCGATGGACACCGAGGAATACGCCTTTTTATCCAAACTGCCAAAGGTGCCGGTAAAGGAGCAACAGACGAAGGGCACCGTCAGATTGGCCACCCGCTCGGCGGTATAATCAAACTCACCGCCCAGCAGGATGAGCCCCTTTAACCGCTTGGAGCGGACCAGACCCGCGCCGGCGGCGATCTCGTCGTCGCAGTTGCTGATCTGTTGCATCACTAAGGTGTAGCCCGCCGCCGCGGCCGCCGTCTCAATAGAGCGGAACACCGAAGCGAAAAACGGGTTTTCCGCGCCGCGGAGCACCACGCCGATGGTATCGGTCTGGGATTTCCCCAGATCCCGGGCGCTGGCATTGGGGACGTAGTGAAGCTCCTGCACCGCCTGCATCACCTTGGCGCGGACGCTCTCCCGCACGTCCGGGTGGTTGTTCAGCACCCGGGATACGGTGGTGATGGAAACGCCACAATATTCCGCTACATCCTTAATGGTCATAGAGACTCCTCCGGTGAAAACCACGGTTTTCACGGGTCTGAAAACGCCACTGAAAACGAAAACTGAAAACGTTTTCAGTTCCTTACGTAAATATTAAACCGCATTTTGCCTCAAAAGTCAATGGTTTTTAGTAAAATCGGCAAAAGAAATATGTTTCCAGTTGCATTTTTGTGCAATTTGCCAAAATTTGACAAAGAGATTTTGTGGCCCTCTCCCATAAATATACCCGGTTTCCGTTTACTTTTTTGTCAAAAGGTGCTATACTAATGGTTAATGATATAAAGAGCACTGGGAGGCGTTAAATTATGTACACCAAACACAAATGGAACAGCGATCAATGGCACAATTTCAACTACGTGGTAAACCTGCCGAAGGACTATGACGAGAGCAAGTCGTATCCCCTGGTGTTCTTCCTCCACGGCGCCGGTGAGCGCGGCGACGACCTGGAGGTAGCCTGCACCCACGGCTATATGCGGTACGTCCGGGAGCAGGGTGCCGAGTACC
This sequence comes from Acutalibacteraceae bacterium, assembly GCA_045591225.1. Lineage (GTDB taxonomy): Bacteria > Bacillota > Clostridia > Oscillospirales > Acutalibacteraceae > UBA5905. Next base: position 40,312 of record JAZNSL010000072.1, on the reverse strand, counting down.
CCTTCCTGTTCGTGGCACCCCAGTGCCCCGGCTGGGATTATTGGGGTTGCTACACCGAGAGCCTGCTCCATTTCTTAGACTACATCTGCGACACCTACCCGGTGGATAAGGATCGGGTGATCCTCACCGGTCTGAGTATGGGCGGTACCGGCACCTGGATGCTGTCTATGGCCGACCCGGATCGGTTCTCCTGCATCGTGCCGGTGTGCGGCAGCGGTATCGTGTGGAACGCCAAGCGGGTGGCTAACCTGCCCATCCGTATGTACCACGGCGACGACGATCCCATCGTCCCCTTTGAGGAGAGCGTGGTTATGCTGCGGGAACTGACCCGTGCCGGCGCCGACGTAAAACTGACCATCTGCTACGGCGCGGGCCACAACGCGTGGGAGGTCGCCTATCAGGATAAGGAACTCATCGACTGGATGTTGGCACAGAAACGGAAAGGGTAATGACTATGAAATTAGCGGATATTTTCACCAATTCAATGGTGCTTCAGCGGGGCAAGCCCATTGCCGTGTTCGGCTCCGGCTGTGGCAAAGGCCGGGTAGAGCTGGCGGGCAACGCCGTGGAGTTTGAGGCCGCCGACGGGTGGCTGGTCCACCTGCCGGCTATGGAGGCGGGCGGTCCCTACGAGATGACCGTCACCCTGAACGGCGACACCGTCACCCTCACCGATATTCTGGTGGGCGACGTGTATCTGGCGGGCGGCCAGAGCAATATGCAGTTCCGCGTGGAGGAATCGGTGGACATCCCCCGGATTCCCAGCCCTATGGTGCGGGTATTCACCGAGGGCCACGGCGCCGACGAAAATATGAACCAGTGGTGCGACCAGCAACCTTGGCTGGCGGCCACCGAGGAAAACCTGCTGAAGTTCACCGCCATCGGCTACGACGTGGCGCGGATGCTGCAGGAGGAGCTGGATATCCCCATCGGTATCGTGTCCTGCAATCTGGGTGCTTCCCGGGTGGATGCCTGGACCGCCCCGGAGGTGGTGAATGCCGACGACTATCAGCAGATGCTGGGCAATAAGCATTGGGACTGGCATTACTACAAGTTTAATCAGGAGTCTTGGTGCTACCGCACCAAGCTATCCCACCTGATCCCCTACGGCATCTGCGGTGTGCTGTGGTATCAGGGCGAGAGCAACCGTCTGGAAGAGGAAGCGGTGCATTACCACACCCTGCTGGGACGGCTCATCGAAAACTGGCGGGATATGTGGGGTGAGAATCTGCCCTTCTACATCGTGCAGATCGCGCCCTTTGCAGATACCCCCGAAAACGATTGGCCCCACATCCGTCAGGCGCAGGAGCGGGTGGCAAAAGAGGTGCCCGGCGCCTATCTCTGCACTCTGGGGCACACCGGCGAGAGCGATAACATCCACCCCACCAAAAAGCACCATCTGGCAGAGAAACTGACCGCCGCCGTGCTGACCACCCGGTTTGGCTATGACCGGGAATACTGCGGCCCCGTGGTGGAGAAGGCGGAAAAGACCGAAAACGGTGCGGTGGTCACCTTCACCCACGCCGACGGCCTGCATTTTGACGGCGACGTTGCCGACCTGAACGTGTACGACGATAAGGGTAATCCCCTGCCCTACACCGCCGCCATCGAGGGCAATACCCTGTCCCTTACCGCCGACGGCATCGCCCGGGTGGAACTGGGCTGGCAGAACGCCTGTGTGCACAACCTGTATAACGAAGCGGGCATGCTGGCCTCGCCGTTCCAAATCATTCTGTAACTAAAAAACGGACACCGTCACGGTGTCCGTTTTTGCATATACTTTAATGGATTATTGTCTATGTATTCCCAAATCTCGTTGTAGTCTTGTTGATTTCGTATACTATGTTCATAAAAAGATTTTTGCCAGATAGATTGACCAAGTTGCATAGAAACCCATCGTTTCATATGTCCCACTACAGTTGAGACGGTAGGGGCGGCAACCTGCCGCCCGTTGACGTTGGATTCGATCCGCAAAATCAAATGTATGTGGTTTGGCATAATGCAAAACTTATCCACTGTCACAGATGTATAATAGTCGGATATTTGTAAAACAGATTTGTTCCACAGTTCTCCCGATAGGAGAAAGAGGAATTGTTTGCGGGCGGCAGGTTGCCGCCCCTACGAATTCCCATAAAACCTCTTCTCTGCCTGCAGTACATATTGTAATAAAATACGCACCGGCAGTTGCATAGTCGTAATTCTCAATGCGTATCTTTTTCCGTTTAGGTAATGTGTCCATTTCGTCCTCACATCATTTTTCTCGAACACCTAGTATCAAATTTTCTCTCACCTCATAGGTAACTATATAGGCTTTTCCGCTTTCCATTTTTTGAAACCCCAAAAGCGTTTTGTTCTTCGTTAATGTATCAAACTCAACCCATAGCAATTCGTCCTCACACGACAATTCATAATCCATACTAAATAGATTGATTTGCCCTGCACTTCTTTCGCAACTAACAACTGTACAGGTTATGGTTTTTAATTGTGGATTTGCCAAAGAGTATATCGTCGAAAACGAACACGCAAAAAACACACAAGCAGATGCTATCTGCACAATTATTCGAAACGAAAATTTACTGTTTTTTGTCCATAAGAATAAAATAACGGATATGATCAGCCCTAACAGCAAAAAGAAGACTATCCTGACGTATAGTGGGGCAAAAGAATAATCCATCGTTATCACCTCTTGTAAATTATATCATACAAATTTCAAAGATACAATCTCCATTTTGAATCATTTCCCTTGTTGACATTTTTCCCATCGTCCTATATAATAGGGACATAGGTTCCCACATAACTGACGGATAGCGCAGGCGGAAACTGCGGTGGAGTGTGGGAGCGTCAATGCCGACCGTCTGGGCAAAATCAGTTGTTAACTGGTTTTGCCCTTTTTTGTTTGTTAAAAATTGGGCAAAGCCGTCGAAAGGAGCGCTTTTTATGACCCACCAAAACTGGAACGGATTCAACCCCGGCGTGTGGCAGGAGGAGATCAACGTCCGGGACTTTATCCAGCGCAACTATACCCCCTATACCGGCGACGACCGATTCCTGGCAGAGGCTACCCCCCGCACCCGCGCCCTGATGGACAAGCTGCAGGCGTTGTTTGCCCAGGAGCGCAAAAACGGCGGCGTGCTGGACGTGGACACCGCCACGGTGTCCTCCCTGACCAGCTATGCCCCCGGCTATATCGACAAGGACAACGAGCTGATCGTGGGTATGCAGACCGACAGCCCCTTAAAGCGCGGCGTTAACCCCTTCGCCGGAATCCCTATGGCCCGCCAGGCCTGCGCCGCCTACGGCTATCGTCTCAGCGATAAGGTGGAGGAGGAATTCAAATACCGCACCACCCACAACGACGGCGTATACCGCGCCTACACCGACGAGATGCGTGCCGCCCGTAAGTGCCACGTCATCACCGGCCTGCCGGATGCCTATGGCCGCGGCCGCATCATCGGCGACTACCGCCGTGTGGCGCTGTACGGCGTGGACAAGCTGATCGAGGAAAAGAAAAAAGACAAGGCCAACGTGGCTAAAGAGGGGTTCAGTACCCCCAACGTGCGGCTGACCGAGGAGCTGTATCAGCAGATTGCCTTCCTGGGTTATCTGAAAGAGATGGCCGCCGCCTATGGCTGTGACATCAGCCAGCCCGCCGCCAACGCCCGCGAGGCCATCCAGTGGACCTATTTCGCCTATCTGGGTGCCATCAAGGAGCAGAACGGCGCCGCCATGTCCCTGGGCCGTGTGGCTACCTTCTTTGACATTTACATCCAGCGGGATATGGCCGCCGGCATCCTCACCGAGCAGGAAGCCCAGGAGCTGATGGACGATTTCGTGATGAAACTCCGCATCGCCCGGCATCTGCGCACCCCCGAATACAACGAGCTGTTTGGCGGCGATCCCATGTGGATCACCGAGGCGGTGGGCGGTATGGGTGAGGATGGCCGCACCCTGGTCACCAAAAACTCCTTCCGCGTTCTGCACACCCTCTACACCTTGGGGCACTGCTCCGAGCCCAACCTGACGGTGCTGTGGTCCCGCGACCTGCCAGAGAACTTCAAGCGCTACTGCGCCAAGGTGTCCGCCGACACCGACTCTATCCAGTACGAAAACGACGACCTGATGCGTCCCCTCCACGGCGACGACTACGCCATCGCCTGTTGCGTATCCGCCATGACCATCGGCAAGCAGATGCAGTTCTTCGGCGCCCGTTGCAATCTGGCAAAGCTGTTGCTCATCGCCATCAACGGCGGCTTTGACACCACCAGCGGTATGCACATCGGCCCCCAGATGCCGGTGATGGACGGCGATACGCTGGACTTTGACGCGGTGATGGAGCGGTACTCCCTCTACATCGCTTGGATGATGGAACTGTACGTCAACACTATGAACGCCATCCACTATATGCACGACAAATACGCCTACGAGAAGACCCAGATGGCGCTCCACGACACCGATGTAGAGCGGCTGATGGCCTTTGGCGTGGCGGGATTCTCGGTGGCGGCGGACTCCCTGTCCGCCATCAAATACGCCGCCGTCCATCCCGTCAAGGACGAGATGGGCTACATCACCGACTACGTCACCGAGGGGGATTTCCCCACCTATGGCAACGACGACGATCGGGTGGATTTCATCGCCCGTGACCTGGCCCATCAGGTGATTACCGAGCTGCGGAAAACCCCCACCTACCGCAACGCCACCCACACCCTGTCGGTGCTGACCATCACCTCCAACGTGATGTACGGCAAGCACACCGGCGCCACCCCCGACGGCCGTGCCGCCGGTACGCCCTTTGCCCCCGGCGCCAACCCCATGCACAACCGGGAGAAAAACGGCGCCCTGGCCTCTCTCAACTCGGTGGCTAAGGTGCGGTATGAGGACTGCCGCGACGGCATCTCCAACACCTTCTCCATCACCCCCGACGCCTTGGGCAAGACCGAAGAGGAGCGGACCTCCAATCTGGTGAACATCCTGGACGGCTATTTCGGTCAGGGTGCCCACCACCTGAATGTCAACGTGATGAACCGGGAAACCCTCATCAAGGCCTACGAAAACCCGGAGGCCTATCCCAACCTGACCATCCGTGTGTCCGGCTATGCGGTGAACTTCTGCAAGCTGTCCCGTGAACAGCAGCGGGAGGTCATCAGCCGTACCTTCCACCAGTGCGTATGAGTACCGGCTATCTGCACTCCATCCAAACTCTGGGCACCGTAGACGGACCGGGGACGCGGTTTGTGGCCTTTCTGCAGGGTTGCCCTCTGCGGTGTGGCTGTTGCCACAACCCCGACACCTGGGATGCCGGCGGCGAGGCCATCACCCCCGCCGAACTGGTGGACAAGGCCCTCCGCTATCGCGCCTATTGGGGCAAGGAGGGCGGCATCACCCTCTCCGGCGGCGAACCGCTTTTACAGCCGGCATTTGTGCAGGAGGTGTTTGCCCTTTGCCGTGAGCGGGGCATCCACACCTGCCTGGACACCTCCGGGTGTATCCTCACAGAGGAAGTGAAGGCGGTGCTGGCGGTTGCCGACCGGGTACTGCTGGACTACAAATACGTCACCGACGCCGACTACCGCGTCTACGTGGGGTGTTCCCTTGCCTCGGTGCAGGCGTTTCTTACTTACCTTAACGAGCAGAGCATCCCCACCACCCTGCGGCAGGTAACCATCCCCACCCTCAACGACACCGCCGAGGCGGTGACCGCCCTGAGGGCGGTGGCAAAAGCCCACCCCTGCGTGGACAAGGTGGAGCTGCTCCCTTTCCGCAAAATCTGTCAGGTGAAATACGACCAAATGGGTGTGGATTTCCCCTTTGCCCATCTGCCGGAACCCACCCCGGAGAAAATGGAAGAACTAAATGCTGTCTTGCAACCGCTACCGTAAGTAGCGGTTGCTTTTTTGCGTTGCCTGTGCTATAATACCCCGGAACAACAACACAAGGAGGTTGACCATGGACAGCAAACTCAAACGCATTCTCACGCTGTTTCTCACCTTTTTCAAAATCGGTGCTTTCACCTTTGGCGGCGGTTACGCCATGATCCCGCTGATTCAGCGGGAGATCGTGGAAAAACACGGCTGGATGACCGACGAGGACATTCTGGACATCTTCGCCATCGCCGAATCCACCCCCGGTCCCATCGCCATCAACTCCGCCACCTTTGTGGGCTTCCGCACCGCCGGATTCTGGGGCTCTGCTCTGGCCACCACCGGTGTGGTGCTGCCCTCCTTTGTGATTATTCTGGTGATTTCCTTCCTGCTCACCGGCTTTGCGGACATCCCGGCGGTGCAGTACGCCTTTTTCGGCATCCGCGCCGGCGTGCTGGCTCTGCTGGTCAAGGCGCTGTGGACCATGTATAAGAAAAACCCCAAGGGCGCCGTTGCCTACGTCCTGATGGGCGCCGCCTTTGTAGCCACCGCCTTTCTCAAGGTGCCGGTGTTGGCGGTGCTGGCGGGTTGCGCCGCTATCGGTCTGGTTACCTCCTTCATCACCGCGCGGAAGGAGGGTAAGCAATGAGTTTTCTCACCTTATTTTTAACCTTCTTTAAAATCGGTGCCTGCACCTTTGGCGGCGGCTATGCCATGCTCCCGCTGATTCAGGAGGAGGTGCTCCGCCACGGCTGGGTCAGCGAGGAATTGCTCATCAACTTCATCGCTGTTTCCGAGTCCACCCCCGGTCCTTTCGCCATCAATATGGCCACCTACATCGGCAGTCAGGTGGGCGGCACCTTCGGTGTGTGGGGCAGCATTTTCGGTGCTCTCTGCGCCACCCTGGGCGTGGTGCTGCCCTCCTTTATTGTGATTCTCATCGTGGCTAAATTCTACGAGAAATACAAGCAGAGCAAAATCGTCAAAGGCTGTATGTCCGGCCTAAAACCGGCGGTGGTGGGCCTCATCGGTGCCGCCATCCTGTCGGTGGTGGGCGAGGTGCTGTTCCCCGCCGGCATGACCCTGGCGGTGTTTGCCACCCCCACCGTGTACGTGTCTCTGGGCATTTTTGCCCTGACCTGCACCCTGGCCTTTTGGAAAAAGACCCACCCCATCATCCTGATTCTGCTGTCCGCCGGCATCGGCATCGCCTGGGGGTATCTATCCCCGCTAATGGGAATTACTATCTAACAAAAAAACGCTACCCTGACGGGTAGCGTTTTTTGTTTACGAATATTAACCTAGGGTTCGGGTTTCACTACTCACCCTAAGAAGATTTCCCGAATACCGGCGATCTCCTGCTGAGTGACGCCGATGGACAGCAGATAGCCCTCCACCTTGTCGCTGAGGGTGGCACCGGGCAGCTGGTTGACCCGCTCCACAAAAGCGGCCATCTCGGCATCCGCCACGTAGCCGTGGCACAAGGCGGACAGCTCGTAATCCTGCATCAGGCTCTCTTGGGGAATACCCAGCAACGCATCCAGCAGATAACACACCGTGCCGGTGCGATCCTGCCCGTAGGTGCAGTGGAGATAGGCGGGGTACTGATTGGGGTTGGCCAGGTCGGAGAAGACCCGCCGCACGCTTTCCTGGTTATCCCCAGTCTCAAAGATGCCGTTGTACATAGGCGTGCCGTAGTGGTTATGGGTCACGTTGCTACCCAATACGTCCAGGTTGTGGGGGTTTTCGGAATCCAGCCGCAGGTCCATATCGGTCTTGATACCTAGCTTTTTCAGCAGGGTATCCATACCCTCTTTGGTGATGGTATACTGGGTCACCACAGCGCCATCCAGCTCACAGCCGCGATACAACAGCCCCTGCCGCACCACCCGGCCGTCCGCTGTGGTCCAGCCGCCCACGTCACGCATATTGTATACACCGTCCACGTTCATCAGGCGAGGGCCTGCGGCGGTGCGGAATTCACCCGCCACCGTGGATTTTGTGCCGTTGGTGAAATGGATGTCGATGCGATAGTAGTACTGGGTGCCGGTTTTCAGGTTATCGAACGCAACCTCGGTCTCGGTGGCATCGGTCAGTTTTACAGAGGGATTGCCGTAGGCGGCATCCTCCGACAGCACAAACTCGGCGCCCTGCACCACGTACCCGCCGGGGGCGCTCTTGACCTCGTAGGAAAGGGTTACCGGCGCACCCACGTCCAGACGGTGGTTATCCCCTTTATAGCGGTCGTAAATATTATGGACCGTAACCCCCGCCTCTTTGGTCAGATAGGCCTGCGCCGCCGAGCCAACCAGGGATACGTTGCCGTCAAAGACCGGCACGCTGACCAGCAGTTTGCCGTCGGTGCTCTGCGGAACCGCGGCATCCCCTTGGTTGTTCACCGAGCCTACGATACGGTCCAGGTGGATACCGGCAAACACCGCACACACAAAGAACACCACCGCCAGAGCGGTATACAGCAAATACTTTTTGTTCTTTCTGAAAAACTGTTTAAGGGATTTTTCCCGCTTGCGGTTTTTCCGGTGAGAGCCGGAGCGGCTGTGATGCCGATGGCTATGATGGCTATGATGGTGGCTGTGATGGTGGCTGTGGTGATACGCCGCCTTAGAGGTGGGCTCGTGACTTTCGGTAATCAGGCCCTCTCTCACCACTTCCTTATCCAGCAGAACCGCGTCGTCCCGCCACGTTTCATTTCTTTCCTTTTCAGACATATGGCGCCGCAGGTAATCCGCGCCTGCTGTTAACAGGCGGATCTCCCGCTCCCTCCTTCATTAAAATACGCGAAAACCATTTTACCGTTTGCTTTTCAGTAAAATGCTTTTCAAATTTTTTACCTGGTCGGGGTACATCATCGCACCCACCGCAAAACCGATGGCACCGGTCACCAGAATGCAACCGATACCCCAAACAACCCACACGAAGTAGTTGTCCACCGGCATCTTCTCCATCAGCCATACGCCGCCCACCGACAACTCCACCAGCACCAGCCCGGTGGCGGTCATCTTCATCAGCATACGCAGGACGTTACCCTTTAGTATCTTCTTGCCGGAGAATACGGTGTAGTACACGCATTTAAACACGGTGGATGCCAGCGTGCCCAGGGCCACGCCCAGCAGGGGATCCCATGCCAGCACCAATATCAGCGATACCACCACGTTTACCGCCGCTTCACCATAGGAGCCGATCTGGCTCTCTTTCAGCTTGTTGGCGGCAATGGACAGATTAAAGCAGGGCAGGATCAAGCAGTTCAGCGCCTCGGACAACACCAGCAACAGACCGAACACCGGGCGAATGTAGTCGGCATCCTCCACACCGGCGGTGTACAACCGCACAAAGGGCAGAATCAGCACCGCCGTGGCACCAAACAGGGCCACCGTCAGTATGGTGAGGATCAGCTTGTAGCCGCGGTAGGTGCGGCGCAGAGTTTCCTGTTCGCCCTTGGCCGCCATATTGCCCAGCAGCGCCTCCATACCGCCGGTAAAGGCAGTAACCACGTTGCGCATACTGAAAATAATCAGGTGATATACCGAGTACACCGCCACGCTGCGTAGGTCGGCCAACACCGTCAAAATGATCACGTCGGTGTTGTTCTGGATAACATAGGCGGTGTGCTGAGCCACACCGGTGAATTTGTTGGGTAAGGACATCCGCGGGCCGTTTTTGATGATGCGGTAATGCTTGCGCACGTACAACGAATACAGCACCGGGCGCAGTACGAACACCAAACTGCTCACCAGCTTCACCCACATAATGCTCACGCCGCTGGTAGCCAGCAGCACGATGAGTCCCGCATTGAGCATATTGGTGAAAATGTACGCGGCATTGACCACGTACTGTTTTTGGTCGGCGTTCAGCAAGGTCACCTTGGAGATACCGCCCATATACTCGGCAAACTTGCCGATGGCGATGCTGATAACCAGCGCAAAGGTGTATTCCCGGCTGAAAATGGTTACCTCGGCGATGTCGTGGTACAGGAAGGCCAGCACCACCGCGTAGCCGGCAAAGGCCAAGCCGATACCGCTAAAGAACCGCTTAACCGCCAGATACAGGCCGCTGATCTTTTCGTGGTCACGGTCGGCCAAGGGCTTGTACAAAGCACCCCGGGCAACCCGGCCGATACCACCCTCAAACAGGGTGATGTAGGAAAGGAACTGAACAATGGAGGTAGTGGCACCGTAAGCGGCAGAGCCGAAGGTGTCGATCATGATCCAGGGTATCACCAAACCGCACAGAGTGGTCACCAACTGGTGGGCCAGGGTGCTGATGGTATTCTTTTTGGCGGCGAGCAATCGCTTATCCATTGTGCTCCTCCTTTCCTTTTTATTTTAGGGTAAAGCAACAGATACGAACATGTTTTAGAAACAGGGATTTTCGCTCTACCCTACTGCAATGCGTTTTTTAGATAGGTTAAAGACTGTTCTTTCTGTTCCGCAAAGGCGACCCGTGCCCGGTCGTAATCCACCGGCCGGTCGGTCAGCGCCTCTCCCTCGCGGACCTCGTGCTGTTCCATGCCCAGACTCTCCAGCACCTGGCGCAGACGGGAGCCATTGCGGGGTGGAACCTGGACGTACACGTCCCGCTCAAACAGCACCGAAAAGGCGGTGCCGTGGAAGGAATTGGTGAACACGTAGCGGGCGTGGTGCACCAAATACAGCCACTGCTCAGGGCCGATGTCGATGGCCTGGGTGAACAGCGGGTCGCTGTTTTTTCCTGCGGTGAGGGGATTGCCACCCACCATCACCACCTTCAGCCCTTTCTCCCGGGCAAACGCCTTGCATCGGGCCAGAAGCTCTTCGGATTGGTTCACCACAAAGTACAGCACGTACTCACCCTGAGCGGCCGGGTGGGGTTGTTCCATTTTTGCCCAATCCGCCGCATCCACCAGCCAAGTGGGGTCGGTCACCAGCGTCGCCTCGCGACCGGTGAGCTGTTCCACCAGCACCTTGCCCGGCATCTCGCGAACCGACAGGGCGTGAAAACGCTCCAATTCCGGAGCAAAGCTTTGGCAAAAGCCCTCCGGGAACTGCTCCACACCAAAGCTGGGGGCGTAGGAAACCCGCTTGGTTGCGGCGGTGCAGAAATCCAAGAAATAACTCAGGTCCCCGGCGGTAATATCCGGATTCCACACCTGATCACTGCCGCAGATCACCGCATCGTACCGCCGACCCAGTTCCGCCAGTTCCTTTTTGTCGGTGAAGGGGCGCGCCGGATAACCGGTGATCCGCCGCCGCTCAAAATCCCGGAAGTTGGCGTACAGACGGCGGTGCAGCAACAACCGTATCTGTCGCTGGAGCGCCCGTTTCAGCGGATGGCGTCCCTTTCTGGTGTGCTTCTCCGTCCTCATATAGGGGTTGTGATAATTGATAACCTCTACCTGGTGGCCCAGAGAACGCACCGTCTCCTGCAACGCCACCATCTGTAGAGTGGCACCGTAACTTACCGAATTGGGAAAGGTTAAAATTCCAACTTTCATATCTTCCTCCAGAAAACGTATAAAACCATACCGAAAAACAGAGGGCTTGTCCCTCCCCTTTTCGCTGTGGTTTTCCCCGCACAAACGGGTGCTCAATACCGGGTATTGAGCACCCGTTTTGTGTTTGGGTTTGTTTTAGCGGTTCAGAACACCGTTGTAGGTGCCGGTCTGAGCCTCACCCTCGATGGTGACCAGCTCGCCGTCGATCTCAACCACGAAATAGGGCACAGCGGTAATCTCGCTGTCGTAGTTGGCTTCGGGAATCTTAATGACACGCACAGCGTAGGATACAGAATCCTCAGCGTGGTCGCAGAGATAGCCAACCGCCAGCTTGAGGCTGGACTTGCCGTTGGAAACGGTAGCGCCCATCTCCACCAGCTTGTAGCCGTTCAGGGTGGCGCCCTCGTACACGGCGGTGGTTTCGTTCAGGCCCATATCCATCACGGGCATGGTGAACTTAAAGGCCAGACCGGACACATCCTCGGACACAGACTTACCCTCGTAAACGATGGGCAGCTCCACCGTGCGGATACCGCCGCAGACGTTGCAGTCCACGTCAAACTCGTGGTCGTAGACGTGGTTGCCGGTGGCGGAAATGGCCTCGGTATAACTATCACCGCAAGCGGAGCAGGTATAGGTGGTCACACCTTCAGCGCCGCAGGTGGGAGCCAGAGTCTCCACGCCCACGTAATTGTGGCCGGTAGCCTCAGTGGCGTTGTCCTGATAACTGTTGCCGCAGTTGGCGCAGGTATAGGTGGTATAGCCGCCGTTGATGCAATCGGGGGCGGTTACCACAGCTTTGTAGTCGTGGCCGATGGCCCCGTTCAGCACCTCACCGCAGGCAGTGCAGGTCTGCGCATTCTCACAGTCCGCCGCCGCGCCGGGGGTATGACCGGTGGCCTGGATGGCCTCGGTATAGCTGTCACCGCAAGCGGAACAGGTATAGGTCATCACGCCCGCCTCGGTACAAGAGGGAGCCTTGGTCTGCTGACCGACGTAGCTGTGGCCGGCAACGCAGGGATCGCACTGCTCGCACTCACCCACGTACCATACGCCGTGCTCGGCGCAATAGGCATAGGTGGTGCCGGCCTCGGCGCCGGTGGTATCCAGCATACTGCCGTCGGCATTCCGCAACTGGGCGGAGGCCAGAGGAATGTAGTAGTAGGTACCATCGGTGGAAGCGCCTTGATCGTACATCACGCCGAGCATGTCGCCGCCGGCACCGTTCACCAGCTGGATGGTGCCGGTGCCCTCGGAGGAGGTGATGTTGGCACCGTTGCCGGTGATGGTGTAATCCTCGTTCAGGATATCCGCATAAGTGACAGTGCTGTAAATGTAACCGTTGGAGATCAGCGTGCCGTTGATATCCAATTTGGCATCCACCAGATCCGCCTCGGTGCGGGTCTTGCGGGTGGTGCAGGTGAAGGCCACGGGACGGCTACGCATTCCTGCGTTGCGATCCCAATAATTGTAATAACGATCCGTCACTATCTCAAAAGTATCCATATCGATACCCCAAGTGTAGTTGTCGTAATCGAACATCTGCAGCATATAGCCGCCGGCGGTCACCACGTCGGTGGTAGCGTCGGTATAAGCGATGTTCAGGGTAGCGCCCTGGTCCACCGTCAAGGAGGAGCCGGGCAGCATCATCACGTTCTGCTGCAGGGTGGCGGTGCCGCTCTTAATGTAGATCTGCATGCTGTTGGTAATGGGCAGCACGAACTTGCCGGCATCCACGTCTACGCCGGCAATACTCATCGCCAGCTCGGACAGAGCGCAATCGCCATAGGACTCCAGAATCAACTGGTCGGTGGTGGGATCGTAATCCTTCACCACGTAGGAGCCGGGCTCGGGACGGAACATAGCGTTGGAGCCGATGAACTGCACCGTAGCGCCGTGCTCCATACGGGACATATACACCGAGGTGTGCACGTACTCGGTGGAGCCGTACTCATAGGTGGTGGCCACCTCGATGTTCTGCACGTAGTACTGTGCGGTGGGGAACACCAGGAAGCCCTGAGCCAGTTCGGTACTCTTATCGCCGCCGCGGAAGTCCATGATCTGGAAGTTCTCGTAGATGGAGGCGCCGTTCTTAGCGGTGATGGTACCGTCGCCGTAGATATAACCCCAGGCATACAGAGTAGCACCGCTATTCACGTCAATGTGGGAGCCGGCCTGCATCTCAATAAAGCCCAAGGGGCCGGTGGGACTACCGCCGTAGCGACCGTTATGGGGGCTACCGCCGGCGGCAGAGGCGTGACGGCCACCCACCTCGATAACACCGTTGACGGTGATGTGGGCGTCGGCACCCAGCGTCAGGGTGCGGTAGCGGGTGGGCTGTACCCAAGCAACGCTGCCCTTGCCGCCCAGCAGGTCGTCGTAGCTGGTGCAGCTGGGGCTGCTGCCGTGGGCAGAGTGGGCATCGTTATAGGGCACCAACAGGGTGATGCCGGAGGGGATGGTGTGAGAGCCGGTCACCGTACCGTCCTTAATCACCACGATCTTCTTGTCAGAACCGGCCTGGGCGGCGGCTACCGCCTCGCTCAGATCGTAGAACCGTTGACCGCCCACGCTGAAATGAGCGGGGTTACCGGCCACAAACACCGGCTTGATGGTGGCATCAGACCCCACCGGCAGGGTGGTCGTGGCGTCATAGGACACATAGCCGCCAGCGGTCTCGTTGTACCAGCCGTAGAAGGCATAGCCGCTGTTGGCGGTGGCCACCAGCGCATAGCTGCTCTCGGTGGGAGCCTTGGTATAGCCGGTCTCAGCCGCGATAGCGGTGCCATCCACCGTATAGCTTCCGTTTTCGGGAGCCAGGAAGGTGGTGGTTACGTTGCTGTTACCAATCAGTTGAATCCCGGTGATGGTCAGGGTGTTGGTGCTGGTGCCACTGGGAGAGGTCAGGGTGATGACCAGGGTGCCACCGGCTGCCAGATCACCGCTGTAGGCGTTGCCGGAAATACCGGACACCGAACCGCCGCCGGTCAACGTATAAGAGAAGGACAGCTTACGGGTATCCGCATAGTTGTTCTTGATGGTCAGCGTGGTGGTAACGGTACGGCTGATAATACCTAACGTCTTATAGCCGGTGGCGGTACCGGTGATGGTGGTGCCGTTGGCGGTCCAGGTCGCCTTACCACTAGTGCTGCTGGCATCGGTCCAGGACAGACCGATGTTGGGGTCGGATACGGTCAGCGTGCCCGCCGCCGAGGCGGTCATAGTAAACATCGGAAGCATCGTCACAATCATTGCCAAAGACAATAGGATAGCGCCGATGCGCTTTAAACTTTTCATTGTGATGCTCCTTTCGCTTTAAATTTGAGAGCGTTCCCCCGGACCGAGTTCAGCCCGGTCCGGGGATTCGCTAATGGATAAATTAGTGAAAAACTTCCGTTGCTAATAGTTAGGCTTATTCAACAGGACCCAAAGTCACGTCGTAACCGGACAGATACAGCTGCAACGTACTGGCATCCAACAGGGTGACCTCGCCGTCACCGTCGGCATCGGCAGCAACCGCATCCCAACTCTCTACGTCGTAACCGGACAGATACAACTGCAGCGTACTGGCATCCAGCAGGGTGACCTCGCCGTCACCGTCGGCATCGCCGTAAAGGATGCCCTCGACAGGCTTATCGGGCACTTCACGGGTCTCGCCGCACACGTTACAGTCGGCATCGTAATCGTTGTCGTACTCGTGCTCCGACTTTACGTCGCCGCAGCCCAGATCGCACAGGTGGTCGCCGTCCGCATCAGTATCAATGCAGGAAGCAGGCTTGCCGCACACGCAATAGTGCTTACCGGCCTCAGCGGTGGTGCCGTAGGTGTGGTCCACAGCCTCAAACAGGGCGTAGTAGGTAGCGCTCACCTCTGCCACGGGCAGGTCGATGACGGCGGCGCCATCCTCAGACCAGCCTTTGAAGACGTAGTGGCAGTAGTTGTCCAGCGCCTTCTCGGGCGTACCCTCGGGATAGGCGATCTGCATACCGCAGGGAACCTCCACGGTCATCTGCTCACCGTCCACCACAAAGGTGATCTCCACGGTGACACATTCCTCGCCGGCGATCCAGTGGTCGTGGGCCTGACAGTAGGTGTACATGGCTCCGGCCTCAGCGCCGGTGGTATCCAGCAGAGAGCCGTCGCCGTTCTGCAGCTGAATGGAAGCCAGGGGAATTATATAGTACAGAGTGCCGCCGGTCTCGGGATCGTAATCGGGGGAACTCTTAAACGCGGTGTCCTTATTCTGGTCGTACTGATAGGCCAGCAGCTCCGCGCCGGCGCCGCTGTTCATAGCCACCACACCGGTGCCCTCAGAAGAGATCACCTTAGCACCGCCGCCAACGATGGAAAAGTCCTCGTTGATGGGGTCAGCCCAAGTAACGGTGCTGTACAGAGAACCGTCCGCCACCACGATGCCGTTGATATCCAGGACCACGTCCTGAATATCGGCGGAGGTGCGAACATACTCCTCGCTGGGGGAATACTTGACGGGAGAGAAGCCGTTGCCGCCGAAAACGTAGTTCAGACCGCTTTCGTTCTCAAAAGTGTAGTGGTTCAAACCGGTGGTCCAGTTTTCGCTGTCGTAGACGATCAGAGAATGGCCGGTGCTCATCGCCGCACTGGGCGTATCGGTGGCGGAGATCTCCAGAACGGCGTCTTTACCGACGGTCAGGCTGGAGCCGGGCAGCATCGCAATATCCTGCAGCAGGACGGCGGTGCCCTCTACGATGTTGATGTGGATGTTGTTGGTGATGGGCAGGACGAAGTTGGTGGTATCCACCGTGTTGCCTGCCAAAGAGATCTGCATAGTGGACAGGGCACAATCGCCGTAAGCATCCAGATTCAGAGTGTCAGTGGCGGGGTCGTACTCCTTAATGATGTAGGAGCCCTCGCCGGGCTGGAACATAGCGCCCTCACCAATGAACTTGATGGGAGGAGCGGTGACACACTGGGAGGAAACGAACATAGAGGTGGTCACGTAGGCAATAGCGCCGTAGTTATAGGTGGTGGCAACCTCCACGTTCTGGACGTAGTACTGGGTCATGGGGAACACCAGCAGGTCGCCGGCCAGAGCCAGCGTGGCGTTACCGCCGCGGAAATCCAGGACCTGGAACACCTCGTAGATGCCGGCGCCGTCGTTGGCGGTGATGGTGCCATCGCCGTAAATGTAGCCCCAGCAATACAGGTCGCCGTTGACCTCAATGTGGGAACCGGCGGTCATATAGATGAAGCCCAGCGCATCGGTGGGGGCAGCAGGGGTACCGCTACCGCCGGCGGCAGAATGACGGCCGCCAACCTCCAGAGCACCGTTGACGGTAATGGAGGCCTCGGCATCCATGGTCAGGGTGCGGTAGGCGGTGGGCTCTACCCACGCCACAGCGTTGTTATCGGAACTGGTGCAGGCGGGCACCGCGCCGTGAGCCGTGTTGGCATCGTTGTAGGGGATCAACAGAGTAACACCGGCGGGAATGGTATGGTCACCGGTCAGGGTACCGTCGTTCAGCAGCACGACCACCTTGTCGGTGTTGCTGGCATCGGCGGCATTGGCGGCGTCGGTCAGGCTGTCGTACTTGGCAGAGCCAACACCGAACAGGGCAATATCATCGGAAATGAAAACGGGGCTAATCTCAACGTCCGCAGAGGCCACCAGCTTGAAGCTGGCATCCTGGGACAGGTACTTCTCGCTCTTAGCGTCGTACCAGCCGTAGAAGATATACCCTTCGCCGGCGGTAGCGGCCAACTGCAGTTCAGTGCGGATGGCAACCTCTTTCACCACCTGAGCGGTGACAGCCTCGCCGTCCAGAGTGTAGGAACCGCCCTCGACAGCGGGGTTAAAGGTCAGGATCGGGTCCGCTACGTTAAGGCCGATCAGAGCCAGATCTGTGATGCTGAACTCAGCCTTAGCCGTAGCGCCACGGGGAGATTTCAACTTAATGGTAATGCTCTCGCCATCCGCCAGAGTCTGGGAAAACTCGCCGGAGGCGGAGGCCTGGTTGCTGACGGCGATGGCGCCGGTCAGAGAGGCACGGGTGGCGGCGGTGGTACCGCCGGTGGTCAGCGACCACTGAAAACTCAGCACCGCCTCAGCACCCGAATTGTTGGTCAGGGTCAGGTCGGAGACGTTGGTTTTGGCGGCAGTACCTTTAGAGGTACAGTTGATGGCCGTGCCGCCGGAGGTCCAGGTGGCGGAGCCGCCACCGCTGTTGGAATACTCCCAGGACGCGGTCAGACCGGTCACGGAAGTGGTCAGAGCATTCACCGCATACACGGCGGGGAGCATCGTCACCAGCATTGCCAGCGTCAGCAAACCTGCGCCGATGCGCTTGATCCATTGTTTCATGGTATCGTATCCTTTCATATTGTTTTGTGATATCGCTTAATGCGGGGGTGGCAGACCCGGTCACCCGGGTCTGCGCCCTCACTTTAACAAAAGGAAATTACTGGGCAGGATAGTATCTGCCGTCAGTGCCCCAATCGTATTCGCCGCGGGGCAGCAGGTCGTTGCGGTGGGTGGGCCAATACTTACCGGTGGCCAGGTTGCCGTAGGTGCACACGTAAATGTAGAAGGTCTTACCCTCTTCATCCTCCAGCTTCACCACGCCGGTGGTGCCCTTCTGCATCACACCGTCAACATAGTAATAGTACTTGCCATCCTCCAGATAGATGCCGTTCTTCTTCTCCTCGGGAACCTCGGGCTCGTCGGGTTCGGGATCGGGGGTCACGGTGGGAGGATAGTATTTGCCGTCGGTACCCCAGTCGTAACCGCCGCGAGACAGCAGGTCGTTACGGTTGGTGGGCCAATACACGCCGGTGGCCAACGCGCCGTTGGAACGGACGTAGATGTAATACACCAGACCGTTCTCATCCGCCAGCTTCACCACGCCGGTGTTCTTCTGCATCACACCGTTGATGTAATAGCGGGTAACGCCATCCTCGTCGGTGATGATGCCGTCCTTCACAGCGGGAACATCCGGCTGATCGGGCTGGTCGGGCTGCTCGACGGGAGCGTAATACATACCGTTATCATCGAAGGTGTACTTACCCTTCTCCAGCAGGCCGTTGGTGGTGGTGATCCAATAGGTGCCCACCGCCAGCTGGCCGTTGGAACGGACGTAAATGTAGAAGGTCTCGCCCTCTTCGTCCTCCAGCTTCACCACGCCGGTATTCTTCTGCATCACGCCGTTTACGTAATAGTACAGCGCGCCATCCTCAGCGAAGATGCCGTTCTTAGAGGGATCGGTCGGCTCATCCGGCTCCACGGGGGTGTCCGGCTCATCCGGCTCCACGGGAACGTCGGGTTCATCCGGCTCTGCCGCGGGGGGATTCACCATCCGGCCCTGAGAGTCGAAGGTGTAGCTGCCGGCGGGCATCAGACCGTCGGTGCGGTTGACCCACATGGTGCAATCCTTATACACCTTACCGTCGCTGTAAGAGGTGTAGTAATAATAACCGTCTAAATAGATCAGCTTGGAACTGGTATAGGGCTGACCGTTCACGATGTAGTGAATGTTGCCGTTCTGCTCGTACAGGCCGGTGTAGTTCTCCTGCCATACGCCGTTCTCGTCAAACAGATACATCTTCCAGTCGGCGGAGTCTCTGCCGGGCACGTACAGCAGACCGGTCACCACGTAGTAGATGTACTTCTTGGTGCAATACCAGTTGCCGTCCACCTGGAACCACTTGCCGTGGATCCACTGACCGGCCCAGCGGTAGCGGGTGCCGTTGGCGTCGATAACCAGGTCGCCGCGTACCAGAATGTTGTCCTTAAATACGTAGTTGTAACCACCGATCTTCTGGTTGCCGTCCACGGCCTTGCCGGTGGCGGGAGAGAAGTAGTAGTCCACGGCATCACCGTTGTCATCATAACCGGACACCCAGCCGGTGACCATCTCACCGTTAACGGCGTAATACAGCGCATCCTTGTAGTTGACGGTGCCGGTGATCTTGTTCAGGCAGACGCCGTTCTCATCAAACTGGTAGAACAGCTTCACAGCATCGTCCTCGCGGGAGGGGACGTACTGCACGCCGGTCACGGCCTCGTGATCCACGTAATACTTATAGTCGCCATCTTCTTTATACCAGCCCTGGCGGACCGCGTTATCCAGAATGAAGCCATCCTCAAAGTCCGCATACACGCTGGAATAGTGGGCACCGGTCTCGGTACCGCCCTCCCAGCCGGTGTCGCTGGCAGAATAGGGCTGCAGGCCGTACTTCTGCTGATTCTCGGTCTTCTGAGCGAAGGAATACAGAGAAGAGGCACGCAGATACACGTCGTAGCTGACGTTACCGGAGTTGGCAATGATCATCTCGCTGCCGTCCCAAGCGCCATCCTTGGGGGTGGCCTTGATACCGGTCAGGATGCACAGGGGATTGGCCAGGGCCGGGTCAATGGCCTCGGTCCGGTCGATCCAGTTGCAGATCATGGTCAGCACGTTGTTCTCATCCACCGTAGCGGATTTCAGCTCGAAGTAATCGTTGAACACCTGCAGGTCGGACACGTCCACATCCAGGTCCTTATCGAACTGGGCGGTGATGCGCACCTCGGTCAGCACGCTGACACGCTCTGCCAACGCCAACATATAACCAAAGGCAGAATCGCCCTGATTATCCGAGTTGGGCAGCATAAACACGATGTCCGCCAGGTGAGCGGGAATCTCAATGGTGTTCATATCCAGCGCGAAGGTGTAACCCAGGGTCACGTCCTTGCCGGGATCGGTTACGGTATAGTTCATATTGTCCGCGGTGGTGGCATTCTGCACCTCACGGAGCCAAGCCAGAGTGCGGTTACCGGCGGTCGCATTATCGAAATCGAAGGTGGCCTCGTTCTGATGGAACATAGAAGCCGTAACCTCGCAATAGGCGTCCTCATTCTCCAGCACAATGGCGAACACGGTCATCTTACGGGCGCCGGACTCCTCACGGGCGGTAACGTCAAAGCCCTCGAAGATAGCGCGGGGCCACATGTCGCCCTCGGCCTCCGGGTCTTCTTCCAGATAGCCGGCGAAGATGTCGTTGACGTTCATCTTCACGGGGCAACCGTTGTAGGTAGCCAGCAGAGGCAGTTCGGTGGTGACCTCGTAAACCAGGGTCAGGCTCTTCTCGGTAAACTCTAAGGTCTCGGGAATGACAATGTGCAGAGTCTTGGCACCCACCACCTGGTCATCCACCATCAGGCGGACCTCAACCTCGGCATCCTCGGGCAGACCGTTCACGCAGATGTCGCAGACACCGGCATACTCGCAGGTACAGCCCGCGGCGGTGAACACGCCGTCCTCAGAAATGGAGCCCAAAGATTCATCCGAAATGGCCCAATAGGCACCCTCGGGAATCTCGGCGGAAGAACCGATGTTGTTAACGCCGATGGCGTTGAGCTGCAGCTCGGTGCCCTTGGTCAGATAATCGTAATCCGACTCGATAATGGCGCGGTCAAACTCCTTGGAGGATTTGGCGGTGGAAACCGCCACCAAAGAGCCGGACACGCTACGGGCGTAGCCGTCGGAGGGACGGTTGACCACCTTGATCTGGTCGCTGCCCTCGGGCTTGGACATATAGGTGGTGGAGCCGCCGCCGTCCAGGTTCACGGCGCGGACACAGCCGGCCTCCAGCATGATCTGGGCAATCTCAGCCAGATCACCGCCGCAGGAGAAGGGCTCCTGACGGCCGTCCAGAACCATCATCACCACAGAGCCGTCGGCCTTAACGCCGATGGCGGTACGGCTGGCGCGGTTGCCCTCGGTGGCGCCGGAGGCGATCTTGCCGTCCCACACCAGGAACTTACCGGAGCCGAACAGACCGATGCCGTCCACCACGTCGTCCGCCATGGACTCGTAGTCGGCCTTGGTGCCGATAACGGCGGAGCCGTCCTTCAAAATACCGAAGAAACCGTCGCCGTCGATGCCCTTCCACTCCTTGCCGTTCATCTTCAGCAGACCGGCAGGCTCACCGGTGGTGGTGTTAAAGCCGTCACCGTTGGTGGCTACGACGGGAGTGAAGTTCTCCACGTCCTGGTTGTTCTTAACCAAAGCGGCTACCTGGTCCTCTACGCGCTGCATACCCCAGCCCTTGGAGGGGTCGTTGTCCTTGTAGTTGACCATAATGGTGACGTCATCGCGGGTGACGTCCACGGTAGCCACGTAGTACACCATCTGCTTACCGTCGGCAGACATGGCGTAATTGATATCCTGGGTGATACCGGGTGCCAGCACGGAGGAGGTGGTGGAGAAAACGGAATAATAGCCGTTCTCCGGCTTTTCCTCTTCGCCATCGTCCTCGCCGCCGTCCGCCTCCAGCTTACCCTCAGCGTGGTCGAACAGATAGTCCGCCATGGCGTAGCAGCTGGCCTGACGCAGCGTGGTATAATCGGAGATACCGCGGTCCGCCTCCAGAATCTGGATACCCACGTTGGTACGATAGGCGTCGTACAGAGCCTTGCGCACCGTCTCGCGGGTGATGGAGCCGTTGAAACGGTTGTTCAGGAAGTAAACAGACCGCACCTCGTCGTCCAGCTCGGCGGTGAAGTAATCCTCCATCAGCTGGCTGTAAGAGCCGCTGCCCAGCTGATACTCACGAATGAGATAATAGGCGTCCATATCGCCGTAGAAGTCGTCCCAGCCAAAGGCCTCGGACGCGTTCACACCAAAGCAATTCTCTTTGATGTAATCCGCCATCTCGTCGATAGAACCTTCCGGTACCTTGGTCTCTCTTGCGCAATAATACAGCAGATCGCACAGGTCACCGGCCCAGCCCGCCAGATCGTCGGACTGCATAGCGGAAGCCACGTAGGAGATGTTCATCGTACCAAACATATGGCCGAAGTCCGCAGGATTTCCGTTGGGCAGCGTGAAATTGTCAATGACAATATCGCGCAGGTCCATAACGGCGGTGCCGTTGACGGCATCCTGCTCCTCTACGTAGTCGGTGAACACGGTGATCTCCTGTCCGGCCAGCGCCGCCCAGTTACCGTCCTGGTAACGCTCGACGCCGGTACGGATGAAGTTCAGTACCAGTTCACCGGGGTCACGGCTGGACTGAGCGGCAAACTCGTCAGCATAGACCTCCAGTTGTTTCAGATTTGCCAAAAAGTCAGAATAGTTGGTGGTGCTGCCGGCAAAGACGGACATCGGTATCATACCGACGAGCATCATCACCGCCAAAAACAGCGCCAACACTTTTGCTGATGTCTTTTTTAGCATGTTCCTCTCTCCTTTATAAAAAATTTTGGAAACGAAATTTATATATACGGGAGTTGCCCCCCATTTATATACATATTATATAGCGGCATTTAGCCGGTTACGGCCTTAGCGAACTGGCTCAGCGCCTCGCGGTTATCCATCGGGGTTTCCGCCACCCGCCGGGTGACGGCCGCCAGTTCCTCTCGGTGGGCCGCCACGTGGCACAGCATCTCGCTCAACGCCCTGCCGCTGTTGGCGCAGACCCAGCCGGCCTCGGCCTCGGTCACCATCTCCTTGGTGGAGATGATCTCGGTGCTCAGCACCGGCACACCCAAGCAGCGGGCCTCTTCGATCACCATGGGCGCCGCCTCGTGATAGGAGCTAAGCAGCAGGAAATCTGCCTGTTTTACGTAAGGGTACGGGTTGCTCTGCACACCGTGGAATACCACCGAATCGGTGACGTCCAGCTCCTGTGCCAGGGCTTGGAGGCTGTCCCACATAGGGCCATCCCCCACCACATGCAACGTCACCGGTGTGCCGGCCGCTTTGGCCGCCGCCACCGCCCGAATGGCGCGGTCCACCCGCTTGCGGTGGGTCATACGGGCCACCGTCACCGCGTGCAGACCATGCTGTTCATAGGTCACCGGGGGTTCCTCCGCCAAGGTGCGGATCTCGTCGTAGCGGTGGCAGTTGCGCACCGCCATGCATTTCTCCGCCAACTCCGGCACCGCCGCCACAAAGGCACGGCGGCAACCCTCAGAACAGGCGGCAATGGTATCAAAACGGGCCATCATCCGGTCGTTTTCCGGATAGTGGGAGCCGCTTCTTTCGTAATCACTGTGGAGAAAAGCCACCTTGCGGTCTGCGTTTACTCGGTGCAGTACGTAATCCTGCACACCGCCGTAAAACACTTTCCTCAAACCGTTGTTGAGAAAGGCCACAGCACAATCGTACCGCCCCTCCAGCATCGGCTGTGCCTTCAGCATCAGCCGTACGGCGGCGCTCCGTCCGAACAGACGGCTGATGGTGGCCAGTACGCCCCGTTTCACCGCCTCCCAGCCGGTGTATTCCCCCTGGCTCTTTCCGAAATAGCGGAAAGGTCCCGTTACCTCCACCACGCGGACGGTGTCCGGCAGGTTGAGATACGCGCCGGTTTTGGCGAACAGCAACAGCGTCACCCGGTACTCCGCCGGGTCTAAGGACCACAGCAGGTTATACAGGCTTTTCTGGACGCCGCCCACCTTCATATTGTCGTTGACGATCAGCAGTTCTTTCATCGTTTTTCGTGGTACGGGATCAGGTCTTTTCCCCGCCGTACGCCGGCATACACCAGCCGCAGACGTTTCCATAGTCCCACCGTGGTCTCCCGCTTGAAATAGGCTCCGAAATACAGCGCCATCAAGTAGGCGGTGCGGGGGAACAAATGCCGTACCAGCACTCCTCTATCGTAAAAATATTTCTCGTTATATCCCACAAACCAAGAAGACGTGTCCTTACAACAGCTTCCCAGTACGTAGGGATGGGCATACACCCGCAACCCCTTATCAAAGCAGGACTTGATAAACAGGGTATCCTCACCGGCACTGAAAGGGCAACCGCCCCCGAAGGACTCGTGGAAGGTGATGCCGGTGCGCTGTAACGCTTCCCGGCGGACAGCCACCCGATAGGTGCCGTATTTCATGGCGTTCCACACGCGCAGACGGCGGTGCGGCTCGGCACGGGTCTCAAACACCTTGCCGTCCTTCACCATCTCCATTCCAAACACGATGACGTCGGCTTGGGGATTATCGGCAAACGCCCTCACCACCTGCTCCGGCATATCCTCACGGTACACCACGTCGTCATCCCCCATCAGGAGGAGGTCGCCGTCGGCATATTGCAGTGCGATGTTGCGGTTGCGCCCCACGCCGCGGGTGGTGGTGGTCACCATTTTCAGCCTGCCGTAGGGAGTGGCTTGCTCCGCCACCTCATCCCGGTCAGCCTGGTTGGCGATCACCCCGTCGCAACGGAGGTTCATCTTTTCGGCCAGGGTCAGGTCCTGTTGGTGCATGGTTGCCACCAAAACTTGTAGTTTCATTCACCACGTTTCCCTTCGTTATCGAATGCTTTGGGTCAGCACATCAAAGGTCATTCCCTCTCGGTAATCCCGATAAGTTTCGTAAGAATGCTCGGTATCCACCAGTATGGCGTGTTGCTTGCAACAGCGCTGTTCCGGCGGCGGCAACTCCATATAGTCGCCGTAAAGCCCCTGCAAACACCCGTCGTAGTCGGCGGGAATGGGGTACCTTTCCCCCTCAAATTCACCCTCGGTGACCTGCGTCAGATAGGTGCGGGGATACAGGTTTTTGGAATAGTCCTTGGCGGCGGCAAAAAAGCTGTGCACCCTATCGCCGTTTTTCACACCGGCTTTCGCCAACAGCCAAAAAGGCTTTTGCGGCAGCAACCGGCACAAGGCCATAAAGGCTTTTTTGCCTTTGCTGTGGGTCTCATAGCCCCGCTTATCCAACGCTTTGGCGATAACCACCTTGGAGGCTACGAACTGCAACCGACGCCCCAGATTACTGCGGGCGGCGTTGTCACAGGGGAAAATATCGATGTAGATGCCCTGATGGATCTCCGGGTCTTTGGGGTGATATTTTTCCAGGCAGGTGGTGCCGTTTAGCCGCAATTTGGAAAAGAACAGCGGCCAGTGTTCGGAAAATTCTTTTTGCAAATAAAAGGTGTCGGTGTCCAACACCGCGGGAGCCTCTCGGAGAAAACGGTCGTAGTCCTCCCGAAGCATCAGCACGTCCAGGTCGTCGTCCCATGGGATAAACCCCTTATGCCGTACCGCCCCCAGCAGCGTCCCTGCAAACAATATGTAAGAAATGTCCAGAGCCTTGCACACCCGGTCAAACTCACTGAGCAACCGCAACAAAGCTTGTTGGTGGGCGCGGTGTTCTTCCGGCTGAATGGCGGTGGTCCGATGGGTCATAATTCAAACCTTCCTATACTTTTTGATGGCCAACATACCATACTGAAACAACACGCCTACGCTGGTGAAAAAGCCTTCCTTCATACAATGGCGGCAAATTTTCCACCGCTCGATGGCGCTTTTCAGCTTGTTGGAGGCCCGAGACCCTCGGGATACACGGTACTTGGCCAATACCTCTTGGTTGCCGCGGGCCTGATAGCCATCCCGTAGGAGTTCCAGCCACAGCACCAGGTCCTCGTGATAAAAGTCGGTGCGAAAACGGTATTTCTCTGCGATCTCCCGAGAGAGCAACGCGGTGGAACAGCTGATCACCGACTGAATCATACATTTTTTGTAATCGGTCTCGGCAGGAACCAGAAAATCCTCACACAGTTTCCCGCCCTGCTCATCCATAATGCCGTAGGAGCAATAGATCATATCCGCCCCGGTCTCTTTCGCCAGAGCCACTTGCTTTTCCAGTTTCAGCGGATGCCACCAATCGTCGCAGTCCAGCAGAGCCACGTACGACCCTTGGCACAAGTCCAAGCCCCGGTTGCGGGTCTTGGCAACACCCATATTTTGTTCATTACGGATCAGACGGATGCGCTCATCCGCCTCGGCCAAGCCGAGGACGATGGCACAGGTATCGTCGCCGGAGCCATCGTCGATAACCAGCAACTGCCAGTTGGTGTAGGTCTGCTCCATAACCGAGCGGATGGCCTCTTCTATGTAGGCGGAGGCGTTGTATGCCGGCATAATCACCGACACCAAATCCTCCTGCTTGTTATGCTCACACGCGCTCATCGTTCACCCACACTTTTTCTTCAAGTAATCGGCTCTCGAGGCCGTTTTGATCCGCCAAGAAGCGTACCGCCGCACACACGTATATCGGCAACAGGAACAACTCGTCAAAGAACAGGTAATCCAGCGCCGCCCAAGGGCCAAAGGCACCGATCACCAAGATCGCCAACTGGGTGACGTTGCTCCAACGGAGCTTGGCATCCCCCAGCAGGGTGCGCATAAAGCACACCATCCACCCCAAGAACAGCACCAGACCGACCAAGCCGAACTGGAACACGCACTGGATAGCGGTGTTGTGAGAAACGCGGTCACCCACCGTTACGTCGGTATAGCCTTTACCAAACAACAACAGTAGCGGATCCTCTGCAAAAGCTCTGAAGTAGTTGAGCCACAGATCGGTTCGCCCGGTGGTGAAATCCGACAGGGTGTTATCACCGCCGAAACGCGACAGCACCGCGCCCAGCATATCCGTAAAGATGGTGGAGGATAACAAGAACAGCACCACCACGATCAAAACGAGTATTAGCGCGATCTTAACCGACACCTTACCCTTGCGGAACAGCAGGTCCACAAACCAAAACAGCAATAAGCAAACGCTTACCAAAAAGAAGGATTTGGAAACCGACATCAGACCACAATAGAGGAGCATGACCGCCGTCAGAGCCAAGGCAAAGAGCCGTCTCTTTCTGTCGGAATGGAGAAACAGTATCAGCACACCGCCCAAAGCGGTGGTGATGTGCGCGGAATAAAAGTTGGGGTCGCCGTAATAGCCGGAACGGCGGATCACACCCAACGTGGTGTTGATATCGATATACTGGATGATGGTGGGGAACACCGCCAGATACTGCGCCGTGATGGCGGTTAATACGATTCCCGCCGCAAAGAACATCGTCAGACAATAGAAACCGTATCCGCCCTCCATCTCACACACGATGAAGGGAACCAGCATCAACGTTACCGCAAACAGGACAAATCCGTTATCCACCTCGTAACCGTACAGCGTCTTGACCACCAGCACCAGCGCCACCAAACACATGGCCGGCACCAGGTGGTAAATCCGCACATTGCGGATTCCCGTGACGGTGTATATCATATAGATCAGCAACAGCGCGATGGTGAAAAAGGAGATGGTGCCCGGCCGAATCTTCAACAGCGGGGCAAAGGGCAAGAAGAACAGCATCACCGGCATAGCCATATTCTTTATGGCGCCCCAAACCACCAAAGCAAGAAAACAGCCCAGGCAAGGCAACAGTAGCGGCATACTGCCCAGCGTCTGTGCCAGCAGAATCCACGCCGCCTCTATAAAACAAGCGCACAAGATCAGCGCCTTTGAACGAATCGTTATCATAAAACAGGCATCCTCATTTCACACCCTCGAAGCAGAAAACCACTTTTACCGTTTCCAGCAGAATGCGCACTTCCAAGCCGATGGACCGGGTCTTGATGTATTCCACGTCGAAGAGAACCTTTTCCTCCGGCTTGAGGTAATAGCCACCCCGCACCTGAGCCAGACCGGTCATACCGGGTTTCACCTTCAGCCGCTGGTGGAAACCGTGAATGTATTGCTCGAACCGCTCGTAGTACTCCGGCCGCTCGGGACGGGGACCCACCACGCTCATCTCACCCTTGAGAATGCACCACAGCTGGGGCAGCTCGTCCAAATGGGTCTTGCGCAGCACCCGTCCCACGGGGGTAATGCGGGGGTCATCGTCACCCAAGGACCACTGAACGCCCCCTTGCTCCGCATCCATCCGCATGGTGCGGAACTTGATAATGTCCATCCTCTTCCCGTTGAGTCCCAACCGCTCCTGACGGTAGAACACGTCGCCGGGAGATGCCAGCTTAATAATTACGCAGATGAGCAGCATCGGCACGGACAAAAGCACCAACAGGATAAGGGAAAACACGATGTCAAACGCCCGCTTGACAAAGGCGTACAGCGGTTTCGTTTCAACCTCGCCCAAATCTTCTATGTAAAACTCTTCTTTGCTCTCGTAGGGCAAAATCACCGCCACGTCGTCGGCGGTTTTATGTGCATCCATAGCCAAAGCTTCTCACTTCCTTTCTCGTATCGTATTCTCGTTATTTCTTCAGTTCATAGAAGCAGTCGATGACGATCTGCTTGACCGCATCCTCGTCGGCGTAGAATTCCATAAATTCTTCGCCCTTGACGGCCTCGCCGTCGATGCTGAGGATGTCATCCAAGTCGTTGGCGGTG
This sequence comes from Acutalibacteraceae bacterium, assembly GCA_045591225.1. Lineage (GTDB taxonomy): Bacteria > Bacillota > Clostridia > Oscillospirales > Acutalibacteraceae > UBA5905. The sequence goes on along the minus strand of JAZNSL010000072.1, from coordinate 11,820 downwards.
AACCGGGTGAGCACCGTCTCCAGCTTGTTGCCGGAGCAGTCGGACACCAGATAATCCGTCATCGCCAAAGCGGCTTTCGACACAAAATCCTCTTGCTGTTCCACACAGCGGCGGGAACTGGCGTACAGCCCCTCCAGATACTGCTTTTGGCGTTTCATACGCTGTTGGTTGGTGGCGTCGTCCAACCCCTTGCGGGAACGGACGTAACGGAGGGCCTGCTCGCCCATAAGGGTGACGGTCTCTCCCTGCACCATACTCTTATCAATGGAGGTGAAATCGTCCAAGACCTCTACGGTGACGCCGCCCACCAGGTCGTTGTACACCGGCACGGCGCTCATAGCCACCGACAGGTAGTGGTCCACCTTAACTCCCAGCAGGCCGGACACCGCGTTGGCTACGTTGCGGCAACTGACCTCACGGCCGTTGCCGTAGGTGTGAGACAGGGCGATCTGCTTGTTCACCGTGCCCACCCGTTCGCCGGCCACGCCCAGCACGTACATATCCACCATCGTATCGCGGTTGATATGGATCGCCTTGCAGGTCTTGTTCTTATTGTCCATCACCAACAGCAGCAGAAAATCCGCCTGCTGGTTGTTGTGATAGGATTCGTCCTGTTGAATCTCGTAGGTGTCCAGGCCCAGCACCAGCATAGTTTCGATGCCATCCCGCAGGACGTATTCCTGCCCCATATAGGTCAGGCTTTTCTCCATTTCCTGCTCGTGCTCCGGGTACAGGCCGTACTGCCGCTCCCAAAAACTCAGCAGGAACAGCACCGTGGAGATGACCAGCACGGCGGCCAAGGCCACCGCGGCGATTTTCAAAGCTGTGCGCCGGGTATTCTGTTTTTGTTCGTGTGTATGCATAACCAGATTCCTTTCGGGTTTGGTTTAGGAACTCTCGGGAATTCTTTCGTAGGCAACCGCATTATTTTTTTGCCTTGTCGGCATTGTCGTAATTGCCGTAGGTCTTGTAATACTTGTAGTACCGCTTGTACCGATACTTGCTGTAATAGCCCTTGCCCTCTTTGGTCTCGTTCATCACACAGCCCAGCACGTTGACATTGGACAGGCGCAACTGACGGAAACACAGCTCCAACTCTTTCTTCTCGGTGTAATCCTCGCGGATAACCACCACCATACCGTGGATGTACTTGGAGATCGCCAAACCGTCCGACACGATGTTGACCGGCGGCAGGTCCACCACGATGAAATCGAAATGCTCGGACAGGCTCTGGAGGGCGGATTCCATCCTCTTGGAGCCCAGCAACTCAGAGGGGTTGGGGGGCAACACGCCGGCGGGCATAATGTACCAGTTGGACAGATGCTCGCTCTTCAGTTCGGACAGGTCCAGCGTCTTTTCACCCCGCAATAGGTCGGTAAGACCGGGGGTGCTCTTAATGCGCATCTTCTTAGCCACCGAGGGGATACGCAGGTCGCCGTCGATGAGCAGCACCTTTTTGCCGCTCTCGGCCAGCACGTAGGACAGGTTGACCGCCGTGGTGCTCTTACCCTCGCCGCGGATGGAGCTGGTCACACCGATGATGCGACAGCCATCCCCCTCCGGCAGGGTGAAAGACAGGTTGGTTCGCAGCAGTTTATACTGCTCCACCGCCGTAAATTCCAGGTTTTTGTGCAGGGTCTTTTGGTCGTCTGCGAACAGAGAGAACCGTTTTTCGTTTCTTTTGTTTTCAGCCATTACTTGTTCTCTCCTTTCTTTGCGGCGCTGGCGTAGCCGTTGGCATAGCCGTTGGCGTAGCTGTATTTCTTAGAGCCGCCGCCCATCAGGTTGGGCACCTGTGCCAGAATGGGATAGCCGTAGGTCTTGATGACGTATTCCTCATCGTGGACGGTGTTATCCAGCAGAGCCATCACGATCAGCGAGGCCACCGACAGCAGCACGCCCACCAGGAAGCCCACTGCCGTGTACAGCGTGATGCTGGGGGCTACCTTCTCGGTGTCGGCGATGGCGGAGTCCACCACCTCCATAGAGGCACCCTCTACCACCTCGGTGACCCGCTGGGGCAGCACGGTGGCGATGCCGTTGGCAATGCGCTGGGCCACGTAGGGGTCCTGGCAGGTGACGGTCACCTGCATGACCTCGGTCTCATTCACCGGGCCGGACTCGATCATATCGTAGATCTCTTCCCACGTATATTCAACGCCGGTCTCGTCGATGAGACGCTCCAGGGTGGTGCGGTTTTTCAGAAGCACCGTGTAGGTCTTGGCCAGGCTCTGGGCGGCGGTCAGCTCCGAAGAACTGATGCTGAAGCCCAGGTCACCCACGTTGAAAGAGCTGTTGTTGACGTACAGCATAATCGACGAGGAATAGGTGGGGGTGATGGCAAAAGCCGCCACCGAAAAACCCAGCACGGTGGTGATGACGCTCACCAGGGCCACCAGCCAGATCCGTTGCCATACCACCTTAACCACGTGGGCAAGGTCGACTACGTAATAGTCCTTGGCGTTTCTTTCTTGTCTATCCATTTGCTTTTCTCCTTTGGTCAGTTTCGCTTTGCAAAAAATTTCATTATTTTTCGTTTCGGCAGCGCGCAACGCACACGTACCGATATTACTACTTTGTCATTATAATATATAATATCATACATTGCAACCTTTTTTTAGCATTTTAGGGCGGTTTTGGGAAATATTTTTGGGCGGTCTTTTCCATTCCAAAGCCTGTCGAAAAAACCCGATTTTTAGGGTATTGCCAACAGGGATTTCCCGTGTTAAAATGGAGAGTAAGAAAGCACAAGAATTTGCAAGAAGGTGATCGATATGCAATCCATTCGCTGCATTTACAAAACCGGTTACGGCCCTTCCAGTTCCCACACCATGGGGCCCTCCTACGCCGCCCTGGACTTTGTGGGCAAGCACCCGGAGGCCGACGCGGTGACCGCCGTTCTGTACGGCTCGCTGGCCAAAACCGGCCAGGGCCACGGCACCGACCGGGCCATTCTGGACACCCTGTCCGGGTACGCCACGAAGGTGGAATGGGACTTTGATTCCCCCACCCCGGAGCACCCCAATACGGTGGATTTCATCGCCTACAAGGACGGCACCGAGCTGGGCCGTCAGCGGTATTACAGCATCGGCGGCGGCGAGATCCGCGCCGAGGGACAGGCCGCGGCGGCAGACCGCCCGCAGGTGTATGCCGAAACATCCTTTTCCGAGATTGCCGCCCTGTGCAAATCCCGGAATATACGCCTGTCCGACTATGTGTTCGAGCAGGAAGGCGAGGCGATCAAATCCTTTTTGCTGAACGTCTGGCACACCATGCAGAACGCCGTCAGCGAGGGTCTCACCAAGACCGGCACTCTCCCCGGCGGGCTGGAAGTGGAGCGCAAGGCCCAGTATCTGTACAGCCAAAAACACATCGACGAAAGCCCCCAGACCCGGGAAAACCGGCTGGTGTGCGCCTATGCCTTTGCGGTGAGCGAGCAAAACGCCGATTGCGGCATCATCGTCACCGCGCCCACCTGCGGTTCCTGCGGCATCGTTCCGGCGGTGCTGAAGTATATGCAGGATAAAAACGGCTTCTCCGACAAGGACGTTATCCGCGCCCTGGCGGTGGCGGGCCTGGTGGGCAACATCGTGGCCACCCACGCCTCGGTCAGCGGTGCAGAGTGCGGCTGTCAGGCCGAGGTGGGCACCGCCTGCAGTATGGCGGCGGCGGCCCTGTGCGAGCTGTTCGAGATGGGCATCGACCAGATCGAATACGCCGCCGAGGTGGCCATGGAGCATCATCTGGGCCTGACCTGCGACCCGGTGTGCGGTTTCGTGCAGATCCCCTGCATCGAGCGCAACGCCGTGGCGGCCATGCGGGCCATCAATGCCCTGAGCCTGGCCAATTTCCTCTACGGCAGCCGCAAGGTATCCTTCGACTGCGTGGTGGAGACCATGTATCAGACCGGAAAGGACCTGTCCCACCTCTACCGAGAGACCTCCGAGGGCGGTCTGGCGAAGCTGTATTCCGGCAAATAATTTTCGGCAAATGTAATGAAAAATTTGCCATAAATTCGTTAAAAATTCACAAGCAATTTGGCTGTTTATCCCTTGATTTTTCCTGCCGTTTCGGCAGATTTTTAAAGGATAAGGTGTTGGCTGTATGAAAAAAGCGTGGGGTTATTTTCAGGTTGTTCTCAGTGCCGTTTTGCTGGCCTTTGTGTACTACGTGTTCATTATCCGCAACGATTTTGCCCCTGCCGGGCTCAACGGTATTGCCACTATGATCCAGTACAAGACCGGGTTCAGCATCAGCTATATGTCCCTGCTGATCAACATCCCGCTGTCGCTGCTGGCCTATTTCACGGTGCAAAAGGAATTTGCCGTAAAGACCCTGATTTTCTCAGTGGTTTACTCGGCGGCGTTCCTGCTGTTCCAGTACGTTGACCCCGCCTTTATCCAGTACAATGCCTTGGGGCACGACACCATCTACCCCGTCATCCTCAGCGGCGTGCTCGGCGGAGTGGTGTACGGCGTTTGCTTCCGCAACAACGCCTCCACCGGCGGCACCGACGTCATCTCCCGCTACATCAACAAGGTGCGGCCGGAGACCAATTTCTTTGTGGTCACCTTTGCGCTCAACGGCGTGGTGGCGGTTTCCTCCATCTTCGTGTATTCCGGAGACGTGCTGAATTACAAACCTATGGCGCTGTGCATTCTGTATTGCTTCATCTCCGCTTTTGTGGGGAATCTGCTGCTGAAAACCACCAAAACCGCCTATAAATTCACGGTCATCACCCCCCACAAGGAGGCGATCATCCGCGAAATCATGGAGGAGTTGCACCACGGATGCACCGAGGTGGAGGTGGTGGGCTCCTACACCCACGATAAAAAGGCGATGCTGGTGTGTGTCATCAACAAGCACCAGCTCAACGATTTCCAGCGGATCATCGCCAAGTACCCCGACACCTTCTCTTATTTTGAGGTAGTCAATGAAACCTACGGCAATTTCAAGAAAATCCGCCAGAATTAACGAAAAAGGATTGACCGTTTCGGTCAAGCCTTTTTATAAGCCTCGCTCTGACGAGGGAGGCGGCAAAACGAAGTTTTGACGGAGGGAGAGATTCTCTCCCCCAGTCTTTTGCTTCGCAAAATCCAGCCCCCTTGTCAGAGGGGGCCTTTGGCGGGACGTCGTGGACGCCGTCCCCTACAAGTCCTATCCAACTATGAAAGAAACCGTAGGGGCGAGCATCCTCAACCGCCCGTTAAAATAACGTTGTCGCCCAATAAATAACTCCATACACCACACTTGCAACTGTGCCGTACACGATTACCGGACCGGCGATATTGAACATTTTCGCGCCAACGCCGAGGATAAAGCCCTCACTTTTGAACTCAATGGCGGGGCTGACCACGCTGTTGGCAAAGCCGGTGATGGGCACCAGCGTGCCGGCGCCGGCGTGCTTGGCGATATCGTCGAACACCTGCAAAACCGTCAGCACCGCCGCCAGGGTCATCAGGCTTGCCGAGGCCAGCATCCGGGCAGTCTTCTCCTCCACCCCGCCCATCGCTATCCACTGAAAGGCCATCTCCCCCAGGGCGCACAGCGCCCCGCCCACAAAGAACGCCCACAGGCAGTCCTTCACCACCGGAGATTTCTTGGAAACGCCCTTAATCATCTGCTGATACTCATTTTTATTGGGTTTCATACGCACCACTCCTCCGTGGCTATTGTAACCAAAACGGTTCCTTTTATTCCCTCGCCACCCATTGCGGGAGGGGATGGAACCCCTCCCCTACGAGCCCGATTGCAGATGTCTGCAACTTGTAGGGGAGGGCCTCTGTGCCCTCCCAAAAACGCAAAAAACGCCTGCAACGTACTGTTGCAGGCGTGTTTCCTTAAAATTTCACGTATACCGTGCGGATCTGCCACTTGCCCATAGGCAGGAAAACCCGTTATCCTCTCTTTACAACTTTCTTATTACAACCGCCATTTTGGGTATTTTTTAAAAAACTCTTTCTTTTTTCTGCCGATAGTGCTATAGTATATATGCCAAACCAACTGAATAATGCAGAAAGGATATCCCCAAGGGGTTGTTATACCCTTTTTTGCTCATAGACCGAATTTGATAAAATGCAAATTCTGATTCTGTGAGCATAATCTTGTGCTTTCTGCAGAGTTGGTTTGGCGACTATCGGAGTTTGCGTTTTTGTGCGGTTACTTCGGTAGCCGCACTTTTTATTTTTGAGGAGGTTTAACTATGTCTGCTTATAGTGCGACCCACATCACCAACGAACAGGTCGATGCCCTTTTAGAACCCGTAAAACGGTCCTATGCCGCCGCCGTGCGAAAGCGCATCGCCCGAAAGATCTGTAGCGTTTTCATCCCTGTCCTTTTCGCTTTTCTGCTTTGTCTCTCTACCTATTTCTTCTTCCTGCAAGACGATATAGCCAACAGCAAGGGCGAGACCTTTGCCGCTTTAGAGACCATTAACGAGTTCTGCCGCCCCATTATGACCCTTTTGGGGTTTGGCGAAAAGGCGTGGTATATCTCACTCCTCCTGTGTCTGGGCATCTTGATGGTGGCACCGCCTGTTTTGTGCGCCGTTATCCGCCTTCTGGTCACTCTGCTGAGCAAAACGCCCACTATGACCAATCTGCCCGCGCAACCTCTCCCCCGCTTAAGACAGGCAAAAGTCCTATTGAATGAGAAAGGCCTGTTTACCTCCTCTACCGAGGAAAAAGACTTTGGTAAAGATACCTCTTTCTCCCTTGGTTTCTCCTGTTGGATCTACGCCTTCTTTATAGCTGTGTTGCTCCTTTACGGATCGTACACTTCCAGAGAGATGGCGGATAATCTGATCCTGTGGATCGTTATTGCGCTTGTCCTCGGCGTAGCGGCCTATTTTGTTGCTCTCGTTCTCTGCATAATCCCGATGGTCATTTGCGATACCCTCTGCACACCCGGTGATAAAGCCACCCGGAAAGCAATGGAATCCATAGAGACCGCCATCGTTGCAGAGGAAAACCTGATCGAATACGAAGAGGAGATCGCCCGAAAAGCGGAGGAGCGCCGTCAAGCCGCTATCAAGAAAGAGCAAGAGGAAAAGGCTGCCGCCCAACGGCGCAAAATGGCGGAGGAAGCCTACGAAAAAGCTACCGCAGGCGAAGAGGTCGACGAGGAACTGATGGCGCAAGCCGCCAATTTGGGACACCCTGAAGCCTGTCTGTGGATGGGTGTATCTCTGATGAACCGGTTGGAAGAGCCTGTAACCAACAGAGAACGTGTTGACATCGCAAAACAAGCCCAACCTTACCTTAAAGAAGCTGCACCTTTCCATCCCATTGCCAACCTGCTGTACATTCATGCGCAGATGCTTACCGAAGACATAGACGTAAGCCTTTCGGCATTAAATGAGTCTTTAAATGAAGTTCGCCGCATTAAAAACATCAAAGATCTGCCCGAAAAATACATTCCTCTTTGTAACCACATGATAGACAAACTCATAGAGGCTATCAATCTTATCACCGATCCACCCGAAGAAGAAGAAGAAGGAGAAGAAAAAGTAGAAACTGACGACGAAAAGTTCAATCGTGCACTTGAATACTTAAATAGCGGAATGTGTGCAGTAGCAAGAAGTCTCTTTGAAGAATTGGCAAGAAAAGGCGATTCGCTGTCTATGTATAACTGTGCGCTGGCCTATTATAGACTCGGCAACCGCGGCCAAGCCATTTATTGGCTTAGAAAAGCCGTTATTCGCGGTGTAAATGATAGCCATACCCGTGCCTTGCTTGAGGCTCTTGAAAACGGTGAAACCATCAACATAATATAAAAGACGATATGCACAAAAAAAGGCTGACTCGCTAAATGGCGAGTCAGCCTTTTTTATCACTTAAAATTTCACGTATATCGTGCGGATCTGCCACTTGCCCATAGGCAGGGAAACCCCGTTATCGGTGACTGGCAACGGCTCCGGATGGCATTCCTCCAGATTCACCGCCGCCACCTCCGCCGGGGCGCGGTCAAAGATCAGGCGGGCGGTCTCCGGGGTATCGCTGAGGTTGTACAGCCGCCATACGATGCCCTCGCCGTCCTCCGCCACCTTGACGGTGCTCAGCAGAGTGTTCTCCGCCTCCAGGCGATAAAAGCTGTGCTCCTCCAGGGGGATCTCCTGCCAGGTGCGGTCATCACGATACCGCACACCGGCACACAGGCCGTCCTGGTACCGCTGGATGTCGGCATCCGTTTCTTCCGCCAGAGGCAACAGACCAAAGCGGTACTGCCACCGCCCCTGCATCTGTCCGTCCTGGGCCACGTTGCCGTTGACGGCGGTGCCGAAGCACCGCAGCAGGGTCACCGCCAGCATCCCCTCCCGGCCGGGGAAAGCGCCGATCTCGTGGAGACCGCCGCCGCTGACAAAGGCCAGACCGTGACCGCCCTGCCGCTTATAGGCAAAGCCGCCCATCGCCTTTTCGGTTTGTTCCTTTTCCTCCCAAGAGAGGGTTTCGGGGTTGATCTCCACCCGGCGCTGGGTCACGTAGAAGGCCTGGCTGGCGCGGTAGGTGGGGGTATCCACACCGGTGGGTACCATCAGCCGCAGGCGGTGATCCCGGGCGGAATTATCCACCGTCATTTCGATTTCCACCAGGGGACTGGATTTGGTCAAACTCACGTTTGCGGTGATTGTAAGCGCTTCCAACTCCTCGTTTCGGCGCAAATCAAAGTTCCGCTCGTGATACTTTTGCATATCCTTGGGGACGTACATTTCCTTTACGATGGTAAAGGTACACTTGCTCTCAGCGTCGCAGGACACTGCCACACTCTTGGTGACAGCGGACAAAACGGCCCGATCCGCCGCCGGGCGGGCGTGCATATAGCCGTCGCCCAGTTCGCCGTCATCCACCAAGGACAACTGCTTGCAGTAGGTTTCCTCCGTCCGCTTATCGATGATGGTGACGGTGCCGTCGGAGGGCTCCACCGCCAGACGGATGTGGGGGTTCTCGGCAGTGTAGGTGCCGGTGCGCAGACTGCCGCTGGGACGGGTAGGCACCTCCGAGGGCAGGATGCGGTATTCAGTGGTGCCGCCGGGGGTCAGGTCCGCCTCAAACACGATGCGGTGGCGGTCGGCACTGCCCTGCTCGCCGCAGTGTACCCGGCCTTTACCTCGGTTAATATTCACCACCTGATAGGGTATCTCGTTACCCTCCTTATCCACCAGACGGAAGGCGTTGATGGGCTCGTAGCCGAAAGGCTCCGACCACTTCTGCTTCCAACGGCGGTCAAAGAACAGGTCCACCGTCACCGTCTCTTTGCGACGGTAGGGCAAGGAATTGAACAGGGTCAGCACCATATTCTCGCCGGGTGTATCCGCGAAACGGGACAGGTTCTGCATACCGTATTCTTCAATGTTGTGGTTGATCTGCTCCACCTGGTCATAGCGGTAGTGCATATCCTTATGCACAAAATCCGGGGAACAGCCGCAAATGGAGTCGTGGGGCTGGTTTTGGATGAGATAGCGGTAGGCCAGCTCGTAGAAATTTTTACGGATGGGTTTGCGCCCGGTGAGACGGGTGACCGCCGTGATGGGGCCTGCCCATTTCTCCATCAGGGTCTGGCAGGCGTCGTTGCGCTGTTTGAGGTCGTAGCGGCTGGACAGCACGTTGGTCAGCAGGCGGGAGAAATCCCCGCGGCGGCGGTTGGTGCTGTTCAGTTCCCCCGCCACCACCGGCATATTGTCCCGATAGGCCGCCAGGCGGGGCAGCATCTCGTCCGGGCTGGTGATGATCACCTCGATGCCGGGATACAGCCGCTCCAGACGCTGTTTCACGTCGGTGAGGGTGCGGGCGTGGAGCTCCTTATGGTCCTGCCCGTCCACGAACAGCAAAACGGGAATATCGGTACGCTTCAACTCACCCTCGATGAATTTCTTGAGGTTCTCGTCCCGCTCCTCCTCGGTGGGCGGGTCACGCCACCAATCAAAGCAATGGAGCCGCACCCAGAACTCGCCGTAGCCGTACCAGTCGGGGGTCTTAAAGGTGACCACCCGGGACCCGTCGGGGCTTTCCCACAGGAAATGGGCAGGTGCCTTATCCTCGGTGATGCCCCGACCCAGCAAAGCGCCCTCACAGTCAAACCCCTTGAATATCTGGGGCATCTGGGCGGGATGACCGAAAATGTCGCAAACGTAGCCGTACCGCATAGGCTCCACGCCGTAGGATTTGGCGATGGCGGTGCCCATCTGCAGGTTGCGGATGTGGCTCTCGCCGCTGGGCAGGTACTCATCCGGCATCACGTACCAAGGCCCTACCTTGATACGGCCCGCTTGCATCAGCCCCACCAGCCGCTCTTTTTGGTCCGGTGCGGCCTCCAGGAAGTCCTCCAGCACGATGGTCTGCCCATCAAAGGTAAAGGTGCCCACGTCGGGGTACTTTTCCAGCTTATCCATAGCGTCCTCGGTGACGTTGACCAGCCGCCAGCGGAATCCCTGGAACGGCTCGTACCATTCCCGGTCCCAGTGGGTGGAGGACATCATAAACACGGTTAATTTTTGTTCCATAAAACATCTACCTCCGCAAGAAAGGAGAAAATGCCTTCCCCTTGAGGGGAAGGGGGACCGCCGAACGGCGGTGGATGAGGTGTAGCCGTCACAGACGGCGTTATGGTTTGACAAAAAGCGGCAAACCCCTAGGGATTTGCCGCTTTTTCATTGCGATTAGATGGTCACGACAATCTCGTGGTTCAGGCCATCCTCATAGGCGGGCAGAACGGTACCCTCGATGGCGGCGCCATCGGCCACGATACCCTTGTTCTCGCCCTGCCGGACGGTGATGTTGTACTTAGCCTGACGCCAGATACGCTCCACCTTGTAGGTGCCGAAGCCCTCGGGCAGGCAAGGCTCTACGTGCAGGCCGTCGTACTCGGCGCGGACGCCCAGCATCCACTCCTCGATGGCCAGACGGACCCAGGCCACAGAGCCGGTGATCCAGCTGTACTCCATCTGATAGGCGTTGTTGCGGTGCTCGGGACCGAAGAAGCAGTTGGCGAACTGGAAGGGCAGAGCGTCCTTCTTCAGCTCGTAGTTATCCTCCTCGTAATAGCCGGGAGCCACACGGCGGAACAGCTCATAAGCCTCTGCCGGCTTGCCGCTGCGCAGCAGACCCAACACCAGCCACATATTGGGATGGGTGTAGATGGTGCCGTTCTCGGCGATGCCGGGCTCCATAGCGGACAGACGGCCTACGCGGTCGTCAAACTCCTGATAGGCGGGGCTCAGCAGCAGATAGCCCAAGGGCGTGTAGGACTCGCGCTTCAGGCTCTCCAGAATCTTCTCCCGGCGGTCCTCGGTGGCGATACCGGACAGCAGCGCAAAGGACTGGGTCTCCAGGAACAGCTTGGCGTACTTGTTGGTGGAAGAACCGATCTTGCCGCCGTTGTCGTCGAAGCAACGGACAAAGCGGTCACCCTCCCAGGCATTCTCACGGATAGCCTTGGTCATGGCATCGCTGCGAGCCTGCAGGTTGGCGGCCTTCTCGTCCTCGCCGACGAAACGGCACAGTTCTGCCATCTGGCCCAGGGCATAGGCGTAGGCCATGGACAGCCACACGCTCTCGCCGCGGCCCTCTTTACCGGCGCCGGTCAGAGAGTCGTTCCAGTCGCCGAACTTAATCAGCAGCAGGTCGTGGATACCCTTGTTGCTCTCCAGGAAGTCCAGAGCGCGGATCACGTGACCCAGCACGGTGTCCTTGACCTCGGGGTTGTTGAGGAAGGGGATCTCCTGATACAGGAACTTGGTGTCGCCGGTCTCCTTGACGTAGGCCGCCAGCGTATAGGCGGACCACAGAGCGGAGTCGGAATAGGGACGGTCATCGATGGGGTTCC
>JAZNSL010000071.1:0-6198 GCA_045591225.1 Acutalibacteraceae bacterium | reverse complement strand
ACACCAGATTCACCTTCATGGTGATGGTGGTGCCACCCCCTACGGTGGACTGAATGTCCATATAGTCGGAATAACGCTTCATATTGGGCAGACCCATACCGGCACCGAAACCCAACGAGCGGATGGTATCCGGGGCGGTGGAATACCCCGCCTGCATCGCCTTTTCAATGTCCGCGATGCCGGGACCCTTATCCGCCAGTATGATCTCGATTGCCTCTTCGGTCACCCGCACCTCGGCCTCACCGCCGCCGGCGTGGATAACCATATTGATCTCGCCCTCGTACATAGCGATGGACACCCGGCGGATGATCTCCGCGGGAATGCCCAGCCGCCGCAGGTCCTTTTTCACCTGCACCGAAGCCTGGCCGGCTGAGGTGAAATCGTCCCCGTCTACGGTAAAACGAAAAGACAAGGCCTCACTCATCGGTCTTTACTCCTTTGCTGTATTGCCCACCAAACCGTTGGAATACAGGATTCCGCAGGCCTCGTACATCCGCTTGGGGGAGGTCATCAGCACGATGCCGCTGTCCTCTGCCAGCTCGACGATGTCGGGAGTGGGCTGTTTGGACCGGACAAAGACGATGCAGTGCATATCCATCATCTCCGCGGTGCGTACCACCTGGGTGTTGACCAGGCCGGTGAGCAACACCGCCTGGTCCTTAACGTAGGCCAGCACGTCGCTCATCATATCGCTGCCGCAAGCGGAATACACGTGGTCGCCCAGGCGGTCCCCGCCGGTGAGCACCGTAGCGCCCAACAGCTCCTGAATGGTCGAAATCTTCATAAGATTTTCTTCCTTACTTTTTGAAATTAGTCGGCGTATTTCGCCAGAATACCGCGCACGTCGTCCACGGTCAAACGGCCATACACATCCTCATTCACAGTCAGCACGGGGGCCAGGCCGCAGGCGCCGATGCAACGGCAGGCGGTCAGGCTGTACTTGCCGTCGGGGGTGCACTCGTCGGCGCCGATGCCCAGGATCTCGGACAGGCGATCGAAGATGTCGCCGGCGCCCTTAACATAGCAGGCGGTGCCCAGACAGACGGAGATGTTGTACTTGCCCTTGGGGGACAGAGCGAACTGAGCGTAGAAGGTGGCAACGCCGTAGACCTTCTCCAGCGGAACGCCCATACCCTCGGCAATGATCTTCTGCACCTCGATGGGCAGATAGCCGTAGATGTCCTGGGCCTTCTGCATGACGCCCATCAGCATGCTGGGATCGTGCTTGTTCTCAGCGATGATCTGCTTGAGCTGAGCCTCCTGCTCCGGAGTGCCTTTGAAGGGGAGATTACTGATTTTCTTTTGCATAGTGGCTTTTCCTCCTTAATGTTGGACTGTGCGCCGAAGCGATCGCCCGGAATCGGGCCGTTTTCACTTTTGGGCGCACGAAATAGACCTGTGCAGAATGCACTAACCTAACTATACCATATATATAAGAAGAATGCTAGTACTTTTTACGACTTTTTTCAAAAAATTGATATTTTTTTCACAAATTATCAAAACCCACCGGTTTTGTTTCATTTTTTGTGCTAAATGATGCGGATTTTGGGAGTTAGGAATGGAGCGAAGTTGGTTCGCGATTGTAGGGGAGGATGTAGGTCGTATGGCGATTGTAGGGGCGGGCCTCCCGGACCGCCCGTGAGGTTTGCAGGATTTTGCGGGCGGGGATGGAACCCCGTCCCGCACCCTTACAAAACAAAAAAGCAGGGTTTCCCCTGCTTTTTTCATCGGTTATTAAACTCCTTCAGGCCCCGTTGGGCTTCCCGTTTCATATCCCGTTTGGCGGCGTCTTCCCGCTTATCGTACAGCTTTTTGCCCCGGCACAGACCCACCTGCACCTTCACCCGACTGCCCTTGAAATACAGGGACAGGGGAATGAGGGAATAGCCCGCCTGCTTGGTGACGCCTAACAGGCGCATAATCTCCCGCTTGTGCATCAGCAGTTTCCGCACCCGAAGCGGGTCCCGGTTGAAAATGTTGCCCTTGTCGTAGGGGCTGATGTGCATACCGTTGACAAACAGCTCGCCGTCCACCACCGCGCACCAGGCATCCTTCAGGTTGACCCCGCCTTGGCGCAGGGCCTTCACCTCGGTGCCGCACAGCTCGATGCCCGCCTCAAAGGACTCCTCCACGAAATAATCGTGAAACGCCTTGCGGTTTTCGGCAATGGTCTTGTTGCCGTTTTTCTTTTGTTCCGCCATTGCGAAAACCTCCTTTTTGCAGTAATTCAAAAAGAGCGAAGCCTCCCTTGCCTAAAGGGAGGTGGTTTTTTTCGGCGGTTGACCGCCGAAAAAAGCGGAGGGATACGTGCGTAGCACGGAAAAACGCAAGGCGTTTTTCGAATCCCCCAGTCATTTGCTCCGCAAATGCCAGCCCCCTTTAGGCAAGGGGGCCTTTTCTTTACTCAAACCTCTGCGTTTACAACTCGTTTCTGCCTTCCAGCGACCGGGACAGGGTCACCTCGTCGGCGTACTCCAGATCACCGCCCACCGGGATACCATAGGCCAGGCGGGTTACCTTAATGCCCAGCGGTTTCAAAAGCCGGGACAGGTACATGGCGGTGTAATCCCCCTCTACGGTGGGGTCGGTGGCCATAATCACCTCGGTGACGGTCTCATCCTCCAGGCGGTGGAGCAGCTCCTTGACCCGCAACTGGTCGGGACCGCGGCCATCCATGGGGGAGATGGTGCCGTGCAGCACGTGGTACAGCCCGGTGTATTCCCGGGTGCGCTCAAAGGCCAGCACGTCCCGGGGGTCTTCCACCACGCAGATGACGGATGCATCCCGCCGGTGGTCGCCGCAGATGGGGCAAGGCTCCACGTCGGTGAGGTTACAGCACACCGGGCATTCGTGAATCTTATCCCGGGCATCCGCCAAGGCCTCGGTAAAGGCTTTGGCGTCCTTATCGGGCATATACAGCAGGTGAAAAGCCAGGCGGGCGGCGGATTTCCGCCCAATGCCCGGCAGACGCTCCAGCTGTTCGGTGAGCCGCTCCAGCGGCACGATTGAGTAACTCATAAGGTGACGCGAATAATCCGCTCCTGTTTTGAAAAGGCGGATTTCCGCTCCTCCTTCGTTAAAATACTCGCGAACACATACAGTGTTCGCTGTGTTTTGTGCCTTGGATAAACAAAAATCCGCTCTTTTCAAAATCTCCGACCTCAAAGCGAGGAGATTTTGAGGGATTTTTGCTCGATTTTAGCGAAGCAAGGCTGTCGCCTTGCGAGATGAAATCGGGTGAAAAGCACCAAAATGTGCCGCTTTGCGGCAGGTTCGGATTGCTCGTGTCACCTTTTAGAACATCCCCGGCATGGCCATACCGCCGGTGACCGCGCCCATCTTCTGCTCGGCGTCCTTGTCGGCGGCACGCATGGCCTCGTTCACCGCGGCCATCACCAGGTCCGCCAGCATCTCGGCATCCTCCGGGTCCACCACGTCGGGGTTGATGGTCAAAGAGGTGAGCACGTGCTTGCCGTTGACGGTGGCCTTAACCGCACCGCCGCCGGCGGTGGCGTCGTACTCGGTCTGCTCCAGCTCGGCCTGTACCCGCTGGGCATCCTCCTGCATCTTCTGAGCCTGGCGCAGCATGGCCTGCATATTGCCGGCGCCGCCGCCCATACCTCTGGGAATGTTTGCTTTCATAGTGATTCCTCCAATTTTGTGGATTGTTAACGGGGAAATTCCCCACCATTACTTCTCGTTGACGTCGATGCCGGCTACCCGTCCGGCGGACAGCAGCTGGGAAAGGGGATCGTTCTCCGCCTTTTGCACCTGCTGGGTGCGGCGGAGCTTCATCCGATAGGTGCGCCCGGTAACCTGCTGGATGGCGGCGGTCATCAGCTTCTTGTGACCCTCATCCTTCAGCAGTTGGGTGAACAGGGCGTTTTCGGTGCAGATGATCAGGCTGTCGTCCTTCTGCAGGGCGGCGGAATCCCACAGCACCCCGTGCAAGGGCGGGCAGGAGGTGCGCAGATTCTCCAGCACCTCCACCCACGGGCCAAAGGGAACCTCCGCGCCCTCTGCCGGGGCGGGGATGGACGGCTCCGCAGGAGCCTCTTGGGGCGTGGGGACAGGCTCCGGGGCATAGGGCACCACCGGTGCCTCTTCCGGCTCCGGGGCAGGGGCAGAAACCGGGGCTGCCGCCACCGGCACGCCCGCCTTGACCGCCGATTCCAGCGCATCCAGGCGGTGGAGCAGGGCGGCCTCGGAATCGTCCAACCGGGGGTCGCACAGGCGGATGACCGCCATCTCCATCTCCACCCGGCGGGAAACGCCGCCACGCAGACGGTCCAGCGTACCCTGCAACACTTCCATCGTATGCAGGATGGTGGGCAGACCCAAGCCGGTGGCCTGACGGCGCATGCCGGCCAGCTCCTCCGGGGATGCCACCACCAGCTCGCCCGGGTCGGCGACGCTGTGGAGTATCATCAAATTCCGCAGATAGGTGACCCACTCGGCGCACAGCCGCTCCATATCCTTGGCGGAGCGGTAGAGGGTGTCCACCTGAGCCAGTGCGGCGGCGGCATCCTGCCGCGCCACACAGTCGGTGAGGGCGGCCAGGGTCTCCTGACCCGCCATACCGGTCACTTGGGTAACGGTGTTCATATCGATCTGATGGGAGACCGAGGCGCACTGGTCCAGCAGGGACAGGGCGTCACGCAACGCGCCGTCCGCCAACCGCGCCAAGAGCAGCCCCGCATCCTCCGACACGGTGAGGCTCTCCTGCGCCGCCACGTACTGGATGCGGGCGGCGATCTCCTCCGGGCGGATGCGCCCGAAATCAAACCGCTGGCAACGAGACAGAATGGTGGCAGGGAGCTTGTGCACCTCGGTGGTAGCCAGGATGAAAATCACGTGGGCGGGGGGTTCCTCCAAAGTCTTCAGCAGGGCGTTAAACGCACCGGCAGACAGCATATGCACCTCGTCGATGATGTACACCCGGTATTTGCCGGAAACGGGGGTATAGGCCACCTCATCCCGCAGGTCGCGGATGGAATCCACGCCGTTGTTGGAGGCGGCGTCGATCTCGGTGACGTCCAGGATAGAGCCGGAATCAATGCCCCGACAGATCTCGCACTCGTTACAGGGGTCGCCGTCCACGGGGTGCAGACAGTTCACCGCCTTGGCCAGGATTTTGGCGCAGGTGGTCTTACCCGTTCCCCGACAGCCGGTGAACAGATAGGCGTGGGACAGACGTCCGGTCTTCAGTTCGTTTTTCAGGGCGGTGGTCACCGTCTCCTGACCGCTGACGTCCGAAAACGTACGGGGTCGCCATTTGCGGTACAGAGCCTGATACATCCGCTCATCTCCTTTCGAGTTGGCATGAGATGTTAGCCGCCGTAGGCGGGCGTGCCTCCCTTGTGCAAAGGGTGGTGGTTGAGGCAACGCAAGGTTTGTGCTTGTCTACATTTCGTTGTCGCCTCTATGAGAATGTCGCTTTGCTCCATTCTTCGTAGTTCTGCGGCGCCGAAACCGGAGGAATTGTTGGCGTAATGTTTTACACTGCTCCATCGACCTTTTTGCTTTGTCGAAAAAATCGCACAAATACCTCTGTCGTTGGTTACAATCCCCCAGTCATTGGCTTCGCAAATGCCAGCCCCTTTTACACAAGGGGGGCTTTGTTTAACTCCTGTTTGTGTTAAAACAGAAAAGCAACAAAAACAAAACCGTATCCTCTCGGGCATACGAACAGACGGGTTGACTGCGGCACACGGACATCGACCGCTTAATGCTGCTCGGTTCCCCGCCTGACATGGTTCGCGGCGCACCGTCGCACAGGACCCGCCTGCCCGTATGCCCCAAAGGATACGGCCTTCAGATATCTTATTTATTATACTACATTACCAAAAATAAATCAACAGGTTTTTTGCGGAAATAAAAAAGAAACCGTTATCATACTCCGCTCGGAGCACAAGCAAAATTAGCCTCCCTCCGGGAGGGAGGTGGCTGAGGCGACGCAAAGTTTGTGCTTGTCTACATTTCGTTGTCGCCTCTATGAGAATGTCGCTTTGCTCCATTCTCCGTAGCCACAGCGTTGCCGAGGTCGGAGGGAGTATGGCGAGCCGTCGGCTTTGCGCTGGCAACAGAGAGAACTCCCTCAGTCATTTGCTCCGCAAATGCCAACTCCCTCGGAGAGGGAGCCTTTGTCCTATCCATAATTGTACAAATATTTGCGGCTCGGCACCTGGTGGTGCCGAG
>JAZNSL010000070.1:0-3558 GCA_045591225.1 Acutalibacteraceae bacterium | reverse complement strand
ATACGCACGTGCAGGCTCTCCAGACCCAGATTGAGGTAGAAGGCGCTCTGGGGCGAGGCGGTACAGCCGAAATCACGCATCAGCTGAGCGGTGCACTTGGTGATGAAAGCGCCTTCCTTGCCGAACTTTTCGGCATAGGTGATGCCGTGATAGCTGTCGTCGGGGGTGCACAGGCCGGGGAATTTGTCGGCGTGAGCCATCCAGTCAAAGTTGCCGCTGTCCACGATGGCGCCGCCCACCTGCACACCATGACCGTCCATATACTTGGTGGTGGAGTGGGTGACGATATCGGCGCCCCATTCGATGGGACGGCAGTTGACGGGGGTGGCGAAGGTGTTGTCCACGATCAGGGGCACGCCGTGGGCGTGGGCGGCCTTTGCCCACTTCTCAATGTCCAGCACGGTGAGGGCGGGGTTGGCGATGGTCTCGCCGAACACCACCTTGGTGTTGGGCCGGAAGGCGGCGTTCAGCTCCTCCTCGGTGCAGTCGGGAGGCAGGAAGGTGACCTCCACGCCCATT
This sequence comes from Acutalibacteraceae bacterium, assembly GCA_045591225.1. GTDB lineage: Bacteria > Bacillota > Clostridia > Oscillospirales > Acutalibacteraceae > UBA5905. The sequence goes on along the minus strand of JAZNSL010000070.1, from coordinate 3,039 downwards.
TTCCGCATGGTCACATCCATCAGGTTGAAGGTGCCGCCGTAAATGGTGGAAGAGGACACGATGTGGTCGCCGCAGTTGGCCAGATTGAACAGGGCAAAGAAGTTGGCCGCCTGACCGGAGGAAGTGAGCATACCGGCGGTGCCGCCCTCCAGCTGGGTGATCTTGGCAGCAACGTAGTCGCAGGTGGGATTCTGCAGACGGGAGTAGAAATAGCCGTTGGCCTCCAGGTCGAACAGCTTGCCCATATCCTCCGAGGTGGCGTACTTGAAGGTGGTGGACTGGACGATGGGGATCTGTCGGGGCTCGCCGTTGCCGGGGGTATAGCCGCCTTGGACGCAGATGGTTTCCTGCCGGTAATTCTTCATAAAAACGCACTTCCTTTCGCAGTTGGACCACGGGGCGTTGCCCCGAAAAGGTGCATGATAATTATTTCATTATAAAGTGCTAAAGCGCACCTGTCAACCATAGGCGCACACCTTTTCAGGCCTTCTGCATAGGATGAAATGCGGCCCCGCGCCGCACACTATCTTTTCAGGAGGCTTCTTCCCATGCCCAGTTTTACCAATCAGGCGACTTTGTCCTATAACAATATCACCACCAGCTCCAACGTGGTCACCGGTCAGCTGCTGGAGGTACTCTCTGCCACCAAGACCGCGCTGGTGGACACCTATTCCGCACAGGATGTGGTGACCTATGTGGTCAGCATCCTCAATTCGGGCACCACCGCCCTCAACGGCCTGACGGTCACCGATGACCTGGGTGCTTATTCTTTTGGCGGACAGACGCTGTACCCGCTGGATTATATCCCCGGCTCGGTGCGGTTGTTCATCAACGGCGTGCTGCAGCCTGCCCCTGCTTCCACCGCCGAGGCTCCTCTGGTGATCTCGGGCATCAACATCCCCGCTGGCAGCAACGCCGTGCTGGTCTATGAGGCGCGGGTCAACCAGTTTGCGCCCCTTGCCGAGGGCAGCGTCATCAACAACACCGCTACCGTCTCCGGCGGCGGTCTGAGCGCTCCCGTTTCTGCCGAAGAGACCATCTCCTCGGCCTCTCAGCCCCAGCTGACCATCAGCAAGAGCCTGTGTCCCGCCACCATTGCCGAAAACGGACAGCTGACCTATACCTTCGTCATCCAGAACAGCGGCAGCCAGCCTGCCACGGCAGAAGATTCTATCATTGTCCGTGACCTGTTTGACCCCATTCTGGAGGGGCTGACCGTCACGCTGGACGGCGATCCGCTGGCGGTAGGGGTGGGCTACACCTACGACCAGGCCACCGGTGCGTTTGCCACCATTGCCGGACAGATCACCGTTCCGGCTGCTGATTATGTGCAGGATCCTGCCACCGGCCTGTGGGTCATTCAGCCGGGTGTGGCGGTGCTGACCGTAACCGGCACGGTGTAAAAACCGAAAAAACCGCATAAAAATGCCCTCCGGCGGGTAGAATTTCTGAAAAGTTCTGTCTGCCGGAGGGATGTTTTATGGAAGAACGCACCGGGTGGCTGCTGTCTGCCGTGGAGCAGGTCAACAGCTATCTGTCTGATTATGTATTGTTTTTTCTGCTGGCAGGGGTAGGCATTTTCTTCACCCTGCGTACCCGTTTTGTCCAGGTTCGCTGTCTGGGGGAAGGGCTTCGTCTGGTGTTCGGCGGCCTGTCCTTCCGGAAAAAGGCCGGCAGCGGCGGCATGAGTTCCTTTCAGGCCCTGACAGCCGCCGTGGCGGCTCAGGTGGGCACCGGCAATGTAGTGGGTGCGGCAGGTGCCATCCTGTTGGGCGGGCCGGGGGCCATCTTCTGGATGTGGGTCATCGCCTTTTTCGGCATGGCCACCATCTACGCCGAGGCTGTGTTGGCCCAAAAGACCCGGGTGCGGGGCGAGGATGGACAGGTTCTGGGCGGCCCGGTCTATTATATCCGGGCGGCCTTCCCCGGCGGCTTTGGCAAGGTGCTGGCGGGCTTTTTTGCGCTGGCCATTTTGCTGGCACTGGGCTTTTTCGGCAGTATGGTGCAGTCCAATTCCATCAGCCAGGCCTTTTACAACGCCTTCGGCCTGCCCTCCTGGCTGGTGGGCGGTGTGCTGGTGGTGCTGGCGGGTTTTGTGTTTCTGGGGGGCACCCGGCGGCTGGCTGCCGTCACCGAAAAGCTGGTGCCCACCATGGCGGTGTTGTACCTGCTGGGCGGTGTGACCGTGCTTCTTGCCCGGTGGCGGGATCTGCCCGAGGCCTTTGGAATGATCTTCCGCTTTGCCTTTGCCCCTCAGGCCATTCTGGGCGGCAGCGCGGGGGCTGCCATCAAAGCCGCCGTCAGCCAGGGGGTCAAGCGAGGGCTGTTTGCCAACGAGGCCGGCATGGGCTCCACGCCTCATGCCCATGCCCTGGCCCAGGTGCAGCGGCCCCATCAGCAGGGCTGCGTGGCCATGGTGGGTGTGTTCGTCGCCACCTTCTGCATCGTCACCATCACGGCACTGGTGATGATCGTTACCCTCTACGCCGGACAGGGGGTGCTCAGCACCCCGGGAGCGGGTCTGCGGGCCGAGGTCTATGGCCTGAATCAGTCCAATCTGGCACAGACGGCCTTCGGCACCGTGCTGGGAGAGACACTGGGCACGGCCTTTATCGCCATCGCCCTGTTTTTCTTCGCCTTCTCCACCATTTTGAGCTGGAATCTCTTCGGAAAACTCAACGCCCGGTATCTGTTGGGGCAAAAGGGCGAGCTGCCCTATACCCTGCTGTCGCTGGCCTTTTTGTTTGCCGGGACGGTCACCGAGCCCCGGCTGGTGTGGGGACTGGCAGACCTGTTCAACCAGCTGATGGTGCTGCCCAACGTCATTGGACTGCTGGGTTGCAGCAGGCTGCTACAGGAGAAGAACTAACAAAAAAGTCGGCCCTTTGGCCGACTTTTTCAGTCTGTCAAAGAACCTCGCGAAAGCGAGGTTCTTGTGTTATAATGGAAATAGGCGGTGATGATATGGAAAACTGGAAGAAGAATGGACGAAAAGAAGTTGTGATAACAGATCTGGAGGCGTTGGTGCCGCAGGATCAT
>JAZNSL010000069.1:0-17498 GCA_045591225.1 Acutalibacteraceae bacterium | reverse complement strand
CCGTCACTTAGTTTTAGTTCTCTTCTTCCATCAGTTTGCGAATGGCGTCGTGGAAGGACTGAATGTCCTTAAACTGACGGTATACCGACGCAAAGCGGATGTAGGCCACGTCGTCAATGCCCATCAACTGCTCCATCACGTATTCGCCGATCTTGTGGGTGGAAACCTCCCGCTCCAGAGAGTTCTGGATCTGGGCCTCGATGTCGTCCACCGCCTTTTCCAGACGGTCCAGAGATACCGGCCGCTTTTCGCAGGCGCGGAGCAGACCGCTGAGCACCTTGTTGCGGTCGAAGGGCTCACGGGATTTATCCTTCTTCACTACCACGATGGGCAGGGACTCAACGATCTCATAGGTGGTGAATCGCTTGCCGCACTGGATGCACTCCCGACGGCGCCGAATACGGCTATCCTCGTCGGTGGGACGGGAATCGATCACGCGGCTGTCGGTGTATCCGCAAAAAGGACATTTCATACTGGTACCCCCTATCGTGGTGTAAACCACCGCTTTAATACCATATATTGTAGCACATCCATTTTGGAAAATCAAGAATTTTTTATCTTGGGTATTCCGCCTGGCGCTGGATAAAATCCAGCACCAGCTCTTGGTAATGGCACCGCTCCGGCTGGGTCTCTTGGAGCATCGCCGCCAAACGGCACACCGCCGCCCGGTCTACGTCCACGTCCGGCCAGGTCCAGACACTGCCGTCCGGGTGTGTCACCCGCACGCCGAACACCGCCAGCCCCTCAGCCCCCGGCGTTTCGCACACGCCGGGCACACATTCCCATTGATCTAGTTCCACAACAACATCCCCCAAACAACAACTATGTGCAATTTATGCACATAGTATACTATTTGTACAGACGTCTGTCAAGGGGAAATCAGGCTTCCGGCAACGTATCCAGCACGATGACAAAGAACTGACTGATACGGGCCAGCCAATAGAACGCCAGCACGTGACCCGCAATGCAGATGGGCAAACCGATCATAAACCGCTTATAGCGAGTTTTGTGGTGCATCACCTTCATCGCCAGCAGCATACCGGCGGCGCCACCGCAAATGCCCACCGCCATAAACACCCAATTGGGTACGCGGTTGATGTTGAAGCGGGCGTTCTTTTTATCAATATACGTCACAAAAATGCCCAGAACGTTCACCGCCGCAATGGCGATGATCAGATCTTTTAACGCAATCTCCATGAAACAAGCACCTCTCTTTTCCGCCCATTATACCACCTATCTGTGCAAAAGAAAAGGGGTTTTCGGCATTTTTTGGTAAAGTGTCGTTTTTACTTGACCTGAAAGGGATTTTTTTGTAGAATAATAAGGTAAAATGGAGAATTGTATACCTGCCAAACTGACAAAGAAGGAGGTGCGCTATGAAACGGCGATTGCTTTGCTATATTCTATGCCTATGTATGCTGACCGGCCTGCTGATACCGCCGATTTCTGCGGCGGACAAGCCCACCACCGGCACCGTCTACGGCGTCGCCAGCGGCAGCAAGCTGTACGTCCGAAAAAAAGCCGGCACCGGCTATGAGATCGTGGACCGGTTATCCACCGGCGACACGGTAACCATCCTGGACACCGCCAAGGCCGACAACATCACGTGGTATAAGGTGGTCACACCCAACGACGTCACCGGCTATGCCAGCGCGGAATACATCAAGGTCAACGTGGATTATGAAACCGACAAGGACTTTGAAAAATATCTGGATAAGCAAGGGTTCCCGGAGGATTATAAAGAAAAACTCCGCCAGATCTACGCCGAGCATCCCAACTGGGTGTTTACGGCACATCACCTGGAGGTCACCTGGGCGGATGCCTACGCCGCCGAGACCACGGCCCTGAAAAACGCGGTGGTTTCCCCCAACGCGTGGAAATCTATGGAGTACGGCGCCTACGACTGGAAGACCGGCACCTACGTGGCGGTGGATTCCGGCGGATGGGTGACCGCTGCACCGGCGGTGGTGGCCTATTATATGGACCCCCGCAATTTCCTGGACAGCACCTATATTTTTCAGTTCGAGGACCTGTGCTTCTCCGACACCCAAACGGTAGCAGGTATCCGCGCCATTCTCCCCAGCCGCTTTGACAAGCACGCCGAGGACCTGCTGGCCGCCGCCAAAGAGGCTAAGGTCAGCGCCTATTTCCTGGCCACCCGTATGACCCAGGAGGGCAGCAAGGTGGACGGCACCTTTGCCGGATACGAGGGCTACTACAACTTCTTCAACTACGGCGCTTACGCCCACTCCGGACGGGGTGCGGTGACCAACGGCGCCATCTACGCCAAAAACCAGGGGTGGAACACCCCCTACAAATGCCTGCTGGGCAGTGCCAAGAAAATCGGCACCAGCTACATAAACAAAGAGCAAAACACCCTGTATTACCAAAAATTCGACGTGACGGACGGCGGAAACGGGTATTACAACCACCAGTATATGTCCAACGTGCAGGCGCCCTCCTCCGAGGGTGCCATCCGTGCCAAAAACGCCACCAAGGAGGAGCTGAACGGCACCCTGACCTTTGTGATCCCCGTCTATCAGGATATGCCTGCCGCGGAAACGGTGCTGCCGGGCAGAAGCGGTGACAACAACAATTTCTTGGATAGCCTGACGGTAAAGGGCTGCCGGCTTTCCCCCTCCTTTGACCGTTATACCGACGAGTATTCCGGTATGGTGGGCGAGGATGTGCTGTCGGTGGACGTGACCGCCGTCCTCAACAACCCCGACGCCACCGTTAAGGGCACCGGCACCGTCAAGCTGAAGCCCGGTGAAAACATCATCCCGGTGACGGTCACCGCCACCAGCGGACAGACCCGGGTATACACCCTCTCCATCACCCGTAACGCACCCCTGCCGGAGGGAGAGCGCCCGGTCATCACCGGCGATGCCTACAACGTCACCGACAACGTCATCACCGCCATCCAGCCCGAAACCGCGGTGAGCGACTTTATAGACACCCTGAAAATCGAAAAAGGCGCCGGGAAACTGGTGGATGCCGACGGCAACGAGAAAACCGACGGCGCCGTCGCCACCGGCGATATCCTGCAGCTGATCAGCGGCGAGCTGGTCTGCGAGGAATACCCCCTGGTCATCTACGGCGACGTCAACAGTGACGGTGTCATCAATTCCCAGGACCTGCGCCACACCCAACGGCATATCCTGGGTGTGAAGGAGATGGCGGGCTATCTGCTCACCGCCGCCGACGCCAATATGGACGAGACGGTCAACTCTCAGGACCTGCGCCGCACCCAGCGGTACATTCTGGGTATTCTGGACAATCTGCAGCCGGAGGTCACCACGACCACCGATAAGTCCGACACCACGGCATCCGCCGACAAGACCGAAAAGGCCGACGGCACCACCGCTGCGGATAAATCAAGCACCACCGGCAAACGAAGCACGACCACTGCCAAGACCACCAAAAAAACCACCGAAACCACCAAGAAGACCACCGCCAAGACCACCAAGAAAACCACCCCATAAGGAGGGTTTATGATGAAAAAACTAAGTTCCTTGTTGCTGTCCCTGTTGCTTGTGTTGGGGATGCTGGGCGCCCTGCCGGTTGCCGCCGACGGCGCCGTATCCGTTTCGGCGGACAAGAGCACCGTCACCATCGGCGAAACCGTGACGGTCACCGCCACCTATACCCACAGCGGCGGTATCGGCTCAATGGATTTGTTCTTCCACTACAATACCAAGGCCTTTGAATACGTCAGCAGTAACCCCGCCGCCTCCGGCTCCGGCAAGCTGAAGATCTCCTATTACGCCACCGAGCTGGTAGCCCCCACCTCGGTGACGGTCACCGTCACCCTCAAGGCCATTGCCGCCGGCAGCGGCGATTTCAAGCTGGAGACCGGCTATATCGCCACCGACGAGGACGAGACCGCCCTGGTGGGCGACGTGAAGACCCTGTCGGTCTCCGCCAACAATCCCACCCTGTCCGGCGATGCAGACCTGGCTTCCCTGAAGCCCTCCAAAGGCAGTTTATCCCCCGGGTTTGACAAAAACACCACCCGGTACACGGTGTCGGTGCCCTACACCGTCACCTCGCTGTCGCTGGTGTTCTCCACCTCCCACGAGGATGCGGACACCGCCCTTTCCGGCACCAACGACCTGAAGGTGGGCGAAAACACCCGGGTGATCACCGTCACCGCCCCCAACGGCAATGTGAAGAAATACACGGTGGTCATCACCCGCGAGAAGCAAAAGACCACCACCACGACCACCACCAAGGCCACCACGACCACCACAACCACCACGACCACCACAACTACCACGGCCACCACGACCACCGAGAGTACCGAGAGCACGGAATCCACCGAAACTACCCTGCCCGTCGAGGGCGCCCGCTTGGTGAACGTGGACGGCAAGGACCTGGTGATTGCCGACAGCCTGTTGCACGTAGACCTGCCGGACGGATTCGCTTGGGATACCGTCACCATCAACGACGTGGAGATGCCCGCCGCCAAGCAGGAGGTTTCCGGCACAGTGCTCCTGTACCTTACCGAAGAGGGCTCGGATTACGGCGACTTCTACATCTATTCTGCTGAGGACGACTCCTTTACCCTGTTCCGCCAAATGGTGATGGAGGGCGGCCCCTACACCATACACGACCTGCCACAGGGCGAAACCGGCCCCGATGGTGCCGAGCCGGGCACCATCACCTACGACGGCAAGAATATGCCCGCCTACATCTTCCTGAACCCGGACCTGGTGGACTACGTCATCGTATGGGCCACCAACCCGGAGGGTGAGACCGGTTTCTACACCTACGACACGGTGGAGGGAACGCTCCAGCGGTACCACGTAATTGCACCGCCCACCACAACCACCCAGCCGGTGGAAAAGGAGCCTATCGACCAACAGCCCACCAAGCATACGCTGAAATCCTTTGTGGACGCTTATCAGACCACCATCCTGATCTGCGCCGCCGTGTTGGCGGGGCTGGCGGTGTTGCTGGTTACGGTATTCCTGTTGATTCGTATGGCTAACACCCGCAACAGCAAGCACTGATTCGGGACATGAATAAACCGCCCGGAGAGCACTCTCTCCGGGCGGTTTTCTTTGCGATTTAAGTGTAGTTGAGGGTGACGCCGCCGTCGGGGTCAGCCACGATCTCCGCCGTCTTAGGCGGAATCTCGTACCGGGTCACGATCTCCGAGGCCAGGGCATCCTCCACCTGACGGCGAATGACGCCCCGCAGGTCCCGGGCGCCGCGCTTGCCGCCGTAGGCGGCCTGCGCCAAGGCGGACAGTGCCTCCTCGGTCCAGGACAGGGCAACCCCCCGGTCCGCCAAGGGGCCTTTCAGCTCCTCCAGCATCAGGCGGGCGATGGCCACAAAATCCTCCTTGGACAGCGGGCGGAAAAATACCACCTCGTCCACACGGCCGATAAACTCCGGACGCAGGAAATCCGAAAGAGCCTTGACCGCCTTTTCCTTGGCGGCCTCCGCCTGGGTCTGGCCGAAGCCCATCAGGGTATCCTTGAGGTTGCTGCCGGCGTTGGAGGTCATCACGATGACGGTGTTCTCAAAGTTGACCACCCGTCCGTGGGCGTCGCTGACCCGACCCTCGTCCAAAATCTGCAACAGAATGTTCAGCACGTCGGGGTGGGCCTTTTCGATCTCATCCAGCAGAATCACCGAATAGGGCTTACGCCGCACCTTTTCGGTGAGCTGGCCCGCCTCGTCATACCCCACGTAACCGGGAGGCGAACCGATGATGCGGGACACCGCGTGCTTCTCCATAAACTCGGACATATCCAAGCGAATGAGGGTTTCCGGGGTGTCGAACAGTTGGGCGGCCAGCACCTTGACCAGCTCGGTCTTGCCTACGCCGGTGGAACCCACGAAAATGAAGGAGGCCGGACGGCGGCGGGGACTGATCTGCACCCGACTGCGGCGGATGGCGGCAGACACCGCCTTGACCGCCTCTTCCTGCCCGATCACCTTAGCCCGCAGGTGGTCCTCCAGCCGGGCCAAACGACCCAGTTCACTCTCCTGCACCTTGGATGCCGGGATGCCGGTCCACAGCTCGATCACTTTCGCCAAGGCATCCTCACCCACCGGGGCGGCGGTGGCCGCCTCCCGGATGGCATCCGCCTGCTGCTGCACCTTTGCCAGGTCGGCACGGATGTTGGCCAGGGATTCGTAATCAATGGTTTCAGCGTTCATTGCGTCTTCTTCACTCTTATTGAGCTTTTTCAATTCTTTCTGCAGGGCGGCGTACTCATCCGCCTTTTTGTTGGCAAGGGCGGTGGCGGCGCAGGCCTCGTCCAGCAGGTCGATGGCCTTATCCGGCAGGAAACGGTCGGTAATGTACCGCTCCGCCAGAGAAACCGCCCGCCTTAACAGCGTGTCACTCACCGTCACCCCGTGATAAGCCTCGTAATAGGGTCGGACACCGCAGAGAATTTCATAGGCCTCCTGCAGGGAGGGCTCCTCCACCGTCACCGGCTGGAAGCGGCGCTCCAGAGCGGCATCCTTTTCGATGTGCTTGCGGTATTCGTTAAAGGTGGTGGCGCCTATCACCTGAATCTCACCCCGAGACAGGGCGGGTTTGAGGATGTTGGCGGCAGACATACTGCCCTCGGCATCGCCGGTGCCCACCAGATTGTGCACCTCGTCGATAAACAAAATCACGTTGCCGGCGGCACGCACCTCGTCTACCAGGCCCTTGATACGGCTCTCAAACTGGCCGCGGAACTGGGTGCCCGCCACCAGAGCGGTCAGATCCAGCAGATGCACCTCTTTATCCTGCAGGCGGGGCGGCACCTCGCCCTTAACGATGCGGGAAGCCAAGCCCTCGGCGATGGCGGTCTTACCCACGCCGGGCTCGCCGATTAGGCAGGGGTTATTCTTGGTGCGGCGGGACAGTATCTGAGTGACGCGGTAGATCTCCCGGTCGCGGCCGATGGTGGGGTCCATACGTCCCTCCCGGGCCTTGGCGGTCAGGTCGTTACAGTACAGGTCCAGGAATTTCCGCTTTTTCTCCGGCTTGTCGCCCTTGGCCTTGGCTTTGCCCTCGGCGGGCGGAGCATCCTTCGGCTGGGGACCGCCAAACAGATTCTGCAGGAAGGGGAAGGACGGTGCGCCGCCGGGAGAAAAGCCCTCCTCGGCGCCACCCTCTTCCTCTGCCATCGCCAGCATCTCGGTCATCTGGGATTCCATCTGCTCCATATCCTCGTCGCTGATACCGAACTTCTCCAGCATATCATTCACCGGCTTGATGCCCAATTCCTTGGCGCAGGACAGGCAAAAGCCCTCGTTTTTACTCTCTTTTCCGTCGGTGCGGGTAACAAACACCACCGCCGGACGCTTTTTGCATTTGCAACATACCATCATAGAACATTACCCTTTCTCGGTCGCTTGGGTGGGCATCTCAGGCAGGTCCGCAGAGTCGCTGCGGGAAATGGCCACAAACATCTGCAGATACCCCAAAAAGGCCATCAGCATACTGGCTCCTGCCACGCCCACCAACACCCAATGCAGGGCGGGAGGGCTGTCCGGCCACAGCACCAGAATCAGCATACATACGTAAAAAATCACCGTGGACAGTTTTCCAAACCACTTGGATCCGCGGACAGCCGTACCCTTTTTCAGTAGGATGACGCCGCCGATGCCCTGACACAATTCCTTGACAAAGCAAAGAACGGTCAGCGGCAACAGCTCTGCATAGCGGGTGGTGAGAGCCACCACCACCGCCACCTGGGTCAACTTGTCGGACAGGGGGTCCAGCAACTTACCGCAGTCGGTTATTTGATTGAATTTGCGGGCAATCACCCCGTCAAGCATATCCGTCAGACCGGACACCAACAGGGTGAGAAAGGCCCATTCATCCGCCACAGAAGGCGTCAGATACAACGCCATAAACACCGGCACCAAGGCGATGCGCAGCAGAGATAGGGCGTTGGGAATATTCCATTTCCATTCCACATTCAAAATTCGCACCAGTTTACACCTCGAACGAAGATAATCAAAACATTAGACGACAACCAACAAATCGTTCAACAGACTGCCAAAGGGGTTGATGCGGGACAGCCAGGAAACCAGCAGACTGTTCTCTACCAGATCCGGGGACAAGGAAGCCACCAGACCGGTGCCGATGAGCAACTCCAGCACGCTGATGGCAAACAGCACCCACAGAGCGCCCTGGGCGGCACCCGCCACCAGACCGGCCCATTTGTTGATCTTCTTGATGATCGGCAGTTTTGCCAACAGGTTCAGCAGACGGAGCACCAGAGAAATGGCGATCTGCAGCACCACGAACAGAATCAGAGAGAATACCGCCTCCAGTATCGGATATACCACCGGGTACACGATGGTGGACTCGATCTTGGTCACCGCGCTCTCGCCATCCGGCACCTTGCCCACGTAGTTGAGCAGGTCCTCGCCGCTGGTGATGCCGGCGGCGGCAATCTGACCGGAGATAAAGGCCGGCATATCCGCCAACGCCTCATCCACCCGCTCCACCGAGGGGCTGTCCTTGCCGATGTTGTCCTCCAGGGTCTGCAGAACGTCGGGTTGAATGTTGTTGGTGTACACATAACCCGCCACCGGCGCCGCCAGCATATTGGACAGCACCAGCGCCAGCACGAAAGACAGCACACCCGAAACGGTACGGATAAAGCCACGGCGATAGCCTAAAAATACCATCAGCGCAAACAGCGCCACGGCGATTACATCTAATAAGTATGTCATATTTTTCGTCTCCTATCTATGTCAATTTAATGCATAACTGTCGATGCGATTGAGCCCCAGCACAATGGCGCTGTTGCCGTCCAAAATCGCCTGCTGGCCATCCGACGGTATATCCGCCGTGCCCTCGCCGCCGTTTTTGGTGATTTTCTGCACGCAGGAATCGGTGAGCACGCCGTATGCACCGTCGTCGCCGAACAGATGCCGCAACTCACCGGTAAAGGGTACGGTGGTCAGGGGATTGCCGTCCTTACCCACTACGTGAATCTCACCGCCGGCGGTGGTGCCGTAGGGCCGCACCGCCAACGCAAAATGATTGCCGGTTGTGGCATAGCCCAGCACCTTCATCCCGTCGGGGACGTACACCGTTGCCAGGCCGTCGGCGGTGTCCAGCATCACAACGCCATTTTCACCGAAACCGGCAACCCAGCCGTTTTCCAGATAGGTTAGGCGATACAACAGGCTATCCTTTGCCACGTACGAGCACACCGCCTCGGTGTCGGTGGTCTTCAGCGAAAACACCTCCATACGGGTGTTGAGCACGCCGTCCACCGCCTCAGGGCTGAGCATCGCCAGCTGTTTGCCGTTGGCGGACAGCGCCAGGTCAGTACCCACGGTCTTGCGGTCGCGGACGTACACTGCCTCACCCTTGCGGTTATACACCGTCACCTGGGCCGCATAACCCTGGGGTCCGTCGGTGAGCACCGCCAGCATCCCCTTTTCGTTCAGGGCCACGGCGACAATATCCCGCTCCATTTCCAATTCCAGCACCGCCGCGCTGCGGGTGGTCATCTGCAAACGGCGACCGCCCTGCTCCGCCACCAGCACGTACTTGCCGGCAGTCTGCACCAAGGGGGTCTGGTAGGCACAGCCGTAGCGGGCCACCTCGGCGCCGCCGTGGTTGAGATAGATCAGGTGGCTGTCGGTGAGCACCACCGCGTATTGCTCCGCCTTTGTTAATCGGCGGACGCCGGTGCCGGACATATCCACCGGGTATTCTCCGGTGCCGCTGCCCACCAGCATCTCGAATTCACTCATCAGGCGGTCGGGTGCCAGCACGTCCCAGTTCTGCCACACCACCACCAACAGCGCCACGAACAGCACCAGAGCGATCAACCGCCCCAACGCCCGACGGCGGGCCTTTCGCCGACGCATGATCCGCTTTTGCTCGGCGGTGAGAGGACCTTGATTCTGTTTTTCGGTTGGTTTCATCATTCCGTCCTCCTCACTCGTAGAATACCTCTGCCAAGCAGAGGGCCCGGGCCGGGGCGGTGGGGCCCGCCTTGGTGCGGTCCTTGCCCGCCAAAATGGCGGAGATGCCGTCCGCCGGCATCCGCCCGGCCTCCATCTCCAATAGCGTGCCCACCATAATGCGCACCATATTGTAGAGGAAGCCGTCACCCTCTACGGTGAACAGCACCAGTTCCCCCTGCCGGGTCACCGAGCAGGTGTGGATGGTGCGCTCCGTAGAGCCCTGCACGTCGCTGTCCGCCCCGCAGAAGGCGGCAAAATCGTGGGTTCCCACAAACTCCGCCGCCATACGGTTCATCCGTTCCGCGTCCAGCGGTTTCTTTTGGTGGATGGCGTATCGGTCATACACCGGGTGCCGCTGGGGACCGTTCCAGATGCGGTAGACGTACCGCTTGCCCCGGGCGGCGTAACGGGGATGGAAATCCTCCACCACTTCCCGGGCGGCATACACCGAAATATCCCGGGGTAAATGGAAATTGAGTGCGCTGCACAGTTTATCCCCCCGCAGAGGGCTATCGGTATCAAAGGTACAGCAGAACCTATCCGCGTGGACACCTGCATCGGTGCGGCTGCACCCGGTCACCCCGGAGCGCACCCCGGTGATCTTCTCGATGGCATCCTGCAGGGTCTGTTGCACCGTGACCCCGTTGGGCTGGACCTGCCAGCCGTGATAGGCGGTGCCGTCGTACCGCAGGGTCAACAGTATGCGTTGCATAGCACCACCTCCTTCTTATCAAAGTAATACGTTCAACACAACCAGCACCGCCAGCACCAGCAGATACACCGCCAGCGCCACCCAATCCCGGGGTGCGGTGGTAAGCTGTTTCATCCGGGTACGTCCCTCGCCGCCCTGATAACAGCGGCATTCCATAGCCATCGCCAGGTCGTAGGCGCGGCGGAACGAGGACACGAACAGCGGAATCAGAATGGGCACCAGCGCCCGTACGCGGCTGAGCAACCCGCCGGATTCCATATCCGCGCCACGGGCCTTTTGCGCCGCCATGATCTTGTCGGTCTCCTCCATCAGAGTGGGGATAAACCGCAGGGCAATGGTCATCATCATCGCCAACTCGTGGGGGTTAATGCCTATCCATTTCAGCGGAGATAACAGCCGCTCGATGGCATCGGTGAGGGCGGTGGGGGTGGTGGTATAGGTCAGCATGGAACTGCCCACGATCAGGCACACGATCCGCATCGCGATAAAGGCGGCGTTGTTCAGGCCACCGGTGGTGACGTGGATAAACTGCCACCGAAACAGGGTAGCTCCCTCGTGAACGTACAGCACGTTGAGCACCGCCGTAAAGGTGACGATAAACAGCACCGGCTTAATGCTCCGCCAGATCAGCCGCACCGGCAGACGGGACAGCCCCACCACCAGCGCCAAAAAGGCCAGCACCACCGCCATACCCCACCAATTCTGGGGTAGGAACACCAGCACGATAAACAGCAAGGTCAACACCAGCTTTACCCGGGGGTCCAGACGGTGCAGAAGGGATTTTCCGGGGAAATACTGACCTAAGGTGATGTCGCTCAACATACGCCGTCACCTCCTAACAAAGCCAGCAACTGGTCTGCCGCCTGGGGGACCGTATAGGCGGCGGTATCCACCGCCACGCCTGCCCGGCGCAACAGCAGCAGAATCTTGGTGACCGCCGGGACGGTAAGGCCGATGCGTTCCAACTCCTCGGCACGGGAAAACACCCGCTCCACCGTATCCAGCATCGCCACCTGCCCCTGTGCCATCACCAGCACCCGATCGGCTACCCGCGCCACGTCCTCCATACTGTGGGTCACCAACAGCACGGTGGTGCCGCGGGTCTTTTGATAATCCTTGATCATCGCCAGCACCTGTTCCCGACCACGGGGGTCCAGACCGGCGGTGGGCTCGTCGAGAATCAGCACCCGCGGCTCCATCGCCATCACACCGGCAATGGCCGCCCGCCGTTTTTCACCGCCGGACAGGTCGAAGGGGGATTTATCCAGCAGCTCCTCCGACAGGCCCACGTAGGCCGCCGCACGACGGACCCGCCGGTCGATCTCCTCTTCCGACAGACCCATATTCTTAGGTCCGAAAGCAATATCTTTATATATGGTATCCTCGAACAGCTGGTGCTCCGGATACTGGAACACCATACCCACTTGAAAGCGAACGTCACGGATGTTTTTGGGGTTCTCCCAAATATCCTTGCCCTCCAACAGCACCCGACCGCTGTCCGGACGGAGCAGACCGTTCAGGTGTTGAATGAAGGTGGACTTACCCGAGCCGGTGTGACCGATGATGCCTAGCAACTCGCCCTCCCGAATCTCCAGCGAGACCCCGCGGACGGCGTGCTGTTCAAAAGGCGACTTGGCGCCGTAGATGTGGGTGATATTGTCAACCGTAATGATAGCCATACGGCACCACTCCTTTCATTTTATAATCGCTGATTCAATCTTAGTTACGCTTCTCAGCGGTTACTTATTCGCCGGAAACGTCAAAAATGCTCGGTAATACGAATTACTTGTCTAATAAATGCAAAATCGCTTCGGCGCATTCCTCCGGGGTGAGCACACTCTCCGGCAGGGGTACGCCCTTTTCCCGCAGAGCCTCGCACAGGGCGGTGGGCTGGGGAATGTCCAAGCCCAGTTGTTGCAGACGCCGGCTCTGGGCGAACACCTCACGGGGTGTGCCATCCATCACCACCACGCCCTCGTCCATCACCACCACCCGGTGGGCCAGGGCGGCCTCCTCCATATAGTGGGTGATGAGGATGATGGTCATCCCCTGCTCCTTATTCAGGCGGCAGACGGTGTCCAGCACCTCCCGCCGACCCTGGGGGTCCAGCATAGCGGTGGGCTCATCCAGAATCAGACAATCCGGGTGCATGGCCAGCACACCGGCGATGGCGATGCGCTGTTTCTGTCCGCCGGACAGCTTGTGGGGGGAATGCTCCCGATAGGCGGTCATATCCACCGCCGCCAGCGCCTGGTCCACCCGGGCGCGGATCTCCGCCGGTGGCAGACCCAGATTCTCGGGGCGAAAGGCCACGTCCTCCTCCACGATGGTGGACACCAGCTGGTTATCGGGGTTTTGCAGCACCATACCCACCCGCCGACGGATGGGATAGGTGTTCTCGTCCAGAGCGGTGTCCATATCCTCCACCAACACCCGACCGCCGGTGGGCAACAACAGCGCGTTAAAATGCTTGGACAGGGTGGACTTGCCGCAGCCGTTGTGCCCCAACAGAGCCACAAAACTGCCCTTATCCACCGTCAGGTCGATGCCCCGCAACACGGTCTGGGGCTGTTCGTTTTCATAGACGTAGTCAAAGCGGACACCCTCCGCCTTCAGCATCGGCATACCGTCCACCTCCTTTTTCGTTGAATGAGTAATGAGGAATGAGGAATGAAAACTCCCTCCGTCAAAAGGAAAGATAACACTCGCCCATTACGACCAACTGTAAAAACGAGAGATTTTTCGTTTAGGCAAGGCGCAAGCGGAACAAATACTGGCTGTATTTGTGAGCATTGCAACGCCGCATAAACGGAAAAGGTTCGTTTTTACTTATGCCACAGGGCGGTGGCACCGCAGGGCAAGACCAGTCCGCTGTTGGTCACCGGCAGGCCGATCTCGTCGGCGGACAGCGTGCCGCCGATGTTCTTCGGCAACAGGGTGCCCAGCACGTACTGCATCACCGACGGCGACAGGCCGGTGGTGTAGGAATTGATCAGGAAAAACAAGGGGTCATCCGACAACAGCTTGACACACTCCGCCACCAGAGGATAAATCTGCTCCTCCAGCTTCCATACCTCGCCGCCGGGACCGCGCCCATAGCTGGGGGGGTCCATCAAAATGGCGTCGTAGGTATTGCCCCGGCGTTGCTCCCGCTGGACGAATTTCAGACAATCGTCCACCAGCCACCGCATAGGACGGTCGGCCAAGCCGGAGGAAACCGCGTTCTCCTTGCCCCAGGCCACCATACCCTTGGAGGCGTCCACGTGGGTGACGTGGGCGCCGGCGGCCACACAGGCCAGGGTGGCGGCACCGGTATAGCCGAACAGGTTCAGCACCCGGATGGGCCGGTTTTCTTTCTTGATCAGCGACCCCATCAGATCCCAGTTCACCGCCTGCTCCGGGAACAGCCCGGTGTGCTTAAAGCCCATGGGCTTCAGGGCGAATTTCAGGTCGCCGTAGGTGATCTGCCAGCTGTCCGGGATGGGGCGGTACCGCTCCCATTGACCGCCGCCGGTGTTGGAGCGGTGGTAGCGGGCGTGGGCCTGCTTCCACCGGGGGTCCTTGCGGGGGGTATCCCACAGAATCTGGGGGTCCGGACGGATGAGGAGAATATCCCCCCACCGTTCCAGCCGTTCGCCCCGGGAGGCGTCCAGCAATTCGTAATCGATCCATTTATCCGCTGCTCTCATAGCGTTACCTCAAATCAAAATCGGGTCTGTCCGTTCTGGTCGATGCCCAGGTGGGCATAGGCGGCGGGCATCACCACCCGACCCCGGGGGGTACGGTTGATAAAGCCCAACTGCATCAGATACGGCTCGTACACATCCTCAATGGTGATGGCCTCTTCGCCGGTGATGGCGGCCAGGGTATCCAGGCCCACCGGCCCGCCGTTATAGTGGTGTATCATCGCCTCTAAAATGCGGCGGTCCACCAGGTCCAGGCCCAGATGGTCCACCTCCAGGCGGTTCAGCGCCCGGTCGGCGGTGGCCTTGTCAATGACGCCGCCGTTGAGCACCGCGGCGAAATCCCGCACCCGCTTCAGCATACGGTTGGCGATACGGGGGGTGCCACGGGAACGGGTGGCGATCTCCAGGGCACCTGCCGGGTCGATGGGCACGTCCAAAATCTTGGCACTGCGGCTGACGATGCGGGACAACTCCTCGGGGGTGTACATCTCCAGCCGGGCAATCACGCCGAAGCGGTCCCGCAGCGGCGCGGACAACTGACCCGCCCGGGTGGTGGCGCCGATGAGGGTGAAGTGCTGCAACGGCAGGTGGATGGACAGGGCGCCCTGCCCCTTACCCTGCATAATGTCGATGGAAAAATCCT
Organism: Acutalibacteraceae bacterium; assembly: GCA_045591225.1. Lineage (GTDB taxonomy): Bacteria > Bacillota > Clostridia > Oscillospirales > Acutalibacteraceae > UBA5905. The sequence continues at coordinate 2,506 of JAZNSL010000069.1, read as the reverse complement.
CCATAGCGGGGTACAGAATCTCCTCTACGGTGCGGGGCAGGCGGTGTATCTCGTCGATAAACAGCACGTCCCCTTCTTCCATATTGGTCAGCATGGCCGCCAGGTCACCGGGGCGCTCCAGCGCCGGACCGGAGGTGATGCGGAAATTGACACCCAACTCGTTGGCGATGATGGCCGCCAGAGTGGTCTTACCCAAGCCGGGAGGGCCGTACAGCAGTACGTGGTCCAGGGATTCGCGGCGCATCTTGGCGGCGTCGATAAACACCGACAGGTTCTCCTTCACCTTCTCCTGTCCCACGTATTCCCGCAGGGTGCGTGGGCGCAATGGATTATCGCCGTCATCCTCCGGCAAATAGTCGGCGGATACCAGTCGGTTTTCGAGATCCATATCCAGATTCATACCCATCCCTCCTTGTAAAAGCCTATAATCAGCACGTATACTTATAGATTATAACATTGTAACACATTATTATAGAAAAATAAAGACAAAGTATGAAATTTTTTACAGAAATTTTTAGGTGGTTTGTGGCAAAAGCAAAAGCCGAGCAACCTACCGTTGCTCGGCTTAGAATTAGGGCTCTACGTAATCCAACGGGTCTACTCTGACGCCGTTTTTGTACACCTCAAAGTGCAGGTGAGGTCCCTGAGAGTTGCCGGTGTTGCCGATGAGACCCACCGTCTGACCGCGGGAAATCTTCTGCCCCTTGACCACCTTGACGGATTGCAGGTGGGCATACAGGGTCACCAGCCCGTTATCGTGCTGGATCTTCACCACATTGCCGAAGCCGCCGTTCCAGCCGGTGGCGGCCTGGATAACGGTGCCGCCGTCGGCGGCCACCGCCGGCTTACCGAACACCTTGATAGGGCCGTTACAGATGTCGATGGCGTAATGACCGCGGTAGAAGCCGCGGGACATATTGTGGCACACCGGCACCGGCCACATCATACTGCCGTGGGTGATGCCGTCGCCCGGTCCGGTCATGGAGGGGTCTTCTTTCTTGGTGCCCACCTCCACCACCTTGGTGACCGCCTGTTTGGCCACGGTCTTCTCCACGATCTTGCGCCCGGTTTTCAGCCCGTTTACATAGGTGTCCTCTGCCACGATGTCCCGGACGCCCTCTTCGCCGTAGGTGGTGACGCTCTCGTACCCCACCGGCTTGTCGTCCCGGTACACGGTTTTAGTCTTATAGTCGATCACCTCGGAATACCGCACGGTTTTGACCACCTTGACCTGCAGATAGCTGGTCGCCACGCTCACCGCCAGTTTGGCGCCCGGCTTTACCTCGTCGGAATCCGCATAGGCCGGGTTCATCCGCCGCAGTTGGGCGGTGGTCAGGTCGAATTGCTGGGCGATGGCGGACAGGGTATCCCCCTCTGCCACGGTGTAATACTGCGCCTCCGCCGTCTTGGAGGACAGCGTCTCCTTCATTCCGTCCGCGGTGCGGATGGTGGAGATGGGATACAGTCCCTCGGTGGTCTTAACCTTCTGCACGAAATCCACCCGCTGGTCCGGGTCGCTGTCGTCGCCGTATCCCCGCTTATAGGTTTCCAGCAGGGTTTCCACCGCCGTCTGGGTCTCCATGGCGCCCACGAATTTGCCGTTGATGTACAGGCCGCAGGCCTCGGCGATGGAGTCACCGGCGGTGCGCAGGATGCCGTCGCACACCTGCTCCTCGGTCAAGGGACTCTTATGTCCCATCATCGTAATGGTATAGGTGGGAACCGCATCCACCGAGAAGGAATCGTCCTCGTTAATCACGCGGTCCCGGGCCAGAGCGGCGCCGACATCGTACACCGTGGCGTTGGCCACCGTGCCCAGCTCCTCGCCCTGATAGGTCAGTTGCAGGCGGTAGGGCACCTTTACCCACGCCATCACGGTCAGCGCCAGCACTGCGGCGGCACCCACCGGTGCCAGAAAACGCCCCAGAGAGGCCAGCTCGTCCCAATAGTGGTCGATGGCGCCCACGCACAGGCGAAAAAAGGTAGGCACGGCGGAGGCGGGCTTCTCCTTGGTCTTGCGCCACAAGAAGCGGAGCGCCACACCAAAATGATGCCGCAGATTCCGCTGACGGCGGAAAAAGCGGTGTACCGGCCACTTGACCCGGCGGGTCCAGACATACCGCACCGTCCGCCGGGCGGGAGCGGTCACCCGCCGCAACCAACGGCCGAACTGCCGCCATTTGCGTATGGCCCGGGCGCCCAGCCAGTAATGAAACCGATAAAAGCCGGAGCACAGCCGGGAAAACCCGTTTTGTGAAGCCATGGAGCCACCTCCTTTGGTAAAAATGGGAACACGTATAGAATAATTATAACGCATTTTCTCAAAAATTGCAACCCCGCAAAAAAAGCCGAGCAGTGATACCACTGAAGTAGTCAATAGTTAGTAGACACAAAAATTTCTATGCCACCAGTTCTGTTCTAAACAGGACTGGTGGTTTTCCTTTTAGTTTTCGAACAGGGCGTTCGTAGTTGAAGTAATGGATGGCTTGTGCGATGACTGAGTGCA
>JAZNSL010000068.1:0-28546 GCA_045591225.1 Acutalibacteraceae bacterium | reverse complement strand
GTTCAGTGACCCAAGGAGTTGGAGAGATATTTTGTCTTCCTAAGACCGCTTGGCCTCCGACTTGACATTGCCAAGAAGATCGAAGCCGAGCTGGAATACCCCGGCCAGATCAAGGTCAATGTGATCCGTGAGACCAAGGCCGTGGAATACGCAAAGTAAAAAGAAATCCCCGAGGAAATTCCTCGGGGATTTTTTTGCCTGTTGACAGCGTGTGGGTTCTCTGCTATCATATAATTAACAGTTAAGTTAAATGTTAATTATTAGCAAAGGAGGTAACACAAATGGGATTGCAACAGACGTTAAAAGCCCTGTCCGACCCGGTGCGGCGGGGAATCCTCAATCTACTGAAAAACGGACGGATGGCCGCCGGAGAGATCTCCGGTCACTTTGACATCACCGATGCGGCGATTTCCCGCCATCTGTCGGTGCTGAAGGAGGCGGACCTCATCCGGGACACCCGGGAGGGCAAGTACATCTATTACGACCTGAACGCCTCGGTGTTGGAGGAAATCCTGCTGTGGGTGAACGACCTGAAAGGAGAGAATCAAGATGCGTGAATATTGGAACAAAAACAAATGGATGATGCTGGTGACCTCGGTGGTGATCCTACTGCCCATCCTCGGCGGTGTGGTTCTGTGGGATAAACTGCCGGAGGAAATCCCCTATCATTGGGGCATCAACGGCGAGGTGGACGGCTGGACCGCCAAGCCGATTGCCGTATTCCTAACACCTGCCATTTTACTGGCGGTGCAATGGCTATGCTTCTTCGCCTCCGCCTGGGACCCGAAAGGGAAAAACATCAACAACAAGGTGCTGGGAATCGTGCTGTGGTTCATCCCGGTGCTGAACATTCTGCTGAACGCGATGGTTTACCTATCCGCCCTGGACCGCCGGGTGGACATCTCGGTAGTGATACCGCTGTTCCTGGGAGTTCTGTTGGTGGTGATCGGCAACTATCTGCCCAAGTGCAAGCAGAGCTACACCCTGGGCATCAAACTGCCCTGGACCCTCCACGATGAGGAAAACTGGAACGCCACCCATCGTCTGGCGGGTAAACTATGGGTGGTCGGCGGTGTGCTGGTTATGCTGTCCTGTCTGCTTCCTCCGGTGGCGGCTTTTGCGGTGATGATGAGCGTTATCCTGCTGATGTGCGGCATCCCCACCATTTACTCCTATCGCCTGTATAAAAAGAAAAACAAAGAAGACGAATAACCAAAAGAGCCGTGGCTGACACCTCGGCTCTTTTCTTGTAAACGAAAACCACGCGATAGTCGCGTGGTTGGATAAAGCTTTATCGATGAAAAAGCCTGCCGCAGCAGAAAAGGCCCCCTCTGGGAGGGGGCTGGCACGGCGATAGCCGTGACTGGGGGAGAATGCGTTTGTCAACAAGCGCGTAGAAAGCAACGGTGGCTCGGCGGGCTCCCTCCGACCTCGTCGGCGTTGCCTCCTCGGCCACCTCCCTCCCGGAGGAAGACAATATTCGGCACCGCTTTAACCCATTTATGGGTGGCTAGTAATCCCGTGCGTGGCTGGCAGGCCAATCAACAGCGCACCCCAGCGTGGCCAGTAGTATTAGGGCTATGCCCGAAAATGAAACACCCCCCGCTATGCGGGGGGATATTTCTTATTGTACCTTGATCGCTTTGCACATGGCAAAGGAATACAGCAGCATTTCCTTTACCGGCAGGCCCAGAATGGTTTCCAGCGCCTGCTTGTAAAACAGCATCTGACTGCGGTAGCGGTCGCAAAGCTGTTCCGGGGTATCCACTCGGTCGGTCTTGTAATCCACCAGCACCAGACCGTCGTCCTCTTGGAACACGCAGTCGGCGATACCCTGCACCAGCACGCCCTCCTCCGCCATGGCGGCGGGCAGGTCGGTCAGCGAACCGGCGGGCACATTCACCGCAAAGTGGTATTCCCGCCACACCTGCCGGGCGCAGGTCATCCGCTTATACAGCGGACTCTTGAAGAAGGCAAACAGGCGGTCGGTGTCGATGGAGTTGGCCTGCTGTTGGGTCAGGAAGCCCCGCTCCACCAGCCGCTGCATCTCCTGTTCCAGCCGCAAATACGCCTGCCGGTAATCCGCAAACTGCATAAAGGTATGGGTCGCCGTACCCTTTTGAGCCGGAGTGAGACCCTCCGCCTGCAAAAATGCCGGGCGGGACACCGCCACGTAATCCCGGCTGAGCCGTTGGTGGGACAGCTGAGAAGCGGTCAATTTGGCAGGTACGCCGGTCAAGGGCAGGTAGGGATATTCGTAGGCAAGTCGGCGGGTCAGGCTGTCCGCCAAATCCGCGTCCGCCACGGCGGTGGGGCACCATTCCTCTTTCAGCGCCGCCACGTCCACCGGGGGACATACCGCCACCTGCCAGGCGGTTTCCGCTGTCAGCGAGGGCACCCGATGAAGTCCCCGCAAAGGCAGAAAATCCGGGTGACGCAGAGAAGCGGTCAGCAGCAGTTCGCCGGCGGTGGGGGCAGACAGCACCGTATCCGGCAACAATAGCCGCTCCTCGGTCAGCTCCATCTCCAGCTTGGCAAACAGCTTGTCCATCTTACTGCCGGTGTACACCAAGATCAGTTTTTCCCGGGCGCGGGTCAGCGCCACGTACCACACCCGCAGTTCCTCTTCCATCTCGTCCTGCTGGCGGGCAATCCGCACGCCGGTAAAGGGAAGCGGAGTACACTTCTCGTTTTGTTCCCGATTGACCAGCTTCATACCGATACCGGCGGTGGCGTGGAGCAACACCTTGCGGGAACTGTCGGAGCGGTTGCGCAGACCGCACAAACGGGCCACGAACACCACCGGGAACTCCAAGCCCTTGGAGCCGTGGACGGTCATCAGCCGTACCCCCTCCTGCAACAGGGTGTTTCCGGAGGCTAGGGATTTTCCGCTCTCCTCCATACGGTCGATGTACCGCACAAAGGCGGACAGACCGCGGTAATTGCCCTGCTCAAAGCCGCGGGCGATGGTGTCCAGCTGTTGCAGATTCGCCACCCGCTGGGCACCGCCGGAACGGGCGGAATACACCGCCTCGATGCCGGTTTCATTATACAGTATTTCCAACAGCCGATCCGCCGGCAGGGTTGCCGCCAGGGTGCGGTAACGGCGCAGGTCGCCCAAAAAGGCGGAAATCCGCCCGGCCAGTTCCGGATATACCCCCGTCTGCGCCAGTTGCTCCAGCGCCGGGTATAGGGGGGTATATTTTCCGGCGGACACCCGCACCCGTGCCAGGTCATCCGGGGTGAAGCCGTACAAGGGCGACAGCATCACCGCCGTCAGGGATACCTCCCGCAGGGGGTTATCGATCACCCGCAACAGGGATACCGCCGCGCCCACCTCCGGGGTGCTGAGGAAATCCTCGCCGTTGTCCGCCGCCACCGGGATGCCCAGGGCGGTAAACTCTTTGACAAAGGTGGACATATCCTTGCGCCGACGGGTGAGAATGCAAATATCCTCGTAGGCCAAGGGGCGCTGTCCCTCTCCGGCGGTGATGGTCATACTGCCCATCAGGCTGTGGATACGCCCGGCAATCTGCCGTGCCTCTGCCTGCACGTCGGTGATGCCGTCGGCATCCTCTTTGTTCAGCAGCATCCACTCGGTGGACAGGTCCGCCTCCGGGTATTTGGCGGAATACACCAATTGTTCCTTTTCGTAATCCACGCCGCCGGTACGCCGTCCCATCAACTGCCCGAACAGGAAATTGATGCCGTCGGTGACCTGTTTGCGGCTGCGGAAGTTGTTTTCCAACTGAATGGTGGAGGGTTTATCCTCTTGGGGATCATAGGGATCGTATTCATCCCGACGGCGGGTAAAAATCTCCGGCATTGCCTGACGAAAGCCATAGATGCTCTGCTTGACGTCACCCACCATAAAAAGGTTTTTCTCCTCCCGGGACAGGGCGGAGAACAGTTTATCCTGGGCCGCGTTGGTGTCTTGGTATTCGTCCACCATAATCTCGGCAAACCGCCGGGAAACGTCCCGAGCCAACAGGGTGGGACGGTCGGTGGCGGGATCCACCAACAGCCGCAGGGTTTCGTGCTCCAGGTCGTTGTAATCCAGCCATTTCTGTTCCCGCTTGAGGGCGGTGAACGTTTCGGCATAGGCGGTCAACAGCCGCCCCAACGCCTCCGCCAAGGGCGCCATCGCCGCCAGGTCCTCCCGGCACTGCGCCTCGGTACGGGGTAACAGGTCTTTGAGTTTTCCCAGACGGGATTTGATGCGTTCCCGATAGGCCTTGACCTGCTCCATACCCGCTTTCTGCACCGCATCCGGCTTGGTCACCCGCGCCAGATTGGTCTGCCACAGCACCGCCAACTCCTGCTGAAGTTGGTCGTAGGTCAGGGTGGGCAACGCCTCCCGCAGACGGCGGAAATTGGCTAGGTCGATTTGCTGGGTCTCCAGATAGGGCGGTACGTCCGCCTCCTTGGCCACTGCGCAGGCCTCAGCGGCGTAATGGCACAGCCGTTCCAGCGCCCTGTCCACCTCCCGGCGGATGGCGGTCAGCCAGCGGGTCTGTTCCAGAGGAATCACCTGGGTGTAGGCGTCAATCTGTTCTTTCAGCCACCGCTCCGGGAAGGGTTGCGCCTGCATAAACTGGTAGGTGCTCAGCACCGTTTCCCGCAGGTCGCGGTCGTTTTTGTTACTGCACAGCTGTTCGGCCAGCGCCAGAAACGCCGGGTCCTTTTGCCGATAGTGCTGTTCCAGCACCAGGTCCAGCGCCTCTTCCTCCAGCAGTTTGGTCTGGCCCTCCTCCGCCACCTTGAATCCCATAGGCAGGTCGGTCTGCCCGGCAAACTCCCGCAAAAAGCGGGCGCAAAAGCCGTGGATGGTGGAGATGTAGGCCCGGGGCAACAGCATCTGCTGGCGGGCGTACATCTGGTTATCCGGCTCCGCCGCCATTTTCTCAGCCAAGGCATCGCTGAGGCGCTGGCGCATCTCCGCCGCCGCCGCCCGGGTGAAGGTGACAATCAGCAGACGGTCCACGTCCACCGGGTTGGTGGGGTGGGTAATCATCCGAATGACCCGCTCCACCAGCACCGCCGTTTTACCGGAGCCAGCCGCCGCCGCAATCAGCAGGGAGCGTCCCTGCACCGAAAAGCTCTGCTCCTGGGCTGGGGTCCAATTCCGCTCAGCCATCCGCCGTCACCTCCTCTTCCAATTCCTTCATCGCCACCGAAAAGCTCTTTCGTTTCAGTTCCCGTACCGGGGATTCCGGGTCGCGGCCGCAGACCGCCTTGTAATCGCAATAGTCGCAGGCACTGTGGCGATCGTCACAGGTAGGGATGGCGGCAATATCCCCCGCCAGCAAATCCTCGCCCATCTGCACCAACAGTTTCTCAATGACACCGCGGAGCAGGTCAAACTGCGCCTTAGTGGCTACATTGCCCTTGGGGTTGCCCTCGGCATCCAGGGTAGCGGGGATGAAATTCTCCCCCGTTTCCCGTTCCATAGCCAGCACCACCGACGGGTCAGCCAGCACCATACCGTCCATCTTCATCAGCCGCAGACGGCTCTGTTCCTTGTTTTTGTTGTCGTGGTCCACCGTCAGGTCGGTCACCGGGTGATACAGCACACCCGCCGGGTGTACCTGCCCACCCTCCGCCACGTACCGCCGGCTGTTATCGCACAGAATGTACAGATACAGCAGCATCTGGGTGCTCTGACCGGCGGTAAGCTGGGACAGTTCAAAGGTGGTTTTACCGGTCTTGTAATCAATAACGCGCACGTAGGCGGTGCCGTCGGCCCGAACAAACAGGTCCACCCGATCCACCTTGCCCCGCACCTGAATGCTGCCCTCTTTCATAGGCAACCGCACCGAGAGGATTCCCTCGCTGTCGGTATCCTCGGCAGGGTGAATGTCCAACTCAAAGTCCACCGGGGTGAAGCGGCTCTGCTGCAGTTCCACCAAGGTGTGCCACAGCACGTTGCAGGAGGCACGGACCGCCAGGTCAAACTGGTAGAGGAACCGCCCGTCCTTTTCCTCAAAGCCGCCCATACACCGGCACACGTACCCCTCCAACACCTGGCGGACGTCGGTGTGCAGGCGGGTCATCAGCCCCGTTTCCGGGGTGAGGGCAGTCTCCTTTTGGCGGAGCTGTTCCACCAGGCCGCCCGCCTCGCAATACCGGGGCAACAAGGTCTCCATAGCGTGGTGCACCAAGACACCAAAGGTGCGTCCGTCGATTTTCGCCACCTGACGGGGAGAGACCCGCAGACCGTATTGGCAAAAATACTTAAAGCGGCATTTATAGAAGGTGTCGGTCTGGGAAGCCGACAGGCACATCTGCGTTCCAAACAGATCCCGGGCAACGGCGGAATCCTCAATATGGAAATCCGGATGACTGTCCGCCGCCCGCTCCACCGCCGCCAGACGGCGGCTGTAATCCGGGTGACGGGATACCACCTCTTTCAGGGTGGCGGTCACCGGGGTAGGTTGGCTGTAACCCTGAGCCAAACGGCGGAACATCTCGTCCACCGACTCCAGGTCGGTGCCGTCGCCCTGCACCGCCACACCCTGTGTATGCCGGGGCAGTATCCGCCGGATCATCGCCACCAAAGGTGACGGACCGGTTTCGGTGGCGGTCTGGTAGGTGACGTACAGCCTCTCACTGGGGGCGGACAACGCCATATAGGCATAATACCGCTCCTCCACGCACTGGGTCAGCACGTCCTCCGCCAGGGCAAGACCCCGCCCTTTGAGATAACGGCGTTCCTCCTCGGTGAGCAGACCGTCACCCAAGGGATAGGCAGGCAGTACACCCTCGTTGGCGCCCAGCACAAACACCACCTTGGGAGCATTGTAACGGATGCGGTCCACACCGCCCACCGTTACCGCGTCCAAGCCCTGGGGGATGGCGCCCATATCCACCATCCCGCACAGCATCGTAAACAAATCTTCCAATCGGGATGCGGGCAACCGCTGGTCATCCAGCGCCACGGCAAACCGATCCAATATACCCATAACCGCATCCCACAAACGGGCGGCATGGTCCGCCAGCACCGGCTGTGCCAGTTCCTCCAGCACCGCTACCTGGTCGGCGATCCGCCCCGGCAATCCCTTTTGGTCTGCCAGCCAGCGGTACACCGCCGTGGCAAACCCACGGCCGGTCACCATGCCCCGCAGATCCCGCCGCAGGGCAGACAGAGAGGTCACCAAGGCCTCCCGATAGCCGTTGAGCTGAGAAAGCAATTCCCGATCCCGTTTGCCCATAGCACGGTCCATACCGGCGGGGTTCTCGGTCCATTCCTGTTCCCACTGCTTGCCGTCGATACGCCAGGTATAGACGTAGTTTTCCAGCCGAGCGATCTCAACCGGGGTCAGACCCCACAGATCGGTCTTCAGCAAACGGAGCAGTTCCTCGGTGCGGAAACCGTCCACCGCCACCCGCAGAGCACTGCGCAGGTAGGCCACCAACGGCTGGCACAGCAGGTCCTGCCGTTTATCCATAAAATGGTTGATCCCTTGGGTGGACAATATCGTATCCAGAATGCCCTCGTAATCCCCGGGATTGCGCATCACCACCGCCATATCCCGACAGCGGTAGCCCTGCCGTTGCAGGGCGCGGATGCTACGGGTGACGTAGCGGCATTCCTCGTACACGTCGGTGCAGGGGGTCACGGTTACCTCCTCTGCGGGGTGGTCGTACACCGCCGGAGCCGGGGCGTACAGCCCCGCCTCCAACGCCTGCAACCCACCGCTTTGGGTGCGGTGATTCTCTTTCATCCACAGCAATTTCCATATCTTGCCCTGCTTCTCTGCCAAGCGGTGCAAAGACTCCACCGTAGCGGTCACCGGAGAAAACAGGGTGTATTCCCGGCGGCAATCCGTACGTTTGGCGCCGGGCCAGCCCGTACCGGGGGTATCGGTGCCCAGCGCCACCGTCATACGGCGGCAACGGGACAATAGTCCCTCCAGCACCCGCAATTCCTGAGCGGTAAAGCCCTTGAACCCATCCACAAACACCGCCGCATTCTCCGGCAGGGTGCTGTCCGGCAGAACCTCTGCCAAGCGGGTGAGGGTGTCCAGGTCGTCCTGGCCGGTGGCACCCGCCAAGCCCTCGTAAGCGGCAAACACCCGATAGAGGGTGTTCATCTTCTGAGTCAGCAGAGCATCCTCTCCGTCCTCTTCCGCCAACCGCTGTGCCATCTGCTCCAGGGTGTCGGTGGTGGTTTCGCACTGGCGCAGTTCCCGGAACAGGGTCAGCAATTGGTCGATGTAGTCGCTGTCGGTGGACAGACCGGGGCGCAGGTCGCCCATGGGGGTGGCGGTATCCGCCGCCACCGCCGCCGCCTGTTCCAGGGCGCGGCTCATCAGCAGGGCACGGGTGCCGTCGTCCAGACGGTTGCCCGCCATACCCCCCACCTGACGGAACACGTGGTCCGCCAGACGGGAAAAGCTCAGCACCTGTACCCGGGCGGCATCCACCGCCCCCAGAGCCTGCAACAGCACCCGCTCGCTCTCAAACGAGTGCTGTTCCGGGACCAGCCAAATGAGGTTTTCCTCACCCTTTTGGGCCAGTTCTTTCAACGTATTCAGTATGTAGTGGGTCTTTCCGCTTCCGGAAGCACCAATCAGCAGTTGATACATACGCTTCACTCCTTATGAGAGCATTTTACCACAAGCAATGTCCCGTTTTCAGACCATTGCCTGTCATTGTAAAGAAACCGCCCTAGGGTAGGGCAACAAATCCGAACCCGCTTTAAAACGGCGGATTTTAGAAACAAGGGATTTTTGTTCTATCAAGGCACAAAGCGCAGCGAATACTGTATGTATTCGCGAGCATTTTAACGAAGATAGAGCGAAAATCTCTATTTCTTAAACGAGTTCGAATTTGTCGCCCTACCCAAAGGCGGTTTCTCAATAGGTTCCTGTTTTCAGCCTGGCGCGAATGGCGGAAAACACCGCCGCTTCCCCCTCTTTCGCCAACAGCGTCAGCCAACTCTCCAGCAGGTCCGAGGTTTCCGGGTGGATGGTGCGCCGGGGTTTGCCCTTCAGAAAATAGTCCAGGGGATGGCTGTCGGTATAGTTTTCGCCCTGATAGATCTTGCTGGCGGCCAGGCGGTCGCAGAACATCTCCGCCACGTACCGAAGGGGCATCTTCACCGGCATCACCTTTTTCTCCACCGGGCTGTAATCGGTCCAATATTCAAAATGGTGGCGGTTGCGCCCCTTGTGGTGCATCCACGCCGCCGAATACCCAACCAGGCGGCGCTCCTCCTCATTGGGACTACGGGTGCCTTGATAATACCGGGCACCCACCCAAAATTCCGCCGGAGAATACTTGGACAGGTCGTGGAACAGACCCTGCCAGCCGATGCCCGCCCGGAAGCAATGGGCAATCACCCGATGCCGATGGCGGGTGATGGTGCAAAAATGACGTATGGGATGCATAAGGCACCTCCTCTCGCTTGCATTATGCGCAATGCTGTGGTAAAATGGTATCAATCGTCGGCCACCTGCAACAACCCCTCCGGTGGCTCGGAGCCATCAAACAGCCAGCCGGTCTCCGGCAGACGGGACATACACAGGCAGTCACCCTCCGACACCACCAAGTGGTCAATCACCTTTACCTCCAGCGGCTCAAACACCTCTATGGCGCGGCGGGTGGTGGTGATGTCCGCCATGGAGGGGAAGGCAAAGCCGTTGGGGTGGTTGTGGGCCAACACGATTTGCGTGGCGTTATCCCGCAGGGCCTGTTGCACCGCCAAACGGATATTGAACTGGGCAGAGTTGACGCTGCCCTCAAAGATGCGGGTGGTGTTCAGGTGTTTGCGCTTGTTATCCAGGCACACCATCACCACCGATTCATCCCGGGCACCCAAAAACCACGGGAGCACGTGGCGAATCACCCGGTCGGTGTCGTACAGATGCTTCACCACGCCGGTCATATCCCGATGATACCGCCGGGCAGACTGACCCGCCAAGGTCAGCAGAGTAGCTACGTGGGGCGTTATCCCCGGCACCGTAAGCAGGTCGTCGTAGTTGGCGTCCACCACCCGGGTCCAGGAGCCGTAACGGGTGACCAGGCTATGGGCCAGCCCGTTGGTGTCCCGATACGGAAGGGCGTAAAACAGCAATAATTCAATGATTTCGTGGTCGCTGAAAGAAGATAGTCCGCCGGTCAAAAACCGCTCTTTCATCCGATTGCGGTGACCCTGGTGTTCACCGCCGGCCTTGGTCTTTTTCTCTGCCATCGTTTTCCCTTCCTTCCGATTCAAAATACGACTTTATTTTAGCATATCGCATCCCGTTTGTAAAGGAGTACCATATGAAAACCATCCTCACCATTAAGAAAAACGATGCCGGGCAACGGCTGGATAAATTCCTCACCAAGACCTATCCCAACCTGCCCCAATCCCTGCTGTACAAGGCCATCCGCAAAAAAGATATCCGCCGAAACGGCAAGCGGTGCGATAAGGCGGATCGGCTGGCCGAGGGGGATGAACTGTATCTGTTTTTGCCGGAGGATACCCTGCAGGTTGCCCCGCCCACCTATGAGTTTATGCACGCCTCCCGTCAGCTGGACGTGGTGTATGAGGATGAAAACGTCATTCTGCTGAACAAAAAGGCGGGACTGCTGGTACACCCCGACGACCGAGAATTTGCCGATACCCTGCTGTTTCGGGTGCAACGGTATCTGTACGAAAAAGGGGAATACCACCCCGACGAGGAGCAGAGCTTTGCCCCGGCGCTGGTCAACCGCATCGACCGTAACACCAGCGGCATCGTCATCGCCGCCAAGACGGCGGCCGCCCTGCGCATCCTCAACGACAAACTGAAAAACCGGGAAATACAGAAGTATTACCTCTGCATCGTCCACGGAAAAATGCCCAAACAGAGCGATACGCTGGAGGCCTTTTTGGAGAAAAACGAAGCCCAAAACCGGGTGTATATCTCGGACAAGGCCAAGGACGGCGCCCGCACCATCCGCACCCGCTACACCGTGCTGGAACAGCGGAATAACCTCTCACTGCTGGAAATTCATTTGCTTACCGGGCGCACCCACCAGATCCGCGCCCACCTGGCCAGCATCGGCCATCCCCTGCTGGGCGACGGCAAATACGGCACCAACGCCCTGAACAAGGGCACCGGCTTTAACAAGCAGGCGCTTTGCTCCTACCGCCTGTGCTTTGATTTTGAAAGCGACGCAGGGGAACTGAATTACCTGAAGGAGAAAGAATTCACCCTCACCGACGTCTGGTTTGCGGAGGAATTCCGCAAGGGGAATATCGGATAAGGAAAATGCGCACACGGGTTAATCCGTGTGCGCATTTTTTAGTGGATGGATAGACTCTCGCCATCCACGTCCACCCGAATGGCATCTCCTTTTTGATAGTCCCCTGCCAGCAATTTTTCCGCCAAGGGGTCTTCCAGCCTGGTCTGTATCGCCCGTCGGAGAGGACGGGCACCATAGGCGGGGTCGCATCCCTCCCGGGCCAGCCACTCCGTCACCGACCGGGTGGTTTCCAACGTATAACCAAGACTTTGTAAGCGCTTACAAAGTTGATTTATCAACCTTTCCGCAATGCCGATAACTTCCTCTTGGGTCAAGGGAGAGAACACGATCACCTCATCCACCCGATTGAGAAATTCCGGGCGGAACAGCCGTTTCAGTTCCCCCATAGCCTCTGCCCGATGGACAGCCGCGTCCTCCTTGCCGGGAGCAAAGCCCAACCGACCCTCCCCCGCCAAACGGCGACCGCCCACATTGGAGGTCATAATCACCAGGGTGTTGCGAAAATCCACCCGCCGACCGCCGGCATCGGTGAGCTGCCCATCCTCCAGTATCTGCAACAGCAGGTTGAACAGGTCCGGGTGCGCCTTTTCGATCTCATCCAACAGCACCACGCTGTAGGGTTGCCGCCGCACCGCCTCGGTAAGCTGACCGCCCTCCTCGTGACCCACGTAGCCGGGCGGCGATCCCACCAGACGGGATACGGCGTGCTTTTCCATATACTCGGACATATCCAGGCGGATGATGGCCTTTTCATCCCCGAACAGCGCCCCTGCCAACGCCTTGCACAGTTCGGTCTTACCCACCCCGGTGGGTCCCAGAAAGATGAACGACCCGGCGGGACGGTTGGGGTCTTTGAGCCCTACGCGGCTGCGGCGCACCGCCCGTGCCACCGCATTTACCGCCTCCTCCTGCCCAACCACCCGTTGGTGGAGTACCCGTTCCAATTCCTGCAGCCGCCGTGCCTCCTCTTGGGAGAGCTGCTCGGCGGGGATGCCGGTCCAATCCGCCACCACCGCCGCCACGTCGGATGCCCCCACCTCGCCGGCGTGGTTATTATCCAAACGGTGCTGTTGCCAGCTTTCCAACCGCTGTTCCAGACGGGCAGTGAGCGCCTTTTCCTCATCCCGCAGGCTGGCCGCCCGCTCAAAATCCTGTTCGTGGATGGCGGCCCGTTTTTCAGCAGATAGCCGGGCGGCTTCCCCCTCCATCTGCCGCACGTCGCTGGGTGCGGCGGTATCCCGCAACCGCACCCGGGAGGCGGCCTCGTCCATTAGGTCCACCGCCTTGTCCGGAAGAAAACGGTCGGGAATATACCGCACCGCCAAGGATACCGCCGCCGACAGGGCCTCGTCACCGATGCGCACCTTGTGGTGGGCCTCGTATTTATCCCGCAGACCCCGGAGGATGTCCAGGGTCTGTTGCTGGGTCGGTTCCCCCACCGTCACCGGCTGAAACCGCCGCTCCAACGCCGCATCCTTTTCGATATGCCGCCGATATTCGTCAATGGTGGTGGCACCGATGAGCTGGAGTTCCCCACGGGCTAACACCGGCTTGAGGATGTTGGCGGCATCCACCGCGCCCTCGGCGGCACCGGCGCCGATGAGGTTGTGCAGTTCGTCAATGAACAACAGCACGTCCCCGGCACGGCCCACCTCCGCCACGGCATTTTTGATCCGCTCCTCAAAATCCCCCCGATACTTGGTGCCCGCCACCATCCCGGTCAAATCCAAGGTCAACAGTCGTTTATCCCGCAAAGGTTCCGGCACCTCCCCCGCCACAATGCATTGGGCCAGGCCCTCCGCCACGGCGGTCTTGCCCACCCCCGGCTCGCCGATGAGACAGGGGTTATTTTTGGTGCGGCGGCAGAGGATCTGTATCACCCGCTGGATCTCCCGTTTCCGCCCCACCACTGGGTCCAGCTGCCCCGCCCGTGCCATACCGGTCAGGTCGCGGCCGTATTGGTCCAGGGTGGGGGTACGCCCGCCCTTGCCGGCGGAACGGGGCACTACCGGAGCGGCGGAAACGTGGCCCGCCGCCTTGGCCAGGTCCCCCAGCAGTTCGCCGGGACGGCCGTCCAGCAGACCCAACAGCCGCACCGCCACGCTGGTATCGTCCCGCAGAATAGCCCCCAGCAGGTGCTCGGTGCCGGCAAAGCGCTGACCCGCCATCACCGCGTCGGTCAGCGCCGCCTCCATAGCCGCCTTAGCCCGGGGGGTAAAATCCTCTTGGGTCAGGGCACTGTATGACCCGCCGGTTTCCGCCGCCAAAATCCGCTCGGTATACCGCATCACGGTAATCCCCCGTCCGGACAGCACCACCGCCGCCACGCCGCTGCCCTCCCGCAGCAGACCCAGCACCACGTGCTCGGTGCCCACATAGGTGTGCCCCATCTCCCGGGCCGCCTCCACCGCCAGATTCAGCGCCGTGTTGGCCTTATCCGTAAATCGTTTAAACCGATACACAAAAACCCCCTCCTTCCTATACAATATAGGCAGATTTTGGGGGTTATATACATCCACTTTTCTTTCACCTGTCACCTGCTTTTACATACTATGAGAATGTAAGGGGATAGCAAAAGGTCCTACGCCTGTTGCCGTCACCTGCTGAAGGAGGTGGAAGTATGTGTCTGCGTAACCTGTTTTGCGGTAACGACTGCAACTGGATCCTGTTGGTGATCATCGTTCTGTTGCTCATCGACGACAACGGCTGTGGTTGTACCACCAACACCGGTGGCTGTGGCTGCGGTTGCGGCTGCTAACCATCCACCAATGGGCCGCCTTGTGGGCGGCTCGGAGCGGTCATCCTGCGGGATGACCGCTTTTCTTTTTCGATTTTTAATGACAAGTCTTGACAAAATACCCGTTTTTTGGTAATATCGTGTCACACCTCATCACCAAAAGAAAGGATGACCATTATGACTTCTACCGGAATTGTGCGCCGTATCGACTCTGCGGGACGTTTCGTACTGCCCATTGAGCTGCGCCGTACCCTGGACATCGAGGATACCGATGCTCTGGAGATTTTTCTGGAGGACAACACCATCGTGCTGAAAAAATACCAGCCCGCCTGCATTTTCTGCGGAAATGCCCGGGACGTCAGCGGGTATAAGGGCAAGAACGTGTGTGTCAACTGCCGCCGGGATTTAGGCGAATCTGTGTAAGAGGACAAAAAACAGCCGAGGCAGTTAGCGTGAGAATCACGCTAAACGATGTTTGCCCTTGCGGGCAAGTGATGACGGCTTTGCCTTGTGATGTACACTGCGTGAGTGATGTTGTGCCTTTGGCACAGTGGGCAAACATCACATCACTGCGAATGTAAACGCGCAGCATCACTTTGAGCAAAGCGAATAACATCACTTTTGCGTTAGCAAATACACCACTTACAGAAAAAGAGAGAACAGTTCGGTTTTCCGATCTGTTCTCTCTTTCTGTTTATTATATGGTTTTGAGTAGGACTGTCTTTTATGTTCAGATTATTCGTTAATCTCGTTGCGGCGCTCAAACAGACGGGTAATCTCCAGCAGATCGTCGTCCTCCTCCGGCCAAGAGGGAGCCTCAAAGGTGGTCTGACCCACCGGTACGGAAGCACCGGCGGCAGGCGCCTTATAATCGGCGGTGAGGCCGGTGGCAATGACGGTCACGCTGACCTGGTCGCCCATCTCGGCATCCAGGCTGTAACCCCAGATGATGTTGGCGTCGGGATGCATCTGGTTGCTGATGGCACTGGTGGCAGCCTCCATCTCCTCAAAGTCGAAGTCCTCGGGAGCCACGATGTAGATCAGCACGCCACGGGCACCGTTGATGGAGGTCTCCAGCAGGGGGCTGTCCACAGCGGCCTGGGCGGCCTCGGCGGCGCGGTCCTTGCCCTCGGCGCGGCCCATACCCATATGGGCGAAGCCGGCATCCTTCATAATCGCCAGTACGTCGGCGAAGTCCAGGTTGATGTCACCGGGACGCAGGATCAGCTCGGAAATGCTCTGAACGCCCTGACGCAGAACCTCGTCCGCCATCTCGAAAGCGTTCTTCATGGTGATGCGCTCGGTGGTGACCAGTTTGATGCGGTCATTGGGGATGACCACCAGGCTGTCCACGTGCTCTTTCAGCGCGGCAATGCCGTTCTCGGCCTGCTCCATACAGCGCTTGCCCTCAAAGTTGAAGGGTTTGGTGACGATACCCACGGTGAGGATGCCCATATCCCGGGCGATCTGCGCCACCACAGGAGCCGCACCGGTGCCGGTGCCGCCGCCCATACCGGCGGTGACAAACACCATATCCGCACCCTGCAGAGCCGCCACGATCTCGTCACGGCTCTCCTCGGCGGCACGCTGGCCGCGCTCGGGGTTGCCGCCGGCGCCGTGGCCGCGGGTCAGTTTTTCACGAATCTGAATTTTATGGGTGGCCATAGACACGTCCAAAACGGCGGCGTCGGTATTGACGGCCATAAACTCTACGCCACGAACATCGGCACGGATCATACGGTTGATGGCGTTGCCGCCGCCACCGCCGACACCGATGACTTTGATAGTAATGCTGTTGTTGGGGACTGCCGGAGCGATCTCAAACGGACACATAGCAATAACCTCCTATTTATACAAGAAGTAGATTCTCGTTATCATTCTATACACATTATATTGTAGCACAATACAAAAAGTATTTCAACAAGAATTTTTCAAAAACAGGAATATTTTTTATAAGTGCCTCATACACGAAAAAAACAGCCGATGAGCAGGTCTGCTCATCGGCTGTTTGGGATTATTCTTGGTTTGCTTCGGTGGTTTCGGTTTTATCCGTTTTTTCGGTCTTCTTGGTGGTGGTCGTGGGCTCCTGGTGCAACAGTTCCGGCGGGGTGTACACCGCCCGGTCGTTGTCCGGGTCGTCGTCGGCATAGCTGGTCATATCCAGCTCGCCCTCCACCTTTTTGCCGTTGTTGTCGTACAGGGTGGGCAGGGTATCCGCCAGCATTTCAATCTGGGTCGGCATATTGGTTTCGTTACCCAAAATCACCTTGAGCCGCTGGTTGATCAGCAGAGAGACCTTAGTCTTGTCGGTCATATCGATGGTGGTCATACCCTCCAGACCGTACTGCTCTGCCGCCGTCACCAGCGTTTGGCACACCCGCAGACTGCGTTCATCCAGCAGGGATTCGCCCACCTCTTGGTTTTCCAGGGTGGCACCTACGATCTTCAGGGTACCCTTGGGGGGATCGCCCTTGGTGATGTGCTCCAGCGCCTTGTTGTTCTCACCCAGGATGTACCAGGTCTTTTTCACCTTGACCGCGCCCATCACCGGCTCTTCGGTAACACGGATGCGTAACGTGAAGGGGCTTTTGTTGCCGATCTCCACCGTATCCAGATAGGGCAACTGCTCTTTCAGCAGGTCGTGGGCCTGCACCTTATTGACGCCGAACAGGCTCTGACCCACATACAGGCCGCTGGTCTCGATGATGGTTTCGGCGGAATAGCGGGTATCCCCCTCCACCACGATTTCCTGCACCGCCAAAAAGTCGGTGGTGACCTTTTGCTTGCTCTGCTGGGTGCCCACGATGCTCATCACACCCCAGGCGATGGCCAACAGCACCAGCAACAGCACCGCGCACACGATAATGGTGCGCCGTATCATCAATTTGCGCCGACGGCGGCGGCGGTATTCCTGCCGCGCCTGGCGGATATTGTCCACTTGATTTTCAGCCATATTTCTGTCCTCCTGCTAGTTTCCAACCCTTTGGATATCCGCCCCAACGGCGGTCAAACACGCCACCAGATCCTGATAGCCCCGGTCCAGATGTTCCAGCCGTGTGATACGGCTCTCTCCCCGGGCAACCAAGGCCGCCACCACCAGTGCCGCACCGCCCCGCAGGTCGGTACAGGCTAGGTCGGCGCTCTGGAGGGTGGGCACACCCTCCACCACCGCCACCCGACCGTCCACCCGTATCCGGGCGCCCATACGGGTCAGTTCGTCCACATAGCGATAGCGATTCTCAAAAATGGTTTCCACAAACACGCTGGTTCCCTGCCCCACGCAGGCCGCCGCCAACAAGGGTGCCGCCCCATCGGTGGGAAATCCGGGATACGGCAGGGTGCGTACCGAGCCAAGGCTACCCAGCCCGGCAGGGGCGGTAATGCGTATGGAATGGGGTGTGGGGGCGGTGATACGGCACCCCGCCTGCTCCAACGCCGGGAACACCGGGGAAACCGGCAACGCCTCACACCCCGACAGCACCAGGTCACCGCCGGTGACCGCGGCCGCCGCCAAATAGGTAGCCGCCTCGATGCGGTCGGGCATCACCCGATGGGCGGCACCACCCAGGCGGGGAACGCCCTCGATCAGAATGGTGCCGGTGTCGCCACCGGTGATGCGGGCCCCCATCTTGTTGAGAAACCGACATAAATCTTCAATTTCCGGCTCACGGGCGGCGTTGCGCAGCACCGTGGTGCCGGTGGCGGTGGTTGCCGCCAATAGTACGTTTTCGGTGGCACCCACACTGGGGAACGCCAAGGATATCTCGGCGCCCTGCAGACCCGCGGCGGCGTGGCACCGTATGGTGCCGTGGCTCTCCTCCACCGTCACACCCAGCCGCCGCAATGCGGACAGGTGCAGGTCGATAGGACGGGGTCCCAACTCGCAACCGCCGGGATAGGTCAGCACCGCCTGACCCATACGGGCCACAACGGCACCCAAAAACACGATGGAGGAACGCATCTGACGCATCAGATCGTCCGGGATAGCCCCTCCGGTGGGTGCGGTGGCATCCACCGTCACCCTATCCTCCTGCCGGGTGACCCGACACCCCAAATGCCGCAGTATGGCGATGGACGCCTCTACGTCCGACAACCGGGGACAATGCCGTATCTCGCTGACCCCTGCACCCAGCAGGGTGGCCGCCAACAGCGGTAGGGCGCTGTTTTTGGCGCCGTGGATGGGAACCTCCCCCACCAAACGGCAGCCTCCGCGCACCAATACACTTTCCATACCGACGCCTCCTCTCCACACACAGGGTATGCAGAGAAAATTTGTCCGGTCAACGATTATTTCTGCAACAGGTTGTTCAGCTCGTTCAGAATACGGACGTCCGCGTCCAAAATGGCGGCATCCCGCACACGGCGGCTCATATCCGCCAGTTTTTCCGGCTCGGCGGTCACCTGACAGATGGCCTCCCACAGCCGGTCGGCGGTCAGGTCCTTCTCCTCGATGCACAGGGCGGCACCCCGTCCCACCAACACCATGGCGTTGTGGAACTGGTGGTTCTCCGCCACATAGGGAGAGGGAATCAAAATCGAGGGTTTGCCGGCGGCGGGCAGTTCGCTGAGGGTCATGGCCCCGCACCGACAAATCACCAGGTCAGCCGCCGCCATACAACGGGGCATATCATCTATGTATTCCCGCACCGCGATGCCGTTCCCCTTGAGAGGAACGCCCAGGGCGTCCAGCTGGGCCTTCATGGCGGCAAAGCCCGCCTTTCCGGCGCCGTGGATGTGCTGGAGCGCACCCGTTTCGCGGCTGCGGCAGAGCACCTGGGCCATAGCCTCGTTGATACGGGCCGCACCCAGACTGCCGCCAAAGGACAGCACCAACGGACGGCTGTCCAGACCCAATTCCTTACGGGCTAATTCCTTATCCAAGGTGAGGAAATCCGAGCGGAGCGGGTTGCCGGTAACCACCGCCTTGACCCCCTCGGGGAGATGGCGGCGGGCATCCTCGCTGCACAGCAGAATCAGTGCGCCCTCCTTGCCCAGCATCTTGACGGTGACGCCGGGATAGGCGTTGGACTCGTGCACCACCGTGGGTACACCTGCCCGCAAGGCCTCCCGCAGTACCGGTCCGCAGACGTAGCCGCCGGTACCCACCGCCAGGTCGGGTTTAAATTCCTTGATGATTTTTCGGGATTCCAAGCTGGAGGTGAGCACGTTGGCCACCGCCAGAATGTTGCGACCGATGTTTTTGAGGCTCAGACGGCGCTGGAACCCCCGCACCGTCACGGTGCGGATGGGATAGCCTGCCGCCGGCACCAGTTGGGTCTCCATCCGTCCGGTGGCACCCACAAACAAAAACTCGGCATCGGGATATTGCTTTTTCAGCAGGTCGGCAATGGTCAGGGCGGGGTTGATATGCCCCGCGGTGCCGCCGCCGGTCATTAATATACGCATAGGGATTCCCCCTTTATATCTTCGCCATACGGGACTGACGGGATATGGACAGCACCACACCCATCTGGAGCATCAGCATCAAGATGGACGTACCGCCGTAGCTGAAGAAGGGCAAGCTGATACCCGTATTGGGCATCAAGTTAGCCACCACCGCTACGTTGATGGCCACCTGTATGCCGATCTGCAGGGTCAGACCCAGCGCCAGCATACAGCCGAATTTGTCCGGGGCTTTCAGCGCAATGCGCATACCCCGCCACACCAGCCAAGAGAACAGAAGCAGCACGATGACCGCCCCCACAAAGCCCATCTCCTCACAGAAAATGGAGAAGATGAAATCGTTTTGGGGTTCCGGCAGGAACAGGTGCTTTTGCCGGGAGTTGCCGGGTCCCTGACCCAGCAGACCGCCGGAGCCGATGGCATACAAGGACTGCACCGTCTGCCATGCGTGGTCGCGACCGGAAACGCCGTCCTCAAACACGATCTCGTTGGCAAAGGATTCCAGCGGGTGGAACCATACGTCGATACGGTCCTTTTCGTAACCCAGCACCAGCACCATCGTCACCACAATGGCAAAGCCGGCAAGACCCACCGCCACCAGATAACCGGTGCGAACGCCGCCGATATACATCATCGCCGCGCCCAAGAACACGATCAGCATGGTACCGGACAGGTGGGGCTCCACCACCACCAGGGCGCAGGTGATGCCCAGCAGGATCATCAGCGGTAAAAAGCCTTTTGTAAAGGTTTTCATCCGCTTATGGTTTAGAGATATGAGATGGGCAAACAGCAATATCAGCGCAAACTTGGCTATCTCCGATGGCTGGAAGGACAGCGGTCCTATATGCAGCCAGCGGCGGATACCGGTTTGGGTAGGCATCACTAAGGTCAGCAACAGGAACACAATGCTCACAAGCCACAGTATCCAAGCGAAACGGTGCAGGATGTGGTAATCGACGGTGGAAACCACCAGCATACCCACCAGACCGATGGCCGCCCACAGCAGCTGTTTGCGAATGTAGAAAAAGCTGTCGCCCTCGTATTCAAAAGCGTACACGTGGCTGGCGGAATACAAGGTCGCCAGACCAATAATCAGAATAATCATCAGCAGCACGAAAAACTGGATATCGAAGCCGCTGGACAGGTTAAACCATTTCCGCAGACCCTTAGGCGTGTTCTGCTTTTTGGGGGATGCCACCTGACGTCGGGGCATCGGCACCGTATTCTCTCTCGCCATAGAGTACGCTCCTTTCTTGCAAAGTCAATGAAATTATCAGGCGTATACCTGTAGCAGTATCGCCACCGCGCAACCCAACAGGGTTACGCCGGAGAAGACCAGAACGATCTTATTCTCGCTCCAGCCGCACATCTCAAAATGATGGTGCAAAGGGCTCATCTTAAACAGCCGCTTGCCGTGGGTGAGCTTGAAATACGCCACCTGCAGAATCACCGACAGATTCTCGGCGATATACAGGATGCCCACCGGCACCAGCATAAAGGGCTGGCCGATACCAAAGGCCAGGGCGGTCAGCACGCCGCCGATAAACAGCGAGCCGGTATCCCCCATAAACACCTGGGCGGGATGGAGATTCCACAGCAGGAAGCCCGCCAGGCCACCGGCCAGGGACACCGCCAAAATGCCCTGGTACATCTGCCCGTTGCCCACCAGACCGCTGAGCAGCAACAGACCCAACGAGGCCACGAAGCCGGTGAGACCGCACAGGCCGTCCACACCGTCGGTGAGGTTGGTGGCGTTGGTCATAGCCAAGATCACAAACACCGTAAAGGGGATGTACCAAACGCCCCAGTCCACCGTGCCCACGAAGGGGATCTGGAACCGATGACCGCTGTACAGGTACATCACCACCGCATAGGCGGTGGCCACCACCAACTGCATCAGCAGTTTCTGCAGGGCGGTAAGACCCATATTGCGTTTGAGCACCACCTTAATAAAATCGTCCACAAAGCCGATGACACCACAGCCCAAGGCCAGGCCGAAGCCAGCCCAAAACCGCACCATCCGCGAAGTAGAGCCGAAGCTCAAGGGAATGTCCAGCACCCCCGCCAAAAGGACGCCCAGAACCGCCGCCACCACAAAGGCGGCGATAAACAGAATACCGCCCATGGTGGGGGTTCCCTGCTTTTTCTGGTGCCAGGTGGGACCATCCTCCAGAATGGTCTGACCGAATTTCAGTTTATGCAACCAGGGAATGAGAAATTTGCCCAGCACCGCCGCCAGAGCGAAGGAAACCGCTCCGCAGGCCGCCAGCACAATGGCGCTTTGTATCGTGTTCATACCAGTTCCTCCTATGTTTTATGGTGACCGTTTTACGCCAGGGCGTCTGCCACCACTTCCCGTTCATCCAAATGGATGGTTTCGTCTTTAAGAATCTGATAGGTTTCGTGACCCTTACCCGCCAGCAAAACGGTGTCGCCCGGCTGAGCGTGGGCTATGGCCCAATGGATGGCCTCCACCCGGTTTTCCACCACGGTGTAGGGGGTCTTTTGGTTTTCCAGACCCGCCACAATGTCCGCGATAATGGCGCCGGGCTCTTCGCTACGGGGGTTATCCGAGGTAACCACCAAATAATCCGACAGAGAGGCCGCCACCTGACCCATCAGGGGGCGCATAGTCTTGTCCCGGTCACCGCCGCAGCCGAACAGCGTCACCAGACGGCCGGTGCAGCATTCCTTGAGGGTGCGGCAGATATTCTCCAAACCGTCGGGGGTATGGGCATAGTCGATCACCACGGTGAAATCCCGTCCGGTGGGCACCACCTCGGCACGGCCCTTGACGCCGTTGGCGTTGGAGAGGGCCTCCACCACCCGGTCAAAGGGCATACCCAGGCTCAAGCACACCGTGGCGGCGCACAGACCGTTGTATACCGAGAACTGACCGGGAATCTGCATACGCACACGGCCGATCTGACCGATACCCACCAGCTCAAAGTCCACGCCATCCGCCCGATAACGGACGTTGCGGGCCACGTAATCCGCCTCGTTCTTCTTGGCGGAATAGGTCAGCAACTCACAGGGGACGTTCTCCGAAATAGCCGGCGCCCACAGGTCGTCCAGATTCACGATACCGGTGCGGCACATGGAGAACAGCTCTTTTTTCGCCAGCATATAGTTTTCCATAGTGCCGTGGTAGTCCAGATGGTCCTGGGTCAGGTTGGTGAACACACCGGTCTCGTACTCGCAACCCGCCACACGGCGCTGGTGCAGAGCGTGGGAGGATACCTCCATCACGCAATAGTCACAGCCCTCCACCACCATCAACGCCAGCAGGCTCTGCAGGTCGTAGGGATCGGGGGTGGTGTGCTTGGCGGGGATCACCCGCTCACCAATGAGGTTGTGGATGGTGCCGATGAGGCCCACCTTGTGGCCCTCATACTCCAGCATCGACTTAATCAAACTGGTGGTGGTGGTCTTACCGTTGGTGCCGGTGACACCCACCATCTTCAGCCGAGAGGCAGGATGACCGAACCAATTGGCGCAGATCTGCGCCCACGCCATACGGGTATCCTCTGCCAGCAACTGGGTGTGCAGACCCATATCCCGCTGGGTCAGCACCGCCGCCGCACCGGCGGCCTGCGCCGCCTCGGCAAAGGTGTGACCGTCCACGGCGGTACCCACGATGCACACAAACAGGCATCCCGGCTCCACCCGACGGGAATCGCAGGTGATGGACACGATCTCGGTGTCCTCTTTCACAATACCGGTAGAAATGCCGGTATCCTTCAGCAGTTCATACAGTTTCACAGCTTGGTCATCCTCTCTATTGCATCATTCGCGGGTATCGTTGTACACAAAGGTTACCTCGATAACCGTACCCTTGGCCACTTCGGTGCCCTCTTGAATACTCTGTTTGCTGGCCACCGCCGATACGCTGGAGCCGCTCACCAGACCTTGTATCTGCACGTTGAGCCCCATCTGGGCGGCCAGGGTGCTCACCTCGGTCACCGTGCGCCCCACAAACTTGGGCACCGTCACCATCTCGGTGGCATCCTCGTCCTTTTCGGTATATAGAATCACCATACCGCCAGCCGGCACCGATTGCCCGGCCTCCGGCACCTGGCGGACGATCTTCTCGCCCTCGCCCACCACGGCGGTGCGCAGACCCACGTTGGTCAGCTTGTTCTGGGCCACCGACAGGGTCTGTCCCACCACGTCGGGGGTGGTGCGGGACAGGGTCGCCAGTTCCTCTTCGGTATAGGCGGGTTCCACCCCCAAATGGGGCAGGATGGAAGCAAAAATCTTCTGTGCCACGGGAGCGGACAGGGTGCCGCCGTAGCGAATCTCGGTCTGGGGATCGTCCAGGAACACCAGCACCGCCACCTGGGGGTCATCCGCCGGAGCAAAGCCGCAGAAGGAGGCCACCACGTCATCGGTGTTTTCCTTGGTATCCCGTTTTTCCGAAGTACCGGTCTTACCGGCGATGCGGTAGCCGGGCACGTAGGCGTTTTTGGAGCCGCCGCCGTTGACGATGCTGCCCAAAATCTCGCACAGGTGCTGAGAGGTTTCCTCGGAAATAATCTGCCGTTTTACCTTGGTTTCGGTGGTGGACACCGCGTTGCCCTCGGAATCCAGCACCTGGGACACCACGTAGGGGGTCACCAGCTTGCCGCCGTTGGCGATGGCGCACATGGCGGTGATCATCTGCACGGGGGTGATCTTAAAGGTCTGTCCGAAAGAGGCGGTGGCCAGAGAGGACGCTTGCTCGCTCAGGGTGGAAGCCCCGAAGAACAGTCCCTCGTTGGACATCTCGCCGTTCATATCGATGCCGGTTCTCTCGGTGAAACCGAAACCGCTGAAATACTTGTAGAAGGTAGAGCCGCCGATGCGCTGACCCAACTGCACGAAGTAGGGGTTGCAGGAGTTGGAGATGGCATCGTGCAGGTTCAGCACGCCCATGTGGCTACGGGTATGGCACCGAATGTTCCAGCCGCCCACGTTGATGGAGCCGGCACAGGTGAAGGAGGTGTTGTCGGTGGCCAAGCCCTCTTCCAGCGCCATAGCGGTGGTAAACACCTTGAATACCGAGCCGGGCTCGTAGGTCTCGGTCAGCGCCTTGTTGTTCCACTGCAACTGACGGGCCTCGGAGATCACCTTGTCCTTTTCATCGCCGGACAGTTCCGCCAGCAGGGTCTGGGTGGTGGGGTCGGCGATGGTGAAGGGGTCGTTGGGGTCAAAGTCCCCCTTGGTGGTCATAGCCAGCACCGCGCCGGTGTTCACGTCCATGACGATGGCCACGCCCCGGTGGAGGGTACCGGTTTCTTCAACTGCCTCCGCCAGATACTTCTCGGCGTACATCTGCACCGTGGGGTCGATGGTGGTGACCAGGCCGTAGCCGTCCACCGCATCCACCACCTTGGTGTATTCCATCTCGGTGGGCATCTGGTCACCCACACCGTTTTGGGCGGTGACGATGCGTCCCGGGGTGCCGGAAAGCACCTGGTCGTACTTGGCCTCTAAGCCCTCCAGGCCGTTGCTGTCCGAGCCGGTAAAGCCCAAAATGTTGGAAGCCAGCGTACCCTGGGGGTAATACCGCTTGTAGTCGGTAATGATGTAGAAGGCGTAGTTAAGGCCGTTTTCCTTTGCCCAGGCGGAAAATTTGTCTTTTTCTTTCAGTTCCACCTTGGATTTGATGACCTCATACTGAGAGTTGGTCTTGCCGGTCTGCTCGTACAAATGCTCCCGGTCGATGGAGAACATCTCGGACAGGTCGTCGGCGATCCGCTCACGGATAAGGGCGATGCCCTCATCCTTGCTCATCTCCCGGTCCTCGTCCACTCCCTTTAAATCTTTCCAATCGCAGGCGGCAATATTCTTGGGGGACATAATGATTTTCCACACGTCGGCGGATTCCGCCAAGGGTTGCATATTGGAGGCGTAGATGGGACCGCGCTTGGCGGACACCACCGTATCGCTGAGCTGTTGGGAAACGGCGCGGCGCTGCCAATCCTCTCCCTGCACGATCTGGCGATAGGCCAGGATGCCGATATTGGCCAGGGTAAACAGACCCGCCACGATCAGCACCGCCACCCTGGCGCGGAAACGCATCTGCTTGGTAGCGGTACGGGAGGTGTTCTTTTTCGGCTGTGCCATAGCGCTCATCCTTTCTCCGAAAAGGTGTAAAATGTCCCAAAATATACGGGGGTACGGCATCTTTCGACACCGGGGAAATGCCGGGATAAAACAACAAAACGAGAGTCAAGAACCTAGCGTCTCAACTCTCGAATGCTGCCTGTACATACTATGCTGTCAGGCGCACATTATGACGCCCTTATGAGAAAAAGTCCGAAAGGGCTGTCCACGCCTTGGAGAACCAGGAATTGCCCTCAGTCGGCAAGGATACCTGATCCTGTTGTTTGGCCTCGATGTAAAAGATTTGGTTGTTGCTCAACGGGGTCAGACCGTTCTCCAGCACATACTGGTTGACCTGCTCTGCAGAGGTGAGAGCCGCCAACTCGGATTTGAGCCGGACCTCTTCGGACTGAAGGGCGCTGTACTGCGCCCGACCGTCTGCCAGCTCCTTATTCAGTTCGGTGGTCAGCACGTTGCAGGTAATGAAATAGCCTGCCAACAGCAGAATCGAAGCACCCAAAAGCAGGTAGACGAACACGTTCAGAAACGACTGCCGACGGGTGCGACGGCGGTTATCCTCTTGCACCTTTTTGGTGTTTTTCAGCGCCACAAAGCGGGCCTCGCGGGGCTGGAACCGATCCAGGTCATAGGCTTGTCCTAACTGTGCCATAACGTCTACCTCCTTTCTTTTTCCTTTAATATAATCTATCCGTTATTCGTAACGGTCGTGTACTTTTTCCACACACCGCAATTTCGCGCTGCGGCTGCGGGGGTTCTCCGCCAATTCCTGTTCGGTGGCGGTGGCCGGCTTTTTGGTGACCAGTTTTGCCGCCGGGGTCCGTCCGCAGACACACACCGGCACCTCACGGGGACAGGTGCAGCCCTGCCGCCATTGCTGGTACCGATTCTTCACCATAGCATCCTCTAAGGAATGGAAGGTGATAATAGCCAGACGGCCGCCCTCATTGAGGCAATCAAAGGCGGTGTCCAGCGCCGCCGACAAGCAATCCAGCTCGCCGTTGACCGCGATGCGCAGAGCCTGAAACACCCGACGGGCGGGATGCCCGTCGCGGCGGGCCGCCGCCGGTACCGACCGGCTGATAACCTCCGCCAACTGCAGGGTGGTTGCGATGGGGTTCTTTTCCCGTTCACGGACGATTGCCCGGGCAATAGGACGGGAGAATTTCTCCTCACCGTACCGCCAGAAGATGTCCGAAAGTGCTTTTTCATCCAGCGTGGCGACCAGGTCAGCGGCAGAGGTGCCGCTCTGACTCATCCGCATATCCAGTGGTGCATCGTTGTGATAAGAGAAGCCGCGCTCCGGCGCATCCAGTTGATGGGAGGAAACGCCGATATCCAGTAGGATGCCGTCCACGCCGGGGATGCCCAGCTCGTCCAGCACCTGTCGCATATTCACAAAGTTGGTCTGCACCAAGGTGGCGGGCAGACCCGCCAACCGTTTGCCCGCCTCCGCGATGGCGTCGGGGTCCTGGTCCAGTGAGATCAGCCGACCGGTGGTCAGCCGAGAGGCAATGGCGTGGGAGTGACCGCCGCCACCGGCGGTACCGTCCAGATAAATGCCGTCGGGGCGGATGCCCAGCGCCTCTATGGTTTGATCCAGCAGCACCGGACGGTGATAAGTCTGTTCCGCCATCCTATGCCACCTCACTTATCTCAAATCGTTAAAATCAGAATCCGTATTTGATGAATTCTTCCTCAAGTTTATCGTCGGTCATATCCGCCATCTCCTGCTCGTACACCGCCGGGTTCCAAATCTCGGCCCGGCGACCGGCGCCGATGATCAGGCAAGGCTTTTCCAGCCCGGCGTGGGCGATCAAATTCTTGTTCAGCAGGATACGCCCCTGAGCGTCCGGGGATACGTCCTCGGCGGACTCGGTCACCTTGCGGAGCAGTTTGCGGGTCTGGGCCATAGGACCCTCGGTCAGCTTTTGCAGCAGGCTGTCCCACTCCTCCAGCGAGTAGAGGCTGACACACCGATCCAGCACGCAAGCGGCGATAAAAGTCTCGCCCAATTTCTCACGGAGCTTGACGGGTACGAAGATACGACCCTTGGCATCCATATTGTGTTCAAACCGCCCGTACAGCATCATGACCCGTCACCTCCTTTTGTTGTCATTTTAGGGGGGGATTTTCGTTT
This sequence comes from Acutalibacteraceae bacterium, assembly GCA_045591225.1. GTDB lineage: Bacteria > Bacillota > Clostridia > Oscillospirales > Acutalibacteraceae > UBA5905. Next base: position 923 of record JAZNSL010000068.1, on the reverse strand, counting down.
CCCCACCGGGCTGTGGAAAACTTGGTGGAAGCTGTGGAAAATCACCACTTCGCTCCACTTTGTGGCACTTTTCACCACTTACGCCTATTATACAAGACTTTTTAGAGAAAATCAATAGTTTTTTTGCACTTTTTATAAATTTCCAAAAAATATTTTTGCGGCGGGTTTTCGGTGAAAAAACGACAAAAAAGCCGGGAGAAACCATCGGTTTCTCCCGGCTTTTGCGGGTGTTCTATTAGACGTTGAAAAGGAATTCCACCACGTCGCCGTCCTGCATCACGTACTCCTTGCCTTCGGTGCGGAGCAGACCCTTACCCCGGGCATCCGCCAGAGAGCCACACTCCATCAAGGCGTCAAAGGCGATCACCTGAGCGCGGATAAAGCCCCGCTCAAAGTCGGTGTGGATGCGGCCGGCGGCCTTGGGCGCCTTCCAGCCCTTGCGGATGGTCCAGGCACGCACCTCTTTCTCACCGGCGGTGAGGAAGGAGATGAGACCCAGCAGAGAATAGCTCTTCTGAATCAGGCGGTCCAGACCGGAGTTGGTCAGACCCAGCTCGGACAGGAACAGCAGCTTCTCCTCGGCATCCATATCCACGATGTCCGCCTCCATCTGGGCGCAGATGGGCAGTACCTCCGCCCCCTGCTCGGCGGCCAGGGCCGCTACCTTCTGGTAATGGGGGTTGCCGGTGGGCTCGCCGCCGGCAAAATCGTCCTCACTCAGGTTGGCGGCGTAGATGATGGGCTTGGAGGTCAGCAGCGCCATGGTGTTCATCATGGCTACCTCATCCTCGTCGCACTCCAGCGCCCGGGCGGGCTGTCCGCCCTCCAGCAGCGCCTGCAGCCGCTTGAGAAAATCCAGCTCTTTCTGCAGGCTCTTGTCGCCCTTGAGATCTTTGGTAACACGGGCGATGCGACGCTCCACC
>JAZNSL010000067.1:0-33896 GCA_045591225.1 Acutalibacteraceae bacterium | reverse complement strand
GCTGAAAGCCTACTTGGAGGACGGTAACATCATCAATTCCGTCAACTACCCCGACGTCAACGTGCCTCGCGCCGGCGACGTGCGTATCTGCGTATTGCACCGGAACATTCCCAATATGCTGGCGCAGATTTCCTCGCTGGTTTCCGCCTGCGGCGTCAACATCGAGTCTATGACCAACAAATCCCGCAAAGACCTGGCCTACACCGTGCTGGATATCGTCGGCGCTGTGGCGGATGACGTCACCGACAAGATTGCCGCCATCGACGGCATCATCCGGGTGCGTGTGCTGTAATTTTGATATCTTCTCATTGAATGTCCTCTACATAGAAAAGGGCCTACCCAATTTCGGGTAGGCTCTTTTCGTTTATCTTCTGATGCGTTTATAACTGATTATCCAAATCAAACAGTCGATGGCGGCAAACAGCAAGCCGCCGCCAACGGTGAGCATGGCGGTCACACCCGCCGCCTGCCAAAAGGGCGTTCCATAAGCAATCCCGTTCCCAACCGAATAACCCACAGCCAGCAAAACGAACACGCACAGCTCGGTTAGGTATTCTCGGGAAGTGATCACCCGCACCAACAGGCTCTTTTCGGGGTTCTGCTCAAACAAATCCGACGACCGCAGATGCTGGGTGCGGACAATGGCCGCCACGATGGATGCGAACAACACGCCGAGGAACACGTAGAGGCCAAACATCACATCCTCGGAAAACTTCAGCAGAAAAGGCAGGTTCAGCGGCTCCAGCAACATACCGAAGCCGAACATACCGGCAAACCCGGAAAGTATGTACAGCGGCGCGGTAAACAGTTTTTTAAAAAACAGTTTCATCGGAGTTACCTCGCTTTAGCCGCCGTAGGCGGCGTGCCTCCCTTGTGTAAAGGGAGGTGGCATTTGCGAAGCAAATGACGGAGGGATTGTCACTTTCTACTCAATATATACAGGTTGCTTAAACAATCCCCCAGTCCTCGCTTACGCTCGGACAGCCCCCTTTGCACAAGGGGGCCCTAGTCTTTTTCACTCATCCAAATCCACAATGTCCTCGTAGGTCTCCCGGCGGACGGCCACGTAACTCTCGCCGTCCTTGAGCATCACCACCGGGGGTCGGGGAATGCGGTTATAGTTGGAGGCCATGGAATAGTTATACGCGCCGGTGGTCAGCACCGCCACCAGATCCCCCCGCTTCATATCCGCGGGCATCGCCACCTCCGGCTGGATGATGTCGCCGCTCTCACAGCAGCGGCCCACCACGTCGGCGGTCATATCCCGGGGAGCAGTCATCTTGGCGGCAGGCAGAACGGTATATTCCGACTGATACAGGGCGTAACGGGGATTGTCGGTCATACCGCCGTCCACCGATACGTAATTCTTATAGCCTTCGATGCGCTTCACCGCGCCCACGGTGTAGAGGGTCAGACCCGCATCCGCCACCAGAGAGCGACCCGGCTCCATATAGATATGGGGCATACAGATACCGGCTTCGGCAGTTTTCTCTTTCATACGTTCAGCCACCAGACGGATGTTGGCGGCAATGTCGATGACCGGGTCGTTAGCGGTATACCGCACGCCGTAACCGCCGCCGATATCCAGTTTCTGAGCCTCGTACCCAAAGGTGTCCTTGACACTTTTCAGGAACTCCACCATCACGTCCACGGTGGCGATGTACACGTCGGAATCAAACAGCTGAGAGCCGATGTGGCAGTGGAAGCCTACCAGCGCAACGCCGGGCAGGGTCAGCGCCATCCGGGTGATGCGGGCGGCATCCCCCGTGACGATGGCCGAGCCGAACTTGGAGTCCGCCTTGCCGGTGTTCACCGCCTCGTAGGTGTGGCAGTCGATACCGGGGGTGATGCGCAGCATCACCGGTTGGGTCGCACCCCGGCGGGTGGCGATCTCGCTGATGGCGGTCAGTTCTTCGGGGTGGTCCACCACAAAGGTGCCCACGCCGTAGTCCAACGCCAGCTCGATATCGGCATCGGTCTTATTGTTGGAGTGGAAATACACCCGCTCCATGGGGAAACCCGCCTTGTGGGCGGTGGTCATCTCACCGGCGGATACCACGTCCACGCTGATGTCCTCCTGAGCCATAATGCGGTACATCTGCTTGAAAGCACAAGCTTTGGAGGCGTACAGGGCGTGACCCTTATCCCCGAAGCACTCCCGCAGGGTGTCCCGGTAGATACCCGCCATTTTGCGGATGCGGTTCTCGTCCATCAGGTAAAGGGGTGTGCCGTATTGCTCTGCCAGGGCGGTGGTGTCCTGCCCCGCAAACAGCAGGCGGTCACCCTCCACCGACAGGTTCTCACAAATCAAATCCTTTGAAAAATCCATAGGGTTAGAAATCCTTTCAAGGGGAAATAATCAAATCAAAGCATGGTGGCGCGCAGCTCCTCGCCGGACAAGGGCGACAGGTCGGCGGGCGGCACGTCAAACACTGTCTTGCACCCGGTTTCGCCGCGGCGCACCGCCTTACACACCGCCCGGGCATAGGCCACCAGTACGCTGGCGGTAAACTCCGGGTTGGAGTCCAGCTTCAGGCTGTACTCGATGGTGTGCTTATGCTGACCATCCTTACCGGTGACACCGGTGCGGATGACGAAGCCGCCGTGGGGGATACCGGCGTGGTCCCGCGCCATCTCTTCGGCGGAGATAAAGGTCACGGTGGTATCGTAGTCGGCGAAGTAGTTGGGCATTTCCTTGATCTCCCGCTCAATGCGGGAAAGGTCAGCGCCCTCCTCCGCCACCACATAGCACTCCCGCAGGTGCTTCTCCCGGGTGGTCAGCTCCGGGTTTACGCCGGAGCGCACCGCCGCAAGGGCGGTATCAATGGGCACGGTGTACTGGCGGGCATCCGCCACCCCGTCCAGACGGCGGATGGCATCGGAATGGCCCTGGCTGACACCGCGGCCCCAGAAGGTATAATCCTTGCCCTGGGGCAGAATGGCGGAGCCGTACAGCCGGTTCACCGAGAACATACCCGGGTCCCAACCGGCGGAGATCAGCGCCACGTGACCGCCCTCTTTGGCGGCGGCATCCACCGCATCGAAATGGGCGGGGATAGCGGCGTGGGTATCGAAGCTGTCCACCACGTTGAAATCCCGCGCCATAGCGGGGGTCATACGGGGCAGGTCGGTGGCAGAGCCACCGCACAGAATCAGCACGTCGATGGTGTCTTTATACTCCGGCAGGGCGGAATCGTGGTACACCGGGGTGCCCAGCACCGTCCGGACGGTGGCGGGATCGCGGCGGGTGAATACCCCCACCAGTTCCATATCCGGGTTCTGCTTTAGGGCGCACTCCACGCCCCGACCCAGGTTACCGTAACCGTAAATGGCGATTTTCATAAGAAATCACTCCTTAGCATCCATAGTTTGCGTATATGGAAAATGTAGGGGACGGTGCCTACACCGTCCCGGGCCGATGTGGGCATCGGCCCCTACAGGGTTTATTAGAACTCAGTCGAGTAGATTTTGCTCACGCATCAGGGCATACAGTTTCTCCGCATTCTGCTCCTCCATGGGGGTCAGGGGCAGGCGCAGGATGTTCTCGCCGAAGCCCATCTTGGCAACCGCCGCCTTGACCGGGATGGGGTTGACCTCGCTGAACAGCGCATCCACCAGAGGCAGCAGTTCCAACTGCTTGGCGGTGGCGGCGGCGGTGTTGCCCTCCAGATAGTCGTGCACCATCTTACTGGTGGCGGCGGGCAGGATGTCGGACAGCACCGAGATGACGCCCTTACCACCCAAGGACAGCACCGGCACGATCTGGTCGTCGTTGCCGGAATAGATGTCCATCTTATCCCCGCACAGGTGAGCCACCTGAGCGATCTGGCTGATGTTGCCGGAGGCCTCTTTAATGGCCACGATGTTGGGGTGCTCTGCCAATGCCGCCACGGTGGCGGGGGCGATGTTACAGCCGGTACGGGAGGGCACGTTGTACAGAATACAAGGTACCGAGGAAGCGTCGGCGATGTCGGTGAAGAACTTGGTCAGTCCGTTCTGGGTGGCCTTGTTGTAATACGGGGTCACCAACAGAACGGCGTCGGCGCCCACCTCACCGGCATACTTGGTCAGGTCGATGGCATAGGCGGTATCGTTGGAGCCGGTACCGGCAATCACCGGCACACGACCGGCCACCCGCTCTACGCAATAGCGGATCACCTCTTTGTGCTCGTCGTCCGACAGGGTGGAAGCCTCACCGGTGGTGCCGGTCACCACGATGGCGTCGATACCCTCGGCGATCTGCCAGTCGATCAGGCGGCCGAACTGCTCATAGTCTACGCCGTTTTCGTTCATCGGGGTTACGATGGCGGTGGCGGCACCGGTAAAAACAGTCTTTTTCATACGATTACATCCTTTCTATAAACACAAAAAGAGGACAGCCACAATACGGCTATCCCTCACAACTCCAAATATGGGTCATTGGTGGATAGCTCTCCGCATTTCTGCGACAACAGGGCGGATATTCTCCGATCTGCCAGCCCATCGCCCGCCACGGCGACGACTTCGGCAACGGCCCCTTTCCCCCACGGCCTTGGCGACCACCCGAACGGGTCTGCGGCGGGGTACTGTTGGCACGATGCGCCTCTATCTTGGGTTGAGTGTACCATAAACCCCCGCCGTTGTCAATATTTTTCTTATTTATCCTAAGTATTATACGCATTTGTGGTTGACAAATACGCGCCGTGTCAAGTATAATAGTCCCGTTATCCGGAGATGTACCCAAGTGGCTGAAGGGTCCGCACTCGAAATGCGGTAGGGTGTTAATAGCACCGCGAGAGTTCAAATCTCTCCATCTCCGCCAAAAGAAAAACCACCCCACCCGGGGTGGTTTTCCTTTTGGTTGACGTGGCTAAGTTGCCGAACTCTCGAAAAGGTCGCTTTACGACCTTTTCTTAGGTTTTGCGTGCAGAAGCTAGGACAAGTACAAACTTGGCGCAAAACCAGAGTTCAAATCCCCTCTCGTACAAACTGGGCAATTTCTTCTCTCCATCCCTCACACGAAAAACCACCCCTGTCGGGGTGGTTTTTTGTATCATCAAATCTCCGGGATCTCGATTGCAATCTCTCTGCCCAGTTCGTTGGACTTGACGATGCCGTCGATGATGGCCTGGTTATACACAATTTGGGAGGTGGGCACGGGCGCCTCTCCGCCACTCTTCACCGCGTCGATGAAGGAGCGCACCTTACCCATAAACATCGTACCGAAAGTATCCCCATCGTAGCGGGGTACCTCGTAGGAGATCTCCTGACCCGCTACCTTCTTATACACCTTCAAGGGGGTGGGGAAATCGCCGTTCCAGCACTCGGTGGAGGGGATGCGCAACGCACCCTCGGTGCCCAGAATCAGCGCATCGCCGCAGGTGTCCATATGCATCGCCCAGGAAATGCGGAAGTCCAGAATGATGCCGCCCTCCAAGCGGATGAAACCGGCGGCGAAATCGTCCACGCCGAACTTCTCGGCGTACTCCGGGTGCCAGGGGTAGGTATCGGGGCGGACGCCGAAGAAGTTGGAGGTATAGCCGCTGACCGTCAGGGGCTTGGGATCGCCCACCGCGTGGAGCAGCATATCCAGGGAATAGGTGCCGATGTCGCCGATGGCACCGATGCCGCCGGTCTCCTTCTCAATAAATGTGGTGCCGTAGGGGGTGGGAATACCGCTGCGGCGACCGCCGCCGGCCTGCAGGTAATACACCCGACCCAACTCACCGGAATCCACAATCTTCTTAATCATCTGCATATTGACCGCCATACGGGGCTGGAAGCCCAGCGACACGATCTTACCGCTGGTTTTCTCAGCCTTCATCACCGCGATAGCCTCGTCCAGAGTGACAGTAAAGGGCTTTTCCAGCAACACGTGGCAACCGTGCTCCAGGGCATCAATGGTGCAGGGAGCGTGCTGGGTGTTGTAGGTGCAGACGCTGACGGCATCCAACTGTTCCGCCTCCAGCATCTCGTGACCGCTGAGGTAATAGTGGACACCCTCCACGCCGAACTGGTTGCACAGCTTCTCCGCCTTGCCGGGAATCAGGTCCGCCACCGCCACAATTTCCACGTCCGGCATTTTGCGGTACATATCGATATGCGCCTCGGCGATCCAGCCGGCACCGATGATGCCCACCCGTACCTTTTTGGTGGTGTCGATCTCGGTCACGTCTTGATTTTCTTTGAAACGATCTTGAATGTCAGCCATAACCCGTATCCTCCTTATTTCATCGCATTCAGCAGGTATTCGATGCTCTTTTGGGCGCACTCCATACGGCTAAGCCCCATAGAGGGCTCGTCCTGCTCAATGATGATCCACTCGGTACCTACCGCCTCGGCGGCCTCCAGCAGACCCTTTACGTCCTGACAGCCGTAGCCAACAGGGCGCAGTTCAAACTCGGTGGCGGCCTGAGATGCCTCGGCATCGTCGCAGTCGATGAGTGCGTACATTTTATCCGTCTTACCGCCGGCATAGTCCTTGAGGTGCACCGTGGGTGCCCGACCGGGGAACTGCTTCAGGAATGCCACCGGGTCTTTGCCGCCCACCTTGACCCAGCACAGATCCAGCTGGGTCTTCAGCAGGTCGGCGGGAATCTCCTCATAATAGGCTTCCAGCGCGCACCGGCCGTCACCGTGGACGGTCTCCAGCTCAAAATCGTGGTTGTGGTAGCCCAGTTGCAGGCCAAAGGAGCGCATACGCTCACCCAGCACCCGGAATTTCTCGATGTTGTCCGCCAAGAAAACGGCGTCGGTGGGCTTGTGGAACCAGGGGATGGCGATATACTTCATCCCGGTGGCGGCATAATCCGCCATCAGGGCGTCGTCCCACATCAGGTCCGCACCCACGTGGGCGCTGACCAGGGTCAGACCGATCTCATCCAAAATCTCTTTAATCTGCACCGCGGTCATACCGTAGGTGCCGGCCAGCTCAACTCCGCTGTACCCCATCTCCTTGATGGCCCGCATGGTGCCCACGAAATCCGCCTCGGCGGCATCGCGGATGGAATACACCTGAATGGCAACGGGAAACTGTTTCATTGTACAAAACCCCTTTCCAAAGTCGGTTTGGTTGCTACCCTCATTATATACCCCCGTTTTCCGCCTTCCTAGTAATTTTTTCATTAAAAAATATATATTTTTACCGATTTCCGTAGAATCGAGTGCCGCCCATCCCCTTGACAGATGCCTTTCGGTAGCCTATCATTAGAGCAAAGGGAGGGTTGCTTATGCAGGCCGTTGTAAATGGAAAAGTGGTGTTGCCCCACGGCATTGCAGAGGGACAGGCATTACTGTATTCCCATCAAATCGAGGGGTTGGTGGCGGTGGAGAGCATCCCCGCCGACGTCGCGGTGGTGGACGCCCGGGGCGGGTATATTCTGCCGGGGCTCATCGACCTGCACATCCACGGCTATGCCGGGGTGGACGTAAGCGATACCGACGAAGACGGCCTTGCCCGTATAAGCAACGCTCTGCTGGCGGTGGGAGTCACCGGCTATCTCGCCACCACCATGACGGTGGCTGTCCCGACCCTGCACACCGCCTGGAACACCTGCCGCCGGGCGATGGCTCACTGCCCCAACCTGTGGGGTGTCAACGCTGAGGGACCCTTTGTCAGCCGGGATAAGTGCGGGGCTCAGGACCCGGGCTGTGCCATTCCCCCCGACCCCGCCGTGATGACCCCCTATGCCGACGTGATTCGGCTGACCACCATCGCCCCGGAACTGCCGGGCGCGGCAGAAGCCATAAACACCCTCTCCGCCGCGGGCATCGCCGTGGCGGTGGGGCATACCGCCGCCGACTACGCCACCGCCATGGAGGGCATCGCGGGCGGTGCCACCCACGCCACCCACCTCTTTAACGCCATGAGCGGGCAACACCACCGCCATCCCGGCGCGGTGGAGGCGGTGATGAACAGCGACGTGACCTGCGAACTCATTGCCGACAACCACCACGTCCACCCGGCGCTGTACGAGCCGGTATGGCGGGTGAAAGGCGGGCGGCTCTGTCTGATTACCGACTGCCTGTCCGCCGGTGGGATGCCCCCCGGTGAATACGCCCTGGGCGGTACGCCCATCCTGTCCGACGGGAAGGTATGCCGTCTGAAAGACGGCACCTTGGCGGGCAGTGTCAGCACCCTGTTGCAAGGGGTCAAAAATCTGCGGGATGCCACCCGCATCCCTCTGTGGGAATGCGTCAACTGCGCCACCCGCAACCCCGCCCGGGTGCTGGGGCTGGCGAATCGAAAAGGTACGTTGGAGCCGGGCAAGGACGCAGATTTGGTGATCGCCACCCCGGATCTTGCCGTCACCGCCACCGTTTTGGGTGGCAAAATCGTGTATCAAGCGTAAAAAAGACCCGATGCGGTCATACCGCATCGGCTCTTCTCTTATTCTATCAGTTCCAGCAGTTCTTCCACCGTCAGGTCGGTGACAGAGGGGGTCTTGTTACCCACCACCTGCTCCGCCAACAGCCATTTGCTCTCCTGCATGGCGTGAATCTTTTCCTCGATGGTGTCCCGGGCAATCAGCCGCACCACCTGCACCGGGTTTTTCTGCCCGATACGGTGGGCGCGGTCGGTGGCCTGGTTCTCCACCGCCAGATTCCACCAGGGGTCGTAGTGGATCACCATATCCGCGCCGGTAAGGTTGAGGCCCACGCCGCCGGCCTTCAGCGAAATGAGAAACACCGGGGTATCGTCCCCGTTAAAGGCATCCACCAGGCGCGCCCGCTCCTCCTTAGGGGTGGAGCCCTGCAACACGTAGTAGGCGATCCCCTCCGCGTCCAGCCGCTCCTGAATCAGCGCCAGCATAGAGGTGAACTGGGAGAACAACAGCACCTTATGCCCGGAGGCGGTGGCCTCCCGCAGCAGTTCGGCGCAGGCATCCAGCTTTCCGCTCTGGCCGGTGTACCCCTCACAGCACAGACGGGGGTCGCAACAGATCTGACGCAAACGGGTCAGGTGGGTCAGCACCGTCATCCGCTGTTTGCCGGTGAGCTTGCCTGCCCCGCGCAACCGATGGCGCAGGTCCGCAATGGCGGACAGATACACCTGCCGCTGGGCCCGTTCCATATCCGCCGGCAGTACCCGTTCGGTCTTGGGGGGCAGTTCGGTCAGCACCTGCTGTTTCAGACGGCGCAGAATAAAGGGGGATACCAGTTCGCTCAGCCGACGGAGCACCCGGTTGTCCTCCTGACGGACAATGGGCATCTCAAACCGACTGCGGAATTTTTGGTTGGAATACAAGAATCCCGGCATCAGGAAATCGAAAATGCTCCACAATTCCCCCAGCCGATTCTCCACCGGGGTACCGGTAAGAGCAAACCGCTGGACCGAACGGACGGCTTTCACCGCCCGAGCGTTTTGGGTGGCGCTGTTCTTGATGTACTGGGCCTCGTCCAGCACGTGATAGTGGAAAGTCAGCCCCTCGTACTGGGCAATATCCCGCTTGAGAATATCGTAGGAGGTGACCACCACGTCGTAGTCCCCCACCCGCTCCAGCCGACGGCGGCGCTCGGCGGCATCACCGATGATGCACATCACCGACAGTTCCGGGGCAAAGCGGGCGATCTCCCGCTCCCAGCCCAGCACCACCGAGGTGGGGCATATCACCAGGGACGGGGCGGTGATCCCCCGCTGTTTGGCGGCCAAAATCAAGGCGATCATCTGCAGGGTCTTACCCAGACCCATATCGTCCGCCAGAATACCGCCAAAGCCCATTTCCTCCATGGCCCGCAACCAGCGGTAGCCCGCCCGCTGATAGCCGCGGAGCACCGGCTGCAGGCTTTCCGGGACCTCGTATTTTGCCTCGGTGGCGCGGCGGTGGCGGTCCACCAGCTGTTCAAACAGCCGTTCCCGCTGGGTAGCCAGACCCCGACGGCGCAACGCCCCGTCCAGGTACAGCGCCCGATACCGGGGTAACTGCACCTTGCCCTTGGTCAGATCCTTGGCCGAGAGACCCATACCCTCCGCCAGTTCCGCCAAGTCCGCCAGTTTCCCGTCGGTGAGGGGCAGCAGCCGCCCGTCCCGCAGGCGGTGATAGGCGCGGCGCTCCCGATAGCCGGTGAGAATCCCCGCCAGCTCCGAGCGGTCCAGGTCGCCTAGATCCACCGTCATCTCAATCAGGTCGTCCACCAGGCTGACCCCCAGCCCCACCACCGGGGCAGGCGCCAGACCGGAACGCTGAACGGCGGCGGAAACCCGCACCAACGCCAACTGCTCCAAACGGGGCAGACCCTGGGTGAGGAAGGCATACCATCCATCCTCGTCAAAGCGGGCGGTGAGGGTGTCCTCCCCCAGCCGTCCGGTGAAATAGTTATCCAGCACCAAGCGTACCGGCAGCTCCGCCAAGGGGTTTTGCCAGCCCTCGGGTGTGCCGTCATAGGCGGCCCGCCGCCCGCCGTAACCAAACCCCACCTGGGCGGTGATCAGCCCGTCCGGCAGGCGGTCCAGCCAAATCTCGGTCTCCAGTTCCGGCGGGGTGTGGCTGTCCAGCGCATCGGTGTCCCCAAACAGATTCACGTAAGGACGCATGGTGGTCAGCACCCCACTGCAGAACTGGGGCAACCGATCGGCGGAGAGGAACACGCCCTTGCGGAAGCGATGGGCGGTACGCACCCAATCCCCCATCCGCCGGGTGTAATCCGAGCCGGTGCGGTACAGTTTGCCGCGGTACAGCAGGTACAGAACCCGTCCGTCGCCCACCGGCACCGCCTCGTCACCGAACAACCGCACGCCTTCTCCTTCCCGCTCCACCGTCACCGACAGGGTGGGATAGCCCTCGGCGAGTGCCACCCGCCGTTCCCCATCCGGGGCAAAAAGGGTGATCGTCTGCCCCTGCATCAGGGTGAAAAAGCGGTCAAAGGCACCGGCGGTGAGGGGCAATTCCCCCACCCCGGCGGTGGACACCACCCCCGGCCCGGCAAGGCTGTCCGCCACCTCGGTCAGCAGGAAATTCAGCAGAGGACGGCTCTCGGCAGTAAAGCTGTGGCGGTGGTGGATAAGGGTCAGTTCCCGCCCGTATTCCACCGTTTCGCCCTGCTCCATCCAGCTGACGAACCGCTGAAGATTCTTCACCTGATAGGGCTTGTCCCGCCCCACCGTAAAGGTGAGGGTGGGGCGGTTACCGGTCAGGTGGAGGTGCGGGGTGAGGGTCACGCCCTTTTCCCCATTTTCCGCCACAGTCAACCGCACCCGCTGGGCGGACAGATACCGATCCAGCATCATCTGTATCGCCGGGGAGGTGGTGGCGGTGGCGGCGGTGACCACCGGGGCTTCCTGCCCCTGGGTCATATCCTGATAATACTTATACACCAGCGCCGCCACGATGTGCTTGCAGGCCCGGTGATTGGCCCGGTAGCGACTGCATCCGCAGGTGGCACGGCCCACCTCGCCGGCGGCATCAAAGGCCACGTCCACCTGATACCCGGCAGAGGGCTCCTCCACCCGGGCGGTGACCCGCTGGGCGTACAACTGATCGGGGGTGGTGGTCATCCCCTTGACCCAGCCGGCGTTATAGCCGCCTACGCCCCGCAAATAGGTCTGGCGGTTCTCCGCCAACAGGCTGATTTTTTTGAGTGAATAGAGCGCCATTCCCCTGCCTCCTTCCGTAGTTTTGAGTATCCTATTATTATACACGCCCCCGTGTGTTTTGGCAAGGGGGATTTGGTAACTTGCTGTATTGACAATGTATGGTATACTGAAAATATAGTATAAGACAAGGAGCGATTTTTATGTCTCATCCCATCTATTTGATTGCCTCGGATATCCACGGCTCGGCTTATTACGCCGACGAACTGGTGGACGCCTTCCACCGGGAGGGCGCTGACCGGCTGCTGTTGTTGGGGGACATTTTGTACCACGGCCCCCGCAACGCCCTGCCCCTGGGCTACGACCCCAAAAAGGTGATCGATATGCTCAACCCCCTGGCGGACAAGATCACCTGCTGCCGGGGCAACTGCGACGCTGAGGTGGACCAGATGGTGCTGGATTTCCCCCTGATGGCGGATTATCAGGTGGTGACGGTGGACCGGCAGCTGCTGTTCCTCACCCACGGACATCTGTACGACAGCCAGAATCCCCCGCCGGTGCAAAAGGGCGATATCGTTATCCAGGGTCACACCCACGTACCCCTGTGCCAGCACACCCCCGGCGGTTGGTGGCTGCTGAACCCCGGCTCGGTCTCCATCCCCAAAGAGGATAGCCCCCACAGCTATCTGCTGTTAAAGGACGGTACTTTCTATTGGAAGACCCTGTTGGGTGAGACCTACCGCACCGCACCCCTGTTTGAGTAAAAAGTAAAGCCTAGGCAACCGACGGTTGCCTAGGCTTTTTGGTTATTCGTATATATGCGGGGGCACTTCGCGGGCGGGCCGGGTGCTGACGGCGGTGCCTTCCACCACCTTGTCGCTGTGGGTCACCACCCAAATGGGTTCGCCCACCTCCGGCAGATCCATATCGTAGGCCTTGATGATCCGCAGGTCGAGCCGTTTACCCTCCGCACTCTTGCGCCGGGCACAAACCATTCCGTAGAAATGAGGGGCAAACTGATGGGAACCGCGATCAGGAACGCGGACGACATAGATCTCTCCCACCTTGGCATCCTCCCAAGAACGGTCGGCGGCCACCGCCATCTCCACCCGGGCATCCGCCTCGCGGGCAATCGCTTCTCTCTTATCAAAGTAACAGAGGAAATAATTTAGCCCGCCGCCTGTGATGGCAAGCCCCGCCACCGCCGCCATAAACCAGCCCATTTTGGTTTTGGTGTCCATAGGCGTTACCGAAATGACGCCGCAGACGATGGCAAACACCGCCAAAGGCAAAAACGAAGCGATCAGCATCCGCCCGCTTTCCCCCAGACGGATCATAAAGCGTCCGGATTCCTTTTGACAGTTGTGGCACTTGACCGTCCATGCCGAATGATTGTATTTTCCCAATTCCAGCCGTACGCCCATCTTCTCCACAAAGGAGAAGGCCGGCTCACCGCAATAAGGACAACGTCGCAACATAAAACCACCTCATAAATACTTATTTTTCCCCTTCGTCGGGAGGTGTCACCTCCGCCACAACGACGTTAAATACATGATCGCAAGGCGCTACCAACCAGGCGGTTTCCCCGATTTGCGGAACATCTAATTTCTCGGTGCGCACAATACGCATCAATACCTCTTGCTTGCCTCCGTTATCAGCGAAACCGCAAACCATTCCATACATTCGAGGAGATACATCCGTAACCCCGTAACGAGGCAGACGAATCAGACAAACGTCCCATTTGCGAACCTTTTTCTTCAGCAATTTCGGGTCGTCCACCGCCAATCGCAAGCGGTTGTCTTCTTGTTGCTCTTTTTTATGATCCTTATCGAAATGAACGCAAAAATAGTTTACAAGGAAAAAACCTGTATAAAAAGCCGCAAGGAGCAGTACCCCTGCCAACAGTGTCCACCATTTCAAACGCAGTCCCACTATCGCCAGCAAGGGAGCAATAAAAAACAGGAGGTCCAAAAAAACGCCCCATTTGACCTTACCGATCTGCCGTGAACAATACCGTAAGCAGTGCCGGCAACTTGCCTTTCCCAACCGACCCGGCGAGCGAAGGGCGGGACTGTCATCGGCATCAAATGAGACGTTTATTCCCCATTGGGCGGCTAAAGAAAACGTTTTCTCACCGCAATAAGGACAACGTCGCAACATAAAATCACCTCAATCGTTTATCTCAGTTTCACCACGGCGGTGCGGATGCCGCCGCCCACAATATCCACGTAGCCGTAAGTGTAATCGTACCCCAGACTGCCGGGATTAAACAGATACAGCCCGTCGGCGTACTCCTCGCAGACCCGGTGGGTATGCCCAAACAGGGCGATGTCCGCCCCGGCCTCTCTGGCCGCCATATCCAGCCGATAGAGGGTGTATTTCACGTCGTGTAGATGGCCGTGGGTGAAATAAACCCGCTTGCCGCCGAAGGTTTCCTGGCGGACGGGAATCCCCTTGGCCCCAAAATCGCAGTTGCCGGGGACGGTGTAAAAGGTGCGGTCGGGGTACCATTCCATCACGTCCTCCACCTGCCGCAGACCGTCACCCAGAAAGATCACGTCCCGGGCGGTGGGCTGTGCCTCAATGGCCTCCCGCAGCAAGTTCAGTTTGCCGTGCACGTCCGACACCACCAACACCCGCATACCCCGCACTCCTTTCGCATACTTTTCATTGGTTACACATAGTATAGCACAAACCCCGAAAGGAGGCAACCCGAAAATGAACACACCATCATTGACACCGAAGCAGATGGAACAGTTGTTGCATCTGGCCGCTGGACGGCTGGGAACCCCCACCGATAAGCTGAAGGAAACTCTGGAAAAGGACGGACTGGCGGGAGTTTCCGCCACCCTGCCCCCGGAGATGCAACAGGTACTGGCAGACCGGGAAAAACTCACCGCCCTGCTGGCCGACCCGGCGGTGCGAAAGCTACTGGAACAACTGCTGGATTAGGGGGTGGCGTCGTGGACGACCTGAACGAGAAGCTGGAGCGTCTCCTCTCCGACCCGGAGGGGTTGGCGAAAATCCAGGCTATGGCCAGCGCCCTTGGGGGCGGTGACACCGCCCCTGCGCCGCCGCCCACACCGGAGCCTGCCTTGCCGGACCTGTCCGGCATCAGCCGGCTGATGCCCTTATTGTCCGGGGTAGGGCAAGACACCCAAGACACCCGGCTGCTCTATGCCCTGCGCCCCTATCTCCACGGGCAACGGGCCCAGCGGCTGGACGAGGCGGTGAAACTGCTCAAGCTGGCACACCTGTTACCCCTGCTCCAGGAGCAGGGGATTCTGAACGGAACGGGAGGGGATGACCGTGGCGGATGACCTGATGCAGATGCAGCGGCAGGCCGCCCATCGGGTACGGCAGATGCAGGAGCATACCCGACGGGTATTTGAATCCCACCAAGCATCCCCCTCGCTGTATCGGCGGTCTGCTCCGCCGCCTTGCGAACAGCCGACAACCGCCAACCCACCTCGGTTCGAGGACGACCAGTGGCTGTTATTGGGGTTGGCACTGCTCCTGTTCCGCAACGGATGCCCGACGGAACTGGTTTTGGCGCTGCTGTATTTGGCGCTGTAAGAATCCCTTGCATTTTTCAGCAACACCAAGTATAATAAAAAGCGGTGAAGCCAACGCTTCACCGCCTTTTGCTTTTATTCGGTTAAACTTTTCTCCGCTGTACGCAACAGATTCAGCAGGGAGGAGGCAAACTGGGGATACTGCTGTTGCAGGCCATCCGGCAACACCTCCGGCATCCGGTCCTCTGCCGCCAGACGGCCGGACAGGTGCCCGACCTCTGCCACCGCCTTGGCCACCGCGCTGACCGAAGCGGCCTGATAGCGGTAATCCTCTACCGAGAACATAGCCCGGGGATTCTTGGGGTTGGCGCCGTACATCTGGCGGAACACCAAATAGGTTGTCTGGATGAGGGCGTCGGATACCTGGGCGGTCAATTCTTTATCGTTACACTTCTGCAGCATATCGAACAACACGTGCAGAGAGTTTACCAGCAATTTCTTGTTGAGAATCGGCAACACACCGGCAGAGGTCATCCGATTATCCCGTACGTTGGGGTCGGTATCCGGAATCTCCTCCACCGCGATCATGGTGCCGGACTTGTCCGCCGTGCGGCCCAGCAAATAGTCGCAGGACACACCGTAATAGTCGGCGGCAGCCACCACGAAATCCAAGCCGCACTCGCGGATACCCTTCTCATAATGAGAGAGCAGAGCCTGAGAGACGTGCAGATCGGTAGCGGCCTGTTTCTGGCTGATGCCGCGCTCTTTACGCAGCAAGATCATCATCCGGGGAAAAGCGGCGTTCATACGCGGCACCTCCTGTCAAAAATAGCACCGCCAAAATTTGGGGTGCAAGGGAAATTGTACCCGCAAATCCCTTAATTGTCAAGGAGAATTTTACAGATAGTTGAATTTTTAGCAAATATTTTGATTTTTTCAACAAGGAGTAACCTATGAAAACCTACAAGATCCATCTCATCCGCCACGGCATCACCGAGGCCAACCAAGACGGCCGCTACATCGGCCGCACCGACCTGCCCCTATCCCCCGAGGGATTGGCCGCCCTGTTGCAACTGAAAGAAAAATACCAGTACCCCGGCGGCGTGCGGTTTTTCACCAGCCCCTTGATGCGGTGCAAGCAGACCCTGGAGGTGCTGTACCCCGGCTGTCGCGCGGAAACGGTGGAGGGACTGGCGGAGGTGGATTTCGGCGAGTGGGAAGGCAAGAGCATCCGCGACCTAAAGAACGATCCCCGCTTCCTCCGCTGGATGGAGGGCACCGACAAGACCATCCCCGGCGGCGAGGACAGCGAACAGTTTCGTATGCGGGTGTGCGCGGCCTTTGAGGGCGTGGTCAACGACCTCATCCACGCCGGCGACACCGAGGCGGTCATCTGCACCCACGGCGGGGTCATCACCATGCTGATGCAGTTGTACGGTCTGCCCCGCCTGGACCCCAAGGAGTGTCTGGCCTCCGCCGGACAGGGTTTCACGCTGCGAGTGACCCCCTCCATCTGGATGAGCGAACCCTTAGCAGAAATTTTGTGCATCATCCCGTGGGAGAAAGAAGCGTAAAAACTGCAATTCCCTTACGCATTAAAGAAATTTTTTAAAAAAGTATTTACAAACAAAATTTTGTGTGTTATATTACTTGTATGAATATGTAGAAAACGGAGGTTGCTACAATTATGAAAAAGGTATTCGCAGTTATCCTGGCTGTGGTTCTGGTTATGAGTCTGTCCGTGACCGCTTTCGCAGCCGTCTTGAGCCCCGAAGGTGTCAGCCTGTACAAGGTGTACGTTATCAACGGCAACGGTGCTAAAACCCAGGTGACCGAGGTCGCCATCGGTGATAGCATCAGCCTGTCCGCCGATCCCGCTATGGGCACCTTCAACAAGTGGCTGGTTTACAAAATGGATGGTACCGCCGCCGTTGAGGGCGAGGATTACACCATTGCGGAGGGTTCCCTGACCTCTTCCACCATCACCATCATTCCCATGGCCAACATCATCATTACCGGTAACTACGACGGTAAGGACACCGAGTTCGACATCACCAACAACGAGCCCGTGTCTCCCCAGACCGGCGATACCTCGGTTGTGATGCTGGGTGCTATGATGGTTCTGGCTCTGGCCGGTGCCGTTGTTGCTAAGAAGCAGCTGGCAAAATAAGAAAGACCCTTAAAACACGGCGATGCGGTGCATCGCCGTGTTTTTCTTTGTCTTCGCAACCGTTCCCACTCTTGACGAGGTATCTTTTTTCTTTTATAATAAAAAGGTATGTAGAAAGGAGTGACCTTTGTGTCTGACAATACATCCCGCCGTCGGCTGTGGAAGACGATACTGATCATCTGTCTTGTTCTTTTCCTACTGGCCGCGGTATTATTGCTCCGGCAATGTATGCCCACCGATGCCCCTATCGTGACCCCGCCCAC
Source organism: Acutalibacteraceae bacterium (assembly GCA_045591225.1). GTDB lineage: Bacteria > Bacillota > Clostridia > Oscillospirales > Acutalibacteraceae > UBA5905. The sequence goes on along the minus strand of JAZNSL010000067.1, from coordinate 16,439 downwards.
CACCCAGTCCGATACCGGCACCACCACGACCACCACCGAAGCGGTCATCCTGCCGGATAACCCCATCGACTTTGCCGCCAAGCAGGCGGAGAACCCCCACATCGTGGCGTGGATACAGATCCCCGGCACGGTGATCGATTATCCCGTCATGCAAAGCGGCAACGACGTGCCGGAAAACTTCTATCTGGACCATGCCCCCGACCGAACCGCAGACCGCAACGGCAGTATCTACATCCAGCAGATCAACCGGGCGGATTTCACCCACCCCAACACCGTCCTCTACGGCCACAATATGAAAAACGGATCGATGTTCGCCGCCCTGCACAAGTTCCGCGACAAGGATTTCTTCACCGAGAACCAGTATATCTACGTATACACCCCGGGGCACGTCCTCACCTATCGGATCTTCTCCGCCTTTGTGTATGACGATCGGCACATTCTCAATTCCTTTGATTTCTCCGACCCGGATGACTACGCCACTTTTTTGGATCAGAGCCTGAACCCGATTTCCATGACCAAGCAGGTGCGAAAAGACGTGTCGGTCACCACCGAGGACCGCATCATTACCCTGAGCACCTGCACGTCCTATGGCCGTGAACGCTATCTTGTAGAGGGGGTATTGATTGATGACCAGCCCACAAACTGAAAACAAATCCATTGAGGAAAAAGAACTGGAAGACCTGATTGGATTGCCGTCGGTTTCCACGGAAGAACAATCTCCCGAGGAACAACCCGCAGAGGAAAAGCCGAAAAAGCGATCCCGCGTAAAAAAGATTCTCTTGATCATCCTGCTGGTCTTACTGGCGCTTCTGCTGGTGGCAGGCGGTCTGCTTGTCTGGATGTATCGCCGGGGACAACAGGACCTGCTACCCAGCGAGCCCCCTGCCATCACACCGCCGGAATCGCTGGTGGAGGGCAGTGACGGCGACCGGGTGGTGTACAACGGCACCGTCTACGAATACAACCACAACGTCACCGCTATGCTGGTGATCGGCGTGGATAAAAAAGACATCCAAGAGGAAAGCACCTACGGCCAAAACGGTCAGGCGGATACCCTGTTTCTGACCACTCTGGATACCAAAACCGGCGACGTACACATCATTCCCCTCTCCCGCGAAACCATGGTGGAGGTGGACCGGTATGCGGTGGACGGCACCTATCTGGGTGTGGAAAAGACCCAGTTGTGTCTGGCCTATTCCTACGCCGCCAACGGCGAAGAGGGCTGCGATAACGTGGCCCGTTCGGTGAGCCGCCTGCTGTACGGCATCCCCATCAACAGTTACGTGGCCATCGACCTGAAGGGTGTGCAGACCATCACCGACACCATCGGCGGTATCACCATCACCGGTCTGGAGGACGTGGCGGACCCCCGCACCGGGGAGATCATCGTCTACGAGGGCGAGGAGACCACCCTGAACGGCAAACAGGCCCTCACCTATATGCGCCACCGGGACACCGATGCCCAGGCCAACAACCGCCGTATGCAGCGACTGAAACAGTTCTTCACCGCCTTTATCGGTAAGGCGGGCGGCAACCTCAAGGAAAACATCAGCCTGTTGCCCAAATACTACAACACCGCCTCGCCCTACATCGTCACCGACATCACCCTGTCCAAGATGACCTATTTGGTGGGCTGTACCCTTGCCGGCAACAACTGGAAAAACCCCGAATACGTCACCATCAACGGCAGAACCATCGACGGCAAGGACCACGCGGAGTTCTACGCCACCTCCTCTTCCGCCTACGAGGCGGTGCTGGCGGCCTTCTACAACGTGGTGGAGACCCCCACCACCACCGAGGCCACCGCTCCCACCGCCGCCGAGGACACCGAAACCACCGCGCAAACCGAGGCGGAATAACCGCCCCTCGTCATTTTGCATAAGAATTTATCCCGAACAGTTGGATAATTCTTTAACAAAACTATTGCCCTAAACCAAAAAATGCACTATAATAGGTACATCAAATAAAAACACCTTTAAGGAGGAACTAACAATGGCACTGGTAAACACCAAAGAAATGTTCAAAAAGGCTTATGAGGGCGGCTACGCCATCGGCGCTTTCAACGTCAACAACATGGAGATCATCCAGGGTATCGTTGACGCCTGCAAGGAGCTGAACAGCCCCGTTATTCTGCAGGTCTCCGGCTCTGCCCGTAAGTATGCCCGCCACGCTTATCTGTACAGCATGGTCAAGACCGCCGCTGAGGAGACCGGTCTGCCCATCGCCCTGCACCTGGACCACGGCTCCAGCTTTGAGCTGTGCAAGGAGTGCATCGACGGCGGTTTCACCTCCGTTATGATCGACGGCTCTCACCTGGATTATGAGGAGAACGTTGCCCTGACCAAGAAGGTTGTGGAGTATGCCCACGCCCATGGCGTCACCGTTGAGGGTGAGCTGGGTCAGCTGGCCGGCGTTGAGGACGAGGTCAGCGTGGACGCCGACAAGGCTCAGTACACCGACCCCGATCAGGTTGAGGATTTCGTGACCCGCACCGGCGTGGACTCTCTGGCTATCGCCATCGGCACCAGCCACGGCGCCTTCAAGTTCAAGCCCGGTCAGAACCCCCAGCTGCGCTTCGACATCCTGCAGGAGGTTATGAACCGTCTGCCCGGCTTCCCCATCGTTCTGCACGGCGCTTCCTCCGTTATGCAGGAGTACGTGGCTACCGTTAACCAGTACGGCGGCCAGATGGCCGATGCCATCGGCATCCCCGAGGATATGCTGCGTCAGGCCGCTAAGATGGCTGTCTGCAAGATCAACGTCGACTCCGACCTGCGTCTGGCTCTCACCGCCGGTATCCGCAAGCACCTGGCTGAGGAGCCCACCCACTTCGATCCCCGCCAGTATCTGGGCGACGGCCGTGAGAACATCACCAAGGTGGTTAAGCACAAGATCGAGAACATCCTGGGCAGCGCCAACCAGGCCTGATTCCCGCTGTAATCCCCGCAGGCGCAGAGAACTCCTCTGCGCCTGCTTTTTTAGCCGCCATAGGCGGTGCGGCCCCCTTGTGTAAAGGGGGCTGTCCGAGCGGCGCGAGGACTGGGGGATTGTTTGCACAAAGACACGTCTAATCTACAATCCCTCCGACCTCGGCAACGCCGTGTCTGCGGAGAATGGAGCAAAGCGACCTTCTCATAGAGGCGACAACGAAATGTAGATAAGTACAATTTTTGCGTCGCCTCGGCCACCTCCCTTTACACAAGGGAGGCACGCCGACTTCGTCGGCTATATCCCCAACATGGAGGTAACCACTATGCTGTTAGTGCTGGATATGGGCAATACCAACATCACCCTGGGCGTGTTCGAGGGCAACAAACTGCTGTTGCAGTCCCGCATTGCCACCGACCGCACCAAGATGGAGGACCAATACGCCGTGGAGCTGATGGACCTGCTCCGGCTGTATAAACTGGAGGTTACCGCCTTTACCGGGGCGATCCTCTCCTCGGTGGTGCCGCCCCTGAACCACGCCCTGTGCGGCGCGGTGAAAAAGGCCACCGGGTTGACCCCCTTATTGGTGGGTCCCGGCACCAAAACCGGCCTGAACATCCGCATCGATAACCCCACCACGTTGGGCGCCGACCTATTGGTGGGTGCCGTGGCGGCGGTGGATGCGGTGGGATACCCCTGCATCGTGTGGGATCTGGGCACCGCCACCACCGTATCGGTGGTGGATAAGGACGGGGCCTTCCGCGGCGGCGCCATTATGCCGGGCATCGGCACGGCGCTGAATTCACTGGCGGATAACACGTCCCTGCTGCCCCAGATCAGCGTGGATGCCCCCGAAAAGGTCATCGGCAGCAACACCATCGCCTGTCTGCAGTCCGGCGCGGTGTACGGCAACGCCTGTCTTATCGATGGGATGAACGCCCGCATCGTGGAGGAGTTGGGCTACGATGCCCCGGTGGTGGTCACCGGCGGTCTGGGTCGGGAGATTGCCCCCCAGTGCCGCAGCCGGGTACAGTATATCAGCGAATTGTTGCTGACCGGCCTGCGCATCATCTACGAGAAGAACAAGAAATAAATCCCTAACTTTGAAAACAACAATCCCAACCTACCCGGTGGCGGGACAGCCGTACAGCGTTCCAGCCACACCCGGACGGCTTGGGTTTACATATAGTCCGCACGTGGTATCTCGTAAGAGAACGACAGTAAAGGAGAAATGAATAATGACAAACGTAAAGAAAAACACCCTGAAGTTGGTGCAGTTGGCCATCCTGTCCGGCCTGATCATCCTGTTACAGCTGTACTTTGTAATCCCTCTGCCGGGCACCCTGACCCTGTCCTTGGTGCTGGTGCCCATCGTGGTGGGCGCGGTGCTGTTCGGGGCGAAATCCGGTGCCCTGCTGGGCGGTGTGTTCGGTGTGCTGGTGTCCGTGATGGCGGTGCAGGGGCAGTTGGGTCTGCTGACCAATATGATGGTGGCCTACAACCCCATTCTCACCATCGCCGTCTGTATGCTCAAGGGTATCGGCGCCGGCTTTGTCCCCGGCCTGATCGCCAAGGCCTTTAAGAAACAGCAGTTTATCGGCATTCTGCTGGCGGCGGCATCCGCGCCGCTGGTCAACACCGGCATTTTCGTGCTGGGTATGCTGACCATCTTCAAGGGCGTGATGATGGACTTTGCCGGTCAGATCGGTATGGGCGGCACCTCGGCGGTGTATTTCGCCGTGGTGGTGCTGGTGGGCGTGAACTTTATTATTGAGTTCGCCGCCAACCTGATTCTTTCCCCCGCCATCGCCAGCATCGTCAAAACCGTCAGAAAACTGGGACGATAAAAGAGAAAAGGTCTGTGGCTGATGCCACAGACCTTTTTGCACAATATTCGAAAAACACAACATATTTATTGCATTTTTCTACAATATCTGTTATATTTATGATTAGGATGTATATCCGCATTATTTTGAGGAGGTTTTTTATTATGAATCGTGCAGAACTCAAAGCAAAAGCAAAAGAGCAAATCAAAGGCAATATCGGCACCCTGTTTGTGATGATGCTTATCGTCGCTCTCATCGCTGGTCTGCTGAGCGTGATCCCCGGCATCGGCACCGTCGCGTCTTTGCTGCTCACCCCCGCATTCTCCATCAGCATTGCCCGTGCCTATCTGAAACTGACCAAGGGCGGCACCATCGCCATCGGCGATGCATTCTCCGGCTTTGACGATTTTTGGAGTGCTTTTAAGGTAAACTTCTTTATGGGTCTGTTTATTATGCTGTGGTCTCTGTTGCTTTATATCCCCGGCATCATTAAGGCCATCTCCTATTCTATGGCTCCCTACATTCTGGCCGAGAACAAGGGCAAGCCCGCTTTGGAGTGCATTAACGAGTCCAAGGCTATGACCCACGGTCACAAGATGGACCTGTTCGTGCTGGGCCTGTCCTTCATCGGTTGGTTCCTGTTGGGTATGGTAACCTTGGGTATCGCCTACATTTGGATTATTCCCTACATGACCGCCACCTACGCCAACGCCTACAACTCTCTGAAGCCCGTTGTGGAAGAGCCCGTTGTGGTAGAAGCCGTTGACGCTATTCCCGTAGAAGAGTAATTTTATCCCATTTGAAAAGGTCTGTGGCGAATGCCACAGACCTTTTCTTTTTATAACAGCACCGATAGCACCAGCATCTCCCGGGCTTTTTCGTACATCGCCTCAAACTGAGAGACCGGCAAGGGGTTTTTGCCCCGGCCCAGCTCGATGGTGAACCCCGGGCGGTGGTAGCACCGGATAAACCAATCCTTGAACCCGCCGTGGGCGCTCTCGGGGGATGGCTGGGCCAGTGCATAGCCGGAGGCGGTGGACAGCACCCGGGCCATCATCCGGCTTTGGGGCGGGGTATGCTCCCCATACTCCCAATAGATCTCCTCCCCTTGGCTGTGGAGCGCCACCACGTGGCGAAAGGCCATCCGCCGACACAGGTCGGTCAGCGCCCGGGTTTCCGGCTCACTTTCCGGGACGGGACCGGGATATTTGCCGGTTCCGGGATAATTTTTGCCGGATTTTTCCGCTAAGGCTTGCATTTCTTCCCAACCTGCATTAAAATTAGAGTTGATATCCACCCCGCGGGCATTCCCCCGCCACATCCCCGGGATGTCGGCGCCGCCTGCCGCCGCGGTGGCGGCATAGGCACCGGCGGCACCGCTGCCGTAGCGGGCGATCTCCACCCCGTCAGGGTTGACCATCGGCACGAACCATATCTGCCGACCCTGGAGTGCCCGGGCCACCGGGATGCCGCACAGGGGCAGCTGAGCCCGCAGGGCGGCGCACAGCTCTTCACACAGGCGCAAAGCACACAAGGCGGTGAGCCACTCCGGCCCGTGAAAGGATGCCGCTATCAGCACCCGGCTGTCCCCACCCCCGGTGGACAGCACCAGGGCGGGAATCTCCCGCCCCAGCACACTGCGCCCCACCATCGCCGGACGCAGGGTGGGATACCGCCCCCGTAGGGCGGCGCACAGACCCCGCGCCACACCATAGTCCACCGGCTGGGGTGTCACCAGCCGTCCCTGCATCCGTACTTGCATTGTAAATAACCCCTTTCAGGAGGAATGAATATGAAAAATCTAGTGGAAAAAACCATCGGGCGGTCCACCGCCTTTCAGGGTTGTCTGCTCCGTCTGGACGTGGACCAAGTGGAGTTGCCGGACGGCAACACCGCACCCCGGGAATACATCCGTCACCCCGGCGGCGTGGGCGTGGTGGCCCTCACCGACCAAAACGAGGTGCTTCTGGTACGGCAATACCGCTATCCCTATGGCGAGATCCTCACCGAGATCCCCGCCGGCAAACGCGACCCCGGTGAAGACCCCCTCACCACCGGTATGCGGGAGCTGGAAGAGGAGACCGGCTACCGCGCCGCCACCTATACCCCCTTGGGCACCCTATACCCCACCCCCGGTTGCTGTGACGAGATGGTGTATCTGTATCTGGCCACCGGCCTCACCGCCGCCGACGCCCACCCCGACGAGGACGAGTTCCTGGAGGTGGAGCGGTGCCCCTTGGATGAGATGGTGAAGCGGGTAATGGCGGGAGAGATCACCGACGCCAAGACCCAGATCGGCATTCTGAAAACCAAACTGCTATTGGAGGATAACCGATGAATCGTTTTGTGAAAATTAGCTACGGCATCGCGGTGGCGGTGCTGATCATTGCCACCCTGTTTCAAGGTCTGGCTCTGTACGGCACCCTGAACGGCGCCCGGGACGTGGTGGAAAAGACCCCTTGGCTGGTTCCGCTGTGGATAGCGGTGTTGGTGCTGATTCCCGTGGCCACCATCCTGTGCGCCATCGGCAAAAAAGGCGAAAAACTCTCGCTTACCGCCGCCATTATCGCCGTGGCCGGCGGGGTGCTGGGGCTTATCGTGGCGCTGGAACTGCGGGACGCCCTGCCCACCCAGGTGGGCAACAACGTCAGCCTCAATTATGAGCAGGGTCTGGACGGCTGGAAACTAGCCTATAGGCACCTGTCCTCGGTGTTGGCGGCGGTGCTGGTGGCTATCTGCGGGTTTGTCAATTACGGGGTCAACCGTGAGGAGCGCATCCGCTTGGAAAACGAGCGGTACGTGGATCAGTACGAACTGCCGGAAACCACCGAGGAACCGGCACCACCCCACAAACTCAAGCGGAGTATGCGCAACCGGGCGGAATAACCCCTTTTGTGTAGTGTATGTGGTTACTGGAAAAAATATGAGAAAAGAGGCAGTGTTTCTTTACGAAACACAGCCTCTTTTTTGATTAGATTAATCGTAGCAACCGCACGTAGAACTCGGCGGTCTGCACCAGGGTATCCACCGGGATGCGCTCGTCGTGGTTATGCACCAGACCCCGCAATTCCTTGGGCATAAACATAGCCGAAAACCGATACACCCGGTCGGTGATACGGCAATAGTGGCGGGAATCGCTGCAGGCCATCATCAGGTACGGAGATACCAACGCCTCCGGCCAGGTCTCTCGCACCGCCCGGCACAGGGTGTGCCACTGGGGGTTATCGGTGTCCGAGAAGATGGAGGGGTTCATACCGTTCACCACCCGCACCTGCACGTCCTCATCCTTGATCACCTTTTTCAGATAGGCGATGGCGGAGTCGATGGTATCGCCGCTCATCAGACGGATGTTGGTGGCAAAGGTGGCCCGCCCCGGCAACACGTTATAGGCGTCGCTGCCCTGCATACGGGTGGTGGCCACGGTGGTGCGCATCATGGCGTTCAGTTCGCCGCCGGACAGCCGACAGATCAGGTCCAGCACCGGCGCAAAGCACCACAGGTTGGCAAAAATCAACCGATATAAGAAATTGGAATGCCGACCCAAGGTGTCGAACATCTGGCGCACCGGTGGGGTCAGGTGATAGGGGAAGGGGTTATCCTCGATGCGGGTCACCGCCCGGCTCAGCCGTCCCAACAGGGTGTGTACCGGCGGGGTGGAAGCGTGTCCGCCGGAAGCCTCTATGGAAAACTCCAGATTCAGACCGCCCTTTTCCGCGATACCGATAAGGGCGCACCGCCCCTCCACGCCGGGGAACACCTTCTCCACCACGGCGCCGCCCTCATCCAGCACCAGAGCGGGTTTGATCCCCTGCTGTTCCAGATAGGTGACGATGGCGGGGCAGGAATCGCCGTCGATCTCCTCCTCGCCGGAGAAGGACAGATACAGGTCATTTTGGGGTTTGTACCCCTCGCCCAGCAGATGCTCCAACGCCTCCATTGCACCGCAGAGGGTGCTTTTGGTGTCCAGGGTACCGCGACCCCACATCACGCCGTCCACCACCCGGCCGCCAAAGGGCGGGTGGGTCCAATAGGCCTCCTCCACCGGCACCACGTCGTAGTGGGCCATCAGCACGGTGGGGTTATCGGCACTGACACCCGGCAGGTGGTACAATAGGCCGTTGCGGCCGATTTCCTGCAACGTGGCGGCGGTATGGATGCGGGGAAACCGCTCTTTCAGCAGACGGCGGAATTTGTCAAATTCTGCCGCATCCTCCAGGGCGTGATCCCGGTAGGACACCGTCCTGCACCGCACCATATCCGCCATATCCGCCACCACCTTATCCCGGTCCAGAGATACGGCGGAGGGGGTGATGACCTCGGTTTTGCCGGGGCGGAAGCGAAGGGTGCGGATGACCAGCACCGCCACGAAAAGGAGCAGTGCTCCCAATAAACTATACAGAACAGGCATCAGACCCATCCTTTCTTATACAGCAGACGACCCACGCCCAAGGCGATGAGCACACCCACCGGCACCAACACGCCTACCGAACCGGACAGGCTGGGCACCGCCAAAAACAGCGCCACCATAAACACCAAGGGGGCAATAGCCAGTTTGGGGTTTTTGCTGATATACACCACGCCCAGACCGCCGAACAAGGCCGGCAGGATGTTGTCAAAGGCGGGTTTGAGCACCGGGGAATCCAGAATAGGAGAGATCAGCGTCAAGCCAAACACACCCGCCGCCAGAATCAAGGTGGTAACGATGGAGCTGGTGGCAATGGCGATGGTGGAGATGACCTCGCCCTCTTCGCTGGAGGCCTTGACCTCGGCATTCTCCATAGCGGTCAATGCCGCCGGGGCTTTCAACGCGGTGAGGTTGCCGGTGACAAAGGACAGATAGGTGCCGCCCACGCCCAGCATGGGGGTATAGGTAATCACTTCGATGACGCCCACCGTCCAGAAGATGGGCGCCACGCCCAGCAGACCGGTCAGCACCGCGGTCACCGCCGGCCAGGCATCAAAGGCCACACAGATGCCCACCGGGACCATCTGCACCACCACGGCGGCGGTCCAAATCCAAATTTTACCGTACAGGTCGGTTTTTCTCATATACTCGCTCATCGTGACACCTCCTTAACCCGTGATGACCGGGGTGATGATAACGGCAAACACCATCGCACCCAGCATACTGACCGTCATAGCGTAGGTTTCCAGCCATTTCCAGCCGCATTTCTTAATGAGAATGCCGCACACCGCCATCAGCGCCGCCGACACCAGCAACACGAAAATGGGAATCCAACCGCTGAGACCCTCCCGGACGTTGGCAAACACCATACCCAGGAAGGCGGAGATCATACCCAGAAACAGCGAAGCCATAAAGATATCGCCCCATTTCTGGTCCTTGTTCTGCAGTTTCACCACGCCGCCGCGAATCTTCTTCATCAAAATGGGCGGCAGGATGATGCTGGGCAGAATGCCCAAGGTCATCACCCAAGCAATGGCGGCGTACACCTTGGGGTCGGTGACCAGCTCGGACAGAGAGGTGCCAAAGGCATTGGCCGCCGCGGTGGCCGCCGGCAGCTCATAGGTAATGGCGCCGATGACGCTCATGCGAATCCAGGGCAGGGGGATGCCCAAGAACTTGGACAAGGTCACCACGCCCAGCAGAAAAGAAATGGCCGGGGCAATGGTGAAGATGGCGGTGGACAGCACCGTCTTACGCAGTTTGGCGGTGGTGATGCCTAGCTCCTTACCCCGCCGCCAAGCGCGGATCAGGAAAAAGAGCGACTGAGCCAGCACAAACAAAATGACCCCGCCGCCAATGAGGTACATAAAGGTACCGTTGGGACTGAATTGCATACGGGTTCCTCCTCGTTGTTAAGATACCTACAGTATACCGCAAAAAAGGAAAGTTTGCAATAAGAAAACCGCTCTGTTTCCAGAGCGGTTTTCGGTTACTCGATTCCCAATAGTTTTTTGGCGTTGCCGCTGGAAATTTTCTCCCATTGCTCCTCCGAGAGCCCCAGGGTGCCCAACAGGCGCAGTTCCAGCGAGGCGGTGTGCCACGGCATATCGGTGGCAAACAGCAGTTTGTCTGCCCCGTGCTTTTCGATGATCTGCTCGGCGTGGTATTTGGACAGCCGTCCATAGCCGAAAGAGGTGTCGATATACACGTTTCTGCCACACAGGTGGCGGATAACGTCCTCGCCAAACTGCAAACCGCCCCAATGGGCCGCCACCACCGGCGCCTCAAAGCAATCCAGCACCTTTGCCAAGCCCTCCGGCATACAGCCGTAAGGCGGCGGAAAGCCGTAGTCCAGACCGGCATGGAACACGGTGATCAGCCCCAACTCCGAAATCTTGCGGTACAGCGGCTTCCATTTTGGGTCGTCCACCGCAAATTGCTGGTATTCCGGATGGAATTTGACCCCTTTCAGCCCCAGCGCCTTGATGCGTTCCAGTTCCTCAAAGGCATCCTTACTGCCGGGGTACACCGAGCCGAAGGAGAAAATGTCCTTCTCGTTGTTGATGGCGGCGGCAAAATTGTTGACGTTGGTCTGCTGTTCGGGTTTGGTGGCGATGTGCAGCACCACGGCGGCATCGATGCCGTCCGCCGCCATCCGCCGGCGCAGACCGGCCAGGGTGCCGTCGGTATAGGGCATCAGCCCGCCACCAACCTCGCTCAATCGGCTGACCGCCCGTTCTGCCAAGTGGTCGGGGAAACAATGGGTATGAAAATCAATAACCATTTCCTTGCACCTCGATTATGCTTTCCGTTTAAATTGGGGGAAATTATACAGATTAGATGCTTTCAATCTTAATCAGGGTGGTGGCTCCCGGCTCGCCGGGGACACCGCCGGTGATGACGATGTGGTCGCCCTTGCCCAGGGGCAGGGTCTGCTCCGCCATCTTTTTGGCGGTGTAGAACAGCACGTCGGTGGAGGTGAACTTTTCGCACATAGCGGGGGTCACGCCCCAGGACAGGGACAGCCGCCGCCAGGTGGCCTCGTCGGTGGTTAGACCGATGATGTCCACCGGTGCCCGGAACCGGGACACCATACGGGCGGTGGTGCCGGACAGGGAGCAGGCCACGATGGCCTTGGCGTCGATGTCGATGGCCATGCCGCAGGTGGAGTGGGAAATGGCGTCCACGTTGTTGCGGATCTCAAACGAAGCGGTATAGAATTTCTTGCGGTAGTTGATGCTTTCCTCAGCGGTCTTGGCGATCTTCGCCATGGCCGCCACCGCCTGTACCGGGTATTTGCCGGCGGCGGTTTCACCGGACAGCATAATGGCAGACGTGCCGTCGTAGACGGCGTTGGCCACGTCAGAGATCTCCGCACGGGTGGGGCGGGGATTGTGGATCATACTCTCCAGCATCTCGGTGGCAGTGATGACCCGCTTACCCAGCAGACGGCATTTGGTAATCAGTTTTTTCTGGATGGTGGGCAGCCGTTCAAAAGCGATCTCGGTGCCCATATCGCCGCGGGCCACCATAATGCCGTCGCAGTAGCCGCAGATCTCCTCGATGTTGTCCACGCCGGACTGGTTCTCGATCTTGGCGATCAGCTCGATGCCGGTGGCACCCAGCTCCGCCAGATAGTTGTGGATGTCGATCAGGTCCTGCTTGCCGGATACGAAGGAGCAGGCGATGAAATCCACCCCGTTCTTGACGCCAAAGGCGATGTCCGCCTTGTCCTGCTGGGACAGGTACACCTGCTTGAGCACTTTTCCCGGGAAACACATGCTCTTGCGGTCGGACAATTCACCGCCGTCGGTGACCACACAGCGGATGTGGGCGCCCTCGATGGCGGTGACCTCAAAGGCCAGCAGGCCGTTGTTCAGCAGGATGGTATCCCCCACCGCCACCTCGTTAGGCAGATTTTGATAGGTGACCGACACCATCTCCCGGTTGCCCTCCACCTCATCGGTGGTAAAGGTGAAAATGTCCCCCTTAAACAGCATCACTTTCCCGTTTTCAAAGGTTTTGATGCGGTATTCGGGGCCTTTGGTATCCAGCATGATGGCGATGGGCAGGCCCAAATCCTTACGCACCGCCTTGATGGTGTCGATTCGTTTTTGGTGCTCTTCGTGGGTGCCGTGGGAGAAGTTGAGCCGCGCCACGTTCATACCGGCTTTGCACAGCCCGGTCAGGGTTTCGTAGGAATCGCAGGCCGGACCGATGGTGCAGACGATTTTGGTTTTCCGCATAATCTATGCCCCCAGTATCAATGAAATCACCTTTTATTATACCAAATATTTAGACAAAATCAAGAATTCCCACAGGGATTTTTTAACTCGCTGACGGCTTACGTCTATTGGGGGATGCAAAAAAGACCACGAGAATAACCTCGTGGTCTTTTTGCTTATTTCGTCTTAACAGACTTCACAGTAGACCAGGCAGAATAGACCTTCTTACCGTTTACGATCTTGTAGGTGCGTACACGGACATAGTAGGTGGTCTTGGCCTTCAGACCGGTCAGAGACAGACTGGTCTTGGTCAGAACTTTAGACTTAGCCGATTTAAAGTTCTTATTGGTGGCATACTGCACTTCATAGCCGGTGACCTGAGTGGTCTTCTTGGTGATAGCTACGGTCAGTTTCTTAGTGCCGGCAGTCACCTTGGACACGGTGGTCTTCACCGGGTTAATCTTGAAGGTCAGAACCTTGGTACCGGTGTAGTTGCCCTTCATCTTAACGGTGACCTTGTAGGTGCCCACGTTCTTGCGACCGCTGGCATAGGTTACGGTGTAGTTGCTGGAAGCGATGGTCTTGCCCTTGCTATCCTTGATGGTGACGGTGGGCTTCTGAGCCTTGCCGTTGTAGACGTAGGTAGTCTTGGACAGGGTCACCTTGCCCACCTTGTAGATGGTGGTCTTGCCGGTTTCCTTCTTACATACGGAGCAACGCTTAACGGTATAACCGTTAGCGGTGGCGGTGGCCTTCTTGGTCACCGTAACGTACTTGTGAGTAATCTTGCGGGTAGCCTTACAGGTGTTGCAAGAGGTATCGCAAGCGTTGGTGTACTTGTGACCCAGAGCCTTGCCGGTGGTCACACCGCAAGCCTTACAGGTCTTAGCCTTGGTGCAGGTGGCATTGCTATAGGAGTGAGCTTTCTTGGCAATGGTCTCGGTCTTGGTGGCTTTACAAGTGGTGCAGGTATAAGTCTTAACACCGGTCTTGGTGCAGGTAGCGGCCTTGGTCACCTTACCGGCATCGTACTTGTGACCCAGCGCAGCGACTCTGCTATCTATGTAACTATCGCCACAATCGGAACAAACGTGAGTGGTATAACCATTATCCACACAGGTGGGCGCAGTCACTGTCGGGATATACAGGTGACCCATCTTACCACCCTCGGTCTTACCGCAGGCTGTGCAGGTTTTCGGTGCGGTACAGGTGGCAGCTTTCCAGCTGTGACCCAGTGCCTCGCCCTCGGTAGCACCGCAAACGGAGCAGGTCTTAGGAGCGGTGCAGGTAGCATCCGTCCAAGTATGATCCAGTGCCTCGCCCTCGGTATCGCCACAAACGGAGCAAGTCTTGGGAACAGTGCAGGTAGCGGGGGTCCAGGTGTGTTCGCACTCATTATAATGCCAAGTGGCGTTTAGGAGATCATCATTGTATTTGCCAAAAGAAATGTTCTCTCGGTCTGCCTGAGTTCCACTATAATATACATCCATCAGGCAGTAGCAATAGGAAAACGTACGATTACCAATGCTGGTGACGCTGTCCGGGATGGTCACCGACGTCAGGCTGTAGCAATAAGCAAACGCACCATTACCAATGCTGGTGACGCTGTCCGGGATGGTCACCGACGTCAGGCTGTCGCAATCACAAAACGCCTCCTCGTCAATGGTGGTGACACTGTCACCGATGGTCACCGACGTCAGGCTGTCGCAATTAGAAAACGCACCAAATCCAATGGTGGTGACGCTGTCCGGGATGGTCACCGAGGTCAGTCTGTCGCAACCCGAAAACGCAGAAGAGCCAATGTCGGTGACGCTATCCGGGATGGTCACCGACTTCAGGCTGTCGCAACTCCAAAACGCAGAAGAGCCAATGGTGGTGACGCTGTCCGGGATGGTCACCGACGTCAGGCTGTCACAATAAGCAAACGCATCATCGCCAATACTGGTGACGCTGTCCGGGATGGTGTACGCACCGGATTTTCCTCCGGGACATTGCATTAAGATCGTTTTATCTTTACTGAACAAAACTCCATCCAACGAACAATAACTGGTATTATTCTTTGCTACGTCAATTGAAGTTAGGCTGGTGCAATCGGAAAACGCAGAACCGCCAATGGTGGTGACGCTGTCCGGGATGGTCACCGACTTCAGGCTGTCGCAATTATCAAACGCCCACCCGCCAATGGTGGTGACACTGTCCGGGATGGTCACCGACTTCAGGCTGTCGCAATCATAAAACGCACACTCGCCAATGGTGGTGACGCTGTCCGGGATGGTCACCGAGGTCAGGATGTTGCATTCGCGAAACGCAGAACCGCCAATGGTCTTTGTGCCTACTTTGATGGTATAAGCACCTGAAATGTTCGTTTTCGCTTTGATTAAATGATTACCAATGTACAGAACGTCCTTTGTCCAGTTGCTACTCGTAGTATAATATTTTGTTCCTGTAAAAGCAAAACCGCCAATGCTGGTGACGCTGTCCGGGATGGTCACCGAGGTCAGTCTGTCGCAACCTCTAAACGCAGAACCGCCAATGGAGGTGACGCTGTCCGGGATGGTCACCGAGGTCAGGCTGGTGCATTCGCGAAACGCAGAATCGACAATGGTGGTGACGCTGTCCGGAATGATATACTCGCCGCTTTTTTTGCTAGGGAATCGAAGTAACTCGGTCATTTCTTTGTTAAACAAAACACCATCCAAGGAGGAATAATTCTGGTTTGCATCACTAACAATAATTTCTGTTAGCTTGTCGCAATTAAACGCACTCCCACCAATTACGGCAACACTACTCGGGATAGCTATTGAGGTCAAGCTGTTACAACCCGCAAACGCATACTCACCAATACTGATAACACCGTCCGGGATGTTAACCGAAGACAAACTAGCGCAACTCAAAAACGCACACTCGCCAATGCTGGTGACACCATCACCGATGGTCACCGTGGTCAGGCCGGTGCAATCCTCAAACGTATAATTGCCAATAGTGGTGACGGGATAGCCGCCTAAAGTGGACGGTATCACCACATCGCCACCAGAGCCGGTATAGCCGGTGATGGTGGTTTCGCCGTTGGCGACGGTGTATTCATAATCGCCCTCACTCTCGGCGCTGACACCCAGCGGGATGCAGGTCAGCAACAGTATCGTTGCTAGCAAAACGGATACCAGTTTTTTCATTTTACATTCCTCCTTACAACCATTGCAAGAAAACTACTGCATCCAGTATAAAACAATCTATGCAGTTTGTCAAATTGTTCGTCCCGTTTCTCCAAATAAGGTGCAGTGCAAAAAAATAAAAAAGCGACTGCAAATTGCAGTCGCTTTCTCTAAGGCAGAACCCTCAGAACTGAATAAAGTCACGTTAGAAGGAATGTGGAAGAAGATTGCCTACTGTGGAGACGGGCATCACACCGTGTTCCACCAAAAAACATTCGATTTCATCGTCGAATTTGTAGGTCAAGCCCTCGATCTATTAGTACTGCCAAGCTTAAAGTGTCACCACTCTTACACACGCAGCCTATCAACCATGTAGTCTTCATGGGATCTTACCTGATTACTC
>JAZNSL010000066.1:0-41381 GCA_045591225.1 Acutalibacteraceae bacterium | reverse complement strand
CCGCTGAAAACGGTTTCGGGATTTTTGACGTTTGGGGCGGTGTCAAAAATGGTAATTCCTTTGTTTTTGCATATTTTCTCGACAAAAAGCATATTTTTGCAACTGTTTTCGCCAAAATCCGTTGTTTTCACCCTCTGAAAGCCCCCCAAACGGGTTTTTTGCTCCGGTTTTGGGTGGCTTTTTCAGCCTCTTGCACAAAATTTTCGCCCAAATCAAAAATCGTCATTTTTATTACCAATTATGTCAAAAAATGGCATTTTCGGGGTAAAAAGGGGCTATTTTTTGCAAAAATCCCCGATTTTTCTTTACAAAATCCATAAAAAAGGCCATTTTTCCGACCCGCCGGTTGGGACAGGGTATGGCGGTTTTCGGACAGCCCGTGCCGATTGCCTTACGGAGCGAAACCCCCGTTTCTTTGTGCGAAATGCACAAAAACAACCCCCTCCGCGTTGGTTGACAAGAACAAACTGGCGAGGGTATAATAGCGCAAGTGTCCGATTTGACCCAATTTCCGCATCCGCATCGCCACACCAAATAAACAGGGCGATGCCACCGTGGGTTCGGTTCACCCCGCCTGTCGGGGCTCGGTTGCATAAGTTTACGAAAAGGCAACCACACTAAGACCGGTATAGCCGGCCCTGAACCGCCACCGCAGAAAGGAAGACAATTATGGAACAAGTTAAGAAGATAGGCACCGCTACCCTGCGGGGTATCTGCCGTGTGCTGACCCACCGTGCTTTCGCCGCTTTGGTGATGGGCTGTGCCGCCGTGGCCTTGGCGGTTGGCATCAACGCCAACTCCCACGTCATCACCGTCAACGACGGCGAGGATAGCCGTGTGGTGGTTACCGTCCACGAGGATCCCTATCAGGTGCTGAATTCCGCCGGTGTCCGGCTGGAGGAGCACGACGCCATTTCGGTGAACGCTCAGGAGAGCACCATTGACGTTAACCGCGCCATGACCGTTGAGGTGCAGGCGGACGGTTTGTCCACCCTGGTGCACATGACCGAGGGTACCGTCAAGGAGGCCATCCAAAAGGCGGGCATCACCATTGGCAAGCAGGACGACATCAACAAGAAGCTGACCGCTTCGGTTAAGGACGGTATGCTGATCACCATCGACCGCGTGGCTTATGACGAGTACAGCATCACCCAGTCCATTGATTATGAAGTGGTGTATAAGTACACCAGCGTGTTGCGCCCCGGCCAGACCAAGGTCCGCACCTATGGCGAGGAGGGCGTGCGCACCATCACCTACCGCAAGACCATCGTCAACGGCAAGGTGACCGACACCTGCGAGATCAGCGACGAGGTAACCAAGAAGCCCGTCAATAAGGTGATTCTGAAAGGCACCACCCTGGGTACGCCTATGTCCCGCGCTCCCTATCACGTAGAACTGGACGAGGGCGGTCAGCCCGTGAATTATAAAAAGGTGCTGTCCGGCACCTGCACCGCCTACACCAGCGATGCCGGCGACTCCGGCGCCTGGACCTCCACCGGCAAGCGTGCCGCCGTGGGTCTGGTGGCGGTTGACCCCAGTGTGATTCCCTACGGCACCAAGCTGTGGATCACCTCCGAGGATGGCTCCATCGTGTATGGCTACGCCATCGCCGCGGATACCGGCGGAGCGCTGCAGCGCGGTCACGCCCTGGTGGACCTGTATATGGACACCCTGACCGAGTGCAATGCTTTTGGTCGCCGCAATATGAAAGTGTATATTCTGGACTAAGTCCGATAAAAACAGCAGGAGCGATCCTGCTGTTTTTTATTTTCCTTGCAAATGGCGACAAGATATGTTAAAATTTACCATACATTCTATCTGCAAAGGAGAACCCGCTATGAAGAAACGCGTATTGTCCATTTTGTTGGCTATGGTATTATTGCTAACCTGCATCCCGATGGGTGCGGTTAGTGTCAGTGCGGCCTCTAGCGGAACCACCGGCGACTGCACCTGGACATTAAAGAACGGTCATTTAACCATTTCTGGCAGTGGTGAGATGGCGGACTATGGTGGCCTATGGGAAGATAATCCTCACCCTTGGCCTTTTGAGGACGTTGTAAAGGTAACCATTGGAAAAAATGTCACTAAAATTGGTGATAATGCGTTTTATTCCTGTTACAATCTCACATCGGTAGTCATACCCGATTCTGTCGTCTATCTTGGAAAAGGGGCTTTTGAGTGGTGCGAGAGTCTGATTTCAGTAACCATTGGCAAAGGGGTCAAAGCGATTAAGGAAAGCACGTTTGGCGGTTGTTGTAATCTTAAGACCGTAACGGTAGGTCAGAATGTAACTTCCATTGGCGATAGCGCATTTGGTTGTTGTTGCACAAATCTGTCCTCTATCGTTATCCCGGATGGCGTAACCAAAATTGGTAATAGTGCCTTTGCCGATTGTGATAAATTAACCTCTATTACCATTGGTAAAAACATCAAAACTATTGGTGTTGGCGCGTTTGGGTGGTACGAAAAACCCAGCAGGATAGATGTGTACTACAAAGGTTCCAAAGCTGACAAGAAAACGATAACTTTCAAAGAATATAATACCGATTTTCTGAATGCCACCTGGCATTATAATGCATGTATTGGTAAGACGGCGCATACGTACACCGTGGCCACCTGTACCAAAGCAAAGACCTGTAAGGATTGCGGTGCAATTTCCGGTAAGAAACTGGGGCACACCTACAAGAAAACGGTGACCAAGGCCACCGCCACCGCCAACGGCTCTGTTAAGTACGTGTGCGAAAAATGCAAGTACGTTTCCAGCAAGTCCACCACCGTCTACAAAGCCTCTAAGGTGAGCCTGTCCAAAACCACCTATACCTACAACGGCAAGGCGCAAAAGCCCACCGTCACCGTCAAGGATGCTAAGGGCAAGACCATCGCCAAGTCCAACTACACGGTCACTTATGCTTCCGGCCGTAAAAACGTGGGTACCTACAAGGTCACCGTCAAGTTTAAGGGGAACTATAAAGGCACCAAGACCCTGACCTTTAAAATTGTGCCCCGGGCAGCCAGTGTCAACAAGCTCACCGCCAAATCCAAGGCTATTGACGTGAAACTCAACCGCAGCCTGCAGCAGTCCACTGGCTACCAGATTCAGTACAGCACCTCCTCCGCGTTCAAGACCTACAAGAGTGCGTGGATCACCGACTGCAACAAAAACACCAAGACCCTGTCCGGCTTGAAGGCCAAAACCACCTACTACGTCCGTGTCCGTACCTACAAGAAGGTGGGGGACAAGTTCTATTACTCCAACTGGTCCAGTGCCAAGAAGGTGAAAACGAAATAACCCTCCAAAGCCCCCGGCATCGCCGGGGGTTTTGCTTTTGCCGAGGATTAAGATGTTCCCGTTTTTGCCCCGCGATTATCACCAAACAATAAATAATTATCGAAAAACAATAAAATAATTATTGACAAACGATAATTTTGGTGATATGATGACCTCAGAAACCCACAAACGTATTCGATTTCATTAGGAGGATTGCATTATGTGGAGCAGTAAACATTCGGTTGTGTTGTCCATCGTGGTCTGTTGGGTGGTGGTGGCTGTGCTGACCGCCGGCGTCGTGTTTGGTCCTTGGGCCATCGAGAGCTGGTTTACCCGCTATCGCGGCTGGGACGCCTCCAGCACCGGTATGATACAGGTATCCTTCCTGTTTAAACTGGTATTTTATCCTTGTGCGGTGTTCGCCTACGTCACGCTGTACAGCCTTCTGCGGCTGTTGTTCAATATCCGAAAAGACGAGATCTTCACCACGCAAAACGTGACCTATCTGCGGCGCATTTCCTGGTGCTGTTTCGTGGTGGCGGTGATCACCGGCGCCGGCGGCGTGTTCTACGTGCCGTATTTTGCGGTGGCGGTGGCCGCCGGTTTCGTGGGGCTGATGTTGCGGGTGGTAAAGAACGTAATGCAACGGGCCGTGGAGATCCGGGAAGAAAACGAACTCACCATTTAAAGCGGGGGATAGGCTATGATTATCATTGATTTAGACGTTGTGCTGGCGATGAACAAAATGACCTCGCTGGAACTGGCGGAGCGGGTGGGCATCACCCCGGCGAACCTGTCCATTCTGAAAACCGGCAAAGCTAAGGCGATCCGCTTTTCTACCCTGGACGCCATCTGTAAGGCGCTGGGCTGTCAGCCCGGCGACATCATCAAATACACCGATAAGGAGTGAGCGGTATGGAGCAAAACCAATACGTTTCTCCGGTAACGCAGCCCGAGGAGCAAACGCCCTATGCGGCGTCGATCCGTTTTGAAAAAGCCCTGTTCCCGTTGGGTAAGGGGGATATCGCCTTTGCCCTTTGCGCGGTGGCGGTGTGCGTGTTCACTTGTATTTGCGGTCTGTTTGGCGGTATGGCACTGGGCTATCTGCTGTCGGTGGTAGCCTTTCTCGTATTGTTTTGGTGCTACTTTGCCAAGAGCGGTAGAGTTACCCCGCTGTCGGTGGTGGCCGCCCTGCTGGTTTTGGGTATGGGCGCGGTGTTCCTGTGCACCACCAACGGTAGCGTGCGTTTCTTTGCCGGGGTGCTGGGCTTTTTGCTGGGTCTGCTTGGCTTTGACAGTCTGGTGAGGGGAAAAACCATCGGCAACCGTCAGACCTTAGGCGGCTTTTACGCCGCCGCCTCTTCGCTGGATAATCTGGATATCGCGGTCAAATCCCTGTTTTCCAATGAAAACGGCGATAAAAAGGCGGTGGGCAAGGTGCTGATCGGCCTGCTTTGCTCGCTGCCGGTGTTGGCGGTGGTGGTGCCGCTGCTGATGTCCTCCGACTACGCCTTTCGGGGGTTGATGGATAACCTGTTCAGCGATGCCCTGTCCACCATCCTGAAAGTGGCTTTCGGCGTTATGCTGGCGGTGCCGGTGACGGCCTACGGCTTTTCGCTGAAATACCGGCGCACCGCCACTCTTAAAGAGAGTCGTTTTACCGGTATCGAGAGCGTGTATCTCGTGTCCTTCCTGTCGGTCATCAGCCTGTGCTATCTGCTGTATCTGTTTTCTCAATTGGCCTATTTCTTCAGCGCTTTCCGGGGATTTCTGCCCCAAGGGGACATCACGGTCTCCCAATACGCCCGCAAAGGCTTTTTCGAGATGTGCACCATTGCGGTGATCAATCTGGTGCTGGTGTTAGGCACCTTCCTGCTGGCTAAAAAGAAAGAGGGTAAGGTGAGCGGCGCCGTCAAGGCGGTCACCACCTTTATCGCCGGGTTTACCCTGGTCATCATCGCCACTGCCATCTCCAAAATGGTGCTGTACATCGACTCCTTCGGTATGACGGTGCTGCGCTTAACCACCAGCGCCTTTATGGTGTTCTTAACGGTGGTGTTTATCAGCGTTGTGCTGCGTATCTACCTCCGTCGGGTCAACGTGGTGAAAACCGCGCTGTTCACCGCCGGACTGGTGGTGCTAGTGCTGGGCGTGGGCAACGTGGAGGCCATCTGCGCCCGTTACAACTACGAGGC
Organism: Acutalibacteraceae bacterium; assembly: GCA_045591225.1. Classification (GTDB taxonomy): domain Bacteria; phylum Bacillota; class Clostridia; order Oscillospirales; family Acutalibacteraceae; genus UBA5905. The sequence continues at coordinate 35,918 of JAZNSL010000066.1, read as the reverse complement.
GTATATGCATTGCCAACTGGAAACCGTGGACGTGCAGGCAATGTACGAGCTGGGGGATGAGGGTCTGCCTTACGTGGCAAAGTTGACCTATTGCGTGGACGAAGCGGTGTCCACCCCCGCCAAGGAATGCTTGGCAGAGGCGTATTTGTACGATTACTTTGAGGATATGCAAACCGCCGAGGGCATCACCGTAGAGGCCTTGCGTGCCCGGGAGAAGAACAGGGGCTTTACCCGTTTCAGCCTGCCCCGTCAGGCGGCTTACGACACCCTGTACCGCTATGTGCAGGAATGTCCGGGCTTTGACCAGTGGTGCTGGTCTTGTGCCTGGTGGTACGAAACGGTGTAAACCAAAGAGGTCGTGGCGTTAGCCGCGGCCTCTTTTCCGCGGCAAAATTTACAATGTTGTCATTTCTCTTCCCAAAGGCGGCGGGGTGTGGTATACTGACCCCGAACAACAGGAAAGGAGGGTGTCGCTATGTGGGTGAAGATTCTGGAGATTCTGGATACACGGATGCCGACCCCTACGGCCTTCGGCTGGTTTCATATTTTGTTTATCGTGTTGTCTTTGGCGGCAGGGGTGCTGCTGTGCCGGTTTCTGCCGGACCACCGCTATGCCCGTCGGGTGATGGGGATCACCGCCGTCACCGTGATGGTGCTGGAGGTGTATAAGATCATCAATTTCACCTTCTCTTATGCCGGCGGTGTGGTGGCGGCGGATTTCCCGTGGTACATTTTCCCGTGGCAGTTCTGCTCCACGCCTATGTACGTGGGCCTGCTGGCGGCGCTGACCCGTCCCGGACGGGTCCATCGCAGTTTGTGTGCTTACCTCACCACCTACGCCTTGTTCGCCGGTGCCTGCGTGATGGTGCACCCCGGCGACGTGTTTGTCAGCACCATCGGGGTGAACATCCAGACCATGGTGTGCCACGGCTCGATGCTGACGGTGGGCATCTACCTGCTGGGCACCGGCTACGTGCCGGCCACCCACCGCACCATTCTGCGGGCGTTGCCGGTGTTTTCGGTGGCGGCGGCGGTGGCGATGGTGCTCAACGAGGTGGCTTTCCGCACCGGTCTGCTGGAAACCGATTCGTTCAATATGTTTTATTTCAGCCCCCACCAAGCACCCCATCTGCCGGTGTTTTCGGCGGTGCAGAATTGGTTGGGCGTCACCAACCCTCTGTGCGTGGTCATCTATATCGCCGCCTTCACGCTGGCGGGGTATCTGCTGTTGCTGGTGGCGATGGGGGTATTGTGGCTGGTAAACCGCCTAACCAAGAAATCGGCTGTTACGGCGGATATTAAAATTTAACGAAAAAACAGTAAAAAACCTCTTTACAATATGCAAAGGCTGTGGTATATTATACTCTGCCTGCGAAAGGCAATTCGGTTTCCCGGACCGCGGAGTATGCCCCTGTGGGGACACACCGTTTCCCGGCGCTGGGATGCACGAAAATATTTTAGAAGAGGTGTATTACTATGATGTTACCCGAAGAGAAAACCGCGATCATGCAGCAGTATGCTATCCACGAGGGCGATACCGGTTCCCCCGAGGTGCAGATTGCTGTTCTGACCAAGCGCATCAACGACCTGACCGAGCATCTGAAGACCCACAAGAAGGATCATCACAGCCGTCGTGGTCTGCTGAAGATGGTTGGTCATCGCCGCAACCTGCTGAACTACTTGACCAAGAAGGATATCAACCGGTATCGTGCTATCGTCGAGAAGCTGGGTCTGCGTAAATAATTTTGCAAACTTGAGGCAGGCGGATGCGTTCCGCCTGCCTCGTGTTGCGAAATGAAACCTATTTTATCCCTGCCAAAAACGGAGAGAACGGCCTTTTTTAGCAGCGAAACGAACCCCAAAGGCAGCTTTTTGAGGTTGGTTTCATTGCTAAAACCGGTTACCTCTCCGTTTGGAATAAATCAAAAAAATCATTTAGGAGGTAAACACTATGTTTGAGACTTTCCGTAAGTTTGAGACCACCCTGGCCGGTCGTCCTCTGGTCATCGAGACCGGTAAGATGGCCCAGCTGGCCAGCGGTTCCTGCTTGGTGCGCTATGGTGAGACCACCATCCTGTGCACCGTCACCGCTTCCGCTAAGCCCCGTGAGGGCGTGGATTTCTTCCCCATGTCCGTGGACTATGAGGAGAAGATGTACTCCGTGGGTAAGATTCCCGGCTCTTTCCAGCGCCGTGAGTCCCGCCCCAGCGAAAAGGCGATTCTGACCTCTCGCGTGATCGACCGTCCCATCCGCCCCTTGTTCCCCAAGGATATGCGCAACGATGTGACCCTGGTCTGCACCGTGATGAGCGTTGACCCCGATTGCCAGCCCGAGACCACCGCTATGATCGGTGCCTCTACCGCCATTGCCATCTCCGACATCCCGTGGGATGGCCCCATCTCCGGTGTGGTGGTTGGTCTGGTTGACGGCCAGTTTGTCATCAACCCCACCGCCGAGGAGGAGAAGCGCTCCGAGATGCACGTCACCGTGGCTTCCACTGCCGACCTGGTGGCGATGATCGAGGCCGGCGCCAACGAGGTGGACAACGACACCATGTTCGACGCCATCATGAAGGGCCACGAGGCCAACCAGCAGGTGGTTGCGTTCATCAACGAGATAGTCAAGGAGATCGGCAAGCCCAAGTTCGACTTCGTCTCCAACGATCCCGATCCCGCTATGTTCGAGGCCATCAAGGAGTTTGCCATTGACGACGTCAAGGCCGCTCTGGACACCGACGACAAGCGTGTCCGCGACGAGCGTTTGATTCCCGTGTATGATGCCGTACACGCCAAGTTCGACGAGGTGTACGCCGACCAGATCGAGAAGATCGACGAGTGCCTGTACAAGCTGCAGAAGTTTGTGGTGCGCCGTTGGCTGCTGGACGAGGGCAAGCGCGTAGACGGTCGTGGCATCAACGATATGCGTCCTCTGGATGCTCAGGTTGACCTGCTGCCCCGTACCCACGGCAGCGGTATGTTCACCCGCGGCCAGACCCAGGTGCTGACCACCTGTACTCTGGGTGGTGCTAAGGACGCCCAGCTGCTGGACGGCCTGGATGACGAGCGTGAGAAGCGCTATATGCATCACTACAATTTCCCCTCCTACTCCGTAGGCGAGACCAAGCCCTCCCGCGGCCCCGGCCGTCGTGAGATCGGTCACGGTGCTCTGGCCGAGCGTGCTCTGGTGCCGGTCCTGCCTTCTCTGGAGGAGTTCCCCTATACCATCCGTCTGGTGTCCGAGGTGCTGTCCTCCAACGGCTCCACCTCCCAGGCTTCCATCTGCGGCTCTACTCTGGCTCTGATGGCCGCCGGCGTGCCGATCAAGGCTCCCGTTGCCGGCATTTCCTGCGGTCTGATCACCGAGGGCGACCGCTTCATGACTATGGTGGATATCCAGGGTCTGGAGGACTTCTTCGGCGATATGGACTTTAAGGTAGGCGGTACCAAGAAGGGTATCACCGCCATCCAGATGGACCTGAAGGTGCACGGTCTGACCCCCGCCATCATCCGCGAGGCTCTGGACAAGACCTACACCGCCCGTTGCCATATTCTGGACGAGGTTATGCTCAAGGCCATCCCCGAGGTGCGCCCCGAGCTGTCCAAGTACGCTCCCAAAATGCTGTCCACCAAGATCGACACCGACAAGATCGGTGGCGTTATTGGTAAGGGCGGTAAGGTTATCCAGCAGATCCAGGCTGACTGCAACTGCGTAGTCAACGTGGAAGAGGACGGCACCGTGACCATCCTGTCCACCGACCTGGCGGATGCCAACCGCGCTCTGCAGATCATCGAGACCATCGCTAAGGACCCCGAGATCGGCGCCATCTATAAGGGTAAGGTTACCCGCCTGATGACCTTCGGCGCTTTCGTGGAGATCGCCCCCGGTAAGGAGGGGCTGGTCCACGTGTCCAAGCTGGATCTCAACCGCGTTGAGCGCGTAGAGGATGCCGTGGCTGTGGGCGATACCATCGCCGTTATGGTTACCGAGATCGACGAGCAGGGCCGTACCAACCTGTCCCGTAAGGACGCCATCATCAAGATGGAGGGCCTGAACCCCGACGATTACGCCACCGCTCCCGCTCCTCGCCGTGAGGGTGGTCGCCGTGACGGCGGCCGTGGTCCCCGCCGCGACCATCGCTAATTGAAAAACCTGGGAGCCGTTACCGATGGGTAACGGCTCCTTTTGAATTTCCCGGATTTGGGTCTTGGCAAACGGCAAAAAGTGTGGTATGATAACGATGTGTTGAGATTTCGTGCATAGGAGGTTTTCTGTATGAGCGAAAAAGAGAAAGAGATTCTGACCGAGGAGAACGAGCAACAAGCGGCCAAGACCCCCAAACGCCGTCAGAGCAAATCCGCCTTTGTGGTGGGATTTCTGATGTCGCTGCTCAGTTTGGTGGGCGTGGCGGCGCTGGTGATGGGCGGCATCTCCTGGATTCGTTCCGCCACCGACACCTCGGTGCTGAAAGAGGAGATGTATTATTACCTGGAGCCGGTGCTGATGTACACTCCGGCACCCTTTGAGAACGTTAACGAAACCGAGCAGGATAACCTGCTGTTGGCCTCTGCCTACCGCGTGATGCAGAAAGAGCAGATTCGTATGCTGCGGGAAAAGGACGATACCTCGGCCTATGCGGTGGACGAAAACGGCCGTATTGCCGTGCCGGTGGAGGAGGTTTTGCTCTCCTACCAGACCTTGTTTGGTGAAGAGGCCGCCCTCCAGCACCGTTCGGTGGAAAACGGCAATCTGGAATACAGCGAGGCGGATGGCTGTTATTACATCCCCTTTGAGACCGCCAATACCGGATATAAGCCGGTGGTGGTATCCATCAAGAATAGATGGAAAACCTACGAGGTGCGCATCGGTTACGTGCCCATTACCGACATCCCTTTGGATGACTACGGCAACGAGGTGGACCCCACCGAGGAGTTGGCCACCCACTTCCAGACCTATACGCTGCAAAAACTGGAGGATGGCACCTACTACATCCGTTCCTGCGTAGACGAATAATTTGCGTTCTTAGAGCCTGCGGTTTCCGCCGCAGGCTCTTTCCTTTTGGTATATTGAAAGCGCTTACACCGTGAGTTTTTCGCGCAGTGTGAGCAACAGTGCTTTTTCCCGTCGGGACACCTGCACTTGGGTCATTCCCAGCCTGTCGGCGGTGGCCTGCTGGGTCTGGCGGCCCACGTACCGCAGGCGGATCAGTGCCCGATCCCGCGGCTCCAGTTGTGCCAGCACCTGCCCCAGCGCCAGGTGGTCGGTGACCGCCTGCTCATAGGATTCCACCGGCAGGTCGAATTGTCCCTCCTCGTCGGCGGTGAGGCTCAGCGGCGGCAGGGATACTCCCACCGCTTGCGCCACCAGCTCCGGCTCTTTTCCCAGATGCTCCGCCAGTTCCTCTACGGTGGGTTCTCTGCCAAGTTCGGCGGCCATCTGTTCCCGCAGACGACTCACCTGCAGAGAAAGGGCGCGGAGAGAACGGCTGACCTTCACGGCACCGCCCTCCCGGAACAGATGGCGGATCTCTCCCAATATCAGCGGCACGGCATAGGTGGAAAAGCGCAGTCCCCGCCCGGGGTCAAAGCCGTCGGCGGCCTTGATCAGCCCCACGCACCCGGCTTGGTACAGGTCGTCGTACTCCACCCCTTTGCCGGCAAATCGCCGGGCGCAGAGATGCACCAGCCCCAGGTTGTCGCAGATGACGTCATCCCGGCTCATCGGCTCCGAACCCGCAGGGCTATGTACTTGTCCATGGTGATGGTGGTGCCTTTGCCGGGGGTGGATTTCACCCGTAGGCGGTCGGTGAAGGATTCCATCACCGAGAATCCCAGCCCGGAGCGTTCCTCACCGCCGGTGGTGTAGAGGGGCTCCATGGCCTTTTCCACGTCCGGGATACCGGTACCTTTGTCCTTGATTTGCACGCACACCCGCCCGTTTTCGTACAGCTTCACGGTGAGGGTGATCAGCCCCAGCCCCTGGGGATAGCCGTGGACGATGGCGTTGGCCACCGCCTCGGATACGGCGGTGCGCAGACCCGCCAGCTCGTCCACCGCCGGGTCCAACTGCGCCACAAAGGCGGCCACCGTTGCCCGGGCAAACCCCTCGTTGGTGGAACGGCTGAGGAAGGTGAGTTTCATTTCGTTAATGGGTTTCAAGCGATACACTCCTTTCGGTGGTTTCCTCCCAGATGGGTAGGTGCTCCAGCCCGGCCAGGCGGATCATACGGGCGTGCTTGCCGGCGTTTTGTATGGTTATGGTGCCGCCCAGCGAGGTCATCAGGCGGTACCGCCCCATAATCAGGCCGATGCCGGAGGAATCCATGAAGGTCAGCCGCGCCATATCCAAAACCAAGTGGGTACAGCGGCAGGAAAGCACCGCGGTGTCGATCTGCTGGCGTATGGGCGCGGCGGCGTGGTGGTCCAGTTCCCCGATGAGGTGGGCGGTGAGCCGCTCCCGTTCCCGGGTCAGTTCCAGTTGCATAGGGTCACATCCTTTCAAGTTTTTACGCATATTAGCTGTCCGTAGGACGGCATGCCTCCCGTGCATTTGCGGAGCAAATGACGGATGAGGTGGTCGCAGAGCGTTCCTCTCCACAAAACAAAAAGCCTCTACCCATATAGGATAGAGGCTTTTGCCTATTTTTTCACGAGAATCCCGCCGTCACATTCTGTCAGGTGTCGGGGGAAATTGTCAATCCAGAAGACACACGCAGTGGGCGGCGATGCCCTCGCCGCTGCCGGTGAAACCCAGGCCTTCCTCGGTGGTGGCCTTGACGCTGACCTGTTCCAAAGCAACCCCGCAGGCATCCGCCAAAATGCGGCGCATTTCCGGGATGTGGGGGGCCAGCTTGGGGCGCTGGCACAGGATGGTGGCGTCGATGTTGCCGATGCGGTAGCCCTCTTCGCCGATGCGCTGTACCACTCGACGGAGCAGAGCCACGCTGTCCGCGCCGGCATAGGCGGGGTCGTTGTCCGGGAACAGTTTGCCGATGTCTCCCAGGGCGGCGGCGCCCAGCAGGGCATCCATAATGGCGTGGGTCAGCACGTCGGCATCGGAGTGACCCAGCAGACCTTTTTCATAGGGGATGGTGACTCCGCCCAAGATCAGCAGGCGGTCCTCCACCAGTTTGTGTACGTCATAGCCGTGCCCGATACGCATGCCCTTGTCCTCCTTCATCAGTGCCTGTGCCAGCCGAATATCCTCGGGGGTGGTCAGCTTCAGGTTAGTGTCCAGCCCTTGCACCAGCTTCACCCGATGCCCGGCGGCCTCCATCAGCTGGCAGTCGTCGGTGTAATCCTTGCCCTCTGCCAGAGCCGTCTGCATAGCGGCGCACAGCGCCGCCCGGTCAAACACCTGGGGGGTCTGCACCCGCCACAGACCGGCTCGGTCGGGGGTATCGGTGACAAAGCCGTCTTTGTCGGTGCGCTTGAGGGTGTCCTTTACCGGCACCGCCAGGGCGGCGGCACCGCACCCACCGGCTTCGCGGATGACCGCCTCCACGTCCTCTGCCCGCACCAGGGGACGGGCACCGTCGTGGACACCCACCAGGGTGGTCTGCGCCGGCAAAGCCGCCAGCCCTGCCGCCGCCGAGCCTTGGCGGGTGGCGCCGCCGGGGACGGCGGTGCGCAGTTTGGTGACCCCCGCCTCTGCCGCCAGGGCGGTGAAGTGGGGGATATCCTCCTCGCGGGCAATCAGCAAAATCTCGTCGATGGCGGCCACCTGCTGTAAGGTGGTCAGGGTGTGGATCAGTACCGGGTGGTTGCCCAGCAGTATGTGTTGTTTGGGTTGTCCCATTCGGGTGGAGCCGCCGGCGGCAGCCACCATCATCACGGTGTAGGGCATAAGGTTTCCTCCTCAATGCGCCCGTAGGGCGCCATTCATGAGCCGCACGGCTCAATTCATGAAATCGCAGATTTCAATTCATGCCGTCAGGCAATTCATTTTTACCATTATACCATAGCTGTCACAAAAAAACAACCGCCCCAAAGGAGCGGTTGTAAAAAAGTTTAGATAGAGATCTCGGCGGCCATTTTGAACAGCTGCTCTTTGAAGGGTTTCTTCATAGCCAGAGCCTCGTCGATATCGAAGTCCATCAGGTTGTTGTTGTTGACGGCCACCACACGCTCGCTCTTGCCCATCATCAGCAGGTGGGCGGCGTAATAGCCCATCTGGCTGGCCAGCAGACGGTCACGGCTGGAGGGACGGCCGCCGCGCTGTACGTGACCCAGCACGGTGGCGCGGGTCTCAACGCCGGTAGCGGCTTCGATGTCCTTAGCCAGCTTATCCACGTCGCCGATGCCCTCGGCCACCATCACGATAAAGTGATGCTTGCCCAGAGAGGAGGTGTATTTCATACGCTCCACGATATCCCGGTTGAAGTCGTAGGGAACCTCCGGCACCAGAATACTGGTGGCACCGGCGGCGATACCGGCGCTCAGCGCCAGCCAACCGGCGTGACGGCCCATAACCTCCACCACGCTACAGCGGTCGTGGGAGGCGGTGGTGTCGCGCAGCTTGTCCACCAGATCCACCACGGTGTTGGTGGCGGTGTCGTAGCCGATGGTGTACTCGCAGCAGCCGATGTCGTTATCGATGGTGCAGGGGATACCGATGGTGTTGATGCCCTGCTTCGCCAGCTTCTGGGCGCCGCGGAAAGAACCGTCGCCGCCGCAGACCACCACACCGTCGATGCCGTGCTTGCGGCATACCTCGGCGGCCTTCTGCTGATACTCCAATTCCTTAAACTCCAGGCAACGGGCGGTGTACAGCGTGGTACCACCCTGTTGGAGAATGTTGGAGACCGAGCGCAGATTCATAGGAATCAGCTCGTCGTTGATCAAACCGTTAAAGCCGCGGACAACGCCGTACACCTCGATGCCGGCGTTGAGGGCGGTACGCACCACAGCGCGGACAGCCGCGTTCATACCGGGGGCGTCGCCACCGCTGGTCAAAACAGCAATTTTTTTCATATCAATCGCTCCTTATGAGGAAATCACAAATTACTACAAATAATATTCTACCCATATCGTCAAGGTATGACAATGGACATTTTTATCACGCAGATGGATTTTTGTTGCATAAAACTCCAAAAATCCCTAAAAAACCCAATTACAGGATATTATTTTGTTGCTTTGCGGCGGTGAGGGTGTTTTTCATCAACAGGGCGATGGTCATAGGACCAACGCCGCCGGGCACGGGGGTGATGGCACCGGCGATGGGCTCTACGGCGTCAAAATCCACGTCGCCGCACAGTTTGCCGTTTTCGTCCCGGTTGATGCCTACGTCAATGACGGTGGCACCGGGCTTCACCATGTCGGCGGTGACGAACTTGGCCTGGCCTACCGCCGCCACCAGAATGTCCGCCTGACGGCAGATCTCCGCCAGATTTTTGGTGCGGGAATGGCAGATGGTGACGGTGCCGTTTTCCTGCAACAGCAGCATCGCCATGGGCTTGCCCACAATGTTACTGCGGCCGATGACCACGCAGTGCTTACCCTCTACGGTGATGTCACTGCGGTGGATGAGTTCCATCACACCGGCAGGGGTGCAGGGCAGGAACTGCTGGTCGCCGATCATAATGTGTCCCACGTTTTCGGCGTGGAAAGCGTCCACGTCCTTTTTAGGGTCGATGGCGGCGATCACCAGGCTGTCGTCCAAGCCGCGGGGCAGGGGCAGCTGGCACAGAATGCCGTGGATGTCGTCGCGGGCGTTGAGCCCCTCTACCACCGCTAAGAGTTCCTCTTGGGTGGTGGTGGCGGGCAGGTTGATCTGCTCGCCGTGGAAGCCCACCTCCTCACAAGCCTTTTGCTTGTTGCGGACGTAGGTCTGGGAGGCGGGGTCATCCCCCACCAGAATCACCGCCAAGCCGGGGGTGATGCCTTTTTGTTTCAGTTGGGTTACTTCGGCGGCGATTTCCCCGCGCAGGGCGGCGGAAATGGCCTTGCCGTCAATTCTCGTTGCCATGGTCTTCCTCCTGGGTTTCGGGTTCGGTTTCGGGTTCGGTGGCGGTGATCTCCGCCAATTCCTTGGGCAGGGCGATTTGCCGACGGCGCAGGATAAGATACATACCCACGCCCAGCGCCACCGCCAAAATGGCCACCAGCTGAGAGGTCTTCATGGTGCCGGTCATCAGGCTGTCGGTGCGCAGACTCTCGATGAGGAAACGCCCGGTGCCGTACCACACCATGTACCCGCAGAAGATCTGCCCTTTCACGTGATAGGCTCTCTTGGAGAGAATGTGCAACAGCACAAACCCCAGCAGACACCAAAGAGATTCGTACAGGAAGGTGGGGTGTACCGGCAGAGTGGTATCGTAGCCGGAGCCGTTAAGACCGGATTGGATGATGTCGCCGGTCATACCCCAAGGCAGGTCGGTGTTGCCACCGAAGGCCTCCTGGTTAAAGAAGTTGCCCCAGCGGCCGATGCTCTGGCCGATGAGGAAACCCAGAGAAGCCAGGTCGAACATACCCAGGGTGTCCACCTTGAACAGTTTGCACATCAAGGGACCCACCAAAAAGGTGGTGATGATACCGCCGTAGATGCCGATGCCGCCCTTCCAGATATACAACATGGTGATGGGATCGGCCAGATACTCGTCCAGCCGTCCGCAGAACAGAATGTAGTACAGGCGGGCGCCCAAAAAGGCCAGCACCACCGTGGGCATCGCCACGTCGATCACCCGTTCTTGGTTAACGCCGAATTCGTCGGCGCGGCGCAGACCGTAGAGAATCGCCAGCAGAAAACCGATGGCGATAAGCAGACCGTACCATTTGATGGTGATGCCGCTGTCGGGGAATACGTTGGGGCTGATTTTAAATTCCCAACCTAAATGGGGGAAGGAGATGTAATGGGATAATAAAGCCATAACGGAAAATCCTTTCTATGTACCCTGCGTTACACAGGGTTGACCACGGACAGACTGCAGGCGTTCACGTTGATGCGGCTGCACAACTGCTGTTGCAGAGTTTCCACGGTCAGGTCTTTCAGGGCGGTCAGTTCCTCCAGCGGCTCGATGCCGTCCAGCAGGTTGCCCAGAATCAGCTCGGCGCAGTCGGTGGGATCGTCCAGACCCGCCACCAGCCGACCGTAGGCACCACGGCGCACCGCCTCGGCGGCATCCGGGTCGATGCCCTCTTTCTGCATACGGGCAATTTCCTCTTTGATGACGGTCTGTACCTGCTTGGGGTCGGCGGATTCACCGCCGAACAGCCACAGGCCGTAGCCGGGACCGCCGAAATACTCCGCCTCAAACTGGTCGTTGATGAGGCCCTCGTCCATCAGGCGGTTGTACAGGGGGCTGGATTTACCGGCCATCAGTTCGTTGAGCAGACGGGCGGAGGCGATGGTCTGGGCATTCTGCTCCTGCACCGGCTCCTTAAAGGCGATGTAGAACAGCGGGCTGGCCACCGGCATCGAGCACTCCACGTACTCCTCCTTGACGGTTTCCGGCTCGTCGCAGGTGTAGGCCACCGGCAGGAACTCCTCAGAGGGCTTCAGCAGGCGGTCGGCGGTCTCCTCCACCTCTTCGGGGGTGATGTTGCCGGCCACCACCAGCACCATATTGTGCAGGTTGTAGTAGCGGTTGTAGCAGCGATACAGCAGCTCCGGGGTGATGTGGGAGATGGACTCTACCGTGCCGGCGATGTCCACCCGTACCGGGTGGTTGTGGAACACCGCCTTGAGCATATTGAAGAACACCCGGCGACCGGGCTGGTCCTCGCCCATACGGATCTCCTGACCGATGATGCCCTGCTCCTTCTGCACCGTTTCGGGGGTGAAGTAGGGGTCCTGGACAAAATCCAGCAGGATCTCCAGGCTGGGCAGGACGTTTTCGGTGGCGTGGAACAGATAGGCGGTGCGGTCAAAGCTGGTGTAGGCGTTGGCGTTGGCGCCGGTGGCGGCATACCGCACAAAGGCGTCCTCGGTCTCGCTCTCGAACAGCTTGTGCTCCAGATAGTGGGCGATGCCCTCCGGCACCACCTCGGTGCCGCCGTCGGCGGTGGGCAGGGTGGTGTGCACCGAGCCGTAGCGGGTGGCAAAGGTGGCGTACACCGAGGAGGCCGCCGGCTGGGGCCATACCACGATGCGCAGACCGGTCTTGTGGACGGTGGTGTACAGAGTATCACCGATTAAGGGATGTTTGACAGCGTTCATCATTGGGACACCTCCTCGTTAGGGGCCAGCAGATAGGTGGAATCGAAATGGGTCAGCCGGGCGGCGCGGCAGACGTCCTCTTTGGTGATGGCGAGGATGCGGCTGCGCTTTTCGTCCGGGGTGACGTAATCGTCGTACAGGGTCTGGCCGATATAGTGGTTTTCCAGTGCCTCCGGGCTGTCCGAGGCGGAAACGTATTTCTGGATCAGGGCGCGGCGGGCGGCCTCCAACTCCTCGTCGGAGAAGTTGCCCTCCCGGATGGCGTCCAGCCACTTCAGCACCTCTTCTTTGGTGCGTTGGGCGTTCTCGGGTTGCACACCGCTGTCCACCAGAATGATACCGGTGAAGCGGTCGTAGGTGGCGGCGCAGTAATAGCACAGGCTCAGTTCTTCCCGCACGTGGGTGAACAGCAGAGAGGTGACACAGCCACCCCACAGGGTGTTCATCAGCTGGGCGGCCTCGATGTTGCCCTCCGGCTCGGTTACCGCGATGCGGAAGCCCAGCACCAGCTTGGCCTGGTTTAGGGCCATGTGCTCGGTGAGGGTGCTCTCCTTAATGGTGAAGGAGCTGTCCAGGTGCAGGGCGGTGGGACGGCGATAGGGCAGAGTGCCGAATCGGGCGTGCAGTTTCTCGTTGAGGGTGTCGGCATCCTCGGCACTTTGGTACAGCCAGTGGATGGTGGCCTCGCTGAGCAGGCGCTCACGGGCGGTGGCGGCGGCGGTGGGGGTCAGGGCGTTCACCGTCTCCTCGGTGCCGTTGGGGTTCAGACTAAAGGGATGGTCGGGGCACAGCACCTGCTCACACCGCTGACGGGCATAGGTGCGTTTTTCGTTCATTTCACCCTGCAGACGCTCCAGCAGGCACCGCTTTTCCTGGGCAAAGGCATCGGCGGGGAACACCCCCTCCTCCAGTGCCGGGTCAAACAGCATATCCAACAGCAGGTCGGTGCAGGCGCCGGTCAGGTCACTGCCGTCCAGGGTGTACCGGCGGTTGAGATAGCTGATGGTAAAGGCCAGAATCTGCCAGCCGCCCAGACGGTAGATCTGCCCCTGCACGGTGGCGCCGTACAACTCGTCCAGCCGTCGGTTGAAGGCGGCCACGGTGGGATAGGCGGCACAGCTGCGGGTCAGCAGACCCGGCAGGATGGCGTATTCGGCGGCAGTGGCGGCGGTGATAGGCACCGCAAACAGACCGGTGAGCCGGTCGGTACGATAGGATTGCTCCGAGAGATGGAGCAGGGTCATATCGTGGGATAACGGTTTGGCAATGGGTCGCATAGTATCGCTCCTTTACGAAAATGTAGAGAAAATCTCTACTTAAGATTTACTTGGTTATAGAGTCGCCAGCAGGGCGGTGGTGATGTCCCCCGCCAGCTGTCCGGCGTAACGCTCCATCTCGTCGAAGGACACAAAGGCCTCCTGCTCCGCCAGGTCGGAGATGGTGCGGAGAATCACAAAGGGAATGCCGTTGGCAACGGCGGTCTGGGCGATGGCGGCGCCCTCCATTTCCGCGGCGGCGGCGCCAAAGCCGTCCCGCAGGGTCACCTTGAGGGCGGTGTCGTCCACGAAAATATCGCCGGAGGCAACGATGCCGGTGATGGCCTTGCTGCCCGCAGGCAACACGTCCTGTGCCACCCGGACGGCCCGCTCCACCAGGGCGGTGTCGCAGGCAAACACGGTGGGCTGTTGGTCGTCCTCGCCGGTGAGGAAGCCCCGGACGTGACCGAAGGCGGTCAGGTCAAAATCGTGCTGGAGTGCGCCGGTGGCCACCACCAGGTCCTTCACCGCCAGGCGACGGTCCAGACCGCCGGCCATACCGGTGTTCAGCAGGACGGAAACCCCGAAACGGTCCACCAGCATTTGGGCGGTGATGGCGGCGGCGACTTTACCGATGCCGCTTTTGACCACCACCACGTCCCGACCGGATAACCGCCCGGATACAAACTCGCGACCGGCGCAGTTCTCCGTCTTGGCGTCCTCCAGACGGGCGATGAGGTTGTCCACCTCGGAGTCCATAGCTCCGATAATACCGATTGGTTGCATAGTCGGCACGCTCCTTTGTCAATAGTACCCTATATTATACCATAATAATCGGCCGCTTGCAATGTTTATTTGTTTGAAATTTATGTTAATGAAAAAATGGCACATTACCTAATAGACAGTAGGCATGTTGTGGAAAAAGGCGGTTGTTTTCTCTGCTGAAAAGTGGTAGAATTAGGGAGAACAAACCTTGAGGAGGTTGCAAAGATGAAGAAACTACTGGCATTATTGTTGTCCTTCGCCCTGTTGCTAACGTTGTGCGTTGGCGTGTTTTCGGCGCCGGTTAGTGCCGAAGGCGAGGACGATTGGGGAGACGATTATTACGGTGATGATGATTGGCAAAAGGAAGGCGACTATTATTTCACGGTCACCGACGACGAAGCCACCATCATAGACTACACCGGCAATGAGACCTATATCGAAATTCCCTCTACTTTGGGCGGCTATCCCGTGGTTGCGCTGGGCGGCTACGACGATGGTTGGGATTGGAATGCCGTATTTAGAGACTGCAAGAATATCGTATCCATTACCCTCCCAAAAACCGTAATAGGAATTGAAAATGATGCGTTTGAAGCCTGCACCAAGCTGGCAGAATTCATCGTAGAGGCCGAAAATCCCCGATATTACGCCGTTGATGGCGTCCTGTTCGATAGGCAAGAGAAGACGCTCCGCCGCTATCCAGCCGCAAAGTACAATCGGGAATTCGCTATTCCCGACGGCATCGTCGGCATCGCCGACAATGCGTTTGCCGGATGCGAAAATCTGTCCTCGTTAACCATCCCTGCCAGCGTTTCGTCTATCGGCGTTTCCGCCTTTCAGGGGTGCAAATACCTTGCAAAAGTGTATATTTCCGATTTGGCCGCTTGGTGCGATCTGCGTATTGATTATAACACAAGCGAGGCGGGAGCGTCGTGGATAGACTATACCGGCAACCCCCTTTGCACCGGTGCGGATTTGTATGTGAACGGCAAATTGCTCACCGACTTGGTTATCCCGGAGGGCGTTACCAAAATTAGCAAAGCTCTTACTTTTGGCAATTACGTGATGTCCGTTTCCATCCCCGGCACCCTCACTTCTATCACGGGACGGAGCCTTGCTTCTCCCATCTTATCCACCATCACGGTGGCAAAGGGCAACGCCGCATACTGCGCCGCAAATAACGTTCTGTATAACAAGGACAAGACTACCTTGGTGAGATGTCCCAGAACCAAAGAGGGCACCTTTGCCATTCCCTCCACCATTACCGACATCGGTGTTTATGCGTTCGCCAATTGCGACGGAATAACGGCACTGGTTTTGGATAAAAAGATGACCTTTGTGTGCGATTATGCATTCTGGAAGTGCGATAATCTGAAAGACGTATACTACAACGGCACGAAGGCACAGCGGCAAGCCATTGATTTTAGCACCGAAGACCCCGACGATTATGATGACGAGGACTACGATGTTGAGCAGGCGCCGTTTCTTATGGCGACCTGGCATTACGGATGCAAATTCGCCGCCATCGCCACCCAGCCGAAAAACACCTCGGCCAAGGTCAACCAAAAAGTGACCGTCTCCGTTACGGTCACCGGCGACGGCCTCACCTACAACTGGTACGCCAGCGACGTGGAGGACAACGGTAAGTTTTGGCGCTCCGGCACCAAGTTCACCAACGTCTACGATATTACGCTGACCCCCGAACGGGTGGGGCGTAAGGTGTATTGTGTCGTCACCGATAAATACGGCAATATGGTAAAATCCAACACCGTTACTTTGGGCGTGGTAACAACCTCCGTATTGGAACTGAAAGTTTCTCTGTCCAAGACCGCCTACACCTACAACGGCAAGGTGCAGAAGCCCACCGTCAAGGTAACGGATTCCAAGGGCAACACCGTTTCTTCCTCCAACTACACGGTCAAGTACGACAAAGGCTGCAAAAATGCCGGCACGTATTCGGTGGCGGTGATATTTGAGGGCAACTACTCCGGCATCGCAAGCCTCTCTTATAAGATTAATCCCATCCGCATATTTGCGTCCACAAGCGCTAAACCGGCCATTTCTCTGTCTAAAACCACTTACACCTACAACGGAAAGGTGCAAAAACCTACCGTTACCGTGAAGAACGCCTCCGGCACCAAGCTGACTAAGGGTACTCATTACACCGTTACCTGCGCTACCGGGTGCAAGAACGTGGGCGTACACAAGGTCACGGTGAAGATGAAGGGCAACTATTCCGGCACCAAGACCTTGACCTTTACCATCAACCCCGCCGGTACTTCGGTCAGCAAGCTGACCGCCGGCAGTAAGAAACTGACCGTCAAGTGGACCAAGAAAACCACCCAGGTGACGGGGTATCAGATTCAGTATTCCACCTCGAAATCCTTCAAGTCTTACAAGACTAAGGCCCTGACCAGTTACAAGAAAACCAGCCTGACCCTGACCGGCCTCAAAGCCAAGACCACCTACTACGTGCGCGTCCGCACTTACAAGACCGTGAACGGCGTCAAATACTACTCCGGCTGGTCCACCATCAAGTACAAGAAAACCAAGTAAGCAAAGAGAGCCTGTGGCGTTTCACCACAGGCTCTCTTTCACTCTTCTACGATATATTCTTCGGTTTCCGCCAACAGGCGGGCGCCCAAAATGACGGTCATTGCCAGACCTTCGGGCACGTATTCCTCGTACTCCACCTGCCCGTCCCGGCGGCATTGCTCCGCCAAGGCTCCTTTGGAGAAGGGCAGCAGTAACTTCACCTTTTTGCGGTCGGGGGGCAGTGCCTCCGCCACCGCGTTCAGCAGGTGGTCGATGCCGTCCCCGGTTTTGGCGCTGATGCGGATAAACCGGGGGCTGTTGCCCAGTTCCGGTGCCAGGTCGCACTTGTTCATCACCTGCAGGATGGGGGTCTCGCCACAGCCCAACTCCGCCAGCAGGTCGCCGGTCACCGCCAGATGCTCGTCAGCGTGGGGACTGCTGGCATCGCAGATGTTGAGTATCACGTCGGCGTCCACCGCCTCTTCCAGGGTGGAGTGGAAAGCCCGCACCAACTGGTGGGGCAACCGCCGGACAAAACCCACCGTGTCCACCAGCATCACTTCCCGTCCGTCCGGCAGACGGAGGGCACGGGCGGTGGGGTCCAGGGTAGCGAAGAGCTTGTCTTCCGCCAGCACCCCGGCATCGGTGAGATGATTGAGCAGGGTAGATTTACCGGCGTTGGTGTACCCCACCAAGGCCACGGTGGGGATGCCGTCCTTGCGGCGGGGTTCCCGCCGCAGTTTGCGCTGGTTTTCCACCTTTTCCAAAGACTCCCGAATGGCTGAGAGCCGCCGGCGGATGTGCCGTTTATCGCTTTCCAGTTTGGTTTCACCTGGTCCGCGGGTGCCGATACCGCCGCCCTGACGGGATAGGGCGGTGCCCTGGCCGGTCAGTCGGGGGAGCATATACTGGAGCTGGGCCAGCTCCACCTGCAACCGGCCCTCTGCCGAGCGGGCGCGCCCGGCAAAAATATCCAGTATCAGCATGGTGCGGTCAATCAGCCGACAGGGGAAAATCTCCTCCAGATTGCGGAGCTGGGTGGGGGATAATTCCCGGTCCATCACCACCAAGTCGATGTCCTGTGCCCGGCATTGCAGGGCGATCTCCTCGGCTCTGCCGCTGCCCAGACAGGTGGCCTTGTCGGGGGAATCCTTTTTCTGGGTGGCTACGTCCACCACCACACCTCCGGCGGTGTCCACCAACTCCGCCAGTTCGTTTAGGGATACTTCGCAGTCAAATTCACCGGTGTCCACCGATACCAACAGCACCCGTTCCGGCTGCTCCTGTTCAATTTCGTGCAATTCCATAGGGGACACCTCCTTTCGTTTGGTCTATTTTAGCACAGATTCGGCATAGGGGCAAGGCGGATTTGCCACCTTTCCGCCGAAAAACGAAAAAATACAAAAAATTATCAAGAAATTTGCAATAGAGTGTAGCATTGTTTAAAAATGTGTGATATAATTAACGAAAATTGTGGACAAGTGTCCGAAATTTCAGAGAGGGGATAGCGATATGGAAAAAATTACCAGTGAAAACGTCTTTAATCTGGAGGCCAACGTAGCACCTCTGCGCATCATTTCGATGAACGGTGCCGGGGAACTGGGCAAGAAGATCGAGGGTCATCTGCTGAACTGGGCCCACAAGTGCGGCAAGGAGGAGGAGAGCTTCTCCGTGGGTGTGTCCTGCCCCCGTTTCTCTTCCGGTGACGCCAAGGGCTTGATTAAGGAGTCCATCCGCGGCACCGACCTGTATATTCTGGTGGATGTGGGCAACTACAACTGC
Organism: Acutalibacteraceae bacterium; assembly: GCA_045591225.1. Lineage (GTDB taxonomy): Bacteria > Bacillota > Clostridia > Oscillospirales > Acutalibacteraceae > UBA5905. Next base: position 17,429 of record JAZNSL010000066.1, on the reverse strand, counting down.
AAGTACAGTATGTACGGTTTTGAGAATGCTATGTCCCCCGATGACCATTATCAGGACCTGCGCCGTATCATCCAGGCCACCAGCGGCAAGGCGCACCGCATCAACGTGATCATGCCCAACCTGTACGGCGGCCGTCAGCATCGCCGCAGCTATCGCGAGAGTCTGGACTGCGCCGTGGCCCTGCAGGAACTGCAGGCGATGGGCGTGGACAACATCGTCACCTTTGATGCCCACGATCCCCGCGTGTGCAACGCCGTGCCGATGATGGGCTTTGACAATATGATGCCCTCTTACCAGGTGATGAAGTCCATGTTTAAGAACATCCCCGACCTGCAAGTGGATCGCGACCATTTGATGGTGATCTCCCCTGACGAGGGCGCTCTGAACCGCAATATGTACTACGCGGTGAATATGGGTGTTGAGATGGGTATGTTCTACAAGCGCCGCGACTATTCCCGCATCGTCAACGGTCGTAACCCCATCGTGGCTCACGAGTATCTGGGCACCTCTGTGGAGGGTAAAGACGTGTTCGTGGCAGACGACATCATCGCTTCCGGTGAGTCTATGCTGGATCTGGCTTACGAGCTGAAAAAGCGCAAGGCCAACCGCATCTTTGCCTATGCTACCTACGCCATCTTCACCGCCGGCTTGGAGAAGTTTGACAAGGCCTATGCCGACGGCATCATTGACGGTGTGTTCGGTACCAACCTCACCTACCGTACCCCCGAGCTCTTACAGCGCGACTGGTTCCACGAGGTGGATTGTTCCAAGTACGTGGCTTACTATATTGCCGCCTTGAACCACAACATTTCCATCACCTCTCTGATCGATTCCCACGACAAGATCCAGAGCCTGCTGGCCAAGCATCGCGGCGAATAAGAAATAGTAAACCGACCGAAGCAACCTGGTTGCTTCGGTCGGTTTTTTTTCTGTTTGACAACCGGTTTGCTTTTCCAAAAATAAATTTTAAAAATCCTGCGGAAAAGGCTTTATTTCTTCGTATAAATAATGTATAATAGACAAAATGGGCTTATTGTAAGCTCCCGAAACCATCGTCGGCAAGGAGGTATCGTTATGGCGCGACAGGGCGGACAAAAACTGAAACTGCTGTATTTGCAGGAGATTCTCCTTCGGGAGACCGATGAGGAGCATCCTCTGACCCTGCGCCAAATCCAGGATTTGCTGGAACAGCGGGGCGTTTCCGCCGAACGCAAGAGTCTCTATGACGATATCGAGCAGCTTCGTCTGTTGGGTGAGGATATCGTCACCACCCGGGACACCACCGTGCGGTATTACGTGGGAGAACGGATGCTGGATATGCCCCAGCTCCGTTTGCTGGTGGATGCGGTGCAGTCCTCCAAGTTCATTACCCGCAAAAAGAGTGAGGAGCTCATCCGCCGTCTGGAGAGCCTGACCAGCCGTCATTTGGCGGGTCAGTTACAGCGTCAGGTGCTGGTTTCCGGGCGTATCAAACATATGAACGAGAGCATCTACTACAATGTAGACAGCCTGCAGAGCGCCTTGGCGGAAAATCGGCAGGTCACCTTCCAGTATTTCGATTGGGGTGCGGATAAGCAACAACACCTGCGTCACGGCGGCGCCCTGTATCGGGTGAGCCCCTGGGCGCTGACCTGGGACGATGAAAACTACTATTTGATTGCCTACGACAGCGCCACCGGGACCATGCGCCATTACCGGGTGGATCGGATGCTCCGCATCCGCCGTACCGCCGATAAGCGGGAGGGCGAGGCGGTGTTCCGTAACTTGGATATGGCGCGGTACACCCAGAAGACCTTTGGTATGTTCGGTGGTCAGCCCCAGACGGTGGTTCTGCGGTGCGCCAACCCGATGGCGGGCATCATTCTGGACCGCTTCGGTCACGACGTATCCCTGATACCCGACGGCGAGGACGCCTTTACCGTGCGGGTGTCGGTGGTGGTCAGCCCTCCGTTTTTCTCTTGGCTGTCCGGCTTCGGTACCGACCTGAAGCTGGTAGGCCCCACGGCGGTGGCGGAGGAATACCGGCAGTATTTGACCGCGATTTTAACGGAGTATAACGATGATTGAGTACACGCTGATACGCTCGGCGCGGCGGACGCTGGGGCTGGAGATCACCACCGAATTGGCGGTGGTGGTGCGTGCCCCGCGGCAATGCTCCCAGCGGGAGATCGACCGGTTTGTGGAGAGTCATACCCAGTGGATTGTTTCCCATCTGGAGATACAGCGCCGTCGTCGGGAAAAGCGGCAGGCCCGCCGGGTAACCCCGGAGCAGGAACAGGATCTGCGCCGTCAGGCGGCTGAGGTAATCCCGCAACGGGTGGCGCATTTTGCCCGTTTGATGGGGGTTACCCCCACCGGGGTTAAGATTACTAGTGCCGAGAAACGGTTTGGGTCCTGCAGCGGTAAGAACAGCCTGTGTTTTTCGTGGCGGGTGATGCAATACCCGCCTCAGGCGGTGGATTACGTGGTGGTGCACGAACTGGCCCATATCCGTCACCACAACCACAGTGAGGATTTTTGGGCCTTTGTGGAAGAGATTATGCCGGATTACCGTGACCGGCAACGCCTATTACGAGATTAACCGAAAGGGGAGACCCTCGATGAAAATGAGATGGATAGCTCTGTGTTGCGCCCTGGCGCTACTGTGCACCGGGTGCAGTCTGGACGTGGAATCCTTTTTGCAACCGCCCAAGATCGGCGGCGAACAACAGGAGGTGCAGACCGCTCTGGAGACCTACGTGCGGGATACCGCCGGCGCGGGCGTGCGCTTCACCCCCGAATATCCGATGGCGGGGGCATACACCGCCGCCTTTACCCTGTGCGATGACCGGGGCTTCCCGGTGACGGAGAAGCAGGACCCCACCATGGCGGTGGTGTTCTATTCCCTGTCTGCGGCACCGGAGGAGACTCGGGTGAACATCCTGCGCCGGAACGAGGACGACTGGGTATCGGTGGCGGACGCCGTGGGCATCGGCACCGCCATTCATCAGGTGGCCTTTGGCGATTTGGACGGTGACGGCACCGCCGAATTGATTACCGGCTGGAAGAGCTACAATAATCACGCATTCCACCTGACGGTATATACCGTGGCGGAGGGCCTCACCCAGATTTCCCGTGAGATACTGTATTCCTCCTTCTTCGTGGGGGACATCACCGCCTCGGGCTATGATGATTTGCTGCTGCTCACCGCCGGCAGTGAGGTGTTTGCCTCGCTGTACGGGATGCGGGAGGGCACGTTGACCCTGCTGGACAACGCCATGCTGGATAAGCGCATCACCCAGTTTGGAAATATGACCCTGTGCCGTTTGGCGGAGGGCGTCCACGGCCTGTTTGTGGATGGCTATATCCATAGCGATACCACCATAACCACCCTGCTGTACTGTAAGCAAAACGAGTTGCAGGTTCCTTTTGACGAGGCGCAGGACCCCTATACCCTGCGGGCGGGAAACATCCCCTCCCGGGACATCGACGGCGACGGGGTGGTGGAAATCCCCACCAACACCGTCATCCCCGGCCATACCGCCGATGAGGTGGGCGGCGCCGTTACCCTGTGGCGGGGTTGGGACTATGCCACCGCTACTTGGCAGGAGCGGGGCTATTCCTTGGTGAATCAGACCGACGGCTATCTGGTGATGCTGGACGAGGACATCCGTTCCCGTCTGAACACGGATTACGACCCGGAGCGGGGCATTCTGACCCTGCTGGACACCGACACCGATACTCCGTATTTGTGGCTGTTGGTGGGCGAGCCGCTGGAGGAGATGCCGGCAGAGGGACTCAAACCGTTGGCTTTGCTGGGCACCAAAGAGGGCCGTGAGGGCTGTTATGCCTACTACGACCCCGACGTGATCAGTGCGGAAAAGATCGGCTATATGGTGAGCGCGTTTTAAATAAGCGTAGGGTTTTATTGCTCACTCTGAGGGAGGCGAATCCTTATGAAGAAAATACTGGTATGCGAGGACGAGGATTCCATCCGCTCCTTTGTGGTGGTGAATCTGCGTCGGGCGGGCTATCGGGTGACCGAGGCCGCCTCCGGGGAGGAGGCGCTGGCCCGGTACGAGGCAGACCCCGGCATTACCATTGCCCTGCTGGATGGGATGCTGCCCGGCATCGACGGGTTTGAGACCTGCCGCCGCCTGCGGCAGATGAACAGCCGTATGGGCATCATTATGCTCACCGCCCTTGCCCGGGAAGAGGAAAAGGTCGGGGGGCTGAAATCCGGCGCCGACGACTACGTGACCAAGCCCTTCAGCATTGCGGAATTGCTGGCACGGGTGGAGTCGCTGTCCCGCCGCTTACAGGTCCCCGGCGAGAGCGAGGAATCGGTGCGCATCCACGGCGGCGACTTTGTGCTGGATGTGGGCACCCACACCCTGGAGCACGAGGGAGAAACGGTGGAACTGACCCAGGTGGAGAGCCAGATCATGGCGGTTTTCCTTAAAAACCCCGGTCGGATCGTGACCCGCACCGAGATTATCGAAGCGGTGTGGAAAAACGAAGAATTTGTGGACGATAAAATTGTGGACGTGAATATACGCCGTCTGCGGATGAAGGTGGAGGCAGACCCCTCCGTTCCCCGCCATCTGCAGACCGTATGGGGGAGAGGCTATCAATGGAACGGTTAATGAACAGTCGTATCGCGCAGCTGTTACAGCGTCTGAAACCGCAGAATAAGTTGACCCGTCGCTGGCTGAAAAACGCCTTTTTCCTGACGGTGGTGTTTCTGCTGGTGTTGCAGGTGCTGTTTACCGTGATGTTGCGGTACTATTACTATGAGGGCACGGAAAACGCCATGGAGAGCCGGGCACAGCTGTACCACCGTACGGTGGAGTTTTACTGGGGCCCGGACACCGTGCTGACCGGCGACATCAGCCGGGATCTGATCGCCTATTTCAACGATAAAGATAAGATGGAACTGCAGGTATTGGACACCACCGGCCAGATACAGGTGTCCTCCACCGGCTTTTTGCCGGAGGACCCCACCACCCCGGACTTTAAGACGGCGTTGGCTGGGCCGGACGGCGTGGGCGTGTGGTACGGGCGTTCCGGCACCGGGGAAACGGTGATGGCGCTGACCATGCTGGAGACGGATGCCACCGGCACCGTGCTGGGAGCGTTGCGGTACGTGGTGTCCCTGTCGGCGGTGGATAAACAGATCGTGTTCCTGTCCCTGCTGATGCTGGGGCTGATACTGCTGATTATCGCCTTTGTGTCCCTGTCGGGTATGTATTTCATCAATTCCATCGTGGTGCCGGTCTCCGCCATTAACAAGACGGCCCGCCGCATCGCTATGGGCGAATACGAGGCCCGCTTGGAGAAGAGCTATAACGACGAGATCGGCGAATTGTGCGATACCATCAACTTTATGGCGGGGGAGATCTCCGCCGCCGAGCGGATGAAGAACGAGTTCATCTCCTCGGTCTCTCACGAACTGCGTACTCCCTTGACCGCCATCCAGGGCTGGACCGAGACCCTGCAGGGCGAGGGTGTGGACCAAGACCTGACCGCCCAGGGTCTGTCGGTTATCGGCAAAGAGGCCCAGCGCCTGTCCGGTCTGGTGGAGGAATTGCTGGACTTTTCCCGTGTGGACGGTGGGCACATTGCCCTGCGTCCCACCCGGCTGGACGTACAGGCGGAGCTGGAGGAGGCGGTGTTCCTGTTGCGGGACAAGGCCTCCCGCGGCAACGTGACGCTGGACTTCGTGGAGCGGACCGGCTTGCCCACCATTCACGGCGATGCCGCCCGTATCAAGCAGGTGTTTGTCAACCTGCTGGACAACGCCGTGAAATTCTCCAAGCCCGGCGATCGGGTACGGGCCGAGGCGGCGGTGGTGGGCGATCGGATTCAGATCGTCATCAGCGATACCGGTGTGGGCATCCCGCCGGAGAAACTGCCGCTGGTCACCCGCAAATTCTATCAGGGCGAACCGGGTGAGACCGGCGCCGGCATCGGTCTGGCGGTAGCCCAGGAAATTCTCCATCTCCACGGCGGTGAAATGGAGATCGATTCGGAACTGAATGTGGGCACCACCGTGACGGTGTGGCTCCCTTTAGATAAGCCTCAATAAGAAAGGACTAACCCTATGAGTAAGCAAGAATGTGTTTTGAAAAAGACCTCCATCGGCGGACAGGCGCTGATCGAGGGTGTGATGATGCGTGGCCCGGAGCGTACCGCTATGGCGGTGCGCCATACCTCCGGCGAGATTCGGATGGAGGAGTTTGAGACCCCCAAATCCAAACTGCCTGCCATCTGCAAATGGCCGATCATCCGCGGTCTGTTCGGTATGATCGATTCCCTGCGCTTCGGCTATAAGTGCCTGATGCGCTCGGCGGAACTGAGCGGTATCGAGGAGGAACTGGAAGAAGCGCTGGACGAGGAACAGGCCAAAAAGGACGAAAGCGCCAAGAAAAAAGCCGACAACAAGAAAAAGGCTTCTGCCCTGATGAACCTCGTGATGGTGGTGGGTATGGTGCTGGGCGTTGCCCTGTCGCTGGTGCTGTTTATGTGGTTGCCCATCCAGCTGTTTACTTGGCTGACCTTGGCCTTCCCCGCTCTGGAGGAGCAGGACACCCTCCGCGGCATCTTCGAGGGCGTGGTGCGTATTTTGGTGTTCCTCATTTATATGCTGGCGGTGAGCCGGATGAAGGATATCCGCCGCACCTTCCAGTACCACGGTGCGGAGCACAAATCCATCTTCTGCTACGAAAAGGGTCTGCCCCTGACTGTGGAGAACGTCCGTGAGCAAAAGCGGTTCCACCCCCGTTGCGGCACCTCCTTTATGGTGCTGATGCTGGTGGTGGGTATCATCATTTCCATCCTCATTCCCATCAAGACACCGATTCTGCGCACCGTCATCAAACTGGCTCTGCTTCCCCTGACGGTGGGCATTGGCTACGAGCTGATCAAACTGGCCGGTCGGTTTGATAACTGGCTGACCCGCCTGATCTCCGCTCCCGGTATGTGGATGCAGCGCATCACCACCCTGGAGCCGGACGACGATATGATCGAGTGTGCCATTAAGGCGCTGGAGGCGGTTATCCCCGCCGACCCGGAGGCGGACAAGTGGTAACCCAACGGCAATGGCTTACCGCTGCCACCGCCCGTCTTGCCGATGCCGGGTGCGAGGATGCCGGGTTTGACGCCCGCTGTCTGTTAGAGGACCTGGGGGGCTTGCCCCGGGGTCAGGCGGCGGGGGAAACCACGCTGACCGAAGCGCAGGAAGTCCGTCTTGCCGAAGCCCTTACCCAAAGGGCGGCGGGACGCCCTCTCCAATACATTCTTGGAGAGTGGGATTTTCTGTCCTTGACCCTTTCGGTGGGGGAAGGGGTGCTGATTCCACGACCCGACACCGAACTGCTGTGTGAGGCCGCCGCTACCCGCCTTGGGGGGATTTCTCATCCCCGGGTGCTGGATCTGTGCGCCGGCACCGGCTGTGTTGGCTTGGGTGTGGCCTCGTTGGTGCCGGGTGCGGCTGTTACTGAGGTGGAGCTGTCGGATGCCGCCTTGGGCTATCTCAAGCAGAACGTGTCCCGGTACGCCGACTACAACGCGATGGTTTGCCAAGCCAACGTGCTGACCGATTACGACACCTTTGCCGGTCCCTACGACGCCATCCTCTCCAATCCGCCGTATATCCCCACCGCTGACCTTGCCGGGTTGCAACGGGAGGTACAGCAGGAGCCGAGAATGGCGCTGGACGGTACTGCCGACGGTCTGTTGTTTTACCGAACAATTGCCGAACATTGGTGCGAAAAATTGACGCCAAACGGCTTTTGCGCGGTGGAAGTGGGTGTCGGACAGGCCTCCGACGTGGCGGCTATATTTGCCGCTCAAGGCCTGAAAACAGTGGAGATTCTGCCGGATTTTTCGGGCATCGACCGGGTGGTAATCGCCCGAAAATAAAATTTCCAAACAAATGTTCGAAAAACTCTTGATTTTTGGAAAATTGTGTGTTAGAATGTGGACGATGACTCCGCACGGGCGGAGTAGTTTCTGTGATAAGGAGTGACCGAAATGGCCGCTAAAACCAAAAAGACCGCCGAGGTAGCTACCGACCGTAGCGAACGGCAAAAGGCGCTGGATATGGCGCTGGCCCAGATCGAAAAGCAGTACGGAAAGGGTTCCGTGATGCGCCTGGGCGAGAATATTAAGATGAACGTGGATGCCATTCCCACCGGTTCTATGGCGCTGGATGCCGCCCTGGGTATCGGCGGGCTGCCCCGCGGCCGTATCATTGAGGTGTACGGCCCTGAGGCGTCGGGTAAGACCACCTTGGCTCTCCACGCGGTGGCGGAATGCCAGAAAAAGGGTGGCGAGGCCGCCTTTATCGACGTAGAGCACGCTCTGGATCCCGTGTATGCCCGCGCCTTGGGCGTGGACGTGGATTCCCTGCTGGTGTCCCAGCCGGATACCGGCGAGCAGGCCCTGGAGATCATGGAGGCGCTGATTCGTTCCGGCGCGGTGGATATCGTGGTGCTGGACTCGGTGGCGGCTCTGGTTCCCCGGGCGGAGATCGAGGGCGAGATGGGCGATGCCCACGTGGGTCTGCAGGCTCGTCTGATGTCCCAGGCTATGCGTAAACTGGCCCCGGCGGTGTCCAAGTCCAACTGCATCGCCCTGTTCATCAACCAGTTGCGTCTGAAGGTGGGTATCGTCTACGGCAACCCCGAGGTGACCAGCGGCGGTAACGCGCTGAAATACTACGCCTCCGTCCGTCTGGACGTGCGCCGCACCGAGACCCTCAAGAACGGTGCCGACGCGGTGGGTGCCCACACCCGGGTGAAGGTGGTTAAGAATAAACTGGCTCCTCCCTTCAAACAGGCGGAGTTTGACATTCTGTACGGTCTGGGTATTTCTAAGGAGAGCGAACTGCTGGATCTGGCGGTGAAGCTGGATATCATCGAAAAGTCCGGCTCTTGGTTTGGCTATAAGGGCGACCGCTTGGCCCAGGGTCGGGACAACGTGCGGGAATACCTGCGTGAGCACCCCGAACTGTCCGCCGAGATCGAGGCCCAGGTGCGGGAGAATATGCACAAGCTGGTGCCCGGCACCCGTCCTTCTGTGGCGGCGGCACCCCAAGCCCCGGTGGAGATTCCGCTGGCGGCGGCACCTCAGGTGACCAGCACCGCCGCCAAGGCGCAGATCGATATTGTGGTAGACGACTAATACCAAGCACAAGGCAGGAGAGGTGACTCTCCTGCCTGTTTGTGATTTTCGGGTGAAGATATGAAGATTTTAGAAACCGCCATCCGCCGTCGCCGTCTGTATCTGCTGAAGCTGGATGACGGACGGGAACTGACGGTGGATCGGCAGACCTTTGACGAATCCCCCTATCGGGCAGACGGCGACATCACCGAGGCAGAGTTGGAGCAGCTTCTGCACACCTCCCAGTACAACCGCGCCCGGGAACGGGCGCTGTACCTGTTGGGGCTCAGGGATCACGCCTGCGGGGAACTGGAAAAGAAACTGTACACTGAGGCAACCCTGGAGATAGCCGCCGCCGTGGTGGCGCGGTTGCAGGAGGTGGGGCTGTTGGATGACCCGCGGTACGCCCACCGGATGGCCCGCCACCTCAGCGAAGTAAAGCGGTATCCCCGCCGCCGTATTCAGCAGGAATTGTGCCGTCGGGGGGTAGCTTTCGATACCGCCCGGGAGGCGGTGGATGCTCTGGACGGCGAGGATTTTCAACAGGCACTTGCACTTTTGCAGAAGAAGTATTATAATAAATTGAATGACCCCGATGACCGTCGGCGGGTGACCGCCGCCCTGGCCCGTCGCGGGTTTGCATACACCGCCATCCGCCGCGCGATGGAAGAACTGGGCGCGGCGACAGAGAACAGCGAGGAGAATGACCAATGGCTGTAAAAGTAGGAATGGTGTCCTTGGGATGCCCCAAGAACCAGATGGATGCAGAGCTGATGCTGGCAAAGCTGGAGGCCGCCGGCTTTGAGATCACCGCCGAGAGCGGCTTGGCGCAGGTGGTGATCGTCAACACCTGCGGTTTCATTGCGGATGCCAAGGCGGAATCCATCGAGAATATTCTGGAATTTGCCCAGCTGAAAAAGGAAAAGCAGATTAAGAAAATCATCGTCACCGGCTGTCTGGCCCAGCGCTATCAGCAGGAATTGGCGGCGGAGATCCCGGAGTGCGACGGCGTGATCGGCCTCGGTGCCAATGAGGACATCGTTGAGGTGGTCAACCGGGTGATGGCGGACGAAACCGTCCGTGAATTCCCCAGCCGGGATAACTGGTGTCTGGACGGCGACCGTCTCCAGACCACGCCGCATTTCTTCGCCTATCTGCGGATTGCCGACGGCTGTAACAACCGGTGCACCTATTGCGCCATCCCCGGCATCCGCGGCGACCTGCGCAGCCGCCGTATGGAGGACGTTGTGGCGGAGGCGGAAAAACTGGTGCTGGGCGGCGTCAAGGAGATTACGCTGGTGGCGCAGGACACCACCGTCTACGGACAGGACCTGTACGGCGAGAGCCGTCTGCCTCAGTTGCTCACCGAACTGTGCAAGATCGACGACCTTAAGTGGATTCGTTTGCTGTATTGCTACCCCGAACACATCACCGACGACCTGCTCACCGTGATGGCTGAGGAGGAGAAGGTGGTGCCCTATATGGACATTCCCCTCCAGCACGCCGCCGGCGGTGTGCTGAAACGGATGAACCGCCCCGGCAACCGGGAGAGCCTCACCAAGCTGATTCACCACATTCGGGAGAAGGTGCCGGGCATCACCCTGCGCACCACCGTGATGGTGGGCTTCCCCGGCGAGACCGAGGAGGAGTTTGAGGAACTGTGCGAGTTTATCAACGAGGCTCGTTTCCAGCGTCTGGGCTGTTTTGCCTTCTCCCCGGAGGAGGATACCCCCGCCTACAACCTCCCCGACCAGATTTCCGACGAGGTGAAATTCCGCCGTCGGGATATTGTGATGGAGGAGCAGAGCCGGATTGCGGATGCGTATAACGAGCAGATGATCGGCCAGACCGTCACCGTGCTGGTGGAGAGCTTTGACAAATACGCGGAGTGCTGGTTCGGCCGTACCGAGGGGGATGCCCCCGACATTGACGGCAAGGTGTTCTTTATGGCCACCCGTCGTGTGGCACCCGGCGATTTGATACCGGTGACCGTTATCGATACCATGGATTGGGATTTGATAGGAGAGATGAGCGATGAATTTACCGAATAAGCTGACCCTGGCCCGTTGCATTATGACCCCCGTATTTTTGGCGTTGATGGTGATTCGTTTTCCTCACCACTACGCCGCCGCCCTGCTAGTGTTTATCGTTGCCTCGCTGACCGATTGGCTGGATGGCAAGATCGCCCGCCGTGACGGCTTGGTCACCAACCTGGGCAAGTTCCTGGACCCCTTGGCGGACAAGGCGCTGACCACCGCCGCCTATCTGGGGCTGATGCAGGTGCTGAACAACAATTCTCTGGTGTGGGCGCTGTTTTTGGTGCTCATCCGCGAGTTCGCGGTGACCTCGGTGCGGCTGATGGCCGCCAAGGACGGGGTGGTGGTGGCCGCCTCGCTGGCCGGCAAACTGAAGACTGTGCTGCAGATGGTATCCATCATCTTCTCGCTGACCTATCTGGAGATAAAGCGTTACAGCGTTATCATCGAGATTCCTTATTTCAAGACAGTTTGCTCTTGCATAGGCATCGGACTTATCTGGATCGGCGTCATCGCCACGGTGGTGTCCGGCATCCAGTACGTATGGCAATTGCGTCATTATTTTAAGGAAACCACCGATTAAATCTTGGTTGTGCTTTCATCAGCGGTTTCAAATCTTTTGCAAATATAGCAAAAAAACAGTAGACAAATCGGAAATTCCGTATATAATAGTAATATATCATCACGAAAAGCGATGGATGGGAGAAGTACCCACACACGGCGTGACAGAGAGGGGTTGCCTTTGGCTGTAAGCACCCCGACGCACGGTATGGCGAAATGCACCCATCCGCTCTGTCGGGGAACGGCTTTGCCCAGTATCCGACGGCGGAAAGCCTCCGTTACCGGGCGCGGCTCTGTTGGGAGCCTACTGAGTGAATGACGGAGTGGAACCGTGAGTGAGTGCTCACCTCCGTTGCTTCCCTAGGGAAGCAACGGAGGTGTTTTCTTTTTAGCCGACCCAGTCGGCGTGCCTTCCCCTTGAGGGGAAGGTGGCACGGCGATAGCCGTGACGGATGAGGTGTAGGATGCAAAGCATCCGTTACATGTCTATTCATCATTGTGAAAGGAGTCGTCGCCTATGTTTAACCGTATGCGGGAAGACATTGCCACCATTCGGGACCGTGACCCGGCATCCCGGTCAAATTTCGAGGCCTGGGCGCTGTACAATGGCTATAAAGCCCTGCGTTCCCATCGGCTGGCCAATTGGCTGTACCGCCACCGGCTGTTTTTCTTGGCCCGGTGGGTGAGCCAGCGGTGCGTCCGCCGCACCGGCATTGAGATTCACCCCGCCGCCACCATCGGACGCCGCTTTTTCATCGACCACGGCACCGGCGTGGTGATTGGTGAGACCACCGAGATCGGTGACGACTGCACCATTTACCAGGGTGTCACCCTGGGCGGTACCGGCAAGGACACCGGCAAGCGCCATCCCACCTTGGGTAACCACGTGATGGTGGGCAGCGGCGCCAAGGTGCTGGGCCCCATCCACATCGGCAACAACGTGCGCATTGCCGCCGGTGCGGTGGTGCTCACCGACATCCCGGACAACTGCACCGCCGTGGGCATTCCCGCCCGGGTGGTTCGCCGTGACGGCGAAAAGGTGCAGGACCTGGACCAGATTCACATCCCCGACCCGGTGGCGCAGGAAATCCGCCGGCTGGAAGAACGCATCGAAGAATTAGAGAAAAAAGCATAAGGAGGACAAAACCGTGCGTGTATATAACACTATGACCCGTCAGAAAGAGGAACTCATCCCCATTGAGGAGGGCAAGATCCGGCTGTATGCCTGTGGTCCCACCGTCTACAATTTCATCCACATCGGCAACGCCCGTCCGCTGTGCGTGTTCGATACCCTGCGCCGCTATCTGGAATGGCGCGGGTACGAGGTGAACTTCGTCCAGAACTTCACCGATATCGACGATAAGATCATCCGCCGCGCCAACGAAGAAGGTATTACCTATCAGGAGGTGGCGGAGAAATACATTGCCGAGTTCTGGACCGATGCCAAGGGTTTGGGCGTCCGGGAGGCCACCACCCACCCCAAGGCTACCGAGAATATCGACACCATCATCGACATCGTTTCCCGTCTGGTGGAGCGTGGTTATGCCTACCGCGCCGAAAACGGCGACGTGTATTTCCGCACCCGTAAATTTGACGAGTACGGCAAATTGTCCCACCAACCCATCGACGACCTGGAATCCGGCGCCCGCATCGCCGTGGGCGACGTGAAGGAAGATCCCCTGGACTTCGCCCTGTGGAAGGCCGCCAAGGAGGGCGAACCCAGCTGGCCCTCTCCCTGGAGCGACGGCCGTCCCGGCTGGCACATTGAGTGCTCCGCCATGGCCCGCCGGTATCTGGGTGAGAGCATCGACATCCACGGCGGCGGTCAGGACCTGATCTTCCCCCACCACGAGAATGAGATTGCCCAGAGCGAGTGCTGCAACGGCGTGCCCTTTGCCCGTTACTGGATGCACAATGGCTATATTAACGTGGATAACAAGAAGATGTCCAAGTCCCTGAACAACTTCTTCACCGTCCGGGACGTGGCAGAGGTCTACGGCTACGAGGCCATCCGTTTCTTCCTGATCTCTTCCTCCTACCGGATGCCCATCAACTACAACACCGAGATCATCCAGCAGGGCATCAATGCCCTGGACCGCCTGTACAACTGCAAGAACGGCATGGAGTTCGCCTTGGGCAATGCTCCCGCCGGTGAGGCTGACCCCGCCTTTGCCGAAAAGGTGGAGGCCCGCCGCAACCAGTTTATCGCCGCTATGGACGACGACCTGAACACCGCCGACGGCATCGCCGCCCTGTTTGAGTTGGTCAAGGACATTAACGTGCTGCTCACCGATGCCGCCGCCACCAAGGAGACCATCCTATGCGGTAAGGCGTTGTTTGACGAGCTGACCGACGTGCTGGGCTTCTGCTACGAGCGGGGTCAGGCCGGCGACGACGATGCCGAGATCGAAGAGCTCATCGCCGCCCGCACCGCCGCAAGAAAAGAAAAGAATTGGGCCGAGGCCGACCGCATCCGCGACGAGCTGACCGCCCGCGGCATCGTGCTGGAGGACACCGCCCAGGGTGTCAAGTGGCACCGCGCCTAGGGTTCGGGTTTCACTGCTCATCCTAAATGAATTGCCGAAAAACGGACAGCACCGCTGTCCGTTTTTTTGCATTTTATTGACAGAAATCACATCTTTTGGTATATTATAAGGTGATAGAGTATATACACCCGTTCAAATAATAAGGAGAGATGTATATGAAGAAATGGATCGCATTGCTGTCGGCACTGCTGATGCTGGTGACCATGATGCCGGCGGTTTCTGCCGAGGACGACAAATACAACGACAGCGACATCGACTGGAGCGAGCATACGGTGCACGAGTACAGCAACGATTGCGACCGTTCCTGTAACGTGTGCGGTGCCCTGCGCCCCGTGGAGGAGCTGACCCATAGCTATATCGCTGCCACCTGCACCGCGCCTGCCACCTGCTCCGCCTGCGGCGCCACCGAGGGCGAGGCTCTGGGCCATACCTACGATGACGACACCGATCCCACCTGCAACGTCTGCGGCGAGGAGCGGGAGATCGAATCCCCCAACGCCGCCGATTATGTCTATTCCGTGGCGGGCAACGTGGCGCTGATTACCGGCTACGTGGGTAATGGCGGCGCCATCACCGTCCCCAACAAATTGGGCGGTTACCCGGTGGTCAGCATCGGTGAAAAGGTGTTCCGCAACAACGACAGCATCACCTCGGTGGTTATCCCGGATGGGGTGCTTACCATTGGCGAGGATGCGTTCTACAACTGCAACAACCTGATGGCGGTCACGTTGCCGGAGGGCCTGACCACTATCGTGCAGTTTGCCTTCTACTCCTGCGAGAAGATGGCTACCATCAACGTCCCTGACAGCGTCACCTCCATCGGCAACTATGCTTTTAGCGGTTGTTCCGGTCTGACCTACGTGAACATCCCCGCCTCTCTCAAAACCATTTCTATGGCTGTTTTCTATGAGTGCACCTCTCTGACCGGTGTGGTTATCCCCGAGGGCTTGACCGTCATCGGCGAAAACGCCTTCAATTCCTGCGAAAAACTGACCTCTCTGGTGATTCCGGACAGCGTCACCACCATCAACAACAACGCCTTTAACGGGTGCTCCGCTCTCAGCACGGTCACCATTGGCGACGGCGTTACCGGCATCCCGCGGACGGCCTTTGCTTCCTGCACGTCGCTGGTGGAGGTCACCTTTGGCAGCGCGGTTGCCGACATTGGCCTGGAGGCGTTTTACAACTGCAAAAAGCTGGCTTCCCTGTACGTTCCCGGCAACGTGGTGACGGTGGGTCAAAGAGCCTTTTACAAGTGTGCCGGTCTGACCGACGTCACCTTCGGCGCGGGTGTCACCACCATCGGCAAAGAAGCCTTCCGGGATTGCACCGCTCTGACCTCCGTTAGTTTTTCCGACACCATCACCACCATCAGTGGGTTTGCCTTTTATAACACTCCCGTGCTGTCCTCGGTGACCATCCCGGACAACGTTCAGCATATCGACGAATACGCCTTTGGCGAGTCCGGAGTGGTCCGGGCGGTGCTGGGCCGGGGCATCACCACCATCAACAAGGGCACGTTTTATGAGTGCAAAAACCTGACCTCGGTATCCATCCCGGATACCGTCACCGCCCTGGGCGAAAAGGTGTTTTACGGCTGTGACAAGCTGGCATCGGTCACCCTGCCGGACAGCTTGACGGCTATCGGCAAAAACGCTTTCCAGAACTGCGACGGTCTGTTGCAGATCACCATTCCCGACACCGTCACCACCATCGATGAGTACGCCTTTGAGGGTTGCGACGGGCTGATTCGGGTGACCATCCCGGAGGGTGTTGCTACCATCAATCGGTACGCCTTCTCCCGGTGTCCGTCCCTGGCACAGGTGACCATTCCCGACAGCGTTACCACCATGGGCAACTACGTGTTTTACAAGAGTACCGGTCTGTCCCGTGTGACGCTGGGCGACGGCCTGACTACCATCCCCGGCTACACATTCTACGAGTGTACCGCTCTGCAACAGGTGAATTTCAGCGCGAATATCACGGCCATTGGCGAATACGCCTTTGTGGATTGCGATGCGCTGGCCGCTATCACCATCCCCGATACCGTGCTGTCCATCAACGATTACGCCTTTTATGCCTGCAGCAATCTGGCCACCGTCAACGTGGGTAACGGCGTTACGGTGATCGACGACTACGCTTTCTACAAATGCACCGCCCTGTCCCGCGTGACGATGGGCAGCGGCGTCAACAGCATCGGCACTTCGGCCTTTGACAACTGCTCCGGCCTGGCTTCCGTCACCTTCGGCGAGAACGTGTCGGTGATCGGCAACAAAGCTTTCCATTGCTGTTCCTCGTTGCCGACGGTGACCTTACCGGACAGCGTTGTGTCGGTGGGCGAGAACGCCTTTTACGGTTGCACCAACCTGAAGACCGTTAACTTCGGCACCGGCATTTCTTCTCTGGGGGCTAGTGCGTTCCGGGAGTGTACCTCTCTGAATAACGTCACCCTGCCGGACGGCCTGCTGGTGGTTCCTGCCCATGCGTTCCGCGGTTGCGTGGGGCTGACCAATATCGATCTGGGCAACGGCGTGAGCGCCATCAGCGATTACGCTTTCTACGGCTGTAAAGCGTTGCCGGCCATTGTGCTGGGCGAGAACATTTCCAGCATCGGCAAATACGCATTCTATAACTGCATTTCCCTGGCCGCCGTCGCTCTGCCGTATAACCTGCTGTCGGTGGGTCAGTATGGCTTTGACAAGTGTACGGCGCTGGCGGATGTGTGGTACGTGGGCACCGAGGACGACAAGGCGTTTATCTCGGTAAGCACCTACAACGACCCGCTGAATGACGCCACCTGGCATTACGGCTATCAGCCCGGCGACCCCATAGAGCCGGAGGTTTGCGAGCACGAATACGACAACGACTGCGACGATACCTGTAATCTGTGTGAGGAGACCCGCGAGGTTTCTCACAGCTACGCGGATGCCACCTGCACCGCGCCTGCCACCTGCACCGTTTGCGGTGCCACCGAGGGCGAGGCGCTGGACCACGACTATCAGGCCGTGGTGACCGACCCCGACTGCGTCAACGGCGGCTACACCACCCATACCTGCTCCGTCTGCGGTGACAGCTATGTGGACGGCGAGACTGATATGGCACCCCACAGCTATGAAAGTGTTGTGAAGTCGGATCGTAGCCA